>NZ_JBEOVB010000003.1:617984-641290 GCF_040295245.1 Streptomyces sp. NPDC002884 | reverse complement strand
TTGGTCTTGTGTTTTATGTGTTTTTCGATCCCCTTGTTGCCCTCTTCGTCTTTGTGGTTGTGGTGGGCGTTTTTCTCACTCCCCCCAACCCGGCCCTCACCTGTGTGCGCAACACGGCGGGTCAATCCGTCCAGCGCCGCTCGTAGATGCGCTTGTGGCCGCGGAGCGCCGCCAGTCGGAAGTGCCCGGTGGTCTGCGACGGAGCCGGGTGGTCGCCCCCGTCGGTCGGGAAGGACCGCCCGTGCAGAGCGCGGTAGGAGGCGTGGTCGAGCGGGCGGCGCCGGTCGATCGCCTCGTGGTGCGCCGCGGTCCGCAGGTGTTCCCGGTAGCCGGGAACGGCGGTCCCGGCGAAGAACTCGGCGACGCTGCCGGAGCCGTAACTGAGAAAGCCGATGGGCCGGCCGGCCAGGTCGTCCGCCTCGTCGAGCAGCGCGGCGAGGCCGAGGTACGCCGACGCGGTGTAGCTGTTGCCGATGACCCTGTTGTAGGCCGTGGTCCGCCCGACGGCCCGCTCGAGCCGAGCCTCGTCGGCGTCGTACCCGCAGGTGTTCAGCAGATGACGGTGGGCCTTGTAGGCCATCTTCGTGAACGGCTGGTGATAGCAGAACGCGGCGAACTCGTCGAGCGAGCGGCCGCCTTGTTCCACGTAGTCCTTCCAGGTGCCCTCCACCGCCTGGAGGTAGGCGGTGATGGACTCCTGGCCGTCGACGAGGGCGGCCTCGCGGTAGTTGGGCCGCCAGAAGTCCATGACGTCGGCGGTGAACAGGCCCGACGGCTCCTCGACGCGGACCAGCGACGGCTCCGCGCAGACCAGCATGGCCACCGCCGCCGCGCCCTGGGTCGGCTCACCCGGGCTGTCCGGGTCGTACTTGGAGATGTCGCTCGCGATCACGAGGACCCGCTGTGCGGGGTCGCGCAGCACGAGGCCGATGGCGAACTGCAGGGCGGCCGTCGCCCCGTAGCAGGCCTGCTTCAGTTCGACGACCCTGGTGGCCGACGGCAGCCCGAGCAGCGAATGGACGTACACACCGGCCGACTTGGCCTGGTCGATCGACGACTCCGTCGCGAACACGACCGTCCGGATCCGGTCGGTGCCGTGCCGGGCGATGATCGGCGCGGCAGCGGCCGCGCCCATGGTCACGATGTCCTCGTCGGCGGCGGGCACGCTCATCGACCGCTGACCGATGCCCACATGGTATTTGCCGATGTCGGTGCCGTTGTGGGCGGCGAGTGCCGTGTGCGGCAGGACGAACTCGGTCGTCGCGAAGGACAGATCGTGAATTCCCGTGGCGCGGTCGCTGGCCATGCTCTATACACCGACCTCTGCTTGTTGAGTGGTCCTTGTCAGGGTCTCGATGACTCGGTGAGCCGGGACAGCCGGTCGGTGAGCGCGGTCGTCACCTCTTCGTGCCGGTCCACGAGATAGAAGTGGCTGCCCGGGAAGGTGACAGAGTCGAACGAGGCCGTCGTGTGGTCGCGCCAGGCATCGACGGCCGGGGACGAGACCTTGGGGTCGGTCAGGCCGTTGAACGCGGTCACGGGGCACCCCAGGGGCGGGCCGGGCACGTAGTGGTAGTCCTCCACCATCCGGTAGTCCGCGCGCAGTACCGGCAGGGCGAGCCGCATCAGGTCCTCGTCGGCGAGGACGCGGGGGTCCGTGCCGCCCAGCCTGCGCATCTGCCGGAGCAGGGTGGCATCGTCCAGCTGCGGGCCGAACTCCCGCCTGTGCAGGGACGGCGCACCGCGTCCTGACACGAACAGGGCGGCCGGGGGACGGCCCGTGGCTTCCAGCCGGCGGGCCGTCTCGAAGGCCACCATCGCGCCCAGGCTGTGCCCGAAGAGGGCGAAGGGGCGCCCGGTCCAGGGTGCCAGCTCGGTGACGAGCGCTTCGGCGAGTGCCGTCAGGTCCTTCATCAGGGGTTCCGCCCGGCGCTCCAGGCGTCCGGGGTACTGCACGGCGAGCACGTCGACGGCCGGGGCCAGCTTTCGCGCCAGGCCGCTGTAGAAGGTCGCCGAGCCGCCCGCGTGCGGCAGGCACACCAGCCGGACCGGCGCCTCGGGCGCGGCCGCGTACCGCCGTATCCACGGTGAGGCGAGAGGGGGTTCGCGCGTGGACATTCCGCTCCTTGGGTCGGCCGTCGCCGCCCACCGTAGAGACGGCCGGATCCGACGCGCATCCCCCGCCCTGGTAGCGGCGGTCAGGGCCCGGCGATCTCCTACCAGACTGAGGGATGTTCGGTGGCGGGGGCCGACCTAGCCTCCAGGAGAACGGCGCCGAAGGGCCGCGCCTGCGCATCTCCTTCGTGCGCCGCGACAACTCGTGAAGGCCGGCGGCACCGCCGCGCCGCCGGCGGACGAGCCGCTCCGTGAAAGGACGTGCGACCCGTGCGTGCTGACCTGATCGAAGTCCTGCCCGTCGTCCTCAGGAGGAACGCGGCCCGCCTCGCGGGCAAGGTCGCCTTCTCGGACGGCCAACGGGCGGTCACCTACGATCAGTTGGAGGAGCGGACGGCCCGGCTGGCCGGCCATCTGGCCGGACTCGGGGTGCGGCGCGGGGACCGGGTGGCGATCTGCCTGCGCAACTGCGTCGCCATGGTGGAGAGTTACCTGGCCGTCGTCCGGGCCGGCGGCGTGGGCGTCCCGCTCAACCCGGCCTCCACCGCGGCCGAGCTGGACTGGCTGCTGGCGGACAGCGGCGCCGTCGTGGTCGTCACCGACGCCGTGCGCGCGCCGGAGTTCCTCCGCCCGTCTGCGCCGGCCCGCGGCGTCACGGTGCTGGTGACGGGCGCGAACCCGGCGCCGGAGGGCACCCGTTCCTTCGACGAACTGGCGGTCACCGAGCCCGCGACACCCGCGCCGGACGATCTCGGCCTGGACCACCCGGCGTGGATGTTCTACACCTCGGGGACGACCGGACAGCCGAAGGGGGTGCTGTCCACCCAGCGCAACTGCCTCTGGTCCGTCGCCTCTTCCTACGTCCCGATACCGGGGCTCTCGCAGGAGGACCGGGTGCTGTGGCCGCTGCCGTTGTTCCACAGCCTCTCCCACATCGCGTGCGTGCTGTCGGTGACCGTGGTCGGGGCGAGCGCCCACCTCATGGACGGCGCGTCCGCGGAGGACGTCCTGGCGGCCCTGCGCGCCCGCCGGTCGACTTTCCTGGCCGGCGTTCCCACCACCTACCACTACCTGGTCGAGGCGATCCGCCGGCAGCCGTTCTCGCTGCCCGACCTGCGGATCGGCCTGGTCGGCGGCGCGGTCGCCGACTCCGAGCTGTGCCGCGCGTTCCGCGAGAGCTTCGGCACGCCCCTGGTGGACGCCTACGGCAGCACGGAGACGTGCGGGGCGATCACCATGAACCCGCCCGACGGCAGGCGGGTCGACGGTTCCTGCGGGCTGCCGGTACCCGGAGTCGAGGTCCGCCTCGTCGATCCCGACACCGGCACGGACGTCCCCGCCGGGTGCGAGGGCGAGGTCTGGGTCAGCGGTCCGAACGTCATGCTCGGCTACCACGGCCGGCCCGAGGAGACGGCCGCCGCGATGAGGGACGGCTGGTACCGCACCGGCGACCTGGCCCGGCGCGACGAGCACGGCTACTTCACCGTCTGCGGCCGCAGGTCGGACCTCGTGATCAGGGGCGGCGAGAACCTCCACCCCGAGGAGGTCGAGACGGTGCTGCGCGCGGCCCGGGGCGTGGCCGACGCCGGTGTGACCGGAAGGCCGCACGACACCCTCGGAGAAGTACCGGTCGCCTACGTCGTCCCGGCCTCCGACGACCTGGACGTCCCGGCGCTGGTCGAGCTGTGCCGCGCGCGGCTGGCGGCCTTCAAGGTGCCCGAGGAGATCCACGAGGTCGCCGCGATCCCGCGTACCGCCTCCGGCAAGATCACGCGGCGCGGGCTCGCCGGGCAGCCCGCCGTACTGCGGTACGCCGCGAGCGGCCACCACGACGACCTGTTCGAGGTCGACTGGGTGCGGACCTCCGCCCCGGTGTCCGGCGCCGGCCCCGCGTCCTGGGCGGTGGTGGGCCCCGGCGCCGCCGCACTGGCCGCCGTCTGGCCGGGTGGCGCCGCCCACCACACCGACCTGGCCGACGCCGACGGCACGGCGGAGGTGACCGTGGTGCTGCCGGCCGAGGAGACCGGACAGGATTCCGTGGCGGCGGCCCGCACCGGCGCCCGGCGGTTCGCCGAGCGGCTGGCCGACCGGCTCGCCCGGCCGGAACAGGGCGGGGGCCGGCTGCTCGTCCTCACCCGCGGCGCTGTGGCGGCGCGCCCCGAGGACCGCGCGCCGGATCCGGCCCAGGCCGCACTGCGGGCCGCCGCGCGGGCTCTGCAGACGCGGTACCCGAACCGGCTGCTCGTCGTCGACCTGGACGCGGACAGCGAGCCGGTCCCGGCCGAACTGGTGTCGGCGCTCGGGGCGGACGAGCCGTCGCAGGCGCTGCGGGCCGGTGTGGCGTACGCGCCGAGGCTGGTACGGGTGCCGGTGGCCGATCGGCCGCGGCGGCCCTGGCCCGGCGCGAAGGGCACCGTCGTGGTGACCGGCGCCGGTACGGCGCGCGGGGCGGCGGTCGTCCGCCATCTGGCCTGTGTCCACCAGGTCCAGCACCTGCTGTTGGTGGGCGAGGAGGGCCCACCCGATCCGGAGGTGGCCGGGGCGGAGGTGCGGTGGTCGTCCGGTGACGAGCGGTCCTTGCGAGCGGCGATCGCCGGCGTGGCCGCTCCGGTGACCGCTGTGATCCACGCGGACGGCGACCCGGCTCCGGCGGCCTTCCTGGCCGCCGCCACGTCCGGGCAGCGCCCTCGGCGGACGTTCCTGGTGATCGCCGATCCGGCCGATCCCGTGGTCCCGCCCGGCGGCGCCGGCGGGACGGACGGGGCCGGCGGGACGGACGATCCGGACGTGCTCGTCCGCGCCGTCCTCGCCGAGGCCGTGGCCCGCCGCCACGGTGGGTCCTTCCTCGCCTGGCCGTGGGACGGGGCCGCTGATCCGCGCAGGGTCCGCGACGGGCTGTCCGCCGTGGACACCCTGCTCGCCGGGGACCGTTCGTCCCTGCTCAGCCTCCACCTGCGCCGGCCGGCCGGGGGCGTCGCGGTGCCGCCGCTGCTGCGGGCGGTGTTCCCCGAGGTCTCCGCGCGGAGCCGTCCCGACGACGCCGTCACGGCCGCCCTCCACGACGAGCTGGCCCGTCTCGACGAGCGGGCCCGGCGCGCCCGGCTGGAACGGCTGGTCATGGAGCAGACCGCGGCCGTGCTGCCCGGTTCCGCCCCGCGGGCCCTCACGGCCGACCGCGCCTTCCGCGACCTCGGCCTCACCTCCGTCGCCGTGGTGGAACTGCGCAACCGGCTCACCGAGCGCACCGGACTGCGGCTGCCCACCACCGTCACCTTCGACCACCCCACCCCGCGTGCGCTGGCCGAGCACCTGCGTGCCGAGGTGTTCGGCGGCCCCCGGCCGGTCGCGGAGGCCGTCTCGGCCGTCGAGGCGGACGACCCGGTGGTGATCATCGGCATGGCCTGCCGTCTGCCCGGTGACGTCGGCAGCCCCGACGACCTGTGGAGCCTGGTCTGCGAGGGACGCGACGCGCTGTCCGCGTTCCCCACCGACCGCGGCTGGAACACCGAGAACCTGTTCGACGCGGATCCCGGCCGCTTCGGCACCTCGTACGTCGACCGGGGCGGATTCCTGCCCGGCGCCGGGGAGTTCGACGCGGGCTTCTTCGGGATCTCGCCACGGGAGGCACTGGCCATGGATCCCCAGCAGCGACTGCTGCTGGAGACCTCGTGGGAAGCGCTGGAGCACTCCGGCATCGACGCGTCGACCCTGAAGGGCGCCGACGTGGGCGTCTTCTCCGGGGTGATGGAACAGGAGTACGCCGCTTCCGGCTCCGTACCGGAGGCGGCCGAGGCGTTCGCCACCGCGGGCCGGGCGGCCAGCGTGGCGTCCGGGCGCGTCAGTTACGTACTGGGCTTCACCGGGCCCGCCGTCACGGTGGACACGGCGTGCTCCTCCTCCCTCGTCGCCCTCCATCTGGCAGCCCAGGCCCTGCGCACGGGGGAGTGCGCCATGGCGCTGGCCGGCGGCGTCACGGTCATGGCCACCCCGCGGACCTTCGTCGAGTTCTCCCGGCAGCGGGCGCTGGCGAGCGACGGCCGCTGCAAGTCGTTCGCCTCGGCCGCGGACGGCACCGGATGGGCCGAAGGCGCCGGCGTGCTGGTGCTGGAACGCCTCTCCGACGCCCGGCGCCACGGACACCGCGTGCTCGCGGTGGTACGCGGCTCCGCGGTGAACCAGGACGGCGCGTCCAACGGCCTGACCGCGCCGAACGGTCTCGCCCAGCAGCGGGTCATCGACCGGGCCCTGGCCGCGGCCGGCCTGTCCGCCGCCGACGTCGACGCCGTCGAGGGCCACGGCACGGGAACGGTGCTGGGGGACCCCGTCGAAGCCGGGGCGCTGCTGGCCACGTACGGCCAGGGACGCGACCCGGAACGTCCGCTGTGGCTGGCGTCGTTGAAGTCGAACATCGGCCACACCCAGGCCGCGGCCGGGGTGGCCGGTGTGATCAAGATGGTGCAGGCGCTGCGGCACGCGGTGCTGCCGGCCACCCGCCATGTCGACGGGCCGACGACGAAGGTCGACTGGTCGGCGGGCGCGGTGTCCCTGCTGACCGAGAACCGGCCCTGGCCGGACACCGGACGGCCGCGCCGCGCCGGGGTCTCCGGCTTCGGGCTCAGCGGCACCAACGCCCACGTGATCCTGGAGGAGGCACCGGCCGTCCGGGAGGCGGCTCCGGCAGCCGGTGCCGAGGCGCCCGAGACACCGTCGGCACCCGAGGAGACACCGTCGGCGAGGGAAGCGACCCCGTCGGCGGGCGAAGAGACACCGTCGGCGGGGACAGCGGCGTCGGCGGCGTCCGCCTCCGCGTCCGCCGTGGTCCCGCTGGTGCTCTCCGCCCGTAGCGAGGGCGCCCTGCGCGGCCAGGCCCGGCGGCTGGCGTCCCTCCTCGAACGCTCCGAGGACTCCTGGGCGGACGTGGCCTCGGCCCTCGTGTCCCGCAGGGCCGTCCTGGAGGAGCGGGCCGTCGTCCTGGCCCGCGGCCGGGCGGAGGCACTGGCCGCGCTGGCGGCACTGGCCGCGGGGGAGAGCAGCCCCGCAGTGGTGCGCGGCACCGCCACCGCGCCCGACGCACATCGCCGGGTCGTCATGGTGTTTCCCGGCCAGGGCGCGCAGTGGACCGGCATGGGGCGAGAACTGCTCGCCCACTCACCGGTGTTCGCCGAGCGGGTCGGCGCCTGCGCGCGCCTGCTCGCACAGTGGGCCGACTGGTCGCTGCTCGACGTCCTGCGCGGCGAGGCCGACCCGGAACTGCTGCAGCGGGTGGACGTCGTGCAGCCCGCAAGTTTCGCCGTCATGGTCGGGCTGGCGGCGGTGTGGGAGTCGGTGGGAGTGCGCCCGGACGTGGTCGTCGGCCACTCACAGGGCGAGATAGCCGCGGCCTGCGTGGCCGGCGCCCTGTCGCTGGAGGACGCGCTGCGGGTGGTCGCGCTGCGCAGCCGGGCCATCGCCGCGCGGCTGTCCGGCCGGGGCGGGATGGCCTGGGTCGCGCTGGACGCGGACGCCGCGGCGGAACGCGTCCGGCCCTGGGGAGGACGGCTGGCGGTGGCGGCGGTGAACGGCACCGCCTCCGTCGTCGTGTCCGGTGCGGCCGACGCGCTGGACGAGGTGCTGACGGAGCTGGCCGACGAGGGCGTACGGGTGCGCCGGGTCGCGGTGGACTACGCCTCGCACAGCGAGCAGGTGGAGGACATCCGCGATGCGCTGGAGGAGGCGCTGGGCGGGCTCGACGCCAAGGCTCCGGCGGTGCCCTTCCACTCGACCGTCACCGGTGAGCCGGTCGTCGACGCGGGCGTTCTCGACGGCGGGTACTGGTGGCGGAACCTGCGTCGGCAGGTCCGGTTCGGGCCCGTCGTCGGCCGGTTGCTCGACCAGGGCCACGACGTCTTCCTCGAGGTCAGCGCCCATCCGGTGCTGGTGCAGGCGGTCACGGAGATCCTGGACGAGGCCGCCGTGCCCGCGGTGGTCACCGGGTCGCTTCGCCGGGACGACGGCGGTCCGCTCAGGCTGGCGGCCTCCATGGCGGAACTGTTCGTGCGCGGGGTGGCGGTGGACTGGACCGGCCTGCTCCCCGCCCCGGGCGCGGACTGGGTGGAGCTGCCGACGTACGCCTTCGACCGGCGGCACTACTGGCTTCCGGCGGCACCCGCGGCAGACCTGGCGTCGGTGGGGCTCACCGACGCCGGGCACCCGCTGCTGGGCGCGGTGGTCCGCACGCCCGACCCGGGCGGCGCGGTCGCCACCGCCCGGTGGTCGGCGGCGGCGCACCCCTGGCTGTCCGCGACCGGCGACGCGGTCGTCGTACCCGAGGCCGCCCTCGTCGAACTGGCGGTACGCCTCGGCGACGAGACCGGCACACCCGTCGCCGACGAGCTCACCGTCGACCGTCCGGTGGCCCTGCCGCGCCACGGCAGCCGCGTCGTCCAGGTCGTCGTCGGCGAGGCCGCTGCGGACGGGCGCAGGTCCGTCGAAGTGCACTCCCGTGCCGAGGCGGCCGCGCCGGACGGGCCGTGGACACGGCACGCGCACGGCGTCCTGGCCCCCGCCTCCGAGGCCGCGGGCCTTCCCGGCCTCGGCGCTCCCGCCGAGGCCGAACTGCCCGGATCCGCGCTGGGCGACGTTCCTCGCTACGGCATCCACCCCGCGTTGCTGGACGCCGCCGTCCGCACCGCCCTGCCCGAAGGCACCCGGGCCAGGCGGTGGACCGGGGTGCGGCTGCTGGCCTCCGGCGCGTCCGCGCTGCGCGTGCGGTCGGGCAGCACGACACCGGCCGGAGACGGCCATCGGGTGGCGGGCCTGGAACTCGTGACCGCGGCGGGCCGGCCGGTCATGACCGTCGACGGCCTCGAAGCGGGGCCGGTCACCGAGGACGACGGCGGACCGGCGGACCATCTCTTCGCCGTCGAGTGGGGGCAATGGAGCCCCGGGGAGCCGGCCGTCGCCGGCGTCCGGCACGTCGTGACGGCCGCCGACGTCACTGCGGCGGCCGGCGTGGATCTGCTGGTGTACGAGGCGGAACCCGGTGAGCCCCGGGCGTCGGTCGCCGCGGCGCTGGCCGTGCTCCAGGCGTTCGTCGCGGCACCGGGCGCCGACACGACCCGGTTCGTCGTCGTGGTCCCCGACGGCACCGATCTCGGCGCGGCCGCCGTCGGCGGCCTGGTGCGCTCGGCCCAGTCGGAACATCCGGGCCGGATCGTGCTGGTCGAGGCCGACGAGGCGGGCCGGGCACAGGCGCCCGCCGTCGCCACGGGCGGCGAACCCTGGCTGCGGATCAGGGGCGGGCGCACCGAGGTGCCCAGGCTGGTCAGGCCGGCCACCGAGGGCGCCGCTCGGCCGCTGGACCCGGCGGGCACGGTGCTGATCACCGGAGGCACCGGCACCCTCGGCGCCCTGACCGCCCGGCACCTGGTCACCCGCCACGGCGTACGGCACCTCGTGCTCGCCGGGCGGCGCGGCCCCGCGGCGGACGGGGCCGGCGAACTGGCGGCCGAACTGACCGCGCTCGGCGCGGACGTCACGGTCACCGCCGTCGACGTCGCCGACCGCGCACAACTGGCCGCGCTCATCGACGCGGTCCCGGCGGAGCACCCCCTCACCGCGGTGGTGCACAGCGCCGGCGTCCTCGACGACGGCGTGCTCACCGCGCTGACCCCGAGCCGACTCGACGCCGTGTTCCGTCCCAAACTGGACGCGGCGCTGCACCTCGACGAACTGACCCGGGATCTGGACCTCGCCGCGTTCGTGCTCTTCTCGTCGGCCGCCGGGGTGCTCGGCAACCCGGGGCAGGGCAACTACGCCGCCGCCAACGCCGCGCTGGACGCGCTGGCCGCGCGGCGGCACGACCTCGGGCTGCCCGCGGTGTCCGTCGCCTGGGGCTACTGGAGCCGGTCCAGCGGACTGACCCGGCACCTGGGCCGTGCCGACCTGCGGCGCAACGAGTCCATCGGCATGACCGGTCTCTCCGACGCCGAGGGCATGGCCCAGTTCGACGCCGCGCTGCGGGCCGGGCCGCGACGCGTCGCGGCGAAGTTCGCCCCGGCCGCCCTCGCGGCCGCCGACGTCCCGGTCCCGGCCCTGCTGCGCGGCCTGGTCCCGCGGCGCCGCCCGGTCGCCCGCGCCGCGGTCACGGACGGACGGCCGACCGCGACCGGGCGACTCACCGGGCTGCCGCCCGCCGAGCAGAGCGCCGCACTCCTGGCGGCGGTACGCCGGCACGCCGCCGCGGTCCTCGGCCACGCCGACCCCGGTGCCGTCGGCGCCGACCGGACGTTCAAGGACGCCGGGTTCGACTCGCTGACCGCGCTGGAACTGCGCAACCGGCTGGCCTCGGAGACCGGCCTCACCCTGTCCCCGGCGATGATCTTCGACTACCCGACGCCCGTCGCGCTCGCCGGGCACCTGCGGGCCGCACTCCTGGGCGAGCCGGCGAGCCCTTCGGCCCCGGCGCACCAGGAGACGCCGCCCGCGGCGGATCCGATCGCCGTCGTGTCGATGGCGTGCCGCTTCCCGGCCGGGGTGCGCAGTCCGGAGGACCTGTGGCGGGTGGTGTCCGAGGGGATCGACGCGGTCGGACCGTTCCCCGAGGACCGTGGCTGGGACACCGACGGACTCTTCCACCCCGACCCCGACCACCCCGGCACCACCTACGTCCGCCACGGCGCCTTCCTGGACGACGCGGCCGGGTTCGACGCGGCCTTCTTCGGCATCTCGCCGAACGAGGCGCTGGCGATGGACCCGCAGCAGCGGCTGCTCCTCGAAACGGCGTGGGAGACGTTCGAGCGGGCCGGCATCGATCCCACCGGACTGGCCGGCCAGGACATCGGGGTGTTCGCGGGCGTCAACAGCCACGACTGGTCGGTACGGCTGCACCGGGCGGCCGAGGCCGAGGGGTTCCGCCTGACCGGCAGCTCCGGCGGTGTCCTCTCCGGCCGGATCGCCTACCACCTCGGCCTTGTCGGCCCCGCCCTCACCGTGGACACCGCGTGCTCCTCCTCGCTGGTGGCGCTGCACCTGGCGACGCAGGCGATACGGCTCGGCGAGTGCTCCATGGCACTCGTCGGCGGTGTGATGGTGATGGGCAGCGTCGAGACCTTCGTGGAGTTCTCCCGGCAGCGCGGCCTCGCACCCGACGGGCGCTGCAAGGCGTTCGCCGACGCCGCCGACGGCACCGGCTGGTCCGAGGGCGCCGGGCTCCTGCTCCTCGAACCCCTCTCCCAGGCCCGGCGGCACGGGCATCCGGTGCTTGCGGTCGTGCGGGGCAGTGCGGTGAATTCGGACGGTGCGTCGAACGGGCTGACGGCGCCGAACGGTCCTTCGCAGCAGCGGGTGATCCGGCAGGCGTTGGCTGTTTCGGGTCTGGGTCCTGCGGATGTGGATGTGGTGGAGGCGCACGGGACGGGTACGACTCTGGGTGATCCGATCGAGGCGCAGGCGTTGTTGGCGACGTACGGGCAGGGGCGTGAGCGGCCGTTGTGGCTGGGTTCCCTGAAGTCGAACATCGGGCACACCCAGGCCGCGGCCGGTGTCGCGGGTGTGATCAAGATGGTGCAGGCGCTGCGTCACGGCGTACTGCCGCCCACCCTGCACGTCGACCGTCCTTCGACCCACGTCGACTGGGCGGCGGGCAGCGTCCGGCTGCTGACGGAGACCCGTGACTGGCCGGAGACCGGACGCCCGCGCCGGGCCGGTGTGTCGTCCTTCGGCATCGGCGGCACCAACGCCCACATCATTCTCGAACAGGCCCCCGAAATTCTCGAACAGGCCCCCGAACCGGACGCGTCCGCGCCCGATCCGGGCTCCGCGTCCGCGGAGCCCGGCGCCGAGCAGGGCCGCGCCGCCGGCCGGTCCGCCCCGGTGCCGGCGCACCGGCCGGCCGGGCCCGCCCCCGGAGCGCCGGACCCCGCCCGGGCGCCCGTGCCCGTGCCGGTGTCGGCGCGTACCCCCGCCGCGCTGCGTGGCCAGGCGGCCCTGCTCGCCGACTTCCTGGCCGGCCGCCCCGACGTGTCCCTCCCGGACGCCGCGCTGGCCCTCGCCACCGGCCGTGCCCAACTCGACCGCCGTGCCGTGCTGCTGGCCCGCGACCGGGACCAGCTGCTCGCCGGGCTGCGCGCGCTGGCGGACGGCTCGGCCGCCGACGTCATGGGGAGCCCGGCCGATGGCAGGCTGGCCTTCCTCTTCACCGGCCAGGGCAGCCAGTGGGCCGGGATGGGCCGGGTCCTGGCCGAGACGTTCCCGGTGTTCGCCGAGGCGTTCACCGACGCCTGCGCGGCCGTGGAACGCCATCTGGGCGACCTCGGCGCGCGTCCTCTCGCCGAGGTGGCGTTCGGCGGGCCCGGCTCCGCCGAGAGCGAGCTGCTCGACCGGACCATGTACACCCAGGCGTGCGTGTTCGCGCTGGAGACCGCGCTGTTCCGGCTGTTCGCCTCCTGGGGCGTGCACCCCGATCTCGTCGCCGGACACTCCATCGGGGAGATCACCGCGGCCCATGTGAGCGGTGTGCTCGGCCTGGCCGAGGCCGGTGAACTGGTGGCGGCGCGCGGCCGGCTCATGCAGGGGCTGCCCCGGGGCGGCGCCATGGCCGCCGTCCAGGCCACCGAGGCCGAGACGGCCCCGCTGCTGGAGCGCGCGCCGGGCAGGGTGGCCGTCGCGGCCGTCAACAGTCCCGGCTCGCTGGTGCTGTCCGGCGAGGAGGACGCCGTGCTCGCCGTCGTGGGCGAGCTGGCCGCACGCGGGCGCAGGACCCGCCGGCTCCCGGTCAGCCACGCCTTCCACTCGCCGCTGATGGCGCCGATACGCGAGGAGTTCCGTGCCGTCGTCGAACGGCTGACGTACCGGCCGGGCGAGCTGCCGGTCGTGTCGACCGTGACCGGCGCCCTCGTCACGGACGGCCGGCTGGGCACCCCGGACCACTGGGTCGAACAGGTCGAGGCCCCGGTGCGGTTCGCGGATGCCGTCACCGCGCTGTGCGCGCAGGGCGCGGTCACCTTCGCCGAACTCGGTCCGGGCGGCGCCCTTGTCGCCATGGCCCTGGAATCGCCCGACGTGCCGGCCGAGAGCTGCTTCCCGACCCTGCGGGAGAACGGCTCGACGGCGGACGTACTGACCGCGCTGGCCGGGCTGCACACGCGGGGCGTACCCGTCGACTGGCCGGCGGTCCTCGGCCGCCCGGCCACGGGCACGCTCGCCACGGAGCTGCCCACCTACGCCTTCCAGCACCGGCGTTACTGGCTCGACGAGCTCGGGCCGGTCGAGAGCGGTGCGGTGCGGGCCCTTCCGGAGGCCGGGCCCGCAGGCGACGCGGTGGTCGCCACCGGCCGTTCCAACGCGGACCGGCGCCGGACGTTCCTGGAGCTGATCCGGGAGAGCACCGCCCTCGTCCTCGGCTACCGCGGCGACGAGGCGTTCGACGAGGACCAGCCGTTCAGGAGCCTCGGCTTCGACTCCCTCACCGGGGTCCGGCTCAGCCGCCGGCTCCAGGACCTCAGCGGCGTGCAGGTCCCCGCGACCGCGGTGTTCGACCACCCGACCCCGGCGGCGCTGGCCGCGTATCTGCTGGGGGAGAAGCCCTCGTCCGCCGTCGCCGTACCGTCGTACGCGAACGAGCCGATCGCCATCGTCGGAATGAGCACGCGGCTGCCCGGCGACGTGAACAGCCCGGAGGAGCTGTGGCGGCTGGTCGCCGACGGACGCGACGCCGTCTCCGGGTTCCCGATCGACCGCGACTGGGATCTCGAAGGGCTCTACCACCCGGACCCGGCCCACCCCGGGACCAGCTACACCCGCGCGGGCGGATTCCTGCACGACGCCGCGCAGTTCGACGCGGCGCTGTTCGGGATCTCCCCGCGCGAGGCCCTGGCCATGGACCCGCAGCAGCGGCTGCTGCTGGAGACCTCCTGGGAGGCGCTGGAGCACGCGGGCATCGACCCGCTCTCCGCTCGTGGCCGGGACGTCGGTGTCTTCACCGGGATCGTCCACCACGACTACGTCACCCGCCTGCACAGCGTGCCCGAGGAAGCCCAGGGCTACGTGATGACCGGCACCTCCTCCAGCGTGGCCTCGGGCCGGGTCTCCTACGTGTTCGGCTTCGAGGGCCCGGCCGTCACCATCGACACCGCCTGCTCCTCGTCGCTCGTGGCGATCCATCTGGCCGCGCAGGCCCTGCGGCAGGGCGAATGCTCCCTGGCGCTCGCCGGCGGCGCGACCGTGATGGCGAGCCCGGACGCCTTCCTGGAGTTCTCCCGGCAGCGCGGACTGTCCGCGGACGGCAGGTGCAAGGCCTTCTCGTCCACGGCCGACGGCACCGGCTGGTCCGAGGGCGTGGGCGTGCTGGTCCTGGAACGGCTGTCCGTCGCCCGCGAGAACGGCCACCGCGTGCTCGCGGTCGTGCGGGGCAGTGCGGTGAATTCGGACGGTGCGTCGAACGGGCTGACGGCGCCGAACGGTCCTTCGCAGCAGCGGGTGATCCGGCAGGCGTTGGCTGTTTCGGGTCTGGGTCCTGCGGATGTGGATGTGGTGGAGGCGCACGGGACGGGTACGACTCTGGGTGATCCGATCGAGGCGCAGGCGTTGTTGGCGACGTACGGGCAGGGGCGTGAGCGGCCGTTGTGGCTGGGTTCCCTGAAGTCGAACATCGGGCACACCCAGGCCGCGGCCGGTGTCGCGGGTGTGATCAAGATGGTGCAGGCGCTGCGTCACGGCGTACTGCCGCCCACCCTGCACGTCGAAGAGCCCACCCGGCAGGTGGACTGGTCGTCCGGTGCGGTGCGGCTGCTCACCGAGGCGCAGGAGTGGCCGCGCGGCGACCGGCCGCGCCGCGCCGCCGTCTCCGCCTTCGGGGCGAGCGGTACGAACGCGCACATGGTCCTGGAGGAGGCCGGCCCCGTGCCCGAGGAGGCCCGGCCCGCCGCGCTCGAGCCCCCCGCCGACGCGGACACCCCGCCCACCGTGCTGCCGCTGGTGCTGTCGGCCAGGACGCCCGGCTCGCTGGCCGCGCAGGCCGGCCGGCTGGCCGCGTTCCTGGGGGACCCGGCGTGTCCGGCGCTGCCCGCGGTCGCCCGGACGCTGGTGACCGCGCGGGCGACGCTCAGCGAGCGGGCCGTCGTCGTGGCCGGGACGCGTACACAGGCCCTGGCCGGTCTCGGGGCCCTGGCCCGGGGCGACAGCGCGTCCCATGTGGTCACCGGCGGCACCGCGGCCGCACCGGGCAGGGTCGTCCTGGTCTTCCCCGGCCAGGGGGCCCAGTGGGCCGGCATGGGGCGGGACCTGCTGGACGCCTCGCCGGTGTTCGCGCAGCGGATCGCCGAGTGCGCCGACGCCCTCGCCCCCTGGATCGACTGGTCCCTGACCGACGTCCTGCGGGGCGACGCCGACGCCGAGACGCTGGAGCGCGTCGACGTCGTCCAGCCGGCGAGTTTCGCGATGATGGTCGGCCTGGCGGCCGTGTGGGCCGCGGCCGGCGTGCTGCCCGATGCCGTCGTGGGACATTCGCAGGGCGAGATCGCGGCGGCCTGTGTGGCCGGGGCGCTGTCGCTGGAGACCGCCGCCCGGATCGTCGCGGTCCGCAGCCGGGCCATCGCGGCCACCCTGTCCGGGCGCGGCGGGATGGCCTCGGTGGCCCTGGACGCGGAAGAGGTGCGCCGCCGCATCCTGCCCTGGGACGGGCGGGTGGAGGTCGCCGCCGTCAACGGCCCCGCGTCGGCGGTGATCGCGGGGGACACACAGGCGCTCGGCGAGGCCCTCGACGCGCTGTCGGCGCAGGGGGTCCGGGTGCGACGGGTGCCGGTGGACTACGCCTCGCACACCCGGCACGTCGAAGACCTGGAGGAGGTGCTGGCACAGGCCCTCGCGGGCATCGGGGCGAGTGCGCCGCGGGTGCCGTTCTACTCCACGGTGACCGGCGACTGGGTCACCGACGACTCGGTCCTGGACGGCGCGTACTGGTACCGCAACCTGCGCCGACCGGTCGGGTTCGGGCCGGCCGTCGCGGAGCTGCTGCGGCTGCGGCACGATGTCTTCGTCGAGGTCAGCGCCCACCCGGTGCTGGTCCAGCCGGTCACCGACCTGGCGGACGACGAAGCGGCCGGGCCCTCCCGTCCGGTCGTCTGCGGCACCCTCAGGCGCGACGACGGCGGCTTCGGGCGCCTGCTCGCCTCGGCCGCCCGGCTCTTCACCGCCGGTGTGGCGGTCGACTGGACCGCGCTCCTGCCGGCCGGCGTCGCCCCCGCGCCCGACCTGCCGACGTACGCCTTCGAGCGCCGGCACTACTGGCTGGGCGAAGGCACGGCGGCCGACCGCGATGCCGGGGCCGCCGGGGGCGCGGACGACGACTTCTGGACGGCGGTCGAGGACACGGACCTCGGCTCGCTCGGCGAGCTGCTGGCCCTCTCCGCCGACCAGCGCGAGGCGCTGAGCACGCTCGTGCCCGTCCTCACCGACTGGCGCAGGGGCAGGCGTGAGCGCTCGACCGCGGAGCAACTGCGCTACGCCGTCACCTGGAAGCCGCTGGAGCGGGAGTCGGTGGGCGTCCCCGGCGGCCGGTGGCTCGTCGTCGTACCGGACGGCGCGCAGCCGGACGAGCTGCTGGAGGAGCTGACCGGGTTCGGGTTCGACCACCTGGCGCTGACGGCCGGGGAGACGGACCGGTCCGCGCTCGCCGAGCGGCTCACCGGCGTCCTCGCCGGGAGCGAGGTGTCCGGTGTGCTGTCCCTGCTGGCCCTCGGCGGGCACCCGGGCGCCGGCCCGCAGGACCCGACCGCGCTCACGGTGTCGACCCTCACGCTCGTCCAGGCGCTCGGTGACGCGGGTGTCACCGCGCCCCTGTGGTGTGCGACCCGGGGAGCGGTGAACATCGGCATCCGCGACACCCTCGACGCGCCCGCCCAGGCGGCGTTGTGGGGACTCGGCCGGGTCGTCGCGCTGGAACGCCCCGACCGGTGGGGCGGCCTGATCGACCTGCCGGCGAGCATGGGGCCGCGGACGGCGCAGCACCTGCTGGGCGTGCTCGACGCACCCCCGGGCGAGGACCAGCTGGCGATCCGGCGCTCCGGCGTCTACGTCCGCCGGCTCGTCCGCAAACCCGTGCCCAGGTCCGCCGGCGCCGGCTGGTCGCCGCGCGGCACGGTCCTGGTCACCGGCGGCGCGCAAGGGCTCGGCCGGCACGCCTCGCTGTGGCTGGCGCGGGCCGGGGCCGCCCGGCTGGTCGTCACCACGACCACCGATGCGCCCGAGCACTGCGTGGACCGTCTGCGCGCCGAACTCGGCGAGTGGGGAACGCGGTTGGAGTTCTGTGCCCAGCGGGACACGGAGCGGCTCGCCGAGCTGCTGTCCGCCGATCCGCAGCGGCCGCTCACCGCCGTGGTGCACGCCGCCGACATCACGCAGACCAGTGCTCTCGACGACACCGGAGCGGCGGACCTCGCGGCGGTCTTCGCGACCAAGGTGGAACCGGCGGTCCGGCTGGCCGAGCGGTTCGCCGGCACACCGCTCGACGCGTTCGTGGTGTTCTCCTCGATCGCCGGTGTCTGGGGCGGTGGCGGCCAGGGTCCGTCCGGCGCGGCCAACGCCGTTCTGGACGCCCTCGTCGAGTGGCGCCGGGGACAGGGCCTCGCGGCGACCTCCATCGCCTGGGGCGCGCTGGACGAGGTCGGGGTGGGCATGGACGAGGCGGCCCTGGCGCAGTTGCGGCGCCGCGGTGTGCTGCCGATCGCCCCGGCGCCGGCGGTCACCGCGTTGGCGCAGGCGGTGGAGACGGGTGAAGGGGCCGTCACCGTCGTCGACATGGACTGGGCCGCCTTCATCCCGGCGTTCACCTCGGTACGGCCCAGCCCCCTGTTCGCGGATCTGCCGGAAGCGGCGGACGTGCTGCGGGCGGCGGCGGCCGACGACGGCGGCGAGACCACCAACTCTCTGGTGGAGTCCCTGCGCGCGGTCGCGGAGGCCGAACAGGACCGCATCCTGCTGCGGCTCGTGCGCGGTCAGGCGGCGGCGGTCCTCGGGCACAGCGGCGCCGACGCCATCGGCCCCGCCCAGGCGTTCCAGGAGGTCGGGTTCGACTCGTTGGCCGCGGTCAACTTCCGCAACGGCCTGCACACCGCGACCGGGCTCAGGCTGCCGTCCACGCTGGTCTTCGACTATCCGACCCCGGAGGCGCTCGTCGGCTACCTCCGGGAGGAACTGCTGCGCGACCCGGGGGACGACCTCGGTGTCCGGGACGAGGACCTCAGGCGGGTGCTCGCCACCGTCGCGCTGGAGCGGTTCCAGGAGGCCGGGGTGCTGGAGACGCTGCTCGCCCTCGCCGACGACGGCGGGGCGGCCGGCGAGGAGGCCGGGGCTGCCGCGGCGTCCGGGGAGGACGACGAGGAGGACCTCATCGACGCGATGGACGTCAGCAGCCTGGTGCAGCGGGTGCTGGGCACTTCGGGCTGAGACGGCGTCGGTGCCGCCGCGGACGGGCCGCGGGGAACCGGAGGGGGAGCGCGACGGCCGAGCGAGTTCCGGTGCGCTTGGGCGCCCGGTCGTACGTCGTGTCCATCGGCTCCGGGGCGCGTGCCCGGCCGGAGACGCGCTGCCGGGAGTCCACCGCGTTCGGGCCGCTGCGCCGGACCGCGCGGGCCCGACACACCGAAGGGGGCTCCCGACGCGTCGGGAGCCCCCTTCGGGCGGACACGGCGGTCAGCCGTGCGGACCGCTCACTGCCGGGGCTGGATGAACGACATCAACGGGGTGACCGCGTGCCGTCCGGCCTCTTCCTTGACGGCCTGCTGGAGGGAGGTCAGCTGGATGTCCACGAGCCGGCGGGTCCTCGGGTCCGTGAGCACGGTCGTGACCGCACCGTCCTCGTCCTGGACGTCCTCCAACTTCCCCGGGGCCTCGCTGAGGTGCACCCACGGGCCGCTGACCACGAACGCGTGGCAGTCGTGCAGCACGCGGCCCAGATCACTGAGGGCGTTGCGGCCGAGGCCGTGGCCGGGCGTGGCCACCATGGTGACGACGCATTTTCCCAGCAGAGCGGACCTGACCATCGGACGAGAGGCCCAGTCGATGGCGTTCTTGAGCACACCCGGAATGGAGCCGTTGTACTCCGGACTCGCGATGATCAGGCCGTCCGCCTCGGCGATGGCCGTGCGCAGCCGGTGTACCGGCTTCGGGCAGTCCGGGACGTCGAGGTCCTGGTCGTAGGGGGGCACCTCACCCAGGCCGTCGAAGAGTTCGATCTCCATTCCCTCGGGTGCCAGCGGGGGCAGTGCACGCAGTAGCCGCGTGTTGAACGAGGCCTGACGCAGTGACCCGGAAATGGCGAGAATACGCAACGAAAAAGCTCCCTGTTGTGTTTTTCAAATCGCGTCACCGTAACAGCACGCCTGCCCGGCCGTGGATCCTTTTTGGCCTTATTGGTGAGCCGTTTACATGGTCCGTCCGGCGCCCCTCGCGCAGCCATCCGTCAGGTTGGTAGTTCTTGGCTCCATGTCCCATCAGGCCTTGCTGGGGCGGCAGTTCGCTGTCTACCTTCAGTCGGCATGACGACGTATACGGTGGAATCCACGCACAAAACGGTGCGTTCCGGAGTCCTCGACCCAAAGGCGCCGCCCGCCGCCACGATCGAATCCGGTGACGAGGTCGACTACCCGAATACTTGGACGAATTGGCAGAACGAGATGAAATTCGGCATGTCGTTCGCCGAGCGCGCACACCTGCGGGAGCAGTATCCGGGTTGCCCCTTCCAGCTGATCGGGCCCGTGGAAATGGCCGGTTCTCAGCCCGGAGACGTGATCGAATGCCGGCCGGTGCGGCTGCGGCTCGCGGACTGGGGGTGCAACGTCTTCCCGACCGGCGCGGGGGCGCTTCCGCACGACTTCGACGAGCCGTACACGCACTACTTCCGCTTCGACGAGACGCGGACCCGCGCCGACTACGTGCACGGGATCTCGTTCGCCCTGGCGCCGTTCCCCGGCATCGTCGCGGTCGAGCCGGCCGGTGACGACCCGGTCAGCGCGCTCCCGGCCGGCGCCTACGGCGGCAACCTGTCGCTGCCCGAACTCACCGTCGGCTCGTCGCTGTTCCTGCCGGTGGCCAAGCCCGGCGGCCGGATCTGGGTGGGCGACGTGCACGCCCTGCAGGGCGACGGCCTCGTGGACCAGACGGCGATCAAATCCACCGCGGAGGAGCTGCGGATGCGCTACGACCTGCACCGGGGCGTCGGACTGACCCGGCCGTTGGCCGAGACCGACACCCACTGGATCGGCCTGGGCTTCGCCGACAACCTCGACGACGCCCTGATCGACTGTCTCCGCGGCATGATCAGCTGGCTCGGCGTCGCGACCGGCGTCGGCGCCGCCGAGGCGTACGCCCTGTGCAGCATCTCGGCGAGCTTCCGCGTCACCCAGTACGCCGACCAGCGCGGCGCCCCGCACGTCGGCCTCGCCGGACCGCCGAAGGGCGTGCACGGCCTGCTGCCGAAGGACATCTTCCCGGCGGAGCTGCGGGCGCGTGTCGGCCGGTGGCTGCGTCCGGACAGCTGACGGGCCCGTCGGGCTGCCGGCGGGCGGGGCCGCCGGCCGGCACCCCGTCCGGGCGCTGAGGGCCGCCTCTCAGCCGAGGTCGACGAGAACCTTGCCGGTCACCCCGGCCTCGACCGCGTCATGGGCGTCCCCGGTGCGGTCGAGCGGATAGCGGTGCAGCGGCAGCCCCGCGTCCTCGCCCACGGTCAGGGCCCCGTCCGCGACCGCCGCGGCGACGTCCGCCACGGCGGCGTCCTTCTCCTCGGACGAGAGCGTCAGCGCCAGCACGAACTGGTAGCGCAGGTTCCGGCCCATCAGCAGCCGGGTGGGCAGCCGGACTTCGCCGTCGCCCTCCGTCCCGTAGGCGGCGACCGTGCCGCCCGGGGCGAGCACCTCGAGATCGAGACCGAGGTTCGCGGACGGCGCCACCTCGGTGATCAGGCTCACCCCCGCGGGCGCGATCGCACGGATGTCCGCCGCGGCGCTGTCCGACCGGTGGTGCACCACATGCCCGGCGCCCGCGGCGCGCGCCAGCTTCTCCTTCCGCGGGGAACCGACCGTCGCGATCACCGTCGCGCCGCTCCACGCCGCGAGCTGGACCGCCGCGTGCCCGACACCGCCTGCGCCGCCCGCCACCAGCACGGTGTGCCCGGCCAGGGTGCCCGGCCCGAGCCGGGCCGGCGCCTGCTGCGCCGAGGTCAGACACCGGTGCGCCGCCAACGCGGGCAGCCCGATGCTCGCGCCCAGTTCCAGCGAGGCGCCCGGCGGCAGTCGCACCGCCTGACGGGACGGCAGCACCACGAACTCGGCGGCGGTGCCCTGCGGACGCCGCCACGCCGACTCCCACATCCACACCCGCTGCCCCACGCGCTCCGCGGCGACGCCGGGGCCGACGGCCTCGATCACGCCGCTGCCGTCGTGATGCGGGATCACCTCGGGGTACATCAGGCGTCCGTCGACATGACCGAACCGGCGGCACTTCCAGTCGGTGGCATTCACCCCCGAGATCGCCACCCGGACCCGGACCTCGCCGGGACCCGGCTCCGGCACCGGCCGGTCGACCAGCCGGAGGACATCCCGGTTTCCCACCGACGCATAGAGGATCGCCTTCACTGGCACTCCTTCGACAGGGAGCCGTCGTGGAACCGGAAGCCGTTCCACGGCCGCGAGGCTAACCGCCGCGGCTCCGGCGTCACAGCGCTTCCCGTGATGCCTGTCAAGGTGAGGGATGGCGGGACGCCAGGGGATCACTAACGTCGTTCCGGCCGGTCCGCCGGTTCGGCCCGGCTCGAGGAGGATGTCGTATGGCAGCGCCCATCACCCACCAGCAACTCGTGGACCGGACCGACCACTTCGCCCCGCCGACGGTCCTGACCGCGGCGGCGCCGTTGTCCCGCATGCTCTACCCGGACGGCCACGTCGGCTGGCTGGCCACCGGGCTCGACGTGGCCAAGGAGGTGCTGAGCAGCCCCGCGTTCAGCCACAACTTCCATTCGGCGCACTTCCCGATGCTGAAGAAGGGGGAGCCGTTCTCCCCCATGCCGATCATCCCGGGCATGTTCATCCACATGGACCCGCCCGAGCACACGCGCTACCGCGGGATGCTCACCGCCGAGTTCGGCACCCGCCGTATGGCCGAACTCGCCCCGCGCATCGCGGAGATCGCGGCCGGACAACTCGACGCCCTGCGCGGTCAGGGCTCGCCCGCGGACCTGCTGCCCGGCTACATCCGGCCGCTGGTGCTGCGGGTGCTCTCCGAGGTCGTCGGCGTCCCCTACGAGGACACCCCCACGCTGGCCGCGCTGGCGGACACCGCCAATGACGACGACGTCCCGCTGGAGGACGAGTTCGCCGCCGAGAAGCGGGCGTTCTTCCTCACCCGCGACCTGGTCGAGCGGGCCCGGACCTCGCCCGGGGACGACCTCCTGGGACGGCTGACGGCGGTCGACGGACTCTCCGACCGCGAGATCACCAACATGCTGCTGGTGGTGTTCGTCGCCGGTTTCGCCACCTGTGAGGGAGCCGTGGCGGCCGCGGCACTCGCTCTGCTCCACCACGGCGAGCAGCTCGCGGCCTTCCGCGCCGCGGCGGAATCGGGCAAGGGCACCGGGCCCGCGGTCGAAGAACTGCTGCGCCACACCACCGTGAACCAGTACCAGATCTTCCGCACGGCGCTGGAGGACACGCGTCTGCACGGCGAACTGGTCCGCGAGGGGGACACGGTGACCGTCTCGCTGCCGGCGGCGAACCGCGACCCGGCTCAGTTCGGCTGCCCCGCGCACCTGGACCTGGACAGGGAGGACGCCTCCGGCCACATCGCGTTCGGCTACGGCGCCCACGCGTGCGTCGGCCAGCGCCTCGGTCGCGCCGTGCTGGGCACCGCCCTGGAGACGCTCGTCCAGGGTCTGCCGGGGCTGGCCCTGGACGAGCCGCTGGCGGACATCCCGCTGCGGGCCCGTACCCCCGTGCTGAGCGTGCAGAGGCTGCCCGTGCGCTGGTAGCCCCGGCATCCGACCCGCACAACGCCCGGCCGGTGGACCCGGGCCGGGCGTTCGGCGTGCCCGGCGCGGCACGGTGCTGACGCCGGGCCCGTGAACACGGCCGTCACGGTTCCCGGGCAAGGACCCCGTCCGTCCTCTGCCGGCTGGCCGGCTGGCCGGGCGGGCGGCCGGGCGGCGCGGCCACCGGCCGAGCACC
>NZ_JBEOVB010000003.1:0-617884 GCF_040295245.1 Streptomyces sp. NPDC002884 | reverse complement strand
GGCTGTAACGCCGGCCGAGCACCGGCTGTAACGCCGGCCGAGCACCGGCTGTAACGCCGGCCGAGCACCGGCTGTAACGCCGGCCGAGCACCGGCTGTAACGCCGGCCGAGCACCGGCCGTAGCGCCGGCCGAGCACCGGCTGTAACGCCGGCCGAGCACCGGCCGTAACGCCGGCCGAGCACCGGCCGTAACGCCGGCCGAGCACCGGCTGTAACGCCGGCCGAGCACCGGCCGTAACGCCGGCCGAGCACCGGCCATAGCGCCGGCCGCAGTCGGCGGCCCGGCCCGTCAGTGAGCTCGCGCGAGCCCGGCCCGGCCCGTCAGTGAGATCGTGCGAGCCCGGCCCGGTCAGTGAGGTCGTGCGACCGGGGTGCCCCGCAACTGTGTGCGCAGTTCGTCTACGAGAGCGGCGGCACCGCCCGGTGCGGCGGTGCCGAACACGTGGTGGTCGGGGCGGACCAGGACGGTCGCGGCGCCGAGTCGTGCGAGACAGGCGTGGTAGACGCCGTCGACGTCCCGCACCTCGCCCGGCCCGGCCGGCGAGCCGGGCGGCGCAAGGCGCACCACGCGCGTCCCGAGACCGGCCAGGAACGCCTCGTGGGCGTCGCTCAGCGCGGCCGGATCCTCCGTGGTGATCAGGACGAAGCCGGTGCCGATGACCTGATCGAAACGGCCACGCACGCCGTCGGCCTCCACCGTGCCGGCGATCAGGACCTCGCCCGCGCCACCGGACCCCGCCCCGGCCGGCCGTAGCAGCCCCTTCGTCAGAGGCTCGGCGGCGGGCGGGCCCTGCTGCCCGCGGCCACCGCCGTTGGCCAGCATCGCCGCGTCCCGGTCGGCCGCCGCCGCCGGGTCGGTCACACAGATCACCCGGCCCAGCTTGACCGACGCGATGATCGACGCCTTGGCCTGCGGACGGCGTTCGAGCGTGTAGGTGTCGAGCAGCCGGTCCGGCGCCCGGTCCGTCAGCACCAGGTCGAGCTTCCAGGCGAGGTTGACGACGTCCCGGATGCCGGCGCACATGCCCTGTCCGGCGAACGGAGGCATCAGGTGAGCGGCGTCCCCGGCGAGGAAGACCCGGCCCGAACGCCACTGTTCGGCCCACAGGGCGCGGAACCGGTAGGTGGTGCTGCGCAGCAGCGTGGCCGTGGCCGGGGTGACCCCGTGCGGGGCGAGCAGCCGCCAGGCGGCCTCGGCGGTGTCCAGCTCCGCGGCGCTCTCGCCGGGCAGGCGCATGAACTCCCAGCGGCGGCGTCCCGGCCCGCTGCCGACCATCGTCGTGGGGCGTGCCGGGTCGCACAGCTGCACGTTCGTCGGGACGAACTCGCGGGGCGTGTGCAGCCGGACGTCGCAGAGCAGCCACTCGTAGGAGAAGCCGAGGTCGGTGACCGGCACGCCGGTGTGCTCGCGGACGAAGCTGTTGGCGCCGTCGCAGCCCACCAGGTACCGGGCGGTGAAGGTGCGCGTCGCGCCGTCCTCGGTGACCGCGGTCGCCGTGACGCCCGAGGCCGTCCGGACGATGTCCGTCACGCGGTGGCCCACGTGCGTCTCGACGCGCGGGAGCGACGCCAGCCGTTTCGCGAGCAGTTCCTCGAGCGCCGGCTGGTGCATCGTGTTGGCGTCCGGCCAGCCGTACCGGCCGGTGCGGCTGAACGCGATGTCGAGCAGGGGCCGGTCACTCGCGCTGCGCCACTGGTAGCCGGTCGCCGGCTCGGAGATCGCGGCCAGGTCGTCGCCGATGCCGGTGGCCGCGAGGAGGCGTGCGGTCTCCCCGTCGAAACTCGTCGCGCGGGGCAGCGGATAGGGTTCCGGCCGGCGCTCGACGACGCGGACCCGATGGCCGCGGTCGGCCAGCAGGACGGCGAGTACGGCGCCCACCGGGCCCTGGCCGACGACGATGACGTCCGTGTCGGGGGTGTCCGGGCAGGGTGTGGGCTGATGCGGTGTGCCGGGCATGTCCAGAGGCCTCCGTACCGCGACAGGTGATGCGGCGGGCAACGGCTTCGGAACGCTACCGGCGGCCTGCGTGGCGTTGTCAAGGCCTGACGAGGGAGGTGATCGTATGACTGTCAGGCTGGGGGATGCTGGGGTTGCCGCGGTCGGCGTAGCCTGACGGCGGCGCACGAGGTCGGTGCGCGCACCGACAAACGGGGGGGATGACGTCGAGAAGCCATGGAAGCCGCTCCTGCCCCTACGCGGTGCGCGGTGAAGCCCTTCGCGGCCTGCCGCTGTGAGCGGTGACGTGGACCGGGCGGTCGCCGAGCCCTGACCCGAGCCCTGACCGGGCGCGGCCTCGGCAACGCGGGTCGGCCGGCCGAATCGATTCACCACACCTTTGGGTGCGCAGGCGACGGAGCGCTGCGCACCACACCTCACCGGTGGCTCCGCAGCGTCTTCCCACAAGGAACCGATCGCGGTCCGGCCGGTCTTGACGCGGCGTCGAGAGCGGGCGCCGGTCCCACCGCACCGTTCGTCGAATTGGGGGATTCCGTGGTCGGGCAAGCACGTGAACTGGATGCCTGTGAAGAATCGACACTGCCGGCCTGTGCCGTGCCCGAGTGCGTCACCGCCGGAATCCTGACCCGCGCCCACGAGCGCTGGCAGCTCGGCAGTCTCAGGGCCGCCATAGCCCTCGCCGAAGAGGCGGTCGAGGCGGACTGCGACCGCTGCGACAGGTGCTGTTCCGTCTACGCGAGTCTGCTGCTGACCCTGTTCCTGGTGGGCATCCGCCAGGTGGAGGAGGCGGCGGACCTGCAGAGCCGGCTCCTCGCGTCGCCGGAGGTGCGGGACGACCCCCAACTCGTAGCGAGTTCCGTGCTCGTGGGGGCGAAGGTGGCGCTCGCCGCCGGTGACTACGCGGACGCGGCCGCGCTCGCCGAACAGGGTCTGCGCCTCGCGGCCGAGACCGGCCAGACCGCCTGGACCCCGATCGGGAACCTGGTGCTGGCCACGACGACGCTGCGCCGGGGCGACATCTCCGCCGCGCTGCACTACAGCGGCAAGCTCGAGGAGGACGCGATGTTCGCCCGGGAGATGTTCCCGATCGGACAGTCCGCGTGGGCCGTCGTGCAGCTCAGCGAGGCGGGCAAGGGACGCGACAAGGCCGCGGCCCTCGCCAGGGAACTGCTCGAGTCCGAGACGTTCACCCGCCGCCTGCTGGTGGCGGAACCCGCGGCGGTGCCCTGGCTGGTCCGGCTGCTGCTCCGGGTCGGCGAACGCGGCCCCGCCCGGGCGGGAGTCCGGTTCGCCGAGCGGCTCGCCGCCGAGAACCCGGACGTCGACTCGGTCGGCGCCGCCGTCCTGCACGCCGCCGCCCTGCTGGAGGGCGACCTCGACAAGCTGCGGCGCGCCGCGGAGTCCCACACCGACCCCTGGGCCCGCGCCTCGGTACTGGAGGACATCGGCGTCCGGCTCTGCGAAGGCCGGGAGGAATCCCCCGAGGCGGCCGGGCACTTCGAGCGCGCGATGCACGCCTACACCCGGATGGGATCGCTGCGCGACTCGTCGCGGGTCATGAGCCGGTTGCGGAGCATCAACGCCAGCCCACGCTCCCGTGAACGGTGTCGGCCGCGCAGCGGCGTCCGGGGACTGACCGACACGGAGTACGCCGTGGCGAAGCTGGTCTCCCAGGGACTGACCAACGGCGAGACGGCGGAGCAGTTGTTCCTGTCCCGGCACACCGTCGCCTTCCATCTGCGCAAGGTGTTCCAGAAGGTCGGGATCAAGTCCCGGCTCGAACTGGCCGTCAGCTGGAACGAACTCGATACCGGCGACCCCGTCGGCCCGGCCGTCGACGCCGCACCCGTACCGAGCTACAGCCGGATCTGACCCGCCGTCGCTCCGCGCTCGCGCGCCCGCCCCGCTCAGCCCGGTGGAACCCGGCTCGCCGGGGCGGCGGTCCGCGCCGGATCGCGCCCCAGGACGCGGGCGAGGGCCACGGCTCCGTACAGCGACGTGAGCCCGCCCCGGCACGATGCCCGTACCGGTGGTGCGGGCACACCCGGCCGGGCCAGGGCGTGCAGATGGTGCGCCACCATGTCGACGAAGCCGGGCAGCCCGGCGGCGAATCCGCCGCCCACGACCACCAGCGCGGGATGCATCAGCTCCCGGACGCCGGTGACCGCGAGCGCGATCCGGTGACAGGTGCGGTCCACGGCCTCCACGGCCCACAGCTCCTGGTGCTCCAGACCCTCCCGCAACCGCCGGTACGTCACGTCGGCGCCGTGCAGCAGACTCGCCCGGGCCAGTGTGGCCGGGCCGGAGGCGGTGGACTGCAGACACCCCTGGCGGCCGCACCGGCACGGCGGACCGTCCGGGTCGGTCACCACATGACCGAGCTCGAAGGAGCCGCGGCCGAGGCCGGGGAGCGGGCCGGCGCCGGAGACGAGGCCACCTCCGATGCCGGTCCCGACCCCGACGTACAGCACGTCGGCACAGCCGGTCGCCTCCGCCTCCGCCAGCGCGGCCAGGTCTCCGTCGTCGGCCCAGCCGAGAGGCGTGCCCGGGAACAGCTCGGCCATCGCGCAGCGGACGTCCAGGCCGATCCACTCGGGCCGGCTCGGCCAGACCGTCACGCGGTCGTCCGGGCCGACGGCGGCGGGCAGCGCGATGCCCACCGCGGCGAACCCGCCCGGAACCTCCCGGTGCAACAGGCCGACCTCGGTGGCGAGCCGGGCCATGTCGGCGGCGACACCGCGGCCGTGCCAGCGCGCGACGCGCTCACGGACCGCCCCGCCCGGGGTCTCCGCACGCAGGGCCACCTTGGTGCCGCCGATGTCCATGCCCAGCCAGGCCGCCGGCGTGCGGGAGCCGGCAGCCGCGGAAGGCAGGTTCATCCCAGGCCGCCGACCGGAGCCGGGGGACACCAGGCCAGCAGATCGGCGGGCGACTTCAGGACCAGGTCGGGCCCGGCATCCAGCAGACCGTCCTCGTCGACCGTCGCCCAGGTGGCCCCGGCGGAGGTGACGCCCGCGCCCCGGGCGCTGTGGACGTCCGCGGGAGCGTCCCCCACCATGATCGTCTCCTCGGCCCGGGCGCCGAGCAGCCGCAGGGCCCGGAGCACGATGTCCGGCGCCGGTTTGGCGCGCGCGACCTCGTCGGATCCGATCACATGGTCGAAGAACTCGACGAGGCGCAGGGTCTCCAGCAGCGAGCGCGCCCGCACCCCGGCCTTCCCGGTGGCCACGGCGAGCCCCAGCCCGCGGCCCCGCAGGGTCTCCAGCAGGTCCACGATCCCGTCGATCACCGGGACCTGGTCGGCCAGCCGGTAGCTCTCGCGGACGAACGGCTCCTCCATCTCCGGCGGGAGGCCCATGACGCGCATGATCTCCGGAAAGTACAGGCCCTGGTACCGCTGGTACTCCGCGAACGGGGCGGGGCCGTCACCGACCACCTCGGCGTACGCGGCGGCGAAGGCCCTGCCCATCACCTCGTGGCTGTCGACCAGGACGCCGTCGAGGTCGAAGATCACCGCGCTGCGTGGTGCGACGGTCGTCATCTCTCACCTGCCTTGGACTCGGCCGGCCCGGCCGGCACCAGGGACGTGGCCGCGGCGGCGTAGATCGCTTCGATGGCCATGACGATGCGGTGGGCGCCCTCGATCGCCCGGCCCCGGCACGAGGGCAGCGTGCTCAGGGTGGAGAGCTGACGGTCGTACTCGGCGCCGACCGGTTGGGCGGGCACCGGGATGTCGCTGCGCTCTCCCGCCCGGACCTGGGTGATCCCGGGCCGCGGTACGCGATGGGGGCTGAACCCGAAGGTGCAGCGCAGGGTCGCGGTCCCGGCGGTGCCCTCGACCCGGATCGTGGTGACGTCGTACGTCGCGCCGTGCGAGGCCCAGCTGGCCCGCAGCCCGACGGAGAGGCCGCCCTCGGCGACCAGGAAGGCGCGCACGGTGTCCTCGACGTCGGCCGTGCCGTTCGGCGCCGGCGCGTCGTGGCGCCAGGCCGCCGTCCAGCCGGCGTCGTTCACATGGTCGTCCGTGGTGACCGCCGCGACCTGATCGAACGTCAACGGGCCGACCACCGCGTCGAGCACGTCGAGGAGGTGCCAGCCCAGGTCGAACAGGACGCCGCCGCCCGCCTGCGAGCGGTCGGTGAACCAGCCCTTGGCCCGGGGCACCCCGCGGGCCCGGATCCACGACAGGTCGACATTGCGGACACGGCCGAGCGCCGGGACCAGCCGGGCCAGTTCGGCGACGTCGGCCCGGTGCCGGAAGGCGCTGCCCGCCAGCAGGGGTGCGCCGCCCCGCCGTTCCGCGTCGGCGAGGAGTTCGGCCTCGGCCACGGAGAGGCACACCGGCTTCTCCACGAACGTGGCCAGCCCGCGCAGCAGGAGGTCGTGGGCCACCGGGGCATGGGCGTGGTTGGGGACGGCGACGACGGCGAGGTCGGCCTGCCGGGTGTCGAACGCGCCGGCATCCGCGAACGCCGGGCGTCCGGTCGCGGCGGTGAACGCGGCGCGGCGCGCCGGATCGGGGTCGGCGGCGGCCACGACGTCGTAGCCGTCGTGGGCCAGCAGCCGGGGAAGCCAGATCTCCCGACCGGACCAGCCGAGTCCGACCAGGAACGTGCGTACGGTCATCCGGCGCGCACCAGCTCGGCCACGATGGCGGCGGCGTCCGTCAGCGCGGGCACGGAGCCGAGCAGCGTCCGGTGGTGCAGCCAGACACAGTCCGCGCTGATGGCCTCGGCGTTCGGGCACCGCGCGGCCACCTCGTCCACCGTCCCTTCGGGGGCGTTGGCCTCCCAGAAGGCGTCGGTCCGGTAGATCGCGCGGAACGCCGCGAACGCCGGGAGCCCCGCCTCCACCAGCCGGTCCACCAGGGCGTTGCGCCGCTCCTCGGACCAGCCGGGCAGCCGGAACATGGCCATGTAGTGGGGGTTGCGGTCGGTGCGGTCGTCGTCGGCCTGTGGCTGGACGCCGGGGATGCCCGCCAGCAGCGCGGACAGCACCGGCCACCGCTCCTCACGGACCGTGATCTGACCGTCCAGCCGGGCGAGCTGGGCGCGCAGCACCGCGGCCGAGAACTCGTTGAGCCGCATGTTGGTGCCGGCCACCTGGTGCAGGTAGTGGCGGTCGGTGCGCGGGCGGCCGCAGGAGTGCCGCAGGAACGCCCTTTCGTACATCTCCTCGTCGGGGAAGACGAGGGCGCCGCCTTCGCCGGCGGTCATCAGCTTGCCGTTCTGGAAGCTGAACGCGGCGATCGAGCCCAGTTCCCCGACCCGCCGGCCACGCCATCGCGCTCCGTGCGCGTGCGCCGCGTCCTGGAGCAGCGCCACGCCGGCGTCGGCGGCCAGCTTCTCCAGTCCGTCCATGTCCGCCAGCAGCCCGGCCATGTGCACCGGCATGATCACCTTGGTGCGCGGGGTGATGGCCGCGGCCGCCGCGGCCACGTCGATGCAGTACGTCCCGGGGTCCACGTCCACGGGCACGCTGACCGCGCCGAGCCGCTGCACCGCCTGCGAGGACGAGATGAAGGTGAACGCGGGCACGATCACCTCGTCGCCCGGGCCGACGCCCATGGTCTGCAGGGCGAGCTCCAGCGCATGCGTTCCGTTGGTGACGGCCAGCGCGTGCCGGGCACCGTGGTACTCGGCGAACTCCTCCTCGAAGGAGGCCACTTCACTGCCTCCCATGCGCCACCACTGGCCCTGTGCCAGCGCACGCTCGAGAGCCTCGCGTTCGGTGTCGTCGAACTGTGGCCAGGCCGGGAAGGTCGGTGCGGGCCGGGGCTTCATGCTGGCTACTCTCCTCTTGTCTCCCGCCCGCAACGGTGGGTTCCCTCCGAGCAGCCTCGGCCGTCCACCGTGGAGAGGGTCCGTGTCCCGCGCCGTCTCGCGGACCGCCCCGGAGAATTCGGCAGGGCATCCACAGGCGAGGTGATCGAGTGTCGCTCCACCGTAGGCAGCCCGTCTCGGCCGTCGCATCGCACGACCTGGTAGTGCCCGGCCGGGGGACCGCCGCGGCGGGCGCGGACCACCCGCACGGCGGCTTCGCGGGGGAGCGCGCACTACCCGTGTGAAGGATGCCGGGGCGTCCGCCGCGAGCCTACGGTGGCGGGCGGGCAGCGGAGAACCCGCGCCGGGACGGGCCACCGGCCCGGCGGCGCACACAGGCTGCCGCTCTCTCACCCCCGCCGCGGAAGGGCCCGGATCATGACCCGCCCCGTCGTCAGCCCCGATGAGCTCGACTCCCTGGACTTCGCCGACCCCCGGCTGCACGCCGAGCGGGACCTCACCGAGGTGTGGCGTCATCTGCGCGCGCAGCGGCCGTTCCACTGGCAGCCGCCACGAGAGGACCGCCCGGGCTTCTGGGTGCTCAGCCGCTACGCCGACGCGATGGCCGTCTACCGCGACAAGGAGCACTTCACCACCGAGCGCGGGAACGCCCTGGAGAACCTCCTGATCGGAGGGGACCCGGCGGCCGGATCCATGCTCGCGGTCACCGACGGCCCGAAGCACACCCGGCTGCGCAACGTCCTCAACTCCGCGTTCGCGCCGAAGACGCTCGCACGCATCCGTCACAGCCTGCGCCGCAGCATCGACGGCCTCCTCGCCGTCGCCCTGGAGAAGGGCGAGTGCGACTTCGTCCGCGAGGTGTCGGCGAGCATCCCGCTGGGCGCCATCTGTGACCTCCTGGGCGTGCCGGAGAGCGACCACCGCTACCTGCTGGACCGCACCTCGCACGCCTGGAGTTCCGACGAGGCCGACGCCTCCCCGGAGGCGACCTGGCAGGCGAAGAGCGAACTCCTGCTGTACTTCTCCGACGTGGCCGCCGCGCGGCGCGGCGGCGACGGCGACGACGTGATCAGTCTGCTGGCCAACTGCCGTATCGACGGCGACCCGATCAGCGACCGCGACCTGATGGCCAACTGCTACGGGCTGATCATCGGCGGCGACGAGACCGGACGGCACGCGATCTCCAGCGGCCTGAAGGCGCTGATCGAGCACCCGGAGCAGTGGCGGGCGCTCAAGGACGGCACGGCCGGCCTCACGACCGCCGCCGACGAGGTACTGCGCTGGACCGTGCCGTCGCTGCACAGCGGCCGGACGGCCACCGCCGACACCGAGGTGAACGGCCGGCCGATCAAGGAGGGCGACATCGTCACCGTGTGGACCCCCTCGGTCAACCGTGACGCCGAGGTGTTCCCGGACCCGGACCGTTTCACCCTGGACCGCTCCCCGAACAAGCACCTGACGTTCGCCTTCGGCTCGCACATCTGCCTGGGGCACAACCTGGCGCGGATCGAGGTGGAGGAGGTGCTCGGCGCCCTGCGCACCCTGGTGTCCTCGGCCGAGCAGACCGGCCCCGAGGAGTGGATCTACTCGAGCATCCTGCACGGCATGAGTTCCCTGCCGGTGGCCCTCACGCCCCAGGGGCGGTGACGCGGGATGCCCCCGACGCGACCGCTCGCGGGTACCGGCCTGCCGCTCGCGGGCCTCACCGTGGTCGCCGTCGAGCAGGCGGTGGCGGCGCCGCTGGCCACCCGTCACCTGGCCGACCTCGGCGCCCGTGTGCTCAAGGTGGAACGCCCGGACGGCGGGGACTTCGCGCGCGGCTACGACACCAGCGTGGGCGGACTGGCCAGTCATTTCGTCTGGCTGAACCGGGGCAAGGAATCGGTCACGCTCGACCTGAAGTCGCCCGGCGGGCGCCAGGTCCTGACCGAGCTCGTCGCCACCGCCGACGTCTTCGTGCAGAACCTCGCCCCGGGCGCGGCCGAGCGCCTCGGCTTCGGAGCCGCCGGGCTGAGGGCCCGGCACCCGCGCCTGGTGACCGTCGACATGTCGGGGTACGGCAGCACCGGCCCCTACCGGGACAAGCGGGCCTACGACATGCTCATCCAGTGCGAGGCGGCCCTGGTCTCGGTGACCGGGGCGGCCGACAGCCCGGCGAAGGCGGGCGTCCCCGCCGCCGACATCGCGGCGGGCATGTACGCCCTGTCCGCGACCCTCGCCGCCCTGGTGGGGCGGGGGGTGGGGGGTGAGGGCGCCGCGCTGGAGATCTCGATGCTGGAGGCGACCGGCGAATGGATGGGCTACCAGATCCACCACGCCCAGGGGACCGGACGTTCGCCCGGTCGCATGGGCCTGTCGCATCCCAGCGTGGCGCCCTACGACGCGTTTCCCACGGCCGACGGCGCGGACGTCGTCATCGGAGTGCAGAACGACCGGGAGTGGGCGCGGTTCGCCGCGGAGTTCCTGGGCCGGCCCGACCTCGCGACCGACCCGGCCTGGGCGACGAACGTGGCCCGGGTGCGGCACCGGGAGCAGGTGGACGCGCTGGTCGCCGAGCACACCTCGGCGACGTCCGCGGACCGGCTCGTGGCCTGCCTGGACGCCATCGGCATCGCGTCGGCCCGCGTCAACGGGGTCGGTGACCTGCTGGACCATCCGCAACTTGCCGCGCGCCGCCGCTGGCGTCCGGTGGAGACCCCCGGCGGCACCGTGCTCGGGCTGCTGCCGCCGTTCACCTTCGAAGGCGTGGAGCTGCCGATGGGGCCGGTCCCGGCACTCGGCGAGCACACCGCGCCGGTGCTGCGCGAGCTGGGCTACTCCGCCGCGGACATCGCCGGCCTGCGGAGCTGCGGCGCCGTCTCCTGTGTGCCGGAGGACTCCCTGGCCTGAGCGGGGGAGCGGCCCGGGTGCGCGCGGGCGGCGCGGCGGAGCCTCACCGGCGACGCGGCCGCCCGCCGGGCCCGGGAGACCCGCCGTTCGTCCCGGCCACCGGGAGCGGCGCCCCCCGGGATCACCTGTGTGAGGCGCGCTGTGCCGCCGCCCCGTAGGGCAGCGGCGCCGTCTGTCCCCGTCGGGGAGAGGCTTCCGCGGCGAGCACGGCCGGGGCCGGCCCGTTGTGACGGCGCTCGTCGCTGTGCTCGCGCAGGCCCGTCTGCCGGACGGCCAGGTCGTTCCACGCGCTCGCCAGTTGCACGCGGGACCCCACGCCCAGCTTCCGGAAGATCTTGCGCAGGTGGAACGCGATGGTGTGCGGCGACAGGAAGAGCCGGCCCGCGGTCTGCCCGTTGGTGAAGCCCTGGGCGACCAGATGCGCGACGGCGTACTCGGTGTCGGTCAGTTCCGGGATCTCCCGCCGTCGCTGATGCCGGCCCACCACCGCGGCATCCGCGGTGCTGTGGTGCAGCTGGGACTCTACGCGGGAGGCGTCCCGCCACGCTCCGGTCTGCGTGTAGGCGGCCAGCGCCTGCTGGAGGTCGCGCGCCGGGGCGGCGCGGTCGTCGGCGCCGCGGGCGAGCATGACAGCGATGTCTTCGTTGGCCGACGCCTTCGCCCAGGGATCGACGTGCGACTCGGCGGCGAGCCGGAGCTTGCCGAGGTCCTCGTCGTGCAGTCCGGCGGCATGGGCCGCGGCCGCCTGCAACGAGCTGAAGTGCGGATTGCTGGCGGCCAGTTGCTGACAGATCCGGACGCCGTGGGCCGCCAGCTGTCTGCGGCCGCAGTTCATCATGAGCCGGACGAGCCAGGGCAGCGCCGCGGGCTCGGCGATCGAGAGCTGGCGTACGGCCGCGTCCGCGGTGAGCAACTCGGCTCCCAGCGGCACGGCGTTGCGCCGGCCCGTCTTGGCCTCGGCGATCTGGATCACGGCCCAGGCGGCCTGGCCGACGGGGAGCATCTCCCGCTGGAAGACGGTGTCTTCCTTGAGTTTCTGCGCGTAGCGGACGGCCGTGGACAGATGGCCCTGGCGCAGTGCGGACTGCGCCAGCACGAAGTGTCCGAGCGGTGTCCAGGCCTTGAGGCCGGACCGCTTGGCCTCCCCGAGCCCGGTGGTGGCGAGCTTGGCCGCCTTCCCGAAGTCACCGGTGGCGAGGACGACTTCGGACCGGGCGAGGGTCGCGGTCGCGGTCAACCGGTCGTCGCGGCGCGCCCGGACGAGTTCGTCGACGGTCCCCAGTACGGCCTGTGCGTGGTCCGTCCTTCGCACCTGCGCGAGCAGGAGGCTCAGGACGAACGCGGCTTCCGCGCGGCAGGGACTGGCCGCTGTGCATCCGTCGTGCAGCGCCTGTTCGGCGATGCCGATGCCGTCGTCCAGTCGGCCGTCGCGCCAGGAACGCCGGGCCGACGAGACGAAGGGGGCGGTACGGCACGAGGATGTCGTGCATTTCAGTGGAGATACCGTCGTATGGGGAGTGTCGCACTCGGCTAACATGCTGTTTTGCAAAGCAACCCCCGCCTATGCAATACGAAATCCGACATGCTCGAGTGAGCGTATGGGCGGCTTCTTGCGGTTGTCAACGGTGGCTATTTTTGGGCAGTAATTCGATCCCGGAAGAGTGATTTCATGCCACAAGAGAGTTGACGAATCTTTTGCCGGCTCTTGTTTGACTTGTGGTCCGTGAGGGGTTCGGCGAGATGTGCGACTGTCGCATGTTTGCGCGAGGTGTGGCCTGGGCAGGCCATTGAGCTGGGCTGATTCGGAGATCGATTCGCCGGTTTTCAGGACTGTCAAGTCGTGCGGTTGTGGTGTGAGTGGGGGTGGGCGAGCGTTGCGGACCGGGTCGTGATGGTGTCCGACGGCCGGATTCCGTCGCACGGAGGGGTGGGTATGAGCGCCATTCTTTTGCTGAACGGACCGAATCTTGGAATTCTTGGCGAACGTGAGCCGGAATTGTATGGCCGGGAAACCCTCGGTGATATCGAGAAAATGGTTGCGGTCGAAGTGGCGGAAGTGGGCTGGGAAGTGATTTCGGTCCAGCGGGAGGGGGAGGGCGAGCTGGTGCGGACCCTGCACGAGCACCGTTCCACGACCGTCGGCGCCATCGTGAACCCCGGTGCCCTGATGATCGCCGGCTGGAGCCTCCGGGACGCGCTGGCGGCCTACGGCCCCCCGTGGATCGAGGTGCACCTGACGAACGTCTGGGGCCGGGAACAGTTCCGGCACGCATCCGTTCTCGCACCCCTCGCCTCCGGCGTCGTCGTCGGCCTCGGCGCTCTCGGCTACCGGCTGGCCGCACGGGCGCTGGTGCAGCTGTGCGAAGCCGGCGCCGGGCAGTCGTGAACCGGGCGGACGGTGATGACTGCCGGACGGACCGCGGCCGGCCTCCCGCCACCGGGCGCCCGGAACCCCCGCCGCGGACGGCCGACGACAGCGACCCCGCACGACGTCCCGTCCCCGCCGCGCCGATGACGCACCTCGGGCTGCCGGGCGCCGGCCCCGCCCCGCTGCCGCTCGCGGCCGAGGTCGCCCGGCCCACGGCGCAACAGCCCGACTGGCCGGATCCGGCCGGGGTACGGGCCGTCCGTGAGGTGCTGCGTACGGCGCCGTCGCTGGTCCTGCCCGCCGAGACCGACCGCCTCACGGCCCGGCTCGCGGAGGTGGCGCGCGGTGAGGCCTTCGTTCTCCAGGGCGGGGACTGCGCCGAGACCTTCGCCGGCAACACCGAGTCGCATCTGCGCGGGAACCTCGACCTGCTGGCCCGGATGGCCGCCGTGCTCACCCGCGCGGGCGGCCTGCCCGTGGTCCGGCTGGCCCGGATGGCCGGGCAGTACGCCAAGCCCCGCTCCGCCGCGGTGGACGCCCACGGACTGCCCGTCTACCGCGGTGACATGGTCAACGGCCTCGCCGCGACCCCGGCGGAGCGGGCGCCCGACCCGGACCGGATGCTCCGGGCCCATGCCGCCTCGGGGGTCGCGATGAACTTCGTGCGGGCCTGGACGGGCGGCGAGGTCTTCACCGGCCACGAGGCGCTGGTGCTCGACTACGAGCGCGCGCTGCTGCGGCCCGGACCGCCCGGAGACCGCCGCCCCTACAGCGGCTCGGGGCACTTCCTGTGGATCGGCGAGCGGACGCGCCGGCTAGACGGCGCCCACATCGGGTTCGCCGAACTGCTGGCCAACCCCGTCGGAGTGAAGCTGGGTCCCACGACCACCCCGGAGGAAGCCGTCGAGTACGTACGGCGGCTGGACCCGGACGCAGTGCCGGGCCGGCTGACGTTGGTGAGCCGGATGGGACACCGGCGGGTGCGCGACGTGCTGCCCCCGATCGTCGAGAAGGTGGCCGCGACGGGACACCAGGTGGTCTGGCAGTGCGACCCCATGCACGGCAACACCTTCGTCGCGCCGACCGGCCACAAGACCCGGCGCGTCGACCACGTCCTCGACGAACTCGCCGGGTACTTCGAGGTGCACCGGAGGCTCGGCACCCACCCCGGCGGCGCCCATCTGGAGCTGACCGGGGACGACGTCACCGAGTGCCTGGGCGCGGGCGTCGACGAGGCGGACCTGCCGCACCGTTACGAGAGCGCGTGCGACCCCCGGCTGAACACCCGTCAGGCGATGGAAGTGGCCACGCTCCTGGCGGATCTGATCCGCTCCGCACCACGGGCCGGGGAACGGCCCGCCACTGCCACGGGCGTCCTGACAGGATGTCCGCATGGAACTTGGACTGATCAGCCTCGCCGATCTCACCCCGGATCCGGCGACCGGTGACGTCGCGCCCGCCGGCAGGCGGATCTCCGACATCGTGCGCGCCGCCGTGCTCGCCGACGAGGCGGGCCTGGACGTCTTCGCCGTCGGAGAGCACCACCATCCGAACTACGCGGTGTCCTCACCCGCCGTCGTGCTCGCCGCGATCGCCCAGGCCACCACACGCATCAAGCTCACCAGCGCGACGACGCTGATCGGGGTCCTCGACCCGGTGAGGGTGTACGAGGACTTCGCCACCGTGGACCTGATCTCCGGGGGCCGCACCGAGATCACCGTGGGCCGGGGCGCGTTCCCCGAGCCGTTCGAGCTGTTCGGGTACGAACTCGACGACTACGACGACCTGTTCACCGACCACTTCGAGCTGCTGCGCAAGATCGCCGCCCAGCCCTGGGTCAGCTGGTCGGGCCGCCATCGTGCGCCGCTCACCAGCGCCGGGGTCGTGCCCCGCGCCAACCGCTACCCGCTGCCCGTCTGGGTCGGCGTCGGCGGAAACCGGGGGAGCGCGACACGGGCCGGATCGCTCGGCGTGCCCATCCTCGTCGGCGCCACCGGCGGTGCCCTCTCCCGCTTCGTCGAGACGTTCACCGTGTACCGGGCGGCGGCGGAGAAGGCGGGGCACCAGCCGGCGGAACTGCCGGTGGCCACCACGAACTACCTCCACGTCGCGAACAGCCCCGCCGAGGTGGACCGCTTCCACACCCACTGGGCCGCGTACGCCGCGCACCACTCGCGGGGCCGGATCCAGGGGGAGCGCGAGATGTTCGACCTGCAACGGGGCGAGGACGGCGCGCTGCTGCTCGGCAGCCCGCAGCAGATCGTGGACCGGATCGGGCGGCAGCACGAACTGTTCGGCCACGACCGGCTGCTCGCCCAGATCGACCTCGGCGGGATGCCCTTCGCGCGGGTCGCCGAGATCATCGAGATCCTCGGCGCCGAAGTCCTCCCCGCCGTACGCAAGTTGACCCGCTGACCCACCCGAACGACTACCAACCCGACCGATGTCGGCCGGGCTCGGACCGCCCTACCCTTCGGCGCATGCGGGCGAACCGGCCCGCGCAGGACGAGAGGTGGGGGAATGTCGCAGGTGGCGATCATCGCCGGAGCCGCTACCGACACCGTGGCCGCCGCGGCGCTCGCGCTGGCCGCGGCCGGATTCGACGTGGCACTGCTCGACGCCGACGGATCGGCCGGCCCGGCCACGGCGGCCCAGGTCGAGGACCTGGGCCGCCGGGCGATGGCGGTGCACACCGACTGGCGCGACGCGGAGTCGGCCGACGCCGCGATCGGGCAGGTGTGCGCCGGTCTCGGCGATCCGTCGGTCCTGCTCGTCGTCGTCCCCGTGGCCGGCCCCGGGCCACTGCACGCGCTCTCCCGGGAGCAGTGGGCCGACACGACCGCCGTGCCGCTGCGCGCGGTCTTCCTGGCCTGCCAGGCCGTACTCGACCCCATGATCAAGAACGGTGGCGGCCGGATCATCACGGTCGCCGACGCCGCGGGCGCCGAGGCCGAGAACGCCACCGTCCGCACCGCGCTGGAGGGCCTCACCCGGACCCTGGCCCTCGAACTGGCGCCGCTGGGCATCACGGCCCATCTCCTCACCGCGCCCCTCCCCGTCGACCAACTCGGCACCCGGGCGGGCCGGATCCCCACTGCGGCCGAGTTCTCCGCGCAGGCGGCCCGGACCGTCGCCATGCTCACCGGGGCCGCCGCCGGCCCCCTCACCGGGCAGGCCCTGCGTGTGGGCACCCCCTGACAGCCGTCGACAGTGACCGCACGGTGACCCCGCCGGGCTACCAGCCCGAGGGATGTGAGCCTCCCCGGCCGGAACCTACGGTGGTCGGGATCAGGGCGCAGGTCGATGCACCCCGCCGGAAGGCCCCTGCCCACCCGGCCCGGACATGCCGACACGCCATGCCCGAACGTGCCTGTTGACCACCGAGTCGCATTGGAGAACGTACGTGCAAGGCCATGAGCACTACGTGCGCCAGATCCTCGCGAAGCTGAGCGCCGAACCCGGTGGCGTCCCGCTCGTTCACCGGGACACGCCGACCACCGCCCGCCGGCTGGCGGACTCCGTCATCTCCGCCGCGGCCCGGATGCGCGAACACGGCGTCGGTCCCGGCAGCGCGGTGGCCGTACTGACGAACCCGAACACGCCCGGGACTCTGATACTGCGCTACGCGGCGAACCTGGTGGGCGCCACCGCGGTGCACATCCGCGGCGTCAACGCGGTCGACCCCTCCGACGAGCTGTCCGCCGAGGCGCAACTCGGCATCCTCGTGGACGTGAGGCCGGCCATGCTCGCCATCGACCGGGACAACCTCGCGCGGGCACTGGAACTCTGCGGTTCCCTGCCCGAGCGTCCGCCGGTCGCGGTGCTCGGCGGCGACGGCACCCTCCCGGGCGCGATCGACCTGTCCGCCCCCGGCGACCTCGACCTCACCACCGCCGAGCAGGGCACGATCGCCGTCGTGACCTACACCAGCGGCTCCACGGGCAAGCCCAAAGGCGTCAGCTGGCCCTACGCGGTCAAGAACGAGATGGTCGCGACCTCCGCGGTCCGCGGTGACCGCGCCCGTTGCCTGGTCACCGCGCCCCTCACCCACTCGAGCGGCGCCACCGCGGACGACACGATCGTCGCCGGCGGAGTCGTCGTCCTGCACCCCGGCTTCGACGCCGCCGAAGTGCTGCGCGCCGTCCCCCGCCACGGGATCACCCGCCTCGTGCTCGGCGCACCCCAGGTGAACGCGCTGGCCGAACACCCCGAGGCGGCGAACACCGACCTGACCAGCCTGCGCGAGGTGTTCTACACCGGCAGCCCCGCCGCGCCCGAGCGGCTCGCCCACGCGGTGAAGGCGCTCGGCCCCGTGCTCTTCCAGGTCTACGGCACCAGCGAGACCGGACTGGTCAGCCTGTTGACGCCGCACGACCACCTGGACCCGGAGCTGCGCGCCACCGTCGGCCGCCCGCCGGAGGCCGTCCGGGTGAGCATCCGCTCCGTCGCCGACGGTCGGGAACTGCCCGTCGGCGAGGCCGGCGAGGTGTGCGTGATCGGCCGGTGGCAGATGGCCGGCTACTGGAACGAACCCGCGCTGACGGCGCGTACGGTGCGGGACGGCTGGGTGCACACCGGGGACATCGGACACCTCGACGAGGCGGGCTGGCTGCACCTGCACGGCCGGATCGCGGACGTCATCAAGGTCAAGGGCATCAAGGTCCATCCGAGCGCGGTCGAGCGGGCGCTCCTGGAGCATCCGGGTGTGGAGGCCGCCGCGGTCTTCGGCGTCGAGGACGAACAGCGCGTCGAGCGGATCTGCGCCGCCGTGGTGCCGCGCGACGGCGTGACCCTGGACCGCGCGGTGCTGGAACGGCACATCACCGCCGCGCTGTCGGCGAACCATGTGCCCGCCGAGATCGAACTCCGCCGCACGCTGCCGCTGGTGGGTCCCGGCAAGCCGGACCGGGTACGGCTGCGAACCGAGGCCGTGGCGCGAGCAGCGCGGGCCGAGGGGACGGCGAGCTGACATGGTGCGAGCGACACTCCCCGCCCACGTGGTCACGCTGGTCGACGTCGACGGCCCCCTGGACGGCGCCGCGCTGCGGCGGGCCGTCGCCGAACTGGCGCGGCGCCACCCGCACCTGCGGTCGGCGCCGGACGCGGAACTGCCCTGGCGCGACATCGACCTGGGCACCGTGGACGGGCCCCGGCGCGACGCCGAACTGGACCGGCTCGACGCCGAGGAGGACGAGGGCCCCGCGGTCCCGCTGCGGCTGCTGCTCGCCCGCCTCGGCCCCGAACGGCACCGGCTCCGGCTGAGCAGCGCCCCGGCGGCCGTCGACACGCAGTCGCACCGTGTGCTCATCGACGAACTGCTCACCGTGTACGGCGGAGGCAACGGTGACCTGCCGCGGGTGCCGAGCCACGCCGACTACGCCGGCTGGCTGGCCGTTCAGGACCGCGAAGCGGCCGACCTGGTCTGGTCGACCCACCTCGCCGAGGCCGAGCCGACCCTGGTGGGCGGCCGGGCGTCCCCCGTACGGCCGGGCCCGGTCGAACGGGTCCGCGGTGAGCTGTCCGCGGAGGTCGGCAGCGGCCTGCTGCGGATGGCCCACGACCACGGGCTGGCGTTCGAGACGGTCGCGCAGGGCGTGTTCGGCATCCTGCTGGGCTGGCTGACCGGCCGGGACGACGTCGTGATCGGGGTCGCGGCCCGGCCGCGCTTCCTCGGGATCGACATCATGGCCGGCCGGCTGGCCGAGCCGAGGCCGGTGGTGGTGCGGGCCCCCGCGGGGGACGCGCTGCTCGACGTGTTCTTCCGGCTGGCCGACGAACAGTCCCGGCTCACCGGCGTCCTGGCGCCCCGCGCGGTCGACGGCATCTTCGACACACTGGTGTCGGTCGACTGCGGCGAGCCGGCGTCGGTGGCCGACATCCGGGTGGTGGCCGTGGAGCAACGGCCGCAGGCGCCCGGTGCGCTCGCCTTCCGGGTGCGCGGGACGGGCGAGCGGCTGCGGCTGGACCTGGACTTCCGGCCGGACCTGCTGGAGCGCGCCGACGTCGAACGGATGCTGGAGGTGCTGACCCGGCTGTTCGGCGCCGTGGAGAAGGACCCGACCCAGCGCGTCGGTGGGGTCGACCTGCTGCCTGCGGCGGAGCGGCGGCGCGTGCTCCAGGAGTGGAACGACACCGGCACACCGGCACCACCCCGCACGCTCTTCGAACTGCTGCGCCGCCCCGTCGTCCGGACCCCGGACGCGACCGCGCTCCTGTCGGCGGCCGAGACCCTCACCTTCGCCGAACTCGGCCGGCGTGCGGACCGGCTCGCCCGGCTGCTCGCCGACCGCGGAGCGGAGCCCGGACGGCTGGTCGCGCTGGCGCTGCCCCGGTCGGTCGACCTCGTCGTCGCCGTACTGGCCGTGGCCCGGACCGGAGCCGCGTTCGTGCCGGTGGACCCCGGCTACCCCGCCGAGCGGATCGCGTTCATGCTCGAGGACGCCGCGCCGTCGCTCGTCTGCGCGTACTCCACCACCGGTCTCGCGGACCTGCCGCAATCCCTGCTCCTGGACCGGCCGGAGGTACGGGAGGCGGTGTGCGGGGGCGCCGGGACGGACGCGACGGAGTACCCGTACCCGGTTCCCGCGCAGGCCGAAGCCGCCTACGTCATCTACACCTCCGGCACCACGGGACGGCCCAAGGGCGTCGTCGTGCCCCATGCCGGACTCGTCGATCTGGCCACCACCATGGCCGAGGGCATGGGGCTGGACGCCGACAGCAGGCTCCTGCAGTTCGCGTCGCCGAGCTTCGACGCGTTCGTCGCGGAACTGCTCGGCGCGTACCACGTGGGTGCCGCGCTGGTCATACCGCCGGACGTCCCGCTCGCCGGGGACGCCCTCGCCGAGGTGATCACCGAGTACGGCGTGACGCGTCTGCTGCTGCCGCCGGTGGCCGCCGCGAGCGTGGAGCCGGAGCAACTGGCCGGGGTCCGGGGCCTGATGACCGCGGGGGAGGCCTGCTCGGCCGACCTGGTCGCACGCTGGTCCCCGGGGCGCCGGATGGTCAACGCGTACGGCCCGACCGAGGTCACCGTCTGCGCCACCTGCAGCGGACCGCTGACCGGGGCCGGCACGCCGTCGATCGGACGGCCGATCGCCGGCGCCTCGGTCTACGTGCTCGGCAAGGGACTCCAGCCGCTGCCGCCGGGTGTGCCCGGCGAGCTGTACGTGGCGGGCGACGGGCTGGCGCGGGGATACCTCGGGCGTCCGGGGCTCACCGCGGAGCGGTTCGTGGCCGACCCGTTCGGGCCGCCCGGTTCCCGCATGTACCGGACCGGTGACCTGGTCTCCTGGCGGCCGGACGGCACGCTGGCCTTCCACGGCCGCGTCGACGACCAGGTGAAGCTGCGCGGCTTCCGGATCGAACTCGGCGAGGTCGAGGCGGTCCTGGCGGACTGCCCGGGCGTCGTGCACGCGGCGGCCGTGGTCCGGGGCGAGGACGGGGAGCGCGACGTGCTCGTCGGGTACGTCACGCCGCAGGACGGTGTGACGCTCGACGTGGCCGACCTGCGGGAGCACGCGTCCCGGTTCCTGCCCGACCACATGGTGCCCGCCGCCCTCGTCGTGCTGGACGGCTTCCCGGTCACCCCGGGCGGCAAGCTCGACCGGTCGGCGCTCCCGGCGCCCCGGGCCGCCGTGCCGGCGAGCGGCGGCCGTGCGCCGCGCACCCCCGCCGAAGAGGTGTTCTGCACGATCTTCGGAGAGCTGCTCGGTGCCGCCTCGGTGGACGTCGACGGCAACTTCTTCGCCCTCGGCGGCGACAGCATGCTCGCCATCAGCGTGATCCAGCGGGCCCGCGCCGCCGGTTTCGCCGTCTCGCCCAAGGAGATCATCAACAACCCGACGGTCCGCGCGCTCGCCGCGGTCGCCACCCCCACGCAGGGCGGCAGCCGATGACGGCGCTGCCCCTGGTCTCCCCCGACGAACTGGACGGACTGGACCTCGCCGACGCCCGGTTGCACGCCGAACACGACCTGACCGAGGTGTGGCGGCGGCTGCGGGCCGAGCGCCCCTTCCACCGCCAGCCGGCGCGCGGCTCGCAGCCGGCGTTCTGGGTGATCACCCGGTACGCCGACGCGGTGGAGGTCTACCGCGGCCGGGAGTTCACCACCGAGCACGGCAACGGCCTGCCGACCCTGCTCACCGGAGGGGACGCGGCCGCGGGGACGATGCTCGCGGTGACCGACGGACTGCGCCACCAGCAGATCCGCACGATCCTGACGAGGGCGTTCTCCCCACGGGTACTCGCCGCCATCCGGGACGGCGTCCGCCGCACGGTGGACGAACTCATGGCCGCGGCCGTCGCCAAGGGCGAATGCGACTTCGTCCGGGACGTCTCCGCGAACATCCCGCTCGGCGCGGTGTGCGACCTGCTCGACGTGCCGAAGGGTGACCGGCAGTACCTGCTCGGCCTCACCTCGCAGGCCTGGAGTTCCGAGCACGCGGACGCCCCGCCGGAGGACTCCTGGACCGCGAAGAGCGAGATCCTGCTCTACTTCGCCGACCTGGCGCGGACCCGGCGCGGCGGTGACGGCGACGACGTGGTGAGCCTGCTCGCCAACTGCCGCATCGACGGGGAGCCGCTCAGCGACGCCGAGCTGATGGCCAACTGCTACGGCCTGATGATCGGCGGCGACGAGACCGGCCGGCACGCCATCTCCGGCGGCCTGCTGGCGCTGATCGAGAACCCGGAGCAGTGGGACGCGCTCAAGGGCGGCGCCCTGAACCTGCAGAAGGCCGCCGACGAGGTCCTGCGCTGGACCGTGCCCTCGCTGCACGGCGGCCGGACGGCCACCGCCGACGTCGAGGTGAACGGACAGCTGATCCGGGCGGGCGAGATCGTCAGCGCCTGGATCGCCTCGGCCAACCGGGACGGCGACGCCTTCCCGGACCCCGACCGCTTCGACCTCACCCGCGCGCCGAACAAGCACCTGACCTTCGCCTTCGGCGCGCACTACTGCCTCGGCCACTACCTTGCCCGGGCCGAGATCGAGGCCGTGCTCGACAGCCTGCGCCGGACGGTGTCCGGCGTGCGGCAGACGGCACCCGAGACCTGGATCTACTCCAGCATCCTGCACGGCATGAACACCCTTCCCGTCGCGTTCGAAGCCGATCCGGCGGGTCTGTCCCCATGACCGAGGAGCACGGCGTGTCCCCTGTGTTCGAAGACGACGACGCGGACTGTCTGGTGCTGCGCAACGCGGAACTGCAGTACTCCCTCTGGCCGGCGTATCTCGCCGTACCCGAGGGCTGGCAGGTCGTGTCCGGACCCGCCGCCCGCACCGACTGTCTCCTCCACGTCGAGCAGAACTGGCGTGACCTGCGGCCGGCTTCGCTCACCGCGACCGGCGACCGGACCCAGCAGAACGGAATACATTCGTGATCAACACATCGTTGCCCATCGTCCCGCAGGACAGCACCGACCAGCGGGAGATCTTCGCCACCGCCCTGGTCCGCCAGGCGCCGCTGCCCGAGCGGCTGGACACCGTCATGCTGGAGATGGAGAAGGTCGCGAGGGACGAGGGCATCCCGGTCATCGGGCGGCTCGAAGGCGCGATCGTCCGGACGCTCACCGCGCTGCGCGGCGAAGCCGTCACGCGCGTGCTCGACATCGGCACCGCGATCGGCTACTCGGCCCTGTGGCTGGCGTACGCGCTGCCCGAGGGCGGCAAGGTCACCAGCATCGAACTCGACCCCGAACGGGCCGCACGTGCCGCGGACTTCATCGACCGCGCAGGCATGGCCGACCGGATCGAGATCCTCGTCGGCGACGCCTTCGAGCTGATCCCCGAGCTCGGTGCCTACGACCTGATCTTCCAGGACATCATGAAGCACCGGTACTTCGGCAGCGACCCCTCGCTCGCCACCGAGCTGCTCGCACTGTCGAAGGCGCATCTCGAGGTGAACGGCTTCCTCATGATCGACAACGCCTTCTGCGGCGGCGGCGTCGTCGCCGGGGAGACGGCCGAGCACTCCAACGAGCTGATCGGCGTGCGGAACATGAACAGGGCGCTCGCCGAGGACCCCGACTTCGACGGCGTGATCCTGCCGGTACGCGACGGTGTCTGGATCGCCCGGCGCACGGCCTGAGAACCGGCGACAGCCCGACGACACCGACGAGGGAGCGCCATGACGACCGGGCAGGACATCGAGGAGCTGGTGCGGTTCGTGCTGGCGCCGGGCACGAGCGACGACCCCTTCGCCCACTACCTCCGGCTGCGTGAACTCGCCGACGTCCACCGCAGCGAACGGACGGGCATGACCCTCCTGTCGCGGCACGCGGACTGCCGGCAGGTCCTGGGCGACCAGGAGACCTTCCGGGTCGTCGACAACGACTGGATGGCGGCCAACATCCCCGGATGGCGGCCGTCGCCGGGCCAGGAGCAGTTCCTCTCGTCGCTGTTCTTCCGCAACCCGCCGGACCACACCAGGCTGCGGCGGCAGCTCTCGCGGGGGTTCACCGCCCGCCGGCTGCAGAGGCTGCGCCCGTTGGCGGAGAAGGAGGTGCTGCGCGCGCTCGACCGGCTCGCCGCCGTCCCGCCCGGCCACGTCGCCGACTTCCAGGAACTCGTCTCCGTTCCCTTGAGCCTGACGCTGCTCGGCGGCCTGCTGGGCATCCCCGCGAGTGAACGCCCCCGCTGCTGGACGCTGCTGAACGAAGCGGTCCCGGCACCCGACCCCGCCGCGGACGAGGCGGCCCGGGCGGCCATGAGCGAACGGGCGGACACGGCCGCCGCCGAACTCGCGGCCTTCTTCACCGAGTTGATCGCCCGCAAGCGCAACGAGCCCGGCGACGACCTCGTCAGCGCCTGCTTGGCGGAACAGGCGGGCAACCCCGAGCAGTTGACCGACCGTGAGCTGGCGCTCGCGGTGCTCCCGGTCTTCGGGGCCGGCGTGACGACCCTGAGTGACACCCTCGGCAACATCATGCACACCCTGCTGACCCACCCCGACCAGCTGGAGCGGCTCTCGGCCGACCCGACGCAGGCCGAACGGGCTGCCGCCGAGGCGTTCCGCCACTGCGGCGGCTACCACATCACCCGCCGCTACGCGACGCGCGACACCGAGATCCGCGGGGTGCCGGTCGCCGCGGGCTCGGTCGTGGTGCTGCTCCTTGCCGGGGCGAACCGTGACCCGGAGGCGTTCGGCCGGCCGGAGGAGTTCGACATCGAACGCCCCGAGACCGCCTCCCTGGCGTTCGGCTCCGGAATCCACTACTGCCTCGGCGCGGCGCTGGCGAAGCTCCTGGTCGAGACCGTGTGCGGGGCGCTGCACCGGGGGCCCGCGCTGCGCCCCGCCGGGGCGCCGCGGTGGCGGCCGTCCGTGCTGTTCTTCGGACCGGTGCACCTGCCGGTCACGGTCGTGGCGGGCCCCCGCCCGGTGCGGCCGGCGCAGTAGCGGCCGACCGCCACCACGGCGCCGGCCGCGCCCGCAGACCGACCCGCTCGCTCCCGGAGCGGCGGTAACCACCCCCGTCGGCCGGGGACTTCGGCCGACCCGCGGTATCCGCGGCACCGGCGGCACGGGGCGCCGTCGATCGGCGTGAAACGCCTCGACGCCCCGACGCGTTCGATTCGACAAGCCTGGAGGACGGACTTGAGCACGCCGGAACAGGATCTCGTAAAGGCTCTGCGCGCATCGGTCAAGGAGACCGCGCGCCTCCGGCAGAAGAACTCCCAGTTGCTCGCCGCCGCCTCCGAGCCGATCGCCGTCGTGTCGATCGGCTGCCGCTTCGCGGGCGGGATCGCCGGCCCGGAGGACTTCTGGAAGGTCGTGTCCGAGGGCAGGGACGTGTACACGCCGTTCCCGGACGACCGCGGCTGGGATCTCGAAGGGCTCTACGACCCCGACCCGGACACCCCCGGCACGACCTATGTGAACCGGGGCGCCTTCCTCCACGACGCCGCTCAGTTCGACGCGCGGTTCTTCGGGATCTCCCCGCAAGAGGCCATGGCGATGGACCCCCAGCAGCGGCAACTCCTGGAGGTCTGCTGGGAGACGCTGGAGCGGTCGGGAATCGACCCGCAGAGCCTGCGCGGCTCCGACACCGGCGTCTACGCCGGCATCGTGCACCAGGACTACGCGCCCGACCTCCCCGGAGCGGAGGACTTCCTCAGCCTGGAGCGCGCGCTCGGCAGCGCCGGCGGCATCACCTCCGGCAGGGTGTCCTACTGCCTCGGGCTGGAGGGCCCGGCCGTCACCGTCGACACCATGTGCTCCTCGTCGCTGGTCGCCATCCACCTGGCGACCCAGGCGCTGCGCCGCGGCGAGTGCACGCTGGCCCTCGCCGGCGGGGCCACCGTGATGGCCACCCCGGGCGGCTTCGTCGGTTTCGCGCGCCAGCGCGGCCTCGCCTTCGACGGACGGTGCAAGTCCTTCGCCGCCGCCGCGGACGGCAGCAGCTGGGCCGAGGGCGTCGGCGTCGTGCTGCTGGAACGGCTCTCCGACGCGGAGCGCAACGGACATCGGATCCTCGCCGTGATCCGCGGCTCGGCCGTGAACTCCGACGGCGCCTCCAACGGGCTGACCGCCCCCAACGGGCCCTCGCAACAACGCGTCATCCGCAGCGCACTGGCCGCCGCGGGTCTGTCCACCGACGACATCGACGCCGTCGAGGCCCACGGCACCGGCACCACCCTGGGCGACCCGATCGAGGCGCAGGCGCTCATCGCCACGTACGGGCAGGGCCGCGATCCGAAACGGCCGCTGCTCCTCGGCTCGGTCAAGTCCGTCCTCGGCCACACCCAGGCCGCCTCCGGGGTGGCGGCCGTGATCAAGACCGTGCTCGCGCTGCGCCACCGCCACCTGCCGGCGACCCTGCATGTGGACGCCCCGACCCCGCAGGTCGACTGGTCCTCCGGAACCGTCGAGCTGCTCACCGAGGGGCGCGAGTGGCCGGAGAGCGGCCGGCCACGCCGGTGCGGCATCTCCTCGTTCGGCGCGAGCGGGACCAACGTCCACATGCTCCTGGAGGAGGCGCCCGGCACCCCGGGGACCGAGGCCCCCGTCCCCGCACCGACGGAGCCGGAGCCGGAGCCGGAGCGGAAGCAGAGGATTCCGTTCATCGTCTCGGCCCGTACTCCGACGGCGCTGGCCGGCCAGGCCCGGCTGCTCGGCGGCCCCCTCGACGACGGAGTCGCACTCGGCGACCTCGCCGACGCCCTGCTGACCGGCCGCGCGCTGATGAGCCATCGGGCCGTGCTCCTCGCCCGCACCCGGGACGAACTGCGCTCCGGACTCGCGCTGCTGGCCGAAGGCCGCACCGGCACCGGCGTGGTCACCGGCGCCGCCGGCCAGAGCGGGCCCGGCAAGACCGTCTTCGCGTTCCCGGGGCAGGGCACCCAGTGGGCGGGCATGGGGCGCGAGCTGCTCGACGCCTCCCCGGTCTTCGCCGCCCGCATCGCCGACTGCCAGGAGGCGTTCGAGCCGTGGGTCGACTGGTCGCTGACCGATGTGCTCCGCGGCGACGGCACCGAGCTGGAGCGCGTCGACGTCGTCCAGCCCGTGTGCTTCGCGGTGATGGTCGCCCTGGCCGAGGTCTGGAAGTCCGTGGGCGTCGTCCCGGACGCGGTGATCGGCCACTCGCAGGGCGAGATCGCGGCGGCCTGCGTGGCCGGCGCGCTGTCCCTCGCCGACGCCGCTCGGGTCGTGACCCTGCGCAGCCAGGCCATCGCCGAAGTGCTGCCGCGCGGCGGCGGGATGGCCTCCGTCGGCCTGCCGGTGGACGAGGTGCGCGCACTGATCGAACCCTGGGCCGAGCGGCTGCAGGTCGCCGCGGTCAACGGGCCGTCCACGGTGGTCGTGGCCGGTGAGGGCGCCGCCCTGGACGAACTGACCGCGCACGCGGCCGCACAGGACTTCCGGTTCCGCCGGATTCCCGTCGACTACGCCTCGCACAGCCACTACGTCGAGAGCATCAGGCCCAGCCTGGAGGCCGACCTCGGCGGGCTGGTGTCCTCGGCGCCGCGCGTCCCCTTCTACTCCACGGTCGAGAGCCGGTGGCTCGGCGAGGAGGACCGGCTCGACGCCGACTACTGGTACCGCAACCTGCGGCAGACGGTCCTGTTCGATCCGGCCGTCCGGGAGCTGATCGCTCAGGACCACCGGGTCTTCGTCGAACTCGGAGCGCACCCCGTCCTGGTACCGGCCCTCACCGACATCGCCGAGGAACTGGACGCGGACGTCCTCGCGGTCGGCTCCACACGCCGGGACGAGGGCGGCACGGACCGGATGCTCGCCTCGATGGCCGAGGTGTTCGTGCGCGGCGGGACGGTCGACTGGAGCACCGCCGTGCCCGAACGCGGGCCCGCCCCGGTGGAGCTGCCCACCTACCCGTTCGACCACCAGCGGTACTGGATCAGCATGCCCGGCACCGGGGCCGGCGCCGAGTCCCTGGGCCAGGTGACCAGCGACCACCCGCTCCTCGGCGCGGTGGTGGAACTGCCGCAGACCGACGGCCTGGTCTTCACCTCCCGGCTGTCGCTCGCCACCCACCCCTGGCTGGCCGGCCACCGCATCCAGAACGTCGTGCTGGTGCCGGGAACCGCCTACGTCGACCTGGCCATCCGGGCCGGCGACCAGTTCGGCCACGGAACCCTCGACGAACTCGTGATCGAGGCGCCCCTGGTGCTCCCCGCCGAAGGCGCCGTCCGGGTCCAGGTCGCGGTCGGCGGCACGGACGTGACGGGCCGCCGCCCGGTCGAGGTGTACAGCTCCCGGGACGGGGACGGCTGGACCCGCCACGCGGCGGGCATGCTGGCCGACTCCTACGCCGACGCCGACGCCGGCGGATTCGACTTCGGCCAGTGGCCGCCGCCCGGCGCACGCCGGGAGGACACCGACGACTTCTACGCCCGCCTCGCCGCACGCGGATACGACTACGGGCCGGCCTTCGCCGGACTGACCGCCGTCTGGCGGCGCGGCGAGGAGATCTTCGCCGAAGCCGTGCTGCCCGCCGAACACCACGAGGACATCGAGAAGTTCGGTATCCACCCCGCGCTCCTGGACGCCGCGCTGCACGCCAACGCCTTCCACCGGCGCGACGACGACCGGAACGTCCTCCCCTTCGCCTGGAACGGCGTCCGACTGCACGCGGCGGGCGCCGGCGCACTGCGCGTCAGGGTCGCGCCGTGCGGTCCGGACGCGCTGTCCTTCGACGCCGCGGACGAGACCGGGTCGCTGGTCCTGACCATGCAGTCCCTGGTCTCCCTGCCCATGTCCGACCTGAGCGCGGAGCCCGCCCGGCAGGCCCCCGACACGCTCTGGCAGCTCGACTGGGACCGCGTGCCGTCGGTGGCCGGGCAGCCGGCGGGCGACCAGATCGTCGTCGCCACCTCCGGTGACGTGGCGCGGACGGCGCTCGCCGAGGATCTGGGCGAGCCGGTGCCCGACCGCGCCGTTCTCGACCTCACCGCACCCACCGCTGCCGCCGACGCCGGTACCCGCACCGGGGACGAGCCGCTGCCGCTGCTGGGCCGGGTGCTCGGAGTTCTCCAGGCCTGGCTCGACGAGCCGGCCCTCGCATCGGTGCCGCTGGTCGTGGCGACCCGGGGCGCGGTACCGGCGCCCGGACCCGTCACCGACCCGGACGGCGCCGCGGTGTGGGGACTGCTGCGCGCGGCGCAGGCCGAGAACCCCGGCCGGTTCGTCCTGGTCGACGTCGAGCCCGGCGCCGACCGGGACCGGGCGATCGCGGCGGCCCTCGCGACCGGCGAACCGCAGACAGCCGTACGCGACGACGCCGTCCTCGCGCCGCGACTCGGCCGCGCCCGGCTCACCGAACCCGACGCGCCCATGGGGTTCGCCGAGGACGGCACCGTACTGATCACCGGCGGCACCGGAGTGCTCGGCGCGCTGCTGGCCCGGCACCTGGTGAACGAGCACGGGGTGCGGCGCCTGGTGCTGGCGAGCCGGCGCGGCGCGGACGCCGAGGGCGTGACCGCGCTCGTGGACGAACTGACCGAGCGGGGGGCGTCCGTCGTCGTCGCCTCGTGCGACGTGTCGGACCGTGACGCGCTCGCCGCGCTGCTCGCCTCCGTCCCGTCCGAGCACCCGCTGACCGGCGTCGTCCACGCCGCCGGTGTCCTGGACGACGGCGTCGTGGCCGGCCTGGACCCGCACCGCATGGCCGGCGTGTTCGCGCCGAAGGCCGGCGCGCTGGCCCTGCTGGACGAGCTGACCCGCGAGCGGCCGCCCCAGGTCTTCGCCGCGTTCTCCTCGGCCGCGAGCGTCTTCGGCTCGGCGGGCCAGGGCAACTACGCGGCGGCCAACGCCTACGTCGACGCGGTCGTCTCGGCCCGGCGGGCGGCGGGGCTGCCCGCCGTGTCCCTCGCCTGGGGGCTGTGGACCCCGGTCACCGGGATGACGGGACAGCTCGCCGAGGTCGACCGCACCCGGATGAGCCGGGGCGGCGTCCGTCCGATGACGACGGCCGAGGCACTCGCCCTCTTCGACCTCGGCATCCGTTCGGGCAACCCGCTCCTCGTACCGATCCGGCTCGATCTCGACGCCGTACGCGCCGAAGCGGCCGCGGACGGGACCGTCCCCCCGCTGTTCCGTGCCCTCGTGCGTCCGCCGCGGCGGACCGCCCGGGCCGGCGCAGGCGCCGCGGGCGCGCTGGCTCGCCGGCTCGCCGGACTCTCCGAGGAGGAGCAGACCGAGTCGGTGCTCGACCTCATCCGCACCGAGGTGTCGGTCGTCCTCGGTCTGGGCGGGGCCGACCCCGCCCTGGACTCCGAGCGGTTCGGCGACATCGGCTTCGACTCGCTGACCGCCGTCGAACTGCGCAACCGGCTGTCCGCGGCCACGGCCGTCAAGCTGCCCGCCACGCTCGTCTTCGACTACCCCACGCCTCGTGCGCTCGCCCGGCACCTGCTCGACCAGGTGGGCGACACGGCCGACGCCGTCGCACCCGTGCTCCCGGCCGCGCCGGCCGCGGCCACGGACGACGACCCCGTCGTGATCGTCGGCATGGCGTGCCGGCTGCCCGGCGGGGTCACCTCGCCCGCCGAGCTGTGGCAGCTGGTCACCGACGGCCGGGACGGCATCTCGGAGTTCCCGGACGACCGCGGATGGAACCTCGACGGTCTGTTCGACTCCGACCCCGACCGCGCCGGCACGGCCTACACCCGGCGGGGCGGATTCCTGGAGGACGCCGGGCACTTCGACGCCGCCCTGTTCGGGATCTCCCCGCGCGAGGCGCTGGCCATGGACCCGCAGCAGCGGCTGCTGCTGGAGACGACCTGGCAGGTGCTGGAGGGCACCGGCATCGCCCCGACGTCGCTGCGCGGGGAACGCGTCGGCGTCTACACCGGCATGTCGATCCACGACTACCTCGGCTCACTGACCGATGTCCCCGCCGAACTCGAGGGCTTCACCACGACCGCCACCGCGGGCAGCGTCGCCTCCGGCCGGGTGTCCTACGTGTTCGGGCTGGAGGGCCCGGCCATGACCGTGGACACCGCCTGCTCCTCGTCCCTCGTGGCGATCCACCTCGCGGCGCAGGCGCTGCGCCAGGGCGAGTGCGAACTGGCCCTCGCCGGCGGCGTCGCCGTCATGGGCTCCCCGGTCGGCGTGACCGGCTTCTCGCGCGCCCGCGGACTGGCCGCGGACGGCCGCTGCAAGGCCTTCGCCGCGGCGGCCGACGGCACCGTGCTGTCCGAGGGCGTGGGCGTCGTCCTCCTGGAACGGCTGTCCGACGCGCGGCGCAACGGCCACCGCGTCCTCGCCAAGATCTGCGGCTCCGCGGTGAACCAGGACGGCGCGTCCAACGGCCTCACCGCACCGAACGGCCCGTCGCAGCAGCGGGTGATCCGCGCGGCGCTGGCAGCCGCCGGGGTCGCACCGGACGAGGTCGACGCGCTGGAGGCGCACGGCACCGGCACCACGCTCGGTGATCCGAGCGAGGCCGAGGCGATCATTGCCACCTACGGGCGGGACCGCTCGCCCGACCGGCCGCTGTGGCTGGGCTCGGTCAAGTCCAACCTCGGCCACACCCAGGCCGCGGCCGGCGTGACCTCGGTGATCAAGATGGTCGGGGCCCTGGACCGCGGCGTCCTGCCCGCGACCCTCTTCGTGGACGAGCCGACACCGCACGTCGACTGGTCCGCGGGCACCGTCGCCCTGCTCACCGAGGAACGCCCCTGGCCCGAGACCGGCAGGCCGCGCCGGGCCGGCATCTCCTCCTTCGGCATCAGCGGCACCAACGCGCACCTGATCCTCGAACAGGCCCCGGCCGAACCGGCCGTGCCCGACACCGCGGCCACCGCACCCGAGCCACCGGCCGACAGGGCCGACGCCGTACTGCCCTTCGTCCTCTCGGCGCACAACCCGGTCGCCCTGGCAGGCCAGGCGCGGCGGCTGCGCGCGGCCGTCGCGACCGGGCTGTCCCTGCCGGGCACGGCGCGGACCCTGCTCGACGGCCGCGCCCTGCTCGCCCATCGGGCCGTCGTCGCCGCGGCGGACCGGGAGACCCTCGTCGAGCGGCTCGACGCGATCACCGCCGGTGAGTCCGTCCCCGGCGCCACCCTCGGGACGGCGGCGGCCGGCGCCGCCACGTCGGTGGTGTTCGTGTTCCCGGGGCAGGGATCGCAGCGGCCCGGCATGGGACGCGAGCTGTACGCCCGCTTCCCGGTGTACGCGGCGGCCTTCGACGAGGCCTGCGCCCGCCTGGACGAACGGCTCCTCGGCGCGGTCGGCACCTCCGTACGGGACGTCGTCCTCGCCGAACCGGACAGCCCGCAGGCGGCACTGCTGGACCGCACCGTCTACACCCAGGCGGCGCTGTTCGCTGTCGAGACCGCGCTGTTCCGCCTGGCCGAGTCGTGGGGCGTCCGCCCGCGGCTGCTGCTCGGCCACTCCATCGGCGAGCTCACGGCGGCGCACGTCGCCGGAATGCTCTCGCTGGACGACGCGGCGACCGTGGTCGCCGCCCGCGGCCGGCTCATGCAGGCGCTGCCCGCCGGCGGCGCCATGGCCGCCGTGGCCGCCGGCGAGGACGAGGTCCGCCCGTTCCTCGGCTCCGGTGTCGGCGTCGCCGCCGTGAACCAGCCCTCCTCGGTGGTGCTGTCCGGCGACGAGGACGCGGTGCTCGCCGCCGCCGACGCGCTGCGCGCACAGGGCCGCAAGGTCAAGCGGCTCCCGGTCTCCCACGCCTTCCACTCCGCCCGGATGGAACCGATGCTCGCCGAGTTCCGCGCGGCGATCGCCGACGTCACCTGGCAGCCGGCGCGGATCCGCATCGTCGCCCACCAGGACGGCGACATGACCAGCACCGACTACTGGGTCGAGCACGTACGCCGCACGGTGCGCTTCGCCGACGGCGTGGCCGCCGCGCTCGGCCAGGGCGGAAAGCTGTTCGTCGAGATCGGGCCGGGTGCGGCGCTGACCGCGCCGATGCTGGAGACGGCCGCCGCCTCGGGCGCCGAACCGGTGTGCACGCCGATGCTGCGCGACGGACACGACGAGGCACGGACCGCGATCGGCGCGCTCGCCGAGCTGTTCGTACGAGGTGTGCCGGCCGACTGGCAGACACTGCTCCCGGCCGGCGCGCCCGTCGTCGAGCTGCCGACGTACGCCTTCGACCGCACGCACTACTGGCTGAAGACGGCAGGCCGACGCACCGACGCGACCGGCCTCGGGCAGGTGGCCGCCGACCACCCGCTGCTGTCCGCCGTCGTCCCCGTGCCGGAGACCGGCGGGCTCGTCGGCACCGCCCGGCTGTCGTCGGCCACCCACCCGTGGCTGGACGAGCACCGGATGCACGGAGTCACCGTGGTGAGCACCGCGGCGCTCCTGGACCTGGCCGTCCGGGCCGGCGACGAGATCGGCTGCCCGGTGGTGGCGCGCCTCGCCGTCGAGACCCCGCTCGTCGTTCCGCCGGACGCCGGGGTACGGGTGGAGATCACCGTGGGCGCGGCCGACGAGCGGGGCTGCCGTCCGGTCGCGATCCACGGCGCCCGAGGCGGTTCCGGCACCTGGGTCCGGCACGCGAGCGGCGAGCTGTCCGCCCGCACGCCGCTCACCCCCGACCCGGAGCCGCGGGCATGGCCGCCGGCCGGGGCCGAGCCGGTCGAGACGCACGCGGAGAACCCCTGGCTGCTGGGCGTGTGGCGCCGTGGCGAGGACACGTACGCAGAAGTCGCGCTTCCCGACGACGACACCGAGCCGCGGGACGCCGCGGAGTTCGGCCTCGAGCCGGCCCTGCTGGACGCCGTGACACGCGCGGTGACGGCAGGCCCCACGGCCGCCACGGTGTGGGAGGAGGTCGTGCTGCACGCGAGCGGCGCGCGCTGCCTGCGCGCCCGGCTGACCCCGCTCGGCGACCACCGGTGGGCCCTCGAGGCGACCGACGAGGCAGGGACCCCGGTCCTGTCCGCCCGGTCCTGGACGGCGGCGCCGATCCGGCCGGAGGACGTCGGCACCAGCGCCGCCGCGGACGCGACGTACCGAGTCGTCTGGACCGCCGCGGAACCGTCCGCAGCGCCGACCGGGCGGACGGCGACGGCTCCGGTGGCGAGCCCCGCGGACGTGACGGCGTTCGCCGGGCGGATCGCCGCACCGGCCGCCGGACCCACGCGGACCACCGCGGAGGAGACCGGGCACGACGCACCACAGCACGGCCTGCCGGCCACCGCCGTGCTCGAGGTCGCCGTCGGCCGCGACACGCAGCCGCTGCTCGCGGACGTGCTCGCCGTGCTGCAGGCCTGGCAGCACGAGGCTCCGGCCGACGCCCAGCTCGTCGTCGTGACCCGCGGTGCCGTGCCCGCCGGCACGACCACCGTCACCGACGTCCCCTCGGCCGCCGTCTGGGGCCTGGTCCGCGCCGCCCAGGCCGAGATGCCGGAAGGGATACTGCTGCTCGACCTCGATCCCGGGGCGGACACCGAGGCGGCGGTCGCGACGGCCCTGGCCACCGGCGAACCGCAGGTGGCGGTACGCGGCGGCACGCTCCTGGTACCCCGCCTGGCGCCCGCCGGACCGCTCGCGGAGCAGAGCGCCGGGCAGCCCGTCATGGACCCCGACGGCACTGTCCTGGTCACCGGTGGCACCGGCTCCCTCGGCGCCCTCGTGGCCCGCCACCTGGTCCGCGCCCGGGGAGTCCGGCACCTGCTGCTGGCCGGCCGGAGCGGACCGGCGGCCGAAGGCGCCGAGGAACTCGTGGCCGAACTGTCCGAACTGGGCGCCACGGTGACCGTCGCCGCCTGCGACGTCTCGGACCGCGACGCCGTGGCCGCGCTCCTCGCCGGCATTGCGGCCGCCCGTCCGCTCACCGCCGTCGTGCACACCGCCGGAGTCCTCGACGACGGGCTGCTCGGCGCGATGGATCCGGCCCGCCTCGCCACGGTCCTCGGCCCGAAGGCCGAGGGCGCCCGGCACCTGGACGAGCTGACCCGGGACCGCGATCTCGCCGCGTTCGTGGCGTTCTCCTCGGCCGCCGGCCTGCTCGGCTCCGCAGGACAGGCCAACTACTCGGCCGCCAACGCCTATCTGGACGGGCTCATGACGGCGCGCCGCGCGGCCGGCCGGCCGGGCGTGTCCCTCTCCTGGGGCCTGTGGGACCAGGCCGGCGGCATGACCGGGCACCTGGACGCGGCGGACCGGGCACGGATGAGCCGCGGCGGCGTGCTGCCGCTGCGCCCGGAGGAAGGGCTCGCCCTGCTCGACGCCGCCCTCGACAGCGGCGAGGCCCACCTGGTGCCGATCACCCTGGATCTCGCCGCGGCCCGCGCCGACGCGGCCTCCGGCGGCCCGGTCCAGCCGCTGCTGCGGCAGCTCGTCAGGGCGCGCCGCCGCGCCCGCGGTACGGCCGGCGCGGGCGATCTGCTCACCGCGCTCGCCGGCCGGTCCCCGGCCGAGCGGGAGGCGAGGTTGCTGACCCTGGTCCGGTCCCGGGCCGCCCTGGTCCTGGGACACGGGTCCGCCGACGACATCGAGCCGGACAACGCCTTCCAGGCCGTCGGCATGGACTCCCTCGGCGGGGTGGAACTGCGCAACCGCCTGGCCGCCGCGACCGGGCTGACCCTGCCCGCCACCCTGGTCTACGACTACCCGACCCCCCGGCAGCTGGCAGTCTTCCTGCGCGACGAACTGGCCGGCACCGCCGCGCCCGCCGAGGCGGCACCGGTGGTGGCCGGCGGAGCGCACGACGACATCGCCGTCGTGGGACTCGGCTGCCGGCTGGCGGGCGGGGTGCGGGGAGTGGACGACTTCTGGGAACTGCTGGTCCGCCGCGGCGAGGGACGATCGCCGTTCCCGACCGACCGCGGCTGGGACCTGTCCACCGTCCCGGTGGACGCCGGCAGCTTCCTGACGGACGCCGCGCAGTTCGACGCGGGCTTCTTCGGCATCTCCCCGCGCGAGGCGGTGGCGATGGACCCGCAGCAGCGTCTGCTGCTGGAGGTCGTGTGGGAGGCGCTGGAGGACGGCGGCCTCGACCCGGCCACCCTGCGTGGCACCGACGTGGGCGTGTTCGTCGGCGTGATGGGCCAGGGCTACGGCATGTTCGGCGGCGACGCGCAGTCCGACGGCCTGCGCGGCACCGGCGGCGCGGTCTCCGTGGTCTCCGGCCGGGTGTCCTACGCGTACGGCTTCACCGGCCCGGCCGTGTCCGTGGACACCGCCTGCTCCTCCTCCCTCGTCGCGATGCACCTGGCCGTCCAGTCGCTGCGCAACGGGGAGTGCTCGCTGGCCGTGGTCGGCGGCGTCACCGTGATGGCCACGCCGGGCGCGTACGTCGAGTTCGCCAAGAACGGCGGGCTCGCGACCGACGGCCGCTGCAAGGCGTTCGCCGCCTCGGCCGACGGCACCGGCAACGGCGAGGGCGTCGGCGTGGTGCTGCTGGAACGCCTGGCCGACGCCCACGCCCACGCACACTCCGTCAGCGCCGTGGTGCGCGGTTCCGCGATCAGCCAGGACGGCGCCTCCAACGGGCTCACCGCGCCCAACGGACCGGCGCAGCAACGGGTGATCCGGCGCGCCCTCGCGGTCGCCGGGGTGGCGCCCGCCGACGTGGACGCCGTGGAAGCACACGGAACGGGCACCCGGCTGGGCGACCCGATCGAGGCCCAGGCGCTGTTGGCCACCTACGGCCGGCGCGACCCCGGGCAGCCGCTGTGGCTCGGCTCGGTGAAGTCCAACATCGGGCACACCCAGGCCGCCGCAGGCGTGGCGAGCGTGATCAAGATGGTGCTGGCCCTGCGTCACCAGGCCCTGCCTGCCACCTTGCACGTGGACGCCCCCACGCCCGAGGTGGACTGGTCCAGCGGCACGATCCGGCTGCTGACCGACGCCCGGCCGTGGCCGTCCCAACCCGGCCGGACCCGCCGCGCGGGCGTGTCCGCCTTCGGCCTCAGCGGCACCAACGCCCACCTCATCCTGGAGGAGCCGCCGCGCCGCCCGGACGAGCCGGTGCGCAGCCCCGCCGAGGGCGCCCCCCTGCCGTTCGTCCTGACGGCCGTGAACCCGGCCCGGCTGGCCGCGCTCGCGGCCCGGCTGGCCGACTTCGCCGAGCGCGGCACCGCGCCGCTGCCGACGCTGGCCGCCGCCCTGGCCCACGGGCGGGCGCACCACGGGACACGAGCCACCGTGATCGCGGCCGACCGCGCCGAACTCGTCGACGAACTGCGGGCGTTGGCCGCGGGCGGCACCGACCGTGCGCCGGCCGGCGGACCGTCAGGACCGGGTACCGAGGTGGTGTTCGTCTTCCCGGGCCAGGGCGGCCACTGGATCGGCATGGGCCGCGAACTGATGGACCACTCACCCGAGTTCCGGGCCTGGGTGCGGCGATGCGACGCGCTGCTCGCCGAGTACGACCTCGACTGGACGCTGGAGCAGGCGCTCGGCGGAGAGAACGAGCTGACCCGGGTGGACGTGATCCAGCCCGCCTCGTTCGTCATGACGACCGGCCTGGCCCGGCTCTGGGCATCCGCCGGCGTGGTGCCGGACGTGGTGCTCGGCGCGTCGCAGGGCGAGATCGCCGCGGCGTGCGTCGCGGGTCTGCTGTCGGTGGAGGACGGGCTGCGCGCGATCGTGCTGCGCTCCCGCATGGCCGCACAACTGCCGTCCACCGGTGCGATGCTCGTCGTCGGCGTCGGCCGCGCCCGGATGACGGAGATGCTCGCCGACTACCAGGGCCGGGTGGAGATCGGTGCGGTGAACGGTCCGGCGACCGTGGCCGTCTCCGGCGAACGCGCCGCCATCGAGGAGCTGGCCGCCGTCATGGCCGACCGGCAACTCTGGTTCCGCAGGATCCGGGCCGACTACGCCTCCCACTCGTTCCTCGTCGACGAACTCCGGGAGCCGATGCTGGCCGCCCTGGACGGGATCGGGGAACGACCGGCGCAGGGCCTCGTCCCGGGCTGCCGGTTCTACTCCACCGTCGACGGCCGCTGGATCGGCCCGGACGAACTCCTGGACGCCGCCTACTGGTTCCGCAACCTGCGCCGACCGGTCGAACTGGACGCGGCCGTCCGCGCCGTGAGCGCCGACGCGCGGGCCGTGGTCGAGGTCTCCGCCCACCCCGGGCTGGTCCCGTCCCTCCTCGACATCATCCAGGACACCGGCCGGACCACGCCGGTGCTCGCCACCCTGCGGCGCCACGAGGGCGGCCGGGAACGGTTGACGACAGCCTTCGCGGAGGCCTTCGCCGCCGGGCTGCCGGTCTCCTGGGAGACGACGGTGCCGGCCGAACCGGCCGACTGGCGGGAACTCTGCCGCGCACTGCCGACCTATCCCTTCGACCACCGGCGCTACTGGCTGCGCGGCGCGCCGACGGCCGACACCGGCGCCCTCGGGCAGTCCCGCACCGAGCATCCGCTGCTCGCCGCGATGGTCGAACTGCCGCAGTCGGACGGGCTGATGGCCCTCTCCCGGCTCTCGGCGCACGACCAGCCCTGGCTCACCGCCGGCACCGAGGGCGCCCCGGTCGAGGTGCCCGGCTCGGTCTGGGTCGAGCTGGCCGTCCGGGTCGGGGACGAGGTCGACTGCGGCAACCTGGACCGACTGGAGCTGCGGGCGCCCCTGATACTGGGCCCCGGCGACGCGGTGCGGCTGCAGATCGGCGTCGACGGCGTCGACGCCGACGGCCGCCGCCCGGTGACCGTACGGTCGGCGCCCGCGACGACGGACCGGCGGCGACCGGTGTGGACCCTGCACGCCCAGGGCGTGCTGTCGCCCACGACCACGGCCGCCGTGGTCGAGCCGGACCCGGCCCCCTGGCCGCCGGCGGGCGCCGAACCCGTCGGTCCCGACGAACTGTCCGTGGCGACCGGCGGCACGGTGCCGCCGGCCCTGCACGCGGTGTGGCGGCGCGGCGAGGACACCTACGCCGAGGTGGCCGTACCCGCCGACCAGCGCGACGAGGCCGCCCGCTTCGGCGTCCACCCGCTGCTGCTGGAGGCCGCGGCGCACGCGGCGGGCTTCCCTGCCGGGCACACCCCGTCGGCCTGGGAGCAGGTCGTGCTGCACGCGTCCGGCGCCTCGGCGCTGCGGGTCCGGCTGCGGCGGACCGGCGACGGCGTGCGTCTGGAAGCGGCCGACCACGCGGGCCTGCCGGTCCTCACCGCGGCCCGCGTCACGGCCGGCCCGGCGACGGTCGCGGCGGCCGGCTTGCGGGGCCGTGCGCTGCGGACCGAATGGGTCCCGCTCGACGACGGGCAGGCCGGCACCGCCGTCGAGGTCGTCACCGTCGACAGCGACGGCGCCGTGTTCGCCCTCGCCGCCGAGCCGCCGACCGCGGGGGCCGTGGCCGCCGTGTTCGAGGTGGGCGCCGGGCGGGAGCCCGAGGACGCCTGCCGGCGTGCGCTCGCCGTCGCACAGGCGTGGCTGGACGAGCCGGACCTGGAGGGCCGCCACCTGGTGGTGCGCACCCGCTCCGCGGTGCCGGCCGGTCCCCGGGGCACCGGTCCCGGGGCGCCCGACCCGGCCGCCGCGGCGGTGTGGGAGATGCTCGCCGCGATCCAGGCCGAGTACCCGGGACGCTTCGTGCTGCTGGACGCCCCGCCCGAGGACGCCGACGCCTCGCCCGGGCAGTCCGGTGAGCCGGTCCCCGGCCGTCTCCTGGCCGCGGACGTGCCGCAGGCCGCCGTGCGGGCGGGCCGGATGTACGTTCCACGGTTGGTACCCGTCGACGCGGCGGACGCGGCGGACGCGACCGCTCCGACCGCCCCGACCGTCGACCCGGACGGCACCGTCGTGATCGTCGGTGGCACCGGTACGGCCGGCGCCCGGGTGGCCCGGCACCTGGTCGCCGAGCACGGGGTGCGCCACCTCGTCCTCGCCGGCCGGACCGGCCCCGACACCAAGGGCGCCGAGGCGCTCGCCACCGACCTCGAAGCACTCGGTGCGTCGGTGGCCGTCCGGGCCTGCGATGCCGGCGACCGGGACGCGCTGCGACGGTTGCTGGACGCCGTCCCGGACGATCACCCGCTCACCGGCGTGGTGCACGCCGCGGGGCTGCCGGACGACACCCGGCCGGCGGAACTGGACGCGTACCGGCTCACCGAGGTGCTCGCCGCGCGCACCGGATCGCTGCGGCACCTCGACGACCTCACCGCCGACGACCGCCTCGCCCTGTTCCTGGTGGTCACCTCGGCGGCGGCCCTGCTGGGGCCGGCGCATCATCCGGCGAACGCCGCGGCCGACGGCTTCGCACGGGCGATCGTCGCCCGCCGCCGTACCGCCGGGCTGGCCGGCTGCGCCCCGGTGCTGCTGCCCGCCGCGGCCGTGACCGAGGCCGAGGCCGGTGGCGCGCCGGACCCGGACGTGACGCTGTCGGCGGTGTCCGAGGCGCTGCGCTCCGGCGAGCCGTTCCCGGTGCCCGGCCGGCCCGAACAGTGGGCCGCGCCGGCGGCGGGCCGTCCCGTGCCGCCGCTGCTGCGCGGGCTGGTCCGCTCGCGCCGCCGGTCGGCCGCCCGTACGGCGGAGTCGGGCGCGGGCGCCGACAACGGGTGGACGGACCTGCTGCACGGGCAGAGCCCCGAGGAGCGGGAGCGGACCGTACTGGACCTGGTGCGCGCGCAGTTGACCCAGGTGCTCGAACTGGATCCGGCCGAGCCGGTCGACGCGCAGCGCGGGTTCTTCGAGCTGGGCCTCGACTCGCTGCTGGCGATCGAGCTGTCCCGGCGGATCGGCGGCCGCACCGGCACCGCGCTGGCTCCCGCGGCCGTCTTCGGCAACCCGACCCCGGCGGCGCTCACCGGCTACCTGCTGGCACGACTGGAGGACACGAAGGCCGATGCCTGACAGGTCCGCAGCCGCGACGGCGGCCGGACGCGCAGCGCGACACCCCGGAGCAGAGAGGCAGTGACCGTGTTCGACACCGACAGCTACCTGCGGCGGCTGGGCCACGACAGCGAGCGGGACGGGCGTCCCGCACCCGACCTGGCCACCCTCGTCCGGCTGCACAAGCGGCACATGGAGACCGTGCCGTTCAGCAGCACCGGCTCCCTGGCCGTGCCGACCGCGAGCGGCGAGGTGGTCGATCTGGTCGACTTCGACCAGGACGCCACCTTCGACGCCGTCGTCGCGGCGGGCCACGGCGGCGGCTGCGTCCAGATGACCCGGCTGTTCCTGCGCCTGCTGCGCGACCTCGGCTACGACGTCGACCTGATCGCCGGCACCACGGCCGAGGGGCAGGCGGACTACGGCGTCGATGTCGAGCACATGCTGATGGTGGCCCACGTCGACGGCGCGCGCCGACTCGTCGACGTGGGATACGCCGGGCCGTCGTTCCTCGAGCCGCTGCGTCTCGACGGCGCCACGGACGGGCGGGAGCAGGTGCAGTACGGCTGCCGGTACCGCCTCGTCGAGGACGGCGACGGCGTGCTCCTGCAGCGCAGGCCGCGGCTGGGGCGCTGGAGCACGGTCTTCCGCTTCACCCCGAAGGTCCGCGAGCCGGCCGAGTGGTGCGCCTTCCAGGATCTGGCGAACGTGAAGCTGGCCGAGGTGGCCCCGCAGAGCGCGCCCCAGCTCTACAGCCGGGCCGTCGCCGACGGCCAGGTGGTGCTCAAGGGCCGGCGCCTGCTGACGGTGCGGGCCGGCGTCGAGAAGTCCCGAACCCTCACCGACGACGAGGAACTGCGCGCGGTCCGGGACGGGATCCTCGGCGGCACGCTCGGCTGAAGCGCGGCACACCGTCCCCCTCGCTCGACCCGGCTCGGTCCCCCACCGCTCATCTCGTCACCGTCGACAGAACAGGATGGACATGCGTCGCAACCTATCCCGCTCGGAGAACCTCTACGCCGGGGAGATGAGAACGCAGGCCGTGCGCATGTGCATGGTGCGCGGCGGCGTCGACCCCGACGCGCTCGACGCGGCATTCGCGGCGGTCCTCGCCGACCACCCCTCGCTGCGCAGCCGTCTGGAGCAGGACGCCGAGGGCGGTTTCCTCAGCCCGCTGAAGCCCGACGAACTGCCGCGCCTGGTCGTGCGTCCCGACGGCCCGGACGCGCTGGTCCAGGAATGGAACACGCCGCTGCCGCTGGGCGGCCCGCTGGTCCGCGCGGTGCTGCTGACCGGCGAGGAGGAGGACACGCTGCTCCTCGGGGCCGACCACGCGATCTGCGACGGCCGCAGCGCGACCGCCCTGTTGTTCCGCATGTGGCGGTACTACGCCGATGTCAGGGCCGGCGCGCACCCGGCCGGCCGGCCCGTCCGGGAGGACTGGCCGGCGGCGATCGACGACCGCCTGGCACCCGCCACCGAGGCCGACGTGGCCGCCTACGTCCAGGCGCGGCTCGACCGGGCCGAGGGCGCCCCCGTGGCCGCCCTTCCGTTCCTCGCGGCCCGGTCCGGCGACGTGGCCCCCGGGCAGGGCCGCACCCAGTCACGCCGGCTCCGGCTGACCGCCTCCGAGACCACGGCCCTCCTGGCGTTCGCCAAGAGCGCCGAGGTGTCGGTGCACGGGCTGGTCGGCGCGACGATTCTGGCAGCCGTACGGTCCGGACTTCCCGCGGAGTATGCCGACCACCGGCTGGCCTGCGTCTCCACGGTGGACCTGCGCGAGCGGGTGGAGCCCGCGCTGGGCCAGGAGGTGATGGTCCCCGCGGCCTCCTGGTACCAGGATCTGGTCGACGCGCCCGCGGGGGCCGACCTCGTCGCGCTCGGCCGTCGTCTCGGCGCGGGCCTGGGCGCCGCGGTCGACCGGGGTGACCCGGCCCTGGAACTGCAGTCACTGGATCGGCTGCTGGCCACCCCGCAGCTGCTGGCGGCGAGCATGGTGATGACCAACACCGGACGCGTCACCCTCCCGCCGTCCCCGCCCGGACTGGAGATCGTCGACCTGCGGGGGTTCGCGGTGTCCAGCAAGGCGCCGTCGTTCCTGCAGCACGGCCCGGTGCTCGCCTCGCTGACGACGGTCCGCGACCGCTTCCGCATCGAGCTGCCCTACAGCACCGAGTGCTTCACGGAAGGGCAGATGGACGCCGTCCACGACCATGCCCGGGCGACCTTGCGCGAGTTCACCGACCGTGCGCCGGTTCCGGCCGGGTGAGGCTCCGGTCGGGAGGTTTCCGGCCAGGTGAGGACCCGGCGCGCTAGTCGCCCGCGCGGGTTCCGACGACGACCGTGCAGTACATGTCGTCGTTCGTCGACACGCGTGTGACGAGGCCGTGGTCGGCCATCGCCCGCGCGGTGAGCGGGGCCTGCTCCTCGCTCGTCTCGATCAGCAGACTGCCGCCCGGCGCCAGCCACGCCGGCGCGCCGACGGCGACCCGCCGGTGCACCTCGACACCGTCGGCGCCGCCGTCGAGCGCGTGCTGCGGTTCGTGGTCGCGCGCCTCGGGCGGCATCATCGCGATCTCGTCCGTCGGCACGTACGGGGCGTTGACGACCAGGACGTCCACGCGGCCGCGCAGCGAGTCGGGCAGCGCGTCGTAGAGGTCGCCCTCGTACACATGGGCGTCGGGGCCTGCGTTCAGCCGGGCGCAGCGGACCGCGTTCGGGTCGACATCGGCGCACGACAGGTCGATCCCGGCGACCCGCGCGGCGACGGCGGCGCCGATCGCTCCGGTCCCGCAGCACAGATCGACGACGACCGAGCCCGGCCGGGCCAGCTCAGCCGCGAGGTCGACCAGGAACCGGGTGCGCTGACGCGGGACGAACACACCGGCGTCCACCCGGACCCGCAGTCCGCAGAACTCGGCCCAGCCGAGGATGACTTCGAGCGGTTCGCCGACGACACGGCGGTGCACCAGCACGTCCAGCTCGGCGGGTGTCGCGGCCGCGTCGAGGAGCAACTGCGCCTCGTCCTCGGCGAACACGCATCCGGCGCCGCGCAGGGTGCTCACCGTGCGTAACAGCACCTCATCGGCGGGAGTGATCGACATCGAAGCCTTTCGAGGGGGAATCCCGCCGACCGGGCCGATCCGCAGGCCGCGGATGCGCCACGTGCCGTCAGACCGGGGGATGTGGCGTGAGGGGATATCAACTTACGGTGACCAGCGGACGGTTCGCGCAGCTTAGCAGGAGAGGCCAATGGAGTTTGTGACCAGGCAAGTTGGCATCGAATGTGGGTCGGCGGCCATGAGGGCCGCACGCCGGCGGGCGGCCGGGCGATCATGAGTACGGTCACCGGTCCCGCGGCGGTCTCCGAGGTCGCCGCCCCCGATGCCCCCGATGTCCCCGACCCGCGCACGACGGCGGGCAAGCTGGCCGACCTCCGGCAGCGCACCGACGCCGCGCTGCACGCCGGCAGCGCCGCCGGGGTGGAACGCCAGCGGGCGAAGGGGCGCGGAACGGCCCGCGAGCGCATCGACGCCCTGCTCGACCCCGGCTCCTTCGTGGAGCTCGACGCGCTGGCCCGGCACTCGCCGGCTCCCGGCACGCAGGAGCGTCACGCGATGGGGGACGGCGTCGTCACCGGCACCGGCACGATCGACGGCCGCCCGGTGGCCATCTACAGCCAGGACGCCACCGTGTTCGGCGGAACGCTCGGTGAGGTGCACGGCGACAAGATCGTCAAGCTGATGCGCCTGGCGGCCAAGGTCGGCTGCCCGCTCGTGGGCATCAACGACGGCGGAGGCGCGCGCATCCAGGAGGGCGTCGGCACACTCGGCCGCTACGGCGAGATCTTCTACCACAACGTGCGCTGCTCCGGCGTCGTCCCGCAGATCTCGCTGATCATGGGCGCGTGCGCCGGGGGCGCGGTGTATTCGCCGGCGCTCACCGACTTCACCGTCATGGTCGACCGGACCAGCCACATGTTCATCACCGGGCCCGAGGTCATCAGGACCGTCACCGGCGAGGAGGTCGACTTCGAGACCCTCGGGGGCGGCCGCCCGCACAACTCCCGGTCGGGTGTGGCGCACTACCTGGCCTCCGACGAGGACGACGCGCTGTCCTACGTCAAGGACCTGCTCAGCTATCTGCCGAGCAACAACCTCTCCGTGCCGCCGGTCTTCTCCCCGCCGGCGTCGGCGGGTTCGAGCGCCGACGGCCCGACCGCCACCGATCTCGAACTCGACGCGATCGTCCCGGACTCGCCCCACCAGGCCTACGACATGTGCGAGGTCATCACCAGGGTGCTCGACGACGGTGAGTTCCTCGAGGTGCAGCGGATGTTCGCGCCCAACATCCTCGTCGGCTTCGGCCGGGTGGACGGGCGCAGCGTCGGCGTCGTCGCCAACCAGCCCACGCATGTCGCGGGCTGCCTGGACATCGACGCCTCGGAGAAGGCGGCGCGGTTCGTGCGCACCTGCGACGCGTTCAATGTGCCCGTCCTGACGTTCGTGGACGTGCCGGGTTTCCTGCCCGGCGTCGACCAGGAGTGGGACGGGATCATCCGGCGGGGCGCCAAACTGATCTACGCGTACGCGGAGGCGGTCGTCCCCAAGATCACGGTGATCACGCGCAAGGCGTACGGCGGGGCCTACGGCGCCATGGGCTCCAAGCACCTCGGCGCCGACGTCAACCTGTCCTGGCCGACCGCGCAGATCGCCGTGACGGGCGCGGCGGGAGCCGTCGGCATCCTCTACCGCAAGGAACTGGCGGCACTCGAGGGCGACGAACTGGCGCAACGCCGTGCCCAGTTGGTGCGTGAGTACGAGGACCAGGCCACGCCCTACGCCGCGGCCGACCGCGGTTACGTCGACGCGGTCATCCAGCCGTCGCGCACCCGGGCGCAGATCGGATGGGCGCTGCGGCTCCTGGAGACCAAGCGCGCGGAAGGGCCACCCCGCAGGCACGGGAACATCCCGCTCTGAGCGGGACGCGGCCCCGGGCGGGGACGCGAGGCAACGACGGGAAACACAGCGGGACCCGGACCCGACAGCCGACGGACCGAAAAGGGCGTACACAGATGAGTCTCCCCGAAAGCGCTACGCACTCCGAGTCGCCGAAGACACCCGATCCCCATGACTTCCTGGCCCTGGACGACGAACTGGGCCCCGCCGAGCGGGACGTGCGCGACACGGTGCGCGCCTACGCGACGACCGAGCTCCTGCCGCACGTCGCCGACTGGTACGAGCGCGGGGAGCTGCCCCGGTCGATCGCCAAGGAACTCGGCGCGCTCGGGCTGCTCGGGATGCAGTTGGACGGCTACGGCTGCGCCGGGCTCTCGGCCACCGCCTACGGCGTCGCCTGCCGCGAACTGGAGGCGGTGGACTCCGGACTGCGCAGTTTCGTGTCCGTGCAGGGCTGCCTCGCCATGTGCGCCATCCACCGCTGGGGCAGCGAGGAGCAGCGGAAGGAGTGGCTGCCCCGCATGGCCGCGGGCGAGGCGCTCGGCTGCTTCGGCCTGACCGAACCGGAGTCGGGCTCCGACCCCGGCTCGATGCGTACGTCCGCCCGTCGCGACGGGGACGACTGGGTGATCAACGGCACCAAGGCGTGGATCAACAACGGCACCCTCGCGGACGTCGCCGTGATCTGGGCACACGCGCGGGACGAGGTGCGCGCCTTCCTCGTGCCCACCGACACAGCGGGATTCACCGCCGAGGAGATCACCCGCAAGCTCGCCCTGCGGGCCTCGAACACCGCCGTCCTCACCCTGGACGAGGTGCGGGTCCCCGCTTCGGCCGCCCTTCCCGGGGCCCACGGTCTGAAGACGGCGTTCTCGTGCCTGAACGAGGCCCGCTTCGGCATCGTCTGGGGTGTGGTCGGCGCCGCTCGCACCTGCTACGCCAGCGCGCTCGACTACGCCGCCGGCCGTGAGCAGTTCGGCCGCTCGCTCGCCTCCTTCCAGCTCTCCCAGCGCAAGCTCGCGGACATGGTGGTGCACGTCAATCACGCCGGGATGACCGCGCTGCGGCTGGCCCGGCTGAAGGAGTCCGGCCGGCTGGCGCCCACGCAGCTCAGCCTCGGCAAGCTCGCCAACGTGCGCGCCGCGACCGAGGTCGCCCGCACGGCCCGCAGCATCCTCGGCGCCAACGGCATCACCCTCGAATACCCGGTGATGCGGCACATGGCCAACCTGGAGGCCGTGCTCACGGTCGAAGGGACCGAAGAGGTCCACACCCTCAGCATCGGCCGTGCGGTCACCGGCGTTCAGGCGTTCCGCTGACGGTCCCGAGCGTGACGCTGCCGTCCGGCAGCACGTGACACCCGCCCCCCCCGCGTACGACGAGGAGTTGCCATGCAGCGGCGCGACATTCCACCACCCCTTCGCCCAACGGGCCATCGCCCGCGGCGCACGAGCCGGGGCAGGAGGGCGGGAAGGTGAAGGCTGTCTACGCGGCACGTCCCGACGCCGAGGACCCGCTGGCCGCGCTGGTCGTCGGCGAGCGTCCCGATCCCGAGGTGCCCGACGGCTGGTCGCTCGTCCGGGTCAGGTCCGTCTCCCTCAACCACAAGGATCTGTGGACCCTGAGGGGTGTCGGCCTGAACCACGACAAGTATCCGCGGATCCTGGGCTGCGAGGCGGCGGGGGAGGACCCCGACGGCCGGCGCGTGGCGCTCTATCCCGTACTGGAGTCCCCGCCGGGCACCGCGGACGAGACCCTGATCCTGCCGGCCGCGCAACTCGTCGGCGCCCGGCCGGGCACGCTGGCCGAGTACATCGCCGTGCCCGCGGCCAGCCTGCTGCCGGTCCCGGACCAGCTGGCCTGGGAAGAGGCGGCCTGCCTGATCTGCACCTGGCTGCCGGCGTACCGCATGCTGTTCACCAAGGCCAGGCTGCAGCCCGGCGATTCGGTGCTCGTGCAGGGCGCCGCCGGCGGACTCTCCACCGCGCTGATCGCGCTGGGGGTGGCCGGCGGACTCCGGGTGTACGCCACCAGCCGTACTGCCGCCAAGCGAGAGCTGGCCAGGCGCCTGGGCGCCCACGAGGTGTTCGAACCCAAGGCGCAACTGCCCGAACAGGTGGACGCCGTCATCGACAGCGTCGGCCGGGCGACATGGACGCACTCCCTGCACAGCGTGCGCCCCGGCGGCACGGTCGTCGTCGCCGGCGCCACGTCCGGGGACGTCTCGCCGGCCCGGCTGCACCGGGTCTACTTCCACCAGGTCAACATCGTCGGGTCGTTCAGCGGCACCCGGGACGAATACGCGCGGATGCTGAGGCTGATGCACACCACGGGAATCCGGCCCCTCGTGGACGACGTCATGCCGCCCCAGGACGCGCGCGCGGCGTTCAAACGCCTGCTGGACGGCGACGTCCGGGGAAACCTCGTACTGAGCTGGCCGTAGGGTGCGCGGCGCGGCGCGCGGGTCGTGCGCCCGGCCGTCGCGAGGGCGCACCGCCACCCGACCCGAGACACGACACGGCACGCACGGCACGGCACGACACCGAGGCTGCCCGGCGACCGGCTCGCCGCCGGGCAGCCGGTGCGCACCGGGATCGACGTCATGCCCCACGGGGACACACACGGGGACGCCCACTGAGACGTCCACTGAGACGACCACGGGGAGGGGGACGGGGACGGGGACGGATTCAGGACTCGAGGATCCTGCGCTTCTGGTCCTCGAACTCGGCCTCGGTGAGGACACCCTGGGTCTTGAGCTCCCCGAGCTGCTTCAGCTGGTCGATCTTGCTGCTCATGTCGGCCGGCTGGGCGGGCGGGGGAGCGGCGGCCGGCGCCGGCTGCGGCGCGGCCGGCTGAGCGTCCTGCTGGGCCCAGCGCCCTTGCTGGCGGCGTGACACGCGGTTCGACACGGCGGTCGCGGTACCGGCCACTACGGCTGTGCGGGCGACCCCGCGGAGGAGACCTGGCACGGCGGTTTCCTTTCTCGCCGGAGACCTGCGAAAGGGACGGCTTTCCCCGCCGACGCGCGACGGTCGGCGCGCCGGACACCCCCATTGGACCACCGTCGGATTTCCCTCGCACGTCGGCCGGGGCGCCGAACTGCGCGCATACCGGTGTTCTGCCGGTTTGTGCTTCTCATGGCAAGCTGATAAGTGGGCGACCGAACGGCCACCTGTCAGTGGCGATATGCGTGTGGGAGGAGCCCGAAATGACCGCGACCGGAGTGCACCACGGACACGGAACGGCGAGCGGCGGCGGGGCGTGGGTGTCCGGCTGGACCGGCTTCGCCGGGGTCATGATGATCTTCGGTGGGGTGATGGCGATATTCCAGGGAATTGCCGCCATCGCCCAGGACGACGTCTTTGTCGTCACCAATGGCTACGCCTACAACTTCAACCTGACCAGCTGGGGCTGGATCCATCTCGTCCTCGGCGTTCTGGTCGCGCTCGCGGGCATCGCTCTGTTCCGTGGCGCGGTGTGGGCACGCGTCGTCGGCGTCGCGGTGGCCGGTCTGTCGATGATCGCCAATTTCATGTGGCTGCCTTACCAGCCCGTGTGGGCCATCGTGCTGATCGCCGTGGACGGTTTCGTCATCTGGGCGCTGTGCATCGGGACGGGCCGGGACGCCCGCACCGAGTAGCCCCCGCGCGCGGCCCGTCCGATCGGCCCGCCCCAACAGCCGCCTGACCAGCCCGTTCGACCAGATCGTTCGACCAGCCGGTGCGCGCCGGCCGGTCGGAGCGGCCGGTCCGAGCGGGCCGTGCGTCGCGGGCGACCGGCCGGCGCCTTCGGCGCCCGTTGGGCCGTTCGCGCGGGCAGGGACCCCGGGCGGCTGACGGGAGACGTGCCACCGTGCCGTACCGGTCCACGCGTGTTTTCGTTGTCGGGCGGATTCCTCTGAATGTCCGCCGAATGTCCGCGCCGGCACGCACAGGGAGACACGAGTGGAAACCAGCGGCAGTGACGGTCGCCAGCCCCTTGCCCCGCTGCTCCTGAAAGGGCAGAAGGCACTGGTGACGGGCGCGAATTCCGGCATCGGAAAGGCCACCGCGATCGGCCTCGGACGGGTCGGCGCCGATGTGGTCGTGAACTATGTGGCGGGGCGGGAAGCCGCGGAAGAAGTCGTGCGGGAGATCGAGGGATTCGGCGTCCGCGCCTATGCGCACGAGGCCGATGTGTCCCAGGAGGACCAGGTCGTCGACATGGTCTCCCGAATGGTCGAGGAGTTCGGGACCATCGACATCATGGTCGCCAACGCGGGACTCCAGCGAGACGCCCCCGTGACCGACATGACCATGGAGCAGTGGCACAAAGTACTGGACGTGAATCTGACCGGACAGTTCCTCTGCGCACGCGAGGCGACCAAGGAATTCATGCGGCGCGGAGTCGTCCCGGAGGTCTCCCGGTCCGCCGGGAAAATCATCTGCATGAGCTCGGTCCACCAGCTCATCCCCTGGACGGGCCATGTGAACTACGCGTCGTCCAAGGGCGGGGTGCAGATGCTCATGGCGACCCTCGCGCAGGAACTCGCCCCGCACCGGATCCGGGTGAACGCCGTCGCTCCGGGAGCGATCCGCACGCCGATCAACCGCAGCGCCTGGGACACCCCCGAAGCCGAGGCCGACCTGCTCCGGCTCGTCCCCTACCACCGCGTCGGCGACCCGGACGACATCGCGAACGTGGTGGCCGCGCTGGCCTCCGACCTCTTCGACTACGTGGTGGGGACGACGCTCTACGTCGACGGCGGAATGACGCTGTTCCCCGGGTTCGCCACGGGCGGCTGAGACCCGCCACGCCTCAGCCATCCGGGACGAGCCACCGAGGACCATGTGAACAGCGCGATCGACCACTTTCTGGCGGACGGCCCCGCACAGCTGCTGCCGGCCCGGGAGCTGATGGCCTTCACCCTGGGCTCCCACATCCTGCTCGTGCCCTTCGGCGTGGCCCTGCCCGCCATCACCCTCCTGATGCACTACCGCGGACTGCGCAAGGGCGACGCCGTCGCCCTGCTGCTCGCGCGTCGCTGGTCGGCGGTCATGGCCGTCCAGTTCGCCATCGGCATCGTGACCGGCACCGTCCTCTCCTTCGAACTCGGCCTGCTGTGGCCGGGGATGATGGGCCGGTGGGGCGATGTCTTCGGCCTCGGCTTCGGGGTCGAGGCCTGGGCGTTCTTCCTCGAGGCGATCCTCATCGCCATCTACCTGTACGGCTGGCGCCGGCTCAAGCCGTGGACGCACTTCTGGCTCGGCCTGCCCCTGCCGCTCGCCGCCCTGATGGGGGCGTTCGGCATCGTGGCCGCCAACTCCTGGATGAACACCCCGAGCGGCTTCACCCTCGACGCGTCCGGCGACCCGGTGGACGTCGACGTACGCAGGGCGATCTTCACGCCGATGTTCGGCCCGGAGTACTGGCACTTCGTGGTCGGAGTGGTGCTGACCGCCGGCTATGTCGTCGCCGGGGTGTACGCGGTCGGCTGGCTGCGGGGCCGCCGGGACCGCTACCACCGGCTCGGCTTCACCGTGCCGTTCACCGTCGCCGCGATCCTGACCCCCGTGCAGTTCGTGCTCGGGGACTCGATCGCCCGCTCCGTCTTCCACAAGCAGCCGGTGAAGTTCGCGGCCACCGAGATCGTCTGGAAGACCGACACCCATGTGCCGGAGTACATGTTCGGGCGTCTGCATTCCGACGGGACGATCACCGGCGGGATCAAGATCCCCCAACTGGACTCGATCCTCGCCGGTTTCAGCCCGAGCACCAAGGTGACGGGCCTGTCCTCGGTCCCGGCGAGCGACCGCCCGACGGCCATTCAGGCCACGATCGCGCACTGGGCGTTCGACATCATGGTGACCATCGCGAGCCTGCTCGCCCTGCTCGCGCTCTGGTACGGCTGGTGCTGGCTGCGCCGCCGTGACCTGCCCGGGTCACCGTGGTTCTTCCGGTGCGCGGCGCTGGCCGGCGGGGCCTGTCTGCTGACCGTGGAGTGCGGCTGGATCACCACCGAGGTGGGCCGTCAGCCCTGGATCGTCTACCAGAACATGCGGGTCGCGGAGGCGGTGACGGACACCCGTGCCTCGACCCTGTGGACGATGCTCGGCATCGTCATGGTGCTCTACGTCCTCGTGTTCGGCGCCTTCCTGACCGTCCTGCTGAGGATGAGCAGACGGTGGCGGCTGGCCGACGAGGGCGCCGGCACGGCAGCCGCCACCGGGGACGTGGAGGGCGACACCCCCTACGGGCCCCGGCCGTTGTCCACGACCGGGGGCAGGGACGGGGGCGGCACATGACCGAGGACGCCGTCGCCTGGGTGCTGCTGGCCGTGGTGGCCGCCTACGCGTGTGCCGGCGGCACGGACTACGGCGCCGGATTCTGGGACCTGCTCGCGGGCGGCACCGAGCGGGGCAGGCGTCCCAGGTGGCTCATCGACCACGCCATGGAACCGGTGTGGGAGACCAACAACGTCTGGCTCATCTTCGTCCTGGTCATCATGTGGACCGGCTTCCCGGTCCTCTTCCAGACGGTCTTCACGGCCATGTGGCTGCCGCTGGCGCTGGCCGCCGTGGGACTCGTCCTGCGCGGCGCCGGGTTCGCCCTGCGCAAACCCACGCAGCGCATCGCCGGGCGCAGGGTCTACGGCGCCGTCTTCGCCGTCTCCTCGCTGCTGACGCCCTTCTTCCTCGGCGCGGCGGTCGGCGGGCTGGCCACGGGCCGGGTGGCTCCCGGCACGAAGGCGACGGCCGACGCGTGGTCCAACGGGACGTCCGTGATCGCCGGCCTGCTGACCGTCGCCGCGACCGCCTTCCTGGGGGCGGTGTTCCTGACCGCCGACGCCCGCCGCTTCGACGCCGCCGACCTGGTCGGATACTTCCGGCTGCGGGCCTGGTGCAGCCTCGGCGCCCTCGCCGTCCTGGCGGTCGTCGGCCTCGTCGTCACCCGCGACGACGCGCGCTACGTCCACGACGGGCTGACCAGCGGAATCGGCCTCGTTCTCGTCCTGGTCGCGGTCGCCGCCGCGGCGGCCACCGCCGGGCTGCTGTACCGCACCGCCACGGGATGGGCGAGGATCACCGCCGTCGGCAGTGTGGCCCTCGTCGTCGTGGCGTGGGGGCTGGCCCAGCGGCCCTATCTCATCCCCACCTCGCTGACCGTGTCCGAGGCGGCCGGTGCGCCGACCACGCTGCGCTGGCTGCTGCTGGTCACGGCCATCGCCGTGGTGCTCGTCGGACCGCCTCTCGTCCTGCTCTACCGGCTGGACACCGCCGGGGCCCTCCAGCCCCTGACCGAGGCGGACCTGCGGCGGACGTCGGCCGGACGGGAGCCCGAGAGCCCGTGACCGGCGGCGGGGAGCAGAGGGGAGGGGACCCGGCGCGCGGGGAGCCGGTGCGCGGGGCCGGGCTGGGGCCGCCGATCGTGCTGGTCCTCGGCGTGTCCGGTTCCGGGAAGACCACCGTCGGCAGAGCGGTCGCCGAGCGGCTCGCGGTGACGTTCGTCGAGGGCGACGGCTTCCACAGTGCCGCCGACATCGCCAAGATGACCGCCGGTCACCCTCTGGACGACGAAGACCGCGAGCCCTGGCTGCGGGCCCTCGCCGACCGCGTCCGGCACGCCGCCGAGGCCGGGGAGGGGCTGGTCCTCGCCTGCTCGGCCCTCAAGAGGGCGTACCGCGACGAGCTCAGGGCGGCCGCCGGCGGCCGGCTCTGGTGCCTCTACCTGGCCCTGGACCGGGACACCGCACGGGACCGCGTGTCCCGGCGCACCGGCCACTTCATGCCCGCCCGGCTGGTCGATTCGCAGTTCGCGACGCTGGAGCCACTGGAACCGGACGAGCCGGGCCTGACCCTGGACGCCACAGCCGGTCCCGGGGCCGAGCTCGCCCGGGTGCGGGCCGCCGTCGCCTCCTTCGAGCGGTCCACGGGCCGCTGACGGGGTCAGCCGCTCAGCAGTACGGCGACGTCTCCCGGCTGCGGCGCCGGGCCGCCGGCCCCGGTGACGGGGAGGAGCCGGCCGTCGCCCCGCACCAGGAACAGCATCCGGGGTCCGGCCGGGAGCGGGCCGTCGCCGTCGAAGCGATGCGTCACGACGCGGGCGCCCCGGGCGTGACGCCGTGCCAGTTCGGGCCCGGTGAGGTCCGGATCGAAGAGCACCTCACCACCCGCGTAGGGCGTGATGACGCCCTGGCTGCCCGCGGACGGCCGCAGCCGGTGGACCGTGCCCTCGACGCCGTCCTCGAGACGCGTGGCCGCCAGCGCGTTGAAGTCGTCCTCGCCGGTGAGCAGCAGGACCCCGGTGAGACCCTCGAGCTCCGCGCCCTCGCCCGTGGCCGCGGCGAACAGCTCCCCGGGGGCGAGTTCGATGCCGGCGGCCCCGATGCTGTCCCGCTCCGCCTCGCGTCCCGCCCACATCACCACCTCCAGCCCGGCCGACCGCAGGGCCCGCCCCAGATCGACCACCCATGGATCCCCGCCCACGAGCAACGGCCGCGAGCGCGCCGAGCGCACCACGCCCAGCCGCCCGGCCACCCGCGCCGCGCTCAGCCCGTACAGCGTGACGGTGGCGACGATCACCACGAACGTGGCCGGCAGGATCTTCGCGGCGCCGCCGACGCCCTGGTCCACCAGCGTGGCCGAGAACGTCGAGGCGGTGGCCGCGGCCACGATCCCGCGCGGCGCCATCCACCCCAGGAAGCCCCGTTCCCCGGCCGACAGATCGGTGCGCCACGCCGACACGGCCGCCACCAGCGGGCGGACCACGAGCACCAGGACCGCCACGAGCCCCAGCGTCGGCAGCACCACATGCCGCAGCGACGCGGGGCTGACGGTGGCCGAGATCGAGATGAAGAGCAGCCCGATGACCAGGTCCACGAGGGTCTCGAAGAACGGCCTGCGCGCCGTGACGCCCGCGCCGGGCAGGTTCGCCACCGCCAGTCCCATCAGGACGGCGGCGATGAGTCCCGTGTCGTCCCGGACGACGTCACAGACGGCCGCCACGCCGACCACCGCGGCGAGCTGCACCGTGGTGGCGAGCACCTCCCCGAGCCGGAGCCTGCGCAGCGCCACCGTCAGTACGGCCGCTCCGACGACGCCTCCCACCACCCCCACCGCCGTACTGACGGCGAAGGGGCCGACCCTGCTGCCGAAGCCGCCGGGCCCGCCGGCCGTGACCGCGTGGAAGACCAGCGCGCCCAGGATGCCGCCCACGGGATCGATCAGCGACCCCTCCCAGACGAGGATCCGCCGCAGTCGCTCCGTGGGGCGGACGAAGGCGAGCAGCGGGCCGACGACCGTCGGCCCGGACACGACGAGGATCGCGCCGAGCATCACGGCCGCGCCCCATGACATCCCGAGGAACGGCATGGCCACCAGCGCCGCCGAAGCGCCGGTGAACAGCGCGCCGAACCAGATGAGCCGCACCACGACCCGGCGGGTGTGGGCTCGGAAGCTCCTCAGGTCCAGGCCGAGTCCGGCGTCGTAGAGGATCACCGCGACGGCCAGCGAGACCAGCGGGGAGAAGGTGCTGCCCAGGAGCCGCTCGGGGTCGACGTCGTCGGTCAGCGCGCCCGCGGTGAATCCGACGGGGAGCAGGACGATCAGCGCGGGGATACGCAGCCGGCTCGCCAGCACCTGGGAGCCGACGGCCAGCACGACGATCAGGCCGAGGCCGAGGAATACCTGGTCTTCCGTCACCGCGACGGGTTCTCTGCGCTACGGAGTCTCTGCGCCGCGGAGTTCTACGCCCCCGGCGGCCGGACGTCGTCCGTCTCGTCCAGCGCGGCCAGGACGGCCGGGACCGGGATCCGCCCGGAGGCGACCAGCTGCGCACCGCCGCGTCGCAGGGCGGTGGCGAACGGCGCGGCCCACAGGTTCTCGTAGACCAGGATCGCCGCGGAGTTGCCGGCGCCCAGAGCGCCGCCGGCCTCCTCGATGTCGTCCTGGCCCAGCAGGCCGGAGGACGCGCCCTCGAACACGGCCAGGTCCAGAAGTCCGTCGCCGGTGAGGTCGGCGATCTCCATGCCCACGACGGATCCGTCCTCTTCCTTCCGGACGAACAGCAGATCGAGGATCCGGATGAGGCCGCGGTCCACCAGATCGACCAGCAGGGGGAACCCCTCGCCGGTCATGCGGCTTCCGGGAAACTCGACGACGACATAGTCGATCGGTCCCATTTCGACGAATTCATCGCTCACGGCTTCACCCCTGCGTGGTCACGGCGTTCAGCGTCCCCCTGCCCTCGGACCTCATTGCAGCACCGGACGGAGGCGGCCGCACCTCGGTACGCCGCTCACCCGTGCCGCGCCTACGCGGTCCGCCCGGCCGCGCGACCGTGCCGGCGTTCGCCCACCCGCCGCCAGAGGGCCCGCTGGCACTTGAGCGTGCCGGTCCCGACCACGATCAGTACGAAGATGTTGAGCAGCAGTTGGAGCAGCGAGCCCCAGGCCTCGTCCCAGCTGGCGAACGCCACGGAGACCCCGATGTCCGCCCCCGCCGGGATCGTGGTCACCGAGATGAAGACGCCGAGCAGCGCGCTCGTCCGGGCCTCCGTGAGCGAGACGATGCCGACGACCCCGGCCAGCACCGCCACCACGGCCGAGAAGAAGTTGGGGGTGTTGATCAGGTTCGAGACGGGCCGCACCCCCAGCTCGAAGGCCTCCGGCTGGAACCCGAAGCCGCGGACGAGAAGGGCGAACAGGAACGTCGCGGCGATGGCCAGCAGGAAGCCCACCAGCAGCGCCAGGAGACCCTGCGCGATCCTCGGCCGGGAACGGTTGTCGATGCCGAGGGCGACGCTGATGATGGCCCCGTACTCGGGGCCGACCACCATGGCCGCGACGATGAGGATCTGCGAGTTGGTGATGATGCCCACCGCGCCGATGAGCCCGGCGATGACCAGGAACAGGTAGAAGCTCGGGGGATAGCTGCCCTCGGCCCGGATCCGGGCCTCCGCCTGCTCCCACACCGGGGCGCGCGGCCGCGCCCCGAGTTCCTTGGCCCAGGTCCTGGCCGCGAGATCCGAGAACGCCGTGTCCACCGGGTCGAGGATGATGGAGCCACGCCGTTCGAGGCCGAGCTCCCGCAGCCCGCGCAGCACCTCGTTCGCGACTCCGGTCAGGACGTCGCACTGGATGGCGTCACCGTCGGGGTTGCGTACGCGGCCCGGCTGAAGGTGCAGGTTCAGGACGCACGGCTCGGCGCCGAGCAGGGCCATGGCGCGTTCGGTGAGGTCCGGCGGGCACACCGCCCGGACACGGATCATGTCCATCCGGACCTCCGCGGATCGGTTCGCTCACCTATTAACGCGGCGGTCCCCGAGCCCGGCAACTCGGCGTGCGGGGGCCCCGGATCTGCCCGAGGGTGGGGGCATGCGGACGACCGGCGAGCTGAGCGAGGCCGACTTCCGGCGTCTCTACCGGCACCTGCGCGACACGTCCCCCGGCGGCGCCGCCGCCCGGGGCGCCCTGGACACGATCACCGGGGAACACGTACGGGCCGCCGTACGCGAGGTGCGGTCGGGGCGTACGGTGTCGCTCGCCGCGCCCGTGAACACCCTTGCCGGACCGGACGACGCCGACCCGGCCGAACACCGGCTCACCGCCCCGCCCGACGGTGAACCCGGTTCGAGCGGCCTGGAGTTCGCCCGGGACCGCTTCGCCATGAACGTCCACGGTGACGTGGACAGCCACCTCGACGCGCTGTGCCACGTCGTCTACGACGGCACCCTGCACGGCGGCGTGCCGGCGGCGGACGTGCTGTCGCCGGACGGAGCGAGCGCCCTGTCCGTCGACCTCGCCCGCGACGGCATCGTCGGACGCGGGGTCCTCCTCGACATCCCCCGGCTGCACGACGTCCCCTGGCTCGAACCGGGAGCGCAGGTGCGGGCCGAGGACCTCGCCGCCGCCGAGGCACGGCAGGGCGTCCGGGTCGGCCGCGGCGACATCCTGCTCGTACGGGTCGGCCACCGCCGGCGCCGCGAGGAGCTCGGTCCCTGGGACGTGGCCGCCGCCCGTGCCGGACTCCACCCGACGGCCATGGAGTTCCTGGCCGAGCGGGAGGTGGCCGTACTCGGCGGTGACGGCAACAACGACAGCGCGCCCAGCGCGGCCCGGGGCGTCGCGTTCCCGGTCCATGTGCTGGGCATCCACGCCATGGGACTGCACCTGCTGGACTACCTGCGGTTCGAGGACCTCGCGCCGCTCTGCGCTCGGGAAGGCCGCTGGTCGTTCCTCTGCGTCATCGCCCCGCTCCGGCTGCCCGCGGCCACCGGCTCTCCCGTCAATCCGCTCGCGATCCTGTGAGAGCGGCCGGTCCGCCCACGCACGCGTACCGAGACGGCGCCGCGTACCGGCCCCCCGGTTCACCCGACCGGCCCAACTCGCCGGAAACATCGCCCGGAGATACGTTGGTGGTCGGGTCCGACGGCCCATTCACCCCGCAGGACCGGCGCGCATTCTCCGAGGACGGTGGCCGGCATGACCGACGCGCGGTACTACGACGTCATCATCATCGGCACAGGGGCGGGCGGCGGCACCCTCGCCCATCGGCTGGCACCCACCGGAAAACGGATCCTCCTCCTCGAACGCGGTGGCTATCTTCCCCGGGAACGGGACAACTGGGACTCCACCGCGGTCTTCGTCAAGGGGAAGTACCGGGCCCCGGAGTTCTGGTACGACAAGGACGGGAAGGAGTTCCCGCCCGAGGTCAACTACTACGTGGGAGGCAACACCAAGTTCTACGGCGCCGCGCTCTTCCGGCTGCGTCCCGAGGACTTCGGCGAGCTCCGCCACCACGACGGCGTGTCTCCCGCCTGGCCCCTGGGCTACGAGGAGTTCGAGCCGTACTACACGCAGGCCGAACACCTCTACCTCGTCCACGGCCGGCACGGCGAGGACCCCACCGAGGGCCCCACCGGCGCCCAGTACGCCCACCCGCCGGTCCAGCACGAGCCGCGCATCCAGCAACTCAGCGACGACCTGGAGAAGCAGGGGCTGCATCCGTTCCACCTCCCGATCGGGGTGAACCTCACCCAGGACGACCAGGGCCGGGCCACCCGCGACAGCGCCTGCATCCGCTGCGACCGGGTCGACGGATTCCCCTGCCTGGTCGGCGCGAAGTCCGACGCACAGGTCATCTGTGTCGACCCCGCCCTGGAACACGCCAACGTCGAGATGGTCACCCATGCGGACGTGCGGCGGCTGGAGACGGACGCGACCGGCCGCAGCGTCACCTCGGTCGTCGCCACGGTGGGGGAGCCGGGAGACGGGGACGCGGCCACCGTGGAGTTCCGCGCCGACATCGTGGTGGTCGCCTGTGGAGCCGTCAACTCCGCAGCCCTGCTGTTGCGTTCGGCGAACGACCGGCATCCGCGGGGACTGGCCAACAGCTCGGACGTGGTCGGCCGGCACTACATGCGGCACAACAACCTGGCCCTGATGGCCGTGTCGAGGGAACCGAACGACACCAGGTTCCAGAAGACGCTGGCGCTGCACGACTGGTATCTGGGGTCCGACGACTGGGACTACCCCCTCGGCGGCATCCAGATGCTCGGCAAGTCCGACTCCGAGCAGATCCACGGCGAAGCGCCCCGCTGGGCCGGGTCCGTGGCCCCCGACATGCCCTTCGAGGTACTCGCCCACCACGCCGTCGACTTCTGGCTGTGCGGAGAGGACCTGCCCGCCGCCGGCAACCGCGTCACCCTGGACCGGGACGGCGGCATCCACCTGGCCCTGGACGAGAAGAACAACATCGCGGGACTGAACCGCCTGCGACACGAACTCCAGCGCATGCTCGGCCACTTGGGCATGAGCGAACACCATCTCCTGTCGCACAGCATCTATCTGCACAAGGGCATGCCCATCGGCGCCACCGCGCACCAGGCGGGCACGGTCCGCTTCGGCGACGACCCCGCCGGCTCCGCCCTCGACGTCCACTGCAAGGCCCACGACCTGGACAACCTCTACGTCGTCGACACGAGCTTCTTCCCGAGCATCGGGGCGGTCAACCCCTCGCTGACCGCCATCGCCAACGCCCTGCGCGTCGGCGACCACCTCGCGGAGCGGCTGCGATGACCTCCGGCCACCCGTCCGACGGCCGCGGCTGAAGCCGCCTGAGGAGAACGCCATGGACCGCTACCCGCCCATCGCCGACCACGGGCTCGTCGGGGACCTCCAGACCGCCGCGCTGGTCTCGTCCCAGGGCGTGATCGACTGGTTCGCCGCGCCGCGCTTCGACTCGCCCAGTGTCTTCGCCGCGCTGCTCGACCACGACGGCGGCGGGTACTTCCTCCTCGCGCCAGACCATCCCGAAGGGTCCTGGAAGCAGCTCTACTACCCGGACACCGCCGTCGTGGTGACCCGGTTCATGTCCCCCGACGGGGTCGGCGAGATCATCGACCACATGCCGGTCCTGCCGGGCCCGACGGCCACCGACCGGCACCGGCTGGTGCGCGTCGTACGGACCGTGCGCGGCACCGTGCACTTCCGGCTCGAATGCCGCCCGCGGTTCGACTACGCGCGGGCGTCCCACGAACTCGACCTGACACCCGACGGGGCGACGTTCCGCGCCCCGGGGGCGACCGCCCACCTCCAGGGCACCGTTCCGCTCGAACGGGACGGGAACGACGTCCGGGGCGCCATCACCCTCCAGGCCGGGGAGACGGCGGCCGTCGTGTTCACCGTGTGCGCGCCGGGCGGGGAGGCGCCCCCGCCCCCGACCACCGAGAGCGTCACCGACGGGCTCTGGGAGAACGTCGACTTCTGGCAGAAGTGGGTGCGCACCTCGCGTTACCGCGGCCGCTGGACGGAGATGGTGCACCGCTCGGCCATCACGCTCAAGCTCCTCACGTACGCCCCCTCGGGCGCACCGGTCGCCGCCGCGACGATGGGCCTGCCCGAACAGGTCGGCGGCGAACGCAACTGGGACTACCGCTACACGTGGGTGCGGGACGGCTCCCTGTCGGTGCGGGCCCTGCTCGACCTGGGCTTCGTCGAGGAGGCCACCCGCTTCACCCACTGGCTCGGCGACCGCCTCGCCGCCCGCGAGGGACCGGACGAGGAACCCCTCCAGATCATGTACCGCGTCGACGGCGACCCCCATCTGACCGAGGAGATCCTGGGACACTTCGAGGGCTACCGCGGCTCCGCCCCCGTCCGGGCGGGCAACGCGGCCTCCGACCAGTTGCAGCTCGACATCTACGGCGAGGCCCTCTACGCCCTCGCCGAGAGCCGCCAGATCGGCGAACAGGCGGGCTACCACGGCTGGAAGGGCCTGTCCCGCATGCTGGACTGGCTCGCCGACTCCTGGGACCGGCCCGACGAGGGGATCTGGGAGACCCGGGGCGGCCGCAAGGACTTCACCTACAGCCGCGTGATGTGCTGGGCCGCCTTCGACCGCGGTCTGAGGCTGGCCGCCGAATTCAGCAGGCCCGCGGACACCGCGCTCTGGACCCGGGCCCGGGACGCGATCCTCGAACAGGTCATGGAACGGGGCTGGGACGACAAGCAGCAGGCTCTCGTCCAGCACTACGGCGGTGACGTCCTGGACGCCTCCCTGCTGCTGGCCCCCCGGGTCGGATTCATGTCGCCGCGCAGCCCCGGCTGGCTCAACACCCTCGACGCGATGGACCGCGTCCTCGTCTCCGACAGCCTCGTCTACCGCTACGACCCCGAGGCGTCCCCCGACGGCCTGCGCGGCTCCGAGGGCACGTTCAGCCTCTGCACGTTCCTCTACGTCGACGCCCTCGCCCGCGCCGGGCGGCTGCCCCAGGCCCGCTACACCTTCGAGAAGATGCAGACGTACGCCAACCATGTCGGCCTGTTCGCCGAGGAGATCGGCCCCAGCGGGGAGCAACTCGGCAATTTCCCGCAGGCCTTCACGCATCTCTCCCTGATCATGGCCGCGACGACGCTGGACGAGGCCCTCGACGCGATCCCGCGGTGAAGGCGGGGATCCCCGGTCCCTGCGGCAGCAGTTCGGTGGTCACGAACGCCACCACCGCGGCGAGCACGATCACCGGCACCGACCCCGAGTGGCCCACGACGAGGACGACCAGCACCACACAGCTGACGGGCAGCCGGAGCGCGGCGGCGGACGCGGCCGCCATGCCCGCCGCCATGCCCGGCACCACACCGAGCCCCAGCAGGGGCGAGAGCAGCACACCCATCGCACCGCCCAGGAACAGCGAGGGGAAGACCGGACCGCCGCGAAGGCTGCCCAGACAGAGCGCGTACGCGAGGGCCTTGAACACCAGGACCGCCACCAGGCTGCCGATCGGCCACGCGTGCGGGTCGGCGGCGAGCTGGGCCAGGGTGGCCTGGCCGGACAGCGAGACCTCCGCGGGCGAACGGCCGGTGGCGACCGCGTAGAGCGCCGCGCAGCAGGCGGCGGCGAGGGCGCAGAGCACCGTGTTGCGCAGCGGACGCGCGGCGACGAAACCCGCCGTGATGCGGCCTCCGACGATGACCCAGTGGATGACGGCCCCGATGACGACGGCCATCAGGACCGACCACACCACGTCCCCGGTGTCGAGGACCGGGGGAGCGGGCAGTCCGATGCTGAGGCTTCCGGTCTGCAGCCCGGTCCAGTTGCCGAAACCGGTGAACACGATGGAGCCGACTCCGCTGGCCAGCAGGGCGGGCAGCATCACGGCGAACAGCTGGGGGCCGCCGACCCCGGCCACCTCCATGAGGAGCACGGCCGCGACGAGCGGGCTGCCGAAGATCGCGGAGATGGCCGCGGCGGAGCCGGCGGCACCGAGCAGCGCCGTGCCCGCCTCGGTCGCGGGGGCGCGGACGAGGTCCCTGAAGACCAGCGCCAGGCCGCCGCCGAGGGCGATCATCGGGGCCTCGGGCCCCAGCGCGGCGCCCAGCGGCAGGCTGGCCAGCGCGGCGAGCATCACACCGGGCAGGGCGGCCTTCGTCGCCCCTCCCGGGTGGAGGCCGGCCGCCGGGATGTGACCGCCCCTGCCGGGAAACCGCATGACGACCAGCGCCACGACCACACCCGACAGCAGGGCCGGCGGAAGCGGCCACCACCAGGGCGGGTCCGTCCACCCGAGATGGTGCGGCCAGTCCACCCAGAGCAGGTTCTCCAGCTCATGGAGCAGGACGAGAAACCAGAACGCTGCCAGCGACACCGGGATCCCGATCACACCGCAGAACACCAGCGCCCGCCGGTACTCGGGCCGGCGCAGCATGTCCCGCAACTGGTCGGCTTCCTGCGGCTGGTTTCCCGGAGCGGTCCCCGCGTCTTCGCGCTTCGGCTCGCTGATGGGTCTTCTCCCGGTTCGGCTCGGAGACAGTGCGGCTTGGGGCAGCGCGAGAGTACTCACCGGATCGCGCGATGCCCCTGCGAGCCACGCGGCATCGCCCGGAAACCCTCCGGGTCGGCGTAGCGGCCGCGGCCGGTCGGCGGCGTCCTCAGTCCGGTGGGGGCGGGGTGTCCGCGCCGGGATCCGCCTGGGGCGGGGCCGGGGTCGTGAAGGAGAGGCCGGAGAAGTCACGGCCCTGGAGGACCGGGCCGGTGAAGGTGCCGCCGCTGATCTCGCTGTGCACGTCGCCGGTGTGCACGTCTCCGGTGTGCAGCGAGCCGGCCAGTTCGTGCCACCGCCGCAGACCCGTCCGGAAGTCCGTGTCCCCCGCCGCCCGCACCGCGAGTGCCGTGCTCAGCGCGCGGGCCAGGGCCGCGTCGTCCGGGGCCGCGGCCAGCCGGACCAGTTCCGGTTGCGCCGAACCCGCCGCCGGGGCACCGGTGCTGCCGTCGCCGTCGCCGTCGCCGTCCCGCCGGAACGGGCGCCGCACGAGTGCGCTCAGCGCCGCCCAGGCCTGTCGGCCGGCCTCGCCGCCGGCTCCCCCCGCCAGCGCCGCCAGCAGCGCCACCGATATCGGTTCCAACCCCGCACCGCCCTCATGTGTTGGATGGGTGGGGTGGCGGCGTGTGCTGCCACCCCGGTGCGCCGACCGACCCTCAGCGGGTCACATCATGATGCACCTGTTCGTGTCGACCGCCGCGGTCGAGGCGAGCTCGGCCGCCGAAGCATTTGGCGCGGTCACGCCAAAAATAGCGACAGTGGCGAGACCGGTGACGACGGCCAGTCGACGAATTGTGCTCACGTGAACGGTACCTCTCCATGATCGATTGAACTCTTGCGGAGTGGACCGTATATGACCGTCGGCTTGTAGGGGTAATTGAACGAGGTTCACTGGTTGCGTGTTTAATTACCGCCGGGTTCGAACGTCTGTCGCGGTAAGGCCCGTGCTGCGGCGGTGCCTCCTACCGCGCGCCGTACGTCCTCCAGAGTGCTTTCCGTCCTGGCTTTCTCGTCGACGTCGTGCGTGCGCTCGGCCAGGGAAAGGGCGACCTCCAGATGTTCTTCCGCCGCATCGAACCGGCCCGCTGCGAAATGCGCCTGCCCGATGTGGCGCAGTGCCTGGATCTCCTGGTGCGCGGCGCCGATCGGACGGGCGATGTCGAGGGCCTCCAGGAAGTGCCGTACGGCCTTCTCGGCGTCCCCCGCTTTCCGGTGCGCCTCGCCCAGACCGATCAGTGTGTCGGCCTGGCTCTTACGGTCGCCGAGCGCGCGGAATTCCGCGAGAGTCTCCTGGTAAAGCGGGAGGGCCGCGGCGGTGTCACCCGATTCCGTGAGGACATCGGCCAGGCTGCCGCGCACGGTGGCGCGGTCGTAGCGGTTCCCGGAATGCTCGAGGAACGCCAGTGATTCCTCGAACGACCGGCGCGAGGATTCCAGGTCTCCGCGGCGCAGCTGCAGGTCTCCGATGTTGTTGAGCGTTTTGCCGAGCGCCGCGTGATCGCCCGCCTCGGTGAATCCGCTGAGCGTCTTCTCGAAGTGTTCGAGCGCACGGTCGTGTTCCCCGAGAAAGAGCAGCGTGACCGCCATGTTGTTGTGCAGGCGCGCACGGTCCAGGGAATCTCCGGATATCGCGGTGATGGCGAAGGACTTCTGGAAGAGGACGAGCGCCGCCTGATGGTCGCCCCTGTGCCAGTTCAGGGTGCCGAGCGTGCGCAGCACCTCGGCCTCCGCCTCCTCGTCCCCCGTCGCGCGGGCGATCCGCAGCGCCCGGTCGCCGCTCTCGGCGGCCTCCGGGTAGCGCGCGGTGTGCGCGTGCACGGCGCTGAGGTGCAGCAGGGCACGGCACAGCGCGGCCTGCTCGCCGGTCCCGGCCCAGTGCTCGACGGCCGATTCCAGGACGGCCTCGGCGTCGAGCCAGTGGCACTCCTCGTCGAGGAAACCGGCCAGGGCGTAGGCGAGTCGGGCGGCGGCGCCGGGACGGCCCTGGCCACGCGCCCGGTCCTCGGTGGCCAGCAGGTTCGGTCGCTCGGCGGCCAGCCAGGACCGCGCGGCCCCGGCGTCGGGCCAGTCCGGCAGCCGTACGCCGGGGCCGCGCTCCGGGGGCGGTGCGGGCCTGGTGCGGCGGGGGTACGCCAGCCGGTCGGCACGGTCGGCGGCGGCGACGTAGAAGTCCGTCAGGCGCCGCAGGACGCCGGCCCGGTCCTCGTCGGTGTCGTCGGCGAGGGACCTGGAGTGGCCGTACTCGCGCAGCAGGTCGTGGAACCGGTACCGGTCCGGGGCCGGCTCGCGGAGCAGATGGCAGGCCAGCAGTGACTCCAGCACGCGTTCCGCGGCGGCCGGGCGCAGGTCCAGCGAGGCGGCCGCCGAGTCCACCGTGAAGTCCGGTCCGGAGTGCAGACCGAGCCGGCGGAACGCGGCGCGCTGTTCCGGCGTGAGGGTCCGGTACGTCAGGTCGAAGGCCCGCAGCAGTTCCTGCTCGGCGTCCCTGATCTCGCCCAGCCGGCCCTCGGTACGGGTCAGGCGCTCGGCCAGGGCGCCGAGCGTCCACGCCGGATGGGCACGGAAGCGGCTCGCGACCAGCTCGATCGCGAGCGGGAGATGGCCGCACAAGCGGACGATCCGGGTGATCTCCCGGATGTCCAGGGTGCGTTCCTCGCCCGCGCACACGCGGAACAGGGCGATGGCGTCGTCGGCCGGCAGCACGTCGAGCGGGATGTGCCGGGTCTGCGGCAGGCCCGTCAGCCGGCGTCGGCTCGTGATGATCGTCAGGGAGGGCGAGCCGCTCGGCAGCAGCGGCCGGATCTGGTCGGCGCTCACCGCGTCGTCCAGGACGATCACCGCCCGCCGCCCGGCCAGCATGGTCTGCCACAGCGCGCTGCGGCCCTCCAGCTCGACCGGGATGGTCTCCGCCGGCGTGCCGAGCAGCCGCAGCAGGGTGGCCAGGGCCGCGCCGGGACCCAGCGGCTCACCGACGGGGGAGTGGCCCCGCAGGTCCACGTACAGCTGGGCGTCCGGGAACCGCTCGGCCAGCCGGTGCGCGCCGTGCACCGCCACGGCGGTCTTGCCGACCCCGGCCATACCGCTGACGGTGGTGACGGACTCCGGGCCGGCCACCCGGCCGCCGTGCTCCGCCGTCGTGTCCACCGCCGCGCCCAGGGCCCGCAGTTCGGCGAGACGGCCGATCAGCGGCGGCTGACGCGGCAGGAACCTCGGCGGACCCGGGCGGGCCGGCGGCGGGGCCGCGGCCGTGCGGGGCGTGGCCGTGCGGGGTGTGGCCGGGCGGCCCCGGACGAGATCGGCGGCCGGAGCGCGATCCAGGATCCCGCGGTGGATACGGTCCAGCTCGGCGCCCGGGCCGGAGCCGTACTGCGTCATCAGCAGCCGGCGGGTCTCCTGGTGCACCCGCAGCGCGTCGGTGTACCGGTCGCCGCCGTAGTACGCCAGCATCAGCTGACCCGCCAGCGTCTCGTCGCCCGGATACCGGTCGACCAGGGCGGACAGCTCGGCGCTCACCTCCGGGTACCGGCCCAGCCGGAGGCAGGCGCCGAGGCGGGAGACGGTGGCGTTCAGCCGCCGCTCCGTCAGCGTCCGGCGTGTGGTCTCGGCCCACAGACCGGGCAGCCCGGCCAGTGCCTCGCCCCGCCAGAGGCGCTCCGCGCGGTCGAGGAGGGCGGCCGACCGCTCGTCGTCACCGTCCGCGGCGGCGGCCCCGGCCCGCGCCACGAGCTGCTGGAACCGGTGCCAGTCGACGGACTCGCGGGCGGCCTCCAGCGTGTAGGTGTGGGCCCGGCTGACGATGCGCGGCGCACCCACGGACGACGGGCCGGCCGACCGGAGCCGTCTGCGGAGCCGCGAGACATAGCTGTGCGCGTTCTCCCGCGCGTGCGGCGGCGGTTCACCGTCCCAGAGCCGGTCCATGAGCACGCCCAGCGCCACCGGCCGTCCCACGTCCAGCACCAGCAGGCCCAGCAGGGCCCGCTCCTTGTCCGAGCCCAGCTCCACCCGTCGGCCGTTCGCGCGCAGACCCACCGGGCCCAGTACCTCGAATTCCACCAGCGCCTCCCGCTGGTCCGGCCGTTCGACGACCATGGCACCGGGAAGACGCATGCCGTGGGGCGAAGAGCATGACAGGGAGCGGGAGGGGTTCCAAGAGGGGCCGGTCGTGCTGGCCGAATCGCTTCCTTGCCGGAGCTCCGACGCCCGTGGCCTGCATCGTCGAGGGCCCACCGGGGGTAGGACCACCTTGATCGATGTAGCGGGCAACCGGTCGGAGGGGGACGAGCGGTATGAGTGCGGCACGGGAGGACGACCAGGGGAGAGCGAGCAGCAACAGCATCGGGGGATCGGCCCGGTTCTACGGACCGACCGTCCAGGCCCGTGACATCCACGGCGGCATCCAGGTCCGGACCGCCCCGCCGCAACCCCCGCCGACACCCCGTCAACTGCTGCCCGTGCCTGCGCACTTCACCGACCGGCGGGACGAGCTGGAGGCCCTGGACCGGCTGCTCACGCGGCAGGCGGACGCCGGGGCCCGGCAGCCGCTGATCGTGGTCAACGGGCCGGCCGGCATCGGGAAGACCACCCTGGTCTCCCGCTGGCTGCGCCGGCACGAATCCGCCACCCCCGACGGCCAGTTGCACGCCGATCTGCGCGGCCACGCGGCGGGCGGCCCCGCGGGCCCGGGCGAGATCCTCGGCCGGTTCCTGCGGTCGCTCGGCGCCTGGGCGGTCCCCGTCGACCTGGCGGAACAGGCGTCCCTGTGGCGGTCCGTCACCGCGGAACTCCGCGTCGCGGTGGTGCTGGACAACGCCTTCTCCGCGGCACAGATCCGGCCGTTGTTGCCGGGCGGGCCCGGCAGCCTCGTCGTCGTGACCAGTCGGCACCGGCTGACCGGACTGCGGCTGGACGGCGCGGAGTTCCACCGGCTGCGGGCGCTCGGCCCCGCCGCCGGGGTGGAGCTGTTCCTGCGCGGCGTCGGCGAGCGCCGGGTCGCCGGGGAACTGCCCGCCGTGCGCCAGGTCGTGGACCTCTGCGCGGGGCTGCCCCTCGCGGTGTGCCTCGCCTCCGCCCGGCTGGCCGCCCGCCCCGGACAGCCGGTCGCCGCACTGGCCGACGCGCTCACACCGGACGTCGGTCGGCTGGCCGCGCTGGAAGTCGAAGGGGAGGCGACCGTGCGCAAGGCCCTGGACGCGTCGTACGCGGTGCTGGGACCGGAGGCCGCCCGCCTGTACCGGGCCCTCGGACTGCTGCCCCTGCCCGACTTCGACGTCCGGACTGCCGCCGCGGCATGCGCGGAGTCCCTCGACTGGGCGGAACGCCGGCTGGACGAACTCGTCGAGGCCAACATGCTGGAGGAGGTCGGGCCGGACGCGCTCCGCTTCCACGACCTCGTCCGCGTGCACGCCCGCGACCGCGCGGTCCTGTCCGACTCCGAGGCGGACCAGGAACGCACCCTGCGGCGGGTCGCCGACCGGCACCTCCTGACCGCGACCGAGGCCCAACGCCTCATCACGCCGATCCAGTTCACCCTGCCCCGGACCTACGCGCACCCCAGCCCGCTGCCCCCGCCCTTCAGCGACGACCGCGGTGCCCTCGGCTGGCTGCACGAGCGACGCGGCCACCTCATGGCGATCCTCCGCCTGGCCGTCGAGCGCGGCTGGCACGCCACGGCCTGGCAACTCGTCGACGCCATGTGGCCGTTGTTCCTGCGACTGCGCCACTACGACCTGTGGATCGAGGCCCACCGTATCGGTCTGGAGGCCGCCCGCCGCGACGGACACCGGGAGGCCGAACGCCAGATGCTCAACTCCGGGGCCATCGGTCTGAGCGCCGCCCGCCGGCTCGACGAGGCCGTGGAGTGGTACACGGCGGCCCTGTACGCGGCACGCGACGGCGAGGACCCCCGCGACGAGGGACAGGCGCTGCTCGGCCTCGGCAACTGCCACCACGAGGCGGGGCGGCTCACCGAGGCCGTGGCGCACCTGAACCGCGCGGTGGCGACCTGGGAGGAGTGCGGCTACCCGCGCGGGGTGGCGCTCGCCCGGATCACGCTCGGCGAGGTCGCCCTCGCCGCACACGACCCCGAACGGGCCGTCACCTGCTTCGCCCGGGCCCGGCAGGGACTCCTGGAGGCGGCCGACCCGCACGACGCGGCCCGGGCCCTCGCCTTCCTCGGCCGGGCCCGCGCCCGGACCGGCGAACACGCCCTGGGCGCCGAGCAGTTGACGGAGGCGCTCGCGGTCTTCACCGCCTCGGGCGCCGTCCACTGGCAGGCCCGCACGCTGGAGATGCTCGGCGACACCGCACGCGAGCGGGGCGAGGACACGGCCGGCGACGAGTTCCACGCCCGCGCCCTCGCCCTGTACGAGACCACCAGCCCGGCGGACGCCCGCCGACTCCGGCGCGTCTAGCGACCGACGCGCCCGGGCTCCGGCCTGCTCACCCGTCGTGCGTCACGCGGATGTCCTCGATGTCCCGCAGGGTGTGTCCCGCCACCAGCCAGGCGTGCAGACAGGACGCCAGCAGGGGCTGGTCCGGGGGCACCCGGTGCGCCAGCCGCACGACCGTGCGGCTCGTCCCGTCGACGACCGCCCAGCCGCCCCCGGTCAGCGGCGCCGCGGCCAGCGCGCACCCCGGCCGGTCGGCCATGAGGTCGGCCAGCCGGCGCGCCGCCTCGGCGTACGGGCGCGGAAGCCGGTCGTGCAGCACATCGGCGCAGACCGGCCGGTGGACTCCGGGGTACGGCCCGGCGTCCGCGGCGACGTGCTCGTCCGTACCGTCCCCCGGCCCGTCCGCGCCGGGCGGGACCCCGGGCTCCGGGAGACCGACCCGGGCGCGTACGTCGTAGTCGCTCCCGGACGACCGGACGCGCAGCGACAGGTCCGCCGCCGGGTCGCTTCGCGGACCCCCGGGGCAGGGCGGCGACGCCCGCAGCCGGACGGAGACGAAGCGCATCACGCCGGCACCTCCCGCCGCCCGCGCGCCCACGCGTCCAGCGGCGGCGGCTCGGGCAGGGGGACCGTCAGCGGCTCGTGGGCCGGCCGGCCCAGACCCAGCAGGCGGTACATCAGCCGCCGCATGTTGCGGTTGAAACGGCCGGGTTCCGAGGTGATCCGCGAGGCGATCGCCGCGTACTCCTCCCGGCGGTACTCGGCGGCCGTGTACTGGAGCTGGCCGACGAGCGGGTGGGCGGGCGAGAGCGCCGGCGCGGTCACCGCGAGGGTGGCGGCGGGCGAGGCGGGGTTGATCTCCCGGGCCGGTGAACCGGCCAGCAGGATCGGCGCGCCGGTGAGCGTGCCGTACAGCGTCACCGAACCGTGGTCGCCGATGATCCAGTCCGCGGCGATCAGGACACTGCGCCAGTCCGCCTCCGGTGGCACGAGGGCGATGCCCGGCTCGGCGCAGCGCGCCAGCCACGCCCTGACCTGCCAGGAACCGTGCCCCGACCACACGTTGGGATGGACCAGGACGACGGACCGGAACCGCCCCGCCGGCAGCTCGGCGACCAGCCGGGGCAGCAGCGCCTCGAACCGGCCGAAGGAGGAACGCGCCCCCCAGGTCGAGGCGACCACCACCAGCTTCTCGCCGTCCGCCAGGCCGAGGGCCCGGCGGTACCGGGTGCGCAGCGGCAGGCTGGCCGCGATCCGGTCGTGCGCCGGGTCGCCGACCACATGGGTGAGCGGGAGCACTTCCGGGCAGTGCCGTTCCAGTTCGGCCAGTTCGGCGTGGTGGGGCACCGCCACGGCGGCGGGCAGCCGGCCGCCGGGGACGAGGTCCGCCCTGCGCAGCCCCGCCACACCCGGCTGCTCCACCGAGACCAGCCGCTTGAGGTAGTTGGCCCCGTGCGACATCGCGATCACCGGCCCGGAGATCCTCTCGACGCCCCGCGGCCCGGCGGCGAGGGCCAGGTCGAACCGCATCCGCACCGCCTCGTCCCACGGCAGCACCGCGCCTCCCAGCCCCTGGAGGTAGCGCGGGACCTCGTCGCCGAACACGTGCGGCGGCGCCGTGAACACCACCTGCACCCTGAAGTCGGCCTCCAGCAGCGACAGGACCTCGACCAGCCGCTTGCCGTAGGTCAGGGTGTGCACGACGACCAGCACCAGCTTGCGCTCGACGAGTGTCAGCCACTCGCGCCCCTCTGCCGATGCCTCCGTACTCTGCCGTAACGCCGACATGAAGACCCCCGTCGTCCGTGCGGGACCGGCGCGGTCCCGTCTGGCGGCTGTCTGCCCCCGCGGACGGACGGAAGGCCTGCCGGGACCTTGCGGAAACCTTGCGGCGGGCGTCACGGGAACACGTGCACCACCTCGATCTCGCCCACGACATGGGCGTTGAACTCGTCCAGCTCCTCGGCGGGCACCCACAGTTCGAGGATCGTCCGGCCACCCGCCTGCCGGACCGGATACCTGCGCAGGAACGCGGAGTCGACCTCGAACCGGGTGACGTAGCCGGCGCCGTCGTGCTTGACGTTCCAGTCCCGGGCGATCCTGATGGCGTAGTCCTCGTTCAGTACCGGGTAGAAGACCGGCTGCTCGGGCAGCCGGGGCGGCCAGGCCCGCCAGGCGAGCTCACGCACCAGCTCCAGCTCCACGGGGCCGGTGGGACGCCAGAGGGTCGTGGTGGCTCGGGGGTGCTGCCTGGTCATGGGATTCGCTCTCCGGTACGGCGACCGCCCGCGCGGTCGGGTGCGGGCCCCGGCGCCATGCACCGGTCCACGGGGTGCGGGCCCCGACGCCATCGACTGGTCCACGGGGGCGGCCACCGACGCTATCCACTGGTCCACGGGGGCGGCCACCGACTTTAGGCTCCCGCCGGGCCGTCCGGGCGGACGGCCGTCACGGTGACCGCCGCTCGTGGCGCGCGACGACCTCGGTGAGGTAGCAGCGCAGCATCGCCTTCGCCTCGTCGAGGAGGTCGGTGTCGCCCTCCGGGGCGCGGCGGAAGGCCTCCTGGGCGAGGGCGTCGGCGGCGAGGATCGCGGCGTGGCAGGCCCGCGCGAGCGTCTCGTCGTCGCGGGCGACGCCCAGCGCGAGCAGCACCCGGCGGATCCCGTCGGCCATCCGCCGCTTGTGCTCACGGTCCGCGGCTCGTGTCCGCTCGGTCAGCCCGCTGCCGAACCACAGCGCGCGGAAGCCGTGTTCGGTGCGGTAGACGCGGGCGAACGTGTCGATGAGCACGCCCACGGGATCGTCCCACCGCTCCCGCCCCGCCGTCCGGACCAGATCGTCCATGACGTCCTCGAGGCGGGCGAAGTAGCCCGCCGCGAGGGCGTCGATGATCGCGTCACGGTCGGGGAGGTACTGGTACAGCGAGCCGACCGACACCTTCGCCTCGGCCGCGACCCGTGTCGTGGTGAGCGCCTCGACGCCGTCGCCGACCAGGATCCGCTCGGCGGCCTCCAGCATCAGGGCCAGCCGTGCCTTGCTGCGCGCCTGCCGCGGCGTGCGGCGCAGGGGGGTGCCCCCGTCGGGACCCGTGGTCGACTGGGCCAAGGAACTGCCTCCAAACATGAACGTGACTTTGTTTCACGTTTACGCTACCTTCGCGCCCATGACCGCCTCAAGCTCGGCGCTGAGTCAGGAGCGGGCCGCTGTCGCGGACGTCTGCCGGCGCCTGGGGGCCGAAGGCCTCCTCATCGGCACGGCCGGCAACGTGAGCGTACGCGTCGGGGACCGGGTCGCGATCACCGCGACCGGAGCGGTTCTCGCCGAACTCACCCCGGAGCAGGTGACCGTGGTCGACCTGGACGGCGAGGTCGTGGCCGGAAGCCTGCGGCCGACCTCGGAGCTGGAGCTGCACCTCGGGGTCTACCGCCGCTACGGCGCCGGCGCGGTCGTCCACACCCACGCCCCGATGGCCACCGCGGTCTCCTGCGTGCTCGATGAACTGCCGTGCATCCACTACCAGTTGCTCGCGCTCGGCGGCACGGTGCGGGTCGCGCCCTACGCCACGTTCGGCACCCCCGAACTCGCCGAGTCGGTGCTCGCCGCGCTCGACGGCCGCAGCGCCGCCCTGCTGGCGAACCACGGCGCGGTCACCCACGGGACGACCCTCGACAAGGCCGTCGAGAACGCGCTGCTCCTCGAATGGGCCTGCGGCGTCTACCAGCGCGCGGCCGCCATGGGCCGGCCCCGCTTTCTCGACGAACAGCAGCAGCTCGCCGTGATCGAGGCGGCGATCGCCCGCGACTACGGCACCACGCACCCCGTACCACCCGCGCAGGAACAGAGCCGATGAAGCCGCCGAGGCCGCCGAGGCCGATGAAGGGGGAAAGCCGATGAAGGTCTTCACCATGGGCGTACACGTCCTGGACGTACTGGTGCGGCCGGTGCAGGAGATACCCGAGGGCCAGGGCGCGACGCTGGTCGACGACATCCGGATGACCGCCGCCGGGACCGCGGGCGGCACCGCCCTCACCCTCGCCAAGCTGGGCGCGCAGGTGCGCAGCGCCGGCGCCATCGGCTCCGACCCGACCGGTGACATGCTGGTGCAGCTGCTCGGCCGGGCGGGCATCGACACCGAGTTCCTCGTCCGCCGCACGGACACCGCCACCTCCGCGAGCGTCCTGCCGATCCGGCCCAACGGCGACCGTCCCTCGCTGCACCTGCTCGGCGCCAACATCACCTACGGTCTCGACGACGTGCCCTGGGACGCCCTCGCCGAGGCCGACCATCTCCACCTGGGCGGACCGGAGCTGATCGGCGTCGAGGTCGCCACGCGCATCCTGTCGTACGCCAGGGAACACGGCGTCGTGACCTCGGTGGACCTGCTCGCCCCCGGTGTCCTCGGCAGCTTCGAGCAGATCGAGGCGGCCCTGCCCCACATCGACCATCTGCTGCCCAACGAGGACCAGGTGCTCGGCTTCACCGGCGAGAGCGACCTGCTGACCGGCGCGCGCAAGCTCCTCGGCGCCGGTGCGGGCGTCGTCGCCGTCACGCGCGGCGGCGACGGCGCGCTCGTGGTCACCGCGGACGGCGCGGAGCCGGTCCCCGCCTTCGTGGTCGACGTCGTCGACACCACCGGGTGCGGCGACGCCTTCTCGGCCGGCTATCTGCGGGGCGTGAGCCTCGGCCGTACGCCGAGCGACGCCGCCGTCCTCGGCAGCGCCGCCGCCGCACTCGTCGCCCAGGGGCTCGGCAGCGACCACGGCGACTTCGACCTCGCGGCCGCCGACTCCTTCGCCGCGACGGCCAAGTCCCGCACCTGAGGGGAGACCGGCGGCGCGCGTTCCGCCGGGAGGGGGCGGGGGCGTCACCTCCCGGGGAGGCCGCCGGCCGCACAGATGGGGGCGAACCGGTCCGACAGGCGCACGGAGCTCGCTTCCATGTTCACCGGAGCCCCACGGGTGGTACGCCACGAGCAGGCGGGCGCGGGCGCGACACCGGCGCCGGCCGTACCGCTCGCGCTCACCGCCGGCACGTGCCCGCCTTCGTCGAGGAGCGCGCGTCGGGGGTGCGGGCGCTTCCGACGGAGAAGGGGACATGGCCATGAGTGGGGCTTCGGACACCGCACTGCTGCTCGTACGGGTCGTGCTGGGTGTGGTGATGGTGGCGCACGGCTGGAACCACTGGCGTGGCGGAGGCGGTATATCCGGCACCGCCGGCTGGTTCGGCGGGCTCGGACTCACCCGTCCGAGACTCCAGGCGTGGCTCAGCGTTCTCACCGAACTCGGTGCGGGCGTCCTGCTGCTGGCGGGCTTCCTCACCCCACTGGCCTGCGCGGCGGTGCTGTCCGTGATGCTGGTGGCGGGCCTGCTCGCGCACCGCCGCAACGGCTTCTTCGTGTTCAAGGAGGGCTACGAGTACGTCCTCGTCCTGGGTGTCCTCGCGGTGGCCCTGGGGGCGTGGGGGCCGGGGGACTACTCGGTGGACGAGGCCGCGGACATCGGTGTGACCGGATGGGCGGGCGCCGGTGCGGTGCTCGGGGTGGGCGTCGTCGCGACGGCCGGTCTGCTGGCGGTGTTCTGGCGCCCGCGGAACGAGAGTTGAGGAGGCCTCCCGTGCGCGTCGGCTTCATCGGACTGGGCGGCCAGGGCGCGCCCATGGCCCGCCGGATCGTCGAGGCGGGCTTCGCGACCACGCTGTGGGCCCGCAACCCCGTCGGCCTCGAACCGTTCGCCGGCACGGCCGCGGGGACCGCCGGCTCACCGGTCGAACTGGCCGCCGCCAGCGATCTGGTGTGTCTGTGCGTGGTGGCCGACGCGGATGTGGAGCAGGTCGCCTCCGGCGTACTGGAGGGGCTGCGGCCCGGCGGGGTGATCGCGGTGCACTCCACCGTCCATCCCGACACCTGCCGCCGCCTCGCCGAACGCGCCGCGACGCAGGGCGTGTCCGTGCTGGACGCTCCGGTCAGCGGCGGCGGACGGGCCGCGGAGCAGGGCACCCTGCTGGTCATGGCGGGCGGGGACCCGGAGGTGTTCGCCTCCTGCCGGCCGGTGTTCGCCACCTACGGCGATCCGGTCGTCCATCTGGGCCCCGTCGGCTCGGGGCAGGTCGCCAAACTGCTCAACAACACACTGTTCACGGCTCAGTTGGGACTGGCCGCCGACACCCTCGCGCTCGGCGAAGCCCTGGGTCTCGATCCGGTGGTCCTCGGCCGCGTCCTGCGTCGAGGCAGCGCCGCCGGCTTCGCGCTGGAGCGGGTCGCCGACGCGGGCGGCACTCTCGACCGTATCGGCGCGCACGCGGGCGCGCTGCTGGCCAAGGACGTACGCCTGCTGGGCGAGGTCGCGAACGCGGCCGGCCCGGCCGGGCGGGATGCGGTCCGGGACGCCGCCCGCGCGGCCCTGGACGCCATGGGGCGGTGAGGGGGACACCCGGCTCCCGGGGCTCCCTTCCCGGCAGCCCGGGTACCGCCCCGGTACCCGTCCCGCACCCGACCGGTACTCACCTGGTGGACGCCCTCTTGACGGAGGCCCGGGGCGGATCGACACTCGATCCGGGAATCCTAGTGAACGGGTAGGGAAACAATGGGGCGACAGGAGCCGATCACCGGCCGCGCGAGCCGCACGGCGGGGTCGTCGCCCCTTCTCACCTCCCGCCGTCACATCGACCTGAAGCGCGTCTGCAGCGCCATCAGGTTCCAGGACTGAGCCGGGCCCGTCCCCGCGCCGAACCGCACCGGCGGTGTCCCCTGGACGCGGCCGCACCCGGCACGAGCGGACGAGGTCCGCACCTCCCTCTTCGACGTCGCATCCGCCGCGCGCACGTCCCTCGTGCGTCCCGCCCCCGGGGAGAGTCATGTCCGTCACACCACTGGCCGCCCACCTGTCCGCCCGGCCCACCGCCGCCTTCCGGGGCCGGATCGGCCGGGACGCGCGCAGCGGCCACTACGCGGTGCCGCGCCGCTACCGCCTCCACCTGGCGGCGGCCGACCCCGACTGTCTGCGCATCGCCGTCACCCACAGCCTCCTCGGCCTGGACAAGGCCTGCCCCGTCACCTTCCTGCCCGCCGTCCCCGACTGCCCCGACGGAGGCCACTCGGCGCTGCGTCCGCTGTACGACGCCAGCGCGCACCGGTACACCGGACCCGCCCTCGCGCCGGTGCTCAGCGACGACTGGTCGGGGCGCATCGTCAGCAGCCACGGCCCCGACATCGCCCGCGACCTGGCCCGGCGGTTCGGCGGCGGCCGGCCCACCCTGTACCCGTGCGGCGCGGAGTCGCAGATCGAGGCCGTCGAGCGGATGTGCGCCCAGGGCATTGAGGAGGCGGCCCAGCGCGCCGGGGCGGCCGACACCGAGGAGGCGGAGCGCACCGCCGCCCTCGACACGCTGCTCACCACGCTCGGGGTGCTGGAGCGCGGGCTCGGCGCCCACGAGTACCTGATCAGCGATCAGATCACCGCCGCCGACGTCGAGTTGTGGGTCGCCCTGGTCCAACTCGACACCGTGCACCGCTACCACCTCGACGCGGCCGCCGTGCACCGCATCGCCGACCACCCCGCCCTGTGGGCCTACGCCCGCCGGCTGGCCGCTCACCCGGCCTTCGGCGCCCATCTCGACCTGGACGCCATCGCCCGCCGTCACCACGCCCGTTGCCAGGGCCTGGAGGCCGCCGGCGCCGCCGTCCAGATCCTGGACTGGGAGACCCACGCGGCGGACGGTTCGGCGGTCCGACCGCAGGTCAACCGGCCCTGACCCGGTCCATCCACCGGACCGCCGTTGACATTCGTTCGGGCAACTGTCTTACTTACGGCCCAGAACGGTCATGAGCGTCAGCGACAAGCCCTGGCTAGCTGACCGGCAACCCTCGCTCCGCGGTGGGGTGCCCCAGGTGACGACCGGACCGACGTTTCGGTAATGACGTATCGGTAAGCGCGATGGCCCCTCAGGGGCCGGAACAGTGATGGTGACGGACATGTACGCAGCTCATCGGACGGCGCCGCGTCGCCCCCGGGGCTGCGTACGGCCGTACCTCGACATCCTCGTCGCCAACCGCGCCGTCGACCTCCTGCGCGTGAACAGCGCACTGTGTACCGCACCGGGCCGTGCCCGCTGTCGGGGCTGAACGAACCCCTCGCACCGCAGCCCCGCCGCCGCGTTCCTGACGAACACCGCCCGAGCGGTGTGCCGTTGTCCGCCCCACCCCGGTCTCCTGTACGCATCCGTGCGCCATGCCCTGTTCGCGCCCCCGGAGCGGTCCCCACCGCCCCGCCGGGACGCGTCCGGCCACGCACGTCCGCCGTGACCCGGGGTGTCCGACTCCCGCCGGAGCCCCTCATGAGTGAACCCCCAGGCGCCGTGACCCTCGCCGAGGCCGCGCCCGCCATCGACGTCCCGTCCGAGAAACTGACCGCCCAGCGCGTCCAGCCGCTGCGCAGGCCCGGCCGCTGGATCGCCACCGCCGTGGTCCTGGTCCTGGTGGCGCAGTTCACGCACGGACTGATCTCCAACCCCTTCTACCAGTGGGACCGCTTCGGCTACTGGTTCCTGCGGCCGGTGATCCTCGACGGACTGCTGATCACCCTGGAAGTGGCCGCCTACAGCGCGGTCCTGGGCCTCCTCGGCGGCATCCTGCTCGCCCTCGCCCGGCTCTCGAAGAGCCCGGTGCTGCGCGCGGTCAGCTGGACCTACGTATGGGCGCTGCGCTCCATCCCGCTGATCGTGGTGCTGCTCTTCCTCTACAACTTCAGCGCCCTGTACCAGACCCTGAGCGTGGGGGTTCCCTTCGGTCCGGCGTTCTTCCGCTTCGACGAGTCCCGGCTGGCCACCGACATGGTGATCGCCGTCATCGGCCTCAGCCTCAACGAGGCGGCCTACGCCGCCGAAGTGGTCCGCGGCGGCATCCTCTCCGTCGACCAGGGCCAGCACGAGGCGGCCGCCGCGCTCGGCCTGCCCAAGCGCTACCAGTTCTGGAAGATCGTCTTCCCGCAGGCGCTGCGGTCGATCACGCCGAACTACGTCAACCAGCTGATCGGCCTGGTCAAGTCCACCTCGCTGGTCTTCTACGTGTCGCTGCTCGACCTGTTCGGCACCGCGCAGACCATGGGGGCCACCTACCCCGGCGACATCGTGCCGCTGCTGCTGGTCGTCACCGTCTGGTACCTGATCCTGACCAGCCTCGTCTCCGTCGTCCAGTTCTACGTCGAGCGGTACTACGCCCGGGGCGCCACGCGCTCCCTGCCGCCGACGCCGTTGCAGAAACTGCGGACCGGTCTCACCGACCTGCGGGGCCGCATCCGCCGGGAGGCCGCCGTATGACCACCGACACCGTGCAGAGCGCCGACACCGCCGGGATCGTGCCCGCCGCCGTCGAGGTGCACGACGTGCACAAGTGGTACGGCGCCCACCGGGTCCTGGACGGCGTGAGCCTCACCGTGCGGCCCGGCGAGGTCACCGTGATCCTCGGCCCGTCCGGCTCCGGCAAGTCCACCCTGCTGCGGGTCGTCAACCACCTGGAGAAGCCCGAGATCGGCTACGTCAGCGTCAACGGCGAGCTGATCGGCGTCCGCCGCAACGGCGACCGGCTGCGCGAACTGAGCGAACGGGCCATCCTGACCCAGCGCAGCCGGATCGGCTTCGTCTTCCAGAACTTCAACCTCTTCCCGCACCTGACCGTGCTGGACAACGTCGCCGCCGCGCCGGTCGCCACCGGGCGACTCGCCAAGTCCGCCGCCCTGGAACTGGCCCGCGAACTCCTCGACCGGGTGGGCCTCGCCGACAAGGCCGGCGCCTACCCCCGGCAGCTGTCCGGCGGCCAGCAGCAGCGCGTCGCCATCGCCCGCGCCCTCGCGCTGCGCCCCGGCGTCATCCTCTTCGACGAGCCCACCTCCGCCCTCGACCCCGAGCTCGTCGGCGAGGTCCTCGCGGTCATCAAGGACCTGGCGACCAGCGGCACCACGCTCGTCATCGTCACCCACGAGGTCGGTTTCGCCCGCGAGGTCGCCGACCGGGTCGTCTTCATCGACGAAGGGAAGATCGTCGAGCAGGGCCCGCCCAGCGAGGTCCTCGACAAACCGCAGCACGAGCGGACGCGGGACTTCCTCAGCAAGGTGCTCTGACACCGAGCTCGGCACGGCGCGCCGGCCCCGACGCGCCCCCCTGACTTCCCCCCACGCCACCACCCTCTCACCAGCACACCAGTCACAAAGGACGGCCATGTCTGCCCACTTCACCCGACGCAGCCTGATTCGCGGCATCACCGCGGCGACCGCGGTCGCCACCCTCGCCACCGGGCTCGCCGCCTGCGGAGGTGACAGCGAGGCCGCCACCACGACCGACAGCGCCGCCGGCAGCGTGACGATCGGCCGGGTGTCCAACGGCGCCGCCGAGGAGACCGCGCTGAAGGTCTCCGAGGTCAAGTCCATCAGCGCCGGACTGCCCGACGCGATCAAGAAGAGCGGCAAGCTGAACATCGGCATCGGCGCCCTGCCCTCCGGCTTCGCCCCGCTCGCCTACGTCGGCGACGACCAGAAGACCCTCACCGGTGCCGAGCCCGACCTCGGCCGTCTGGTCGCCGCGGTCCTCGGCCTGAAGTCGGAGACGAAGAACTTCACCTGGGAGAACCTCTTCGTCGGCATCGACAGCGGCAAGGTCGACGTCGGCTTCTCCAACATCACCGACACCGAGGAGCGCAAGAAGAAGTACGAGTTCGCCTCCTACCGCCAGGACAACCTCGGCTGGGAGGTCAAGAAGTCCAGCACGTGGAACTTCGACGGCAACTACGAGAACCTCGCCGGTCTGACCGTCAGCGTCGGCTCCGGAACCAACCAGGAGAAGATCCTCCTGGAGTGGAAGAAGAAGCTGGAGTCCGAGGGCAAGAAGCTCACCGTCAAGTACTACCCGGACCGCAACGGCATCTACCTGGCGCTCGCCAGCGGCAAGATCGACGCGTACTTCGGCCCCAACCCCGGCATCGCCTACAACGTCTCCCAGACCGCGGGCAAGGCCAACGCCACCCGCAACGCGGGCACGTTCTCCGGCGCCGGCGAGACGCTCCAGGGCCTGATCGCCGCCACCGCCAAGAAGGACAGCGGTCTCGCCGAGCCGGTCGCGGCGGCCATCAACTACCTGATCGAGCACGGTCAGTACGCCAAGTGGCTGGCCGCCTACAACCTCTCCAACGAGGCCGTCGCCAAGTCCGAGATCAACCCGCCCGGGCTGCCGCTGGACAACTCCTGACCGGTCGTCATGACGGTCGTGACACATGCAGGTTGAGTTAAGAACGCCAGGAACGACAGGAAGGGACTCCGCCTCCGTGGCCAGCCCGATCGACCTCCGCGGAGGCGGAGCTCCGACCGTCATCCACCCGCACCCCCTCGACAACGCCGTCTGGGCCGCGCTCGACGGCCCGCACGCCCACCTCGCCGACCGGGTCGGCCGCGCCGCGCGCTACCCGGCCGACGTCTACGACTTCGCCGCCGTCGCCGACCCCCGGGACCCCGCCGCCTGGGCCGACCTGCTCACCCTCGTCGGCCCCGGAACGGCCGTACGCATCAAGCCCGTCGACCGCGTACCCGACGGCTGGGAGGTGACCGGCGGGGGAGAGGGCGTCCAACTCGCCGCCACCGAGGCGTTCCGCACCGAACCCGAGCCCGAGGCCGTACGCCTCGGCCCCGACGACGTGCCGGAGATCCTCGACCTCGTCGCCCGCACCCGCCCCGGCCCCTTCCTGCGGCGGACCGTCGAGCTCGGCACGTACCTCGGCATCCGCCACCGGGGCCGCCTGGTCGCCCTGGCCGGCGAGCGGCTGCGACTGCCCGGCTGGACCGAGATCAGCGCCGTCTGCACCGACCCCGACCGGCGCGGCCAGGGCCTGGCCACCCGGCTGATCCGCGCGGTCGGCGCCGGCATCCGCGAGCGCGGCGACACCCCGTTCCTGCACGCCGCCGCCGGCAACACCCCCGCGATCCGCCTGTACGAGTCCCTCGGCTTCGCCCTGCGCCGCCGATCGACCATCGTCTCGGTGCGCACACCGGGAACATCCGCCGAGGCCGGGGCGTTCTGAGTCATGACGCGATGTGTCAGGCGCCGTCCGGCGCCCGGAAAGAGGGAGGTGCGGACGTGACCCACAAACGCCACGCCGTACACCTGCACTCCCGGCCCCACATCGACCTCCAGCGCGTGGCCGGCGCGCTCTGTTGCTCCTGATCCTTCCCCAGCCTTCGGCCGGGGGGACCCCCGTCTCACCGGGCCCGCCCCCCGCCCTGTGCCCGCGCAGTCCCTGCGCGCAGGCCGGCGCTCTCGTACGGACCTCCAGGAAGGCACCCTCGTGTCCCCGACCTCCTCCTCCCCGCTGCATCTCGCCGTCGCTCTGGACGGCACCGGCTGGCACCCCGCCTCCTGGCGCGAGCCCGTCGCCCGACCCCGTGAGCTGTTCACCGCCGGCTACTGGGCCGACCTGGTCGCCGAGGCCGAGCGCGGACTGCTCGACTTCGTGACGATCGAGGACGGCCTCGGCCCGCAGTCCTCCCACTTCCTCGACCCGGACGACCGCACCGACCAGGTGCGCGGCCGGCTCGACGCCGTTCTCGTCGCCTCCCGCGTCGCCCCGCTGACCCACCACATAGGCCTGGTGCCGACCGTGGTGGCCACGCACACCGAGCCGTTCCATCTCTCCAAGGCGATAGCCACCCTCGACTACGTGAGCGCCGGCCGCGCCGGCCTGCGCGTCCAGGTCAGCGCCCGTCCCGCCGACGCCGCCCACTTCGGCCGCCGCACGATCCCCCGGATCGAGGTCTACGAGGCCCCGGCCACCCAGGACCTGGTGACCGACCTGTTCGACGAGGCCGCCGACTACGTCGAGGTCGTGCGCCGCCTCTGGGACAGCTGGGAGGACGACGCGGAGATCCGGGACGTGGCGACGGGCCGCTTCGTCGACCGCGACAAACTGCACTACATCGACTTCGAGGGCCGCCACTTCAGCGTCAAGGGACCCTCCATCACCCCGCGCCCGCCGCAGGGCCAGCCCCTGGTCAGCGCCCTCGCGCACGACACGGTCCCGTACCGCCTGGTGGCCCGCGCCACCGACGTCGGGTACGTCACCCCGCACGACACCGACCAGGCCCGGGCGATCGTCGCCGAGATCCGCGCCGAACAGGAGCGGGCCGGCCGGGCCGCCGAGCCGCTGCACGTCTTCGCGGACCTGGTCGTCTTCCTCGACGACGACCCCGCCGAGGCCGCCGCCCGACGCGACCGCCTCGACGCCCTCGCCGGCGAGGAGTACCGCAGCGACGCCCGGGTGTTCGCCGGCTCGCCCGCCCAACTCGCCGATCTGCTGCAGGACTTCCAGGCGGCGGGCCTGACCGGGTTCCGGCTGCGCCCCGCCGTCGCGGGCCACGACCTTGCGGCCATCACCCGGGGCCTCGTCCCCGAACTCCAGCGCCGCGGCGCCTTCCGCCGCGCCTACGAGGCCGACACCCTGCGCGGGCTGCTGGGCCTGCCCCGCCCCGCCAACCGCTACGCCGCCGTCTGAGCGGGAGGGACACCCCACCATGAGCAAGCCCCAGAAGCAGATCCACCTCGCCGCGCACTTCCCCGGCGTCAACAACACCACCGTGTGGAGCGACCCGCGGGCCGGCAGCCATATCGAGTTCAGCTCCTTCGCCCACTTCGCGCGGACCGCCGAACGCGCCAAGTTCGACTTCCTCTTCCTCGCCGAGGGGCTGCGCCTGCGCGAACAAGGCGGCAAGATCTACGACCTGGACGTGGTCGGCCGCCCCGACACCTTCACGATCCTCGCCGCGCTCGCCGCCGTCACCGAGCGCCTCGGCCTGACCGGCACCATCAACTCCACCTTCAACGAGCCCTACGAGGTGGCCCGCCAGTTCGCCAGCCTCGACCACCTCTCCGACGGCCGCTCCGCGTGGAACGTCGTCACCTCCTGGGACGCCTTCACCGGCGAGAACTTCCGCCGTGGCGGCTACCTCCCGCAGGACGAGCGCTACGCCCGCGCCAAGGAGTTCCTCGCCACCACGGGCGAGCTCTTCGACTCCTGGCGGGGTGACGAGATCGTCGCCGACCAGAGCACCGGCACCTTCCTCCAGGACGCCAAGGCCGGTGCCTTCGTCCACGAGGGCCGGCAGTTCGACATCCAGGGCCGGTTCAACGTCCCGCGCAGCCCCCAGGGCCGCCCGGTGATCTTCCAGGCCGGGGACTCCGACGAGGGCCGCGAGTTCGCCGCCTCGTCCGCCGACGCGATCTTCAGCCGGTACGCGGCCCTCGACGCCGGGCAGGCCTTCTACACCGACGTCAAGTCACGCCTGGCCAAGTACGGCCGGCGCGCCGACCAACTGCTGATCCTGCCCGCCGCGAGCTTCGTCCTGGGCGACACCGACGCCGAGGCCGAGGAGATCGCCAAGGACGTGCGCCGCCAGCAGGTCAGCGGCGCCACCGCCCTCAAGCACCTGGAGTTCGTCTGGAACAGGGACCTGTCCGGCTACGACCCGGAGGGCCCCCTGCCCGACATCGACCCGGATCTCGGCGAGAGCCACATCGCGCGCGGCCGCGCCCAGGTCCGGATGTACCGCGACCCGCTGGCCACGGCCCGCGAATGGCGGGAGCTCGCACAGGCCAACAACTGGTCGATCCGCGACCTGGTCATCGAGACCGGCAACCGCCAGAACTTCGTCGGCTCCCCGGCCACCGTCGCCAGGACCATCAACGACTACGTGCAGGCCGACGCCGCCGACGGCTTCATCCTCGTCCCGCACATCACCCCGAGCGGCCTCGACGCGTTCGCCGACAAGGTCGTCCCGCTCCTCCAGGAACAGGGCGTCTTCCGCACCGAGTACGAGGGCACCACGCTCCGGGACCACCTCGGCCTCGCGCACCCGGACGAGACGGGCGCCGCCGAGCGGGTGGCCTCGTGAAGTTCCTCGCCATCACCCTGATCGTGCACCGCCCGGACCCGGTCACCGGCGTCCTGAAGCCGACCCGGGACCGCTTCCGCGAGGTGCTCGACAACGCCCTGCTCGCCGAGGAACTCGGCTTCGACGGCTTCGGGGTGGGGGAGCGGCACGAGCGGCCGTTCATCTCCTCCTCCCCGCCGGTGGTGCTGAGCCACATCGCCGCCCTCACCCGCCGCATCCGGCTCTTCACCGCCGTGACGACCCTCAGCCTCCTCGACCCGGTGCGCGCCTACGAGGACTACGCCACCCTCGACCACCTCTCCGACGGCCGCCTGGAACTGATCATCGGCAAGGGCAACGGCGCCGCCCAGCGCGAGCTGTTCCAGGTCACGCCCGACGACCAGTGGGAGCGCAACGCCGAGAGCTACGAGGTGTTCCGGCAGATCTGGCGCCAGGACAAGGTCACCGCGGCGACCCGTTTCCGTCCGGAGCTGACGGACGCGGAGGTGTGGCCCCGGCCGTACCAGCGGCCCGTCCGGGTCTGGCACGGCAGCGCCACCAGCAAGGAGTCCGTCGACCTGGCCGCCCGCTACGGCGACCCGCTGTTCTCGGCGAACGTCACCCACCCCATCGAGCCCTATGCCGAGCTGATCCGGTACTACCGGGAGCGCTGGGAGCACTACGGCCACGACCCGGGCGCCCTCGCGGTCGGCGCCGGCTCGGCGGGACTGTACGTGGCGCGCACCTCCCAGGAGGCCGCCGAGGCCTACCGGCCGGTCTTCGAGGGCACGCTCGCCTTCCAGAGACAGGCCGGCCTGCCCGTCGTCTTCGAGACGCTGGAGGACTTCGTCGAGCGCAGTTCCGCCCTGATCGGCAGCCCGCAGCAGGTCGTCGACAAGGTGCACCGCTACCACGAGCGGTTCGGCCACAGCGTGCTGCATGTGCACGCCGACGCCGGCGGCCTGACCGAACCCCAGCACCGCGACTCGCTGGAACTGTTCCAGTCGGAGGTGGCGCCCGTGCTCCGCAAGGACATACCGGACCCGCCGTTCGACTGGGGTCCGGTGCTTCCCACACCGTCGAACACCGAGGAGCCGGCCCGTGCCTGAGATCCCCCTCGGCGTGCTCGACCTGGTCCCGATCTCCTCGGGCTCGACGGCCGCGGACGCCCTGCGCAACTCCATCGACCTGGCCCGGCACGCGGAACGGCTCGGCTACGCCCGCTACTGGTTCGCCGAACACCACCTCAACCCCGGTGTCGCGGGCACGTCCCCGGCCGTCGTCCTGGCCCTGACAGCGGCCGCCACCTCCACCATCCGGCTCGGCTCCGGCGCCGTACAGCTCGGTCACCGCACCGCCCTGTCCACGGTGGAGGAGTTCGGTCTGATCGACGCGCTGCACCCCGGCCGCTTCGACCTGGGCCTGGGCCGCTCCGGCGGCCGTCCGCCGGGGGAGCAGGCGAGCCCGCCTGCCGCGGCCACCCCGGTCGTCGACGGCCGTGCCCCGAACGGCCTGCTGATCCCGCCGCGCTTCTCCTTCGAACGCCTCCTCGGCTCGCCCCGGATCGCCCTCCAGCGCAGGCTGCTCCTCCTGCCGGAGGCCACCTCGCAGGACTACGCCGAGCAGATCGACGACATCCTCGCCCTGCTGGCCGGTACCTATCGCTCCCCGGAGGGCGTCGAGGCACATGTCGTACCGGGCGAGGGCGCCGAGGTCGACGTATGGATCCTGGGCAGCAGCGGCGGCCAGAGCGCCGAGGTCGCGGGCGCCCGCGGTCTGCGCTTCGCCGCGAACTACCACGTCAGCCCGGCCAGCGTCCTGGAGGCGGTCGACGGCTACCGGGCCCGTTTCAAGCCCTCGGCGTCCCTCGACGCGCCCCATGTCAGTGTCTCCGCCGATGTCGTCGTCGCCGAGGACGACGCCCGTGCCCGTGAACTCGCCACCGGCTACGGCCTGTGGGTGCGCAGCATCCGCACCGCCGAGGGCGCGATCCCGTTCCCGACCCCGCAGGAAGCGCGCGCCCACATCTGGACCGACGAGGACCGCGCACTCGTCCAGGACCGGATCGACACCCAGTTCGTCGGCTCCCCGGCCCGGGTCGCCGACCACCTGGAGCAGCTCCAGGAGGCCACCGGCGCCGACGAACTGCTCGTCACCACCATCACCCACGACCACACGGACCGTGTCCGCTCCTACGAACTCCTCGCCGAGGAGTGGCGCCGCAGGGGTCACTCCGCCCCGTCGAGCTGATCCACCACCCGCGTTCCCGCCACCACCGGCGTTCCCACGCACCGCCGGTACGTGAGCCCGTCGGCGCGGCCGGCCTCGCCGCCGCCGCGCCGACGGCGCACACCCGACGCCTACCGCAGGGTGCGCGCCGCGGATCCCCCGCGCTCCACCCCGGCGGCCCCGGCCACGACGTCCAGCAGGCGTCCGCCGTCCTCGCCGGCGAACCACTCGGCGTGCCCCACGCAGTACTCGTACGCCAGCCGGGCGTTCTCCGCGGACCGGGTGACGCCGTGGAAGTAGCCCAGCTCGGACAGCGCGAACTCGGCGTGCACCAGCGGCAGCAGCTCGGGCAGCGCGGCCGACTCGGCGGGGGTGAGCGGTCGTACGGACCGGTAGCCGTCGACGAGCGCGGTCACGTCCTCCTCCCGCACCGGGTAGCCGGGCCGGAGCCACTGCACGGCGTTGCGTTCGATCGCCGTGGCCAGGTCGTGCACGGCCGTCGTGCGGTCGCTCATGCCGAAGTCCAGGACGGTGCGGACCTGTCCGTCGCCGTCCCACAGCAGGTTGGAGGCGTGCCAGTCGTTGTGGGTCCACAGGGGTTCCAGGCCGGCCAGATGGGGCGCGAGCCGTTCGTGCAGCGGCAGCAGCACCCGCCGGACGTCCTCGCGCCACGGGAACCGCCGGATTCCCGAGGCCAGTTGGGGCCGCTCGTCCAGAAAACGTGCCAGCGCGCCCCAGGGATCCTGCGCCGCGAACACCGTGAACGAGGCGACGAGCGGCTGCACCCGGCGCCGCGGCGCGTCGAACCCCCGTGCCGCCAGGTGCAGCCGGGCCAGCGCCTCGCCCGCGGCCGTGGCGTGCGCGCGGGACCGGAAGGGCGACCAGGACAGCGCGTCCCGGTACAGGTCCTGCCCGGCGCCGGCCGAGTGCACCTCGTACGTCCACGTGCCGCGGGCCGCCGAGTGCAGCACCTCCACCACCGGTGCGCCGTGCTCGCGCAGGTGCCGCAGGAAGGCGTGCTCCTCCGCCAGCCCTTCCGGGGAGCGCACGCCGACGTGGTGCCGCTTCACGAACAGCCGCCGTCCGTCCCGCTCGACGACGGCCGCCGCGGACAGCGGGCGCGGGCTGCGCCACACCACCCGGGCGCCCGCCCCGACGACGTCCGTCACCTCGTCGTCGGTCAGCGGCGCCCAGTCGGGCTCGACCGGGTCGGTGCCCAGGCCGTGGGCCAGATGCGCACTCATCCCGTACGCACCCCCGCCGGCACCGTCGGTGTGCCGCGCAGCGCCTCCAGGACCCGGCGCTCGGTGGCCGCGAACCCGGGCGCGGTGAACTCCTCCGCCCCGCGCGAGCGGGCCGGCGGCACCTCCACGCGGGCGACGACACCGGCCGGACGCGGCGACAGGACGTGCACGGTGTCCGCGAGCAGCACCGCCTCGCGGATGTCGTGGGTGACCAGCAGCACCGTCCACCGGTGGCGCTCCCACATCTGCGCCAGCCACAGCTGCATCTCGGTGCGGGTCAGCGAGTCCAGCGCCCCGAACGGCTCGTCCAGCAGCAGCACCGGACGCTCCAGGACGACCGTGCGCAGCAGCGCGGCCCGCTGCCGCATCCCGCCGCTGAGCTGCGAGGGGTACGCCTTCTGGAAGCCGTCGAGGCCGAAGTCGGCGAACAATGCGTCGGCCCGCGCCCGGGCCTCCTTCTTGCGCACGCCCTGCGCCTCCAGGCCGAGCGCGGTGTTGTCCAGCACGGTCCGCCACGGGAACAGCAGGTCCTTCTGCGGCATGTAGGCGACCTTGCCGGACTCCACCCCGGCCGGTTCGCCCTCCACCAGCACCTGTCCGGTCGTCGGCCGGTCGAGCCCCGAGACGAGGTTGAACAGCGTGCTCTTGCCGCTGCCGCTCGGCCCGATCACGGCCGCGAACTCGCCCGGCTCCACCGACAGTTCGAGGTCCCGCAGGACCTCCAGCGAGCCGAAGGACTTCCCGACCCCCTCGATACGCAGACTGCTCATGACCTCTCCTCCCGCTGCGCCCGCTCCCACGGCAGTACCAGCCGCTGCAGGAGGCAGGTCGCCCCGAACAGCGCGATGCTCAGCGCCGCCGTCACGCCCACCGCCGCGAACACCAGGTCCGTGCGGAACGCGCTCTTCTGCGCCTGCATGTAGATCCCGAGCCCGGCCTCCGCGCCGGCGTACTCCGCGAACACCGCGCCGACGACGGCGTAGGTGATGCTCACCCGCAGCCCGGCGAAGAAGTACGGCATCGCGCTCGGCACCCGCACCAGCCGGAACGTCCGCAGCCGGCCCGCGCCCAGCGAGCGCAGCAGCCGCATCGCCTCCCGGTCGGTCGCGGCGAACCCGGCGGCCAGGTTGGCGGCCAGCGGGAAGAACGTCGTCAGCGTCACCACCAGCATCTTCGGCAGCAGCCCGAAACCGAACCAGATGATGAGCAGGGGCGCCACGGCGACGATCGGGATGGTCTGCGAGGCGACCAGGAGCGGGTACAGGCCCCGGCGGGCGGCCGCCGAGAAGTCCAGGAGGACGGCGACCAGCCACGCCGCCGCGAACGAGAGCGCGAAGCCGAGCAGGGTCTCCTGGAGTGTGGGCACGGTCTGCGCCCACAGGTCCGCGCGGCTGGCCCAGCCCTGCTCCAGCACCCGCGCCGGCGACGGCAGCATCGTCGGATCGACGTCCGCGCCGGTCACGTACAGCTGCCAGCCGCCGACCACGACGGCCAGCACCAGCAACGGCGGCCACAACGACCGCAGCAGCGACCTCACTTGGCGCTCCCGGCGTCCTTCGAGGCCGGCAGGTAGGCGTTGGTGAAGAACGACCCGGCGTCCGGGGCCTCGGTCAGCCTGCGGCCGTTCGCGTCGCTCAGCAGCCCCGCCCGGTACTCGAAGTCGGCGAAGGCCTGCCAGCGCTCCTCGCTCTGGGTGCCGATCGTGCCGTCGGCGGCCCTGTAGTACTCCTTGGCGAGCAACTCCTCGCTCTTGCGCACGAGTTCGGTGTTGGTGAGCACGCTCTTGTTGGCGTCGACGAGCAGGTCCGCGGCCTGGTCGGGGTGGTCGGCCGCGTACCTGTACCCCTTGTCGACGGCGGCCAGGAACTTCTTCGCGACCGCCGGGTTCTTCTTCAGGAACCGGTCGGAGGACGCGAGGAGCGTCGAGTAGATCGCCGGGAAGCCGTAGTCGGACAACTGGAAGTTCTTCAGCGGCTTGCCGCTCAGTTCCGCCTCCAGCCCCTCCCAGGTCGGCATCGGCATCGCGAAGTCGGCCTTGCCCGCGTAGAGCGCCGCGTACGCCGAGGTGCTGAGGGTGACCTGCTTGAAGTCCCCCTTGCCGCCCGCGTTCTGGATCACCTTCTGCAGGAGCGGCTTCTCGTAGGGCGCGCCGAAACCGGCGTACGTCTCGCCGTCCAGGTCCTTCGGGGACGTGATGTCCGTACGGCCGGCGCGCACCGCGATGGTGACGTTCGTCTTCTGGGTGACGGCGTAGACGGAGGTGATGTCCTGCCCGGCGGCGCGCGCCGTGGTGACGCCCTCCTGGTACGAGACGCCGAAGTCGGCCTTGTGGCTCGCGATCAGCGTCTCGGGCGCGGTCGAACCGTAGGGCACGATCTTCAGGTCGATGCCGGCGGCCTTGAACCAGCCCTTCTGCTGGGCGACGTAGATCCCGGTGTGGTTGGTGTTCGGGGTCCAGTCCAGGGCGAGGGTGACGGTCGTGGTGCCGTCCTTGGCGGCGGCGTCGGCCGAGGGGTCCGCCGAGCAGCCGGTGGCGGCGAGGACGGCCGACGCGGCGAGGACGGACAGGGCGGTACGGCGGTGCATGAGGGTTCCTTCGGGGGCGAGGGGGGTCGGGGCGGCGTCGGCGCGGTCACGCCCGGCGACACAGCGCGCTGTCCACCCGCTTGAAGTCGACGGCCAGCCGCCGGGTCAGCCCCCGCGCCTGGCAGGACAGGACACTCATGCGGTCACGGCCGGCAGCAGCGCGTTGGTGAAGGAGCGGTCCCAGTCCCGGTCGTGCGCGAGGGCGCCGTGCTCCGCGAGCCAGTGCGCGTACGGACCCGTGCGCGTCGGATCGATCACTCCCCAACGGCCCTCCGGGTCCGTCCAGGTGGGTGCGACCAGGGCGAGGGAACGGGCTATCAAGGGGCGGGGGAAGTAGGGAATGACCCCTTCGAGCAGCTCCAGCGTCCGCTCGGTGTCCTGCGCCGCGGCCGCGTAGCCCCGGGCCGTGACGGCGAGGAAGTCCCGTACGAGAGACGGCTGTTCGGCGAGCAGGCGCTCGTTCGTGCCCAGCAGGTAGCTGTGGTAGCGGGGTGCGCCGATCTCGTCGACCGGCCAGGTCACGCGCTGCTCCTCGGGGAGGTCGCCGCGCAGCGCGTCCCAGGACCAGTAGGTGCCGAAGGTGGCGTCGGCCTCGCCCGCCGCGATGTCGTCTACGGTCAGCTCGCGTGTGCCCGCGTCGATCATGAGCACCGCGTCCGGGTCGCCGCCGTCGGCCGCCACCAGATGACGGACCATGGCCAGCCCGCGCGGGGTCGGATTGAGGGCGACGCGACGACCCGCGAGCTCACGGGGGCGGGTGATGCCGCTGGACGCGGTGGTCTGGATCGCCTCCAGACCCCGGTGGTTGACGGCGGCCACGGCGATCAGCGGCTGGCCGTGCGCGGCCCGTCTGGCCAGCAGCCGGTTGGGCGGGAAGACGCCGAAGTCCACCTCGCCGCGGGCCAGGTACTCCAGGGTGTCGCCGCGTCCCGGATCCTGGACCACGAGTTCCACGTCCAGCCCGGCCTGCGCGAACCAGCGGTGGGCACGGGCCACATAGAAACCGGAGGAATTGGGCCAGGGATGGAAATAGTCGAGCATGACCCGGATGTGCGGCATGAGGGAACTCCGAAGGCGGCGCGCGAGAACGCGGAAGAGTGGCGGGGGGGGGGAGGGAGAGCGCGGTGTGCGGGGCGGTGCGCGGTCAGACGGACCGGTGACAGCGGCATGCGCGGCAGCTGCACGTGCGACAACAACAGGAGCTGCCCGCCGGGGTGGAGGCCACCGGAGGCTTCGGCTCTACTGCTGCGGACACGTGAACTCCTACGCGGGGCGCCGGGGCGCGTTTCGTGCGGTCGGCGTCCCCATGGGGACCGCGTTCGACGAACGGATCCCAGACGCCCTCTCAGCCCGTCCGGGGAGGGGCTCCCGCGTAGATGGCCGAAACCATAACGGCAGCCGACGGTCCTCGCGCAACCTTGATCCGATATGTGAGACGGCCATGATCAGTGGGTAAGACGCCCAGCTCACGGGCGTACCATCGGCCGCCATGACCACCTCCCCGCTGCCCGGCCCCCTCGTCGACGACACCTGGCTGGCCGCCCGGCTCGACGACCCCGGGCTGGTCGTCCTCGACGCCACGGTGCTGCTCCCGTCGCCCCGGCACGACGGCGACCACCGCTGTGCGAGCGGCCGCGAGGGATGGGTCCGACGACACCTCCCCGGCTCCCGGTACGCCGACCTGACGGGGGACCTCGCCGACCCGGACGCGCCCTACCACTTCGCGGTGCCGGGCCCGGAGGCCCTGGCCGACGCGCTCGCCCGACTCGGCGTGGGGGAGGGGAGCGCGGTGGTCGTGTACGACACCGGGGGCGGGATCTGGGCGGCCCGGCTGTGGTGGATGCTGCGGGCGGTCTCCGTGCCGGCGGCCGTGCTCGACGGCGGCCTGGCGGCCTGGGAGTCGGCGGGCCGGCCGCTCGCGTCCGGCGAGGACACGGTGCCGGCTCCCGAGGTGACCCCCGTGACCCCCGTCCCGCGTCCCGGAGTGTGGACGGATGTCCACGAAGTGGGGGCCATCAGCCGGGGCGAGCGGCCCGGCACGCTGGTCTGCGCGCTGCCCGCGGGCGGCTTCGACGGATCGGTCCCCACCCGGTACAGCCGACGCGGACACATCCCCGGGAGCCGCAGTCTTCCCGGTCGCGAACTCCTGGACGCCGAGGGGCGCCTGCTGCCCGCGGCCGACCTCGCCGCGCGCGTCGGCGCCGTTCTCGACACCATCGACACGCCGGTCGTCCTGTACTGCGGCGGTGGCATCTCGGCCGCCGGGGTGGCCCTCGCCCTCACCCTGCTGGGGCGCGAGGACGTGTCCCTCTACGACGGTTCCCTGGAGGAGTGGTCGAAGGATCCGGCGCGACCGCTGGAGCCGGGCGGCGTGTCGCGGACACGTCCGGGACAGGGCGACTGACCCGCCGACGGCCTACGGCGCCCCGCTCGACGTACGGTCCGCGGCCCCCGCCCGGCCCCGCACCCGCCCCGCGCCGGACGGAACGCGCTGCAGCGCCGCACTCACCGGCAGGGCCGCCGCCAGCAGGCCAGCGCAGACGACCGACGCGAGTGCGAACGCCGTCCTCGGCGCGCCCTCCGCGCCGGCCGAACCCCGCAGGTAGATCCCGGAGACCGCGCTGAGGCACACGGCCGCCGCGATCCGCTGGGTCATCTGGAGGATGCCGCCCGCCACCCCGGCCGCCTCGGCCGGGGCGTGCTGGAGGACGCGCGCCTGGTTGGGGGAGACGGTCAGACCGGCCGCGGCCCCCGAGGCCACCTGGACCGCCGCCAGTACGAGCGGCAGCGCGCCGAGCGGCAGCGTCATCGCCGCCAGCGCGCCGCCCAGCAGGGCGAGGACGCCCACCGCAAGACCGAGGGTGACGGCATGGGCGCCGATCCGCCGCACCACCCGCCAGGCCACCGCCGACGACACCCCCATCGCGACCGCCGACGGGAGTGTCACGGCCGCCGTGGTGAGCGCCGAGAGACCGAGCCCGCTCTGCAGGAACAGGGTCAGCACCAGCCCGGCCGCCAGGGACGAGCCGAAGTTCGCCATCGCCACCAACGTGCCCAGCGTGTACGGCGCCGAACGGACCAGCGAAGGGTGCACCAGCGGCACCCGCCCCCGCCGGACCCGCCACCACTGGCCCAGCACCAGCGCGCCCGCCGCGAGCAGCGCCGCCGCCCCCCACAGCACGGCCGCGCCGCCGCTGTCCGGCGTCGTGATGAACGGCAGCATCAGGGACAGGGTCAGCGCGGCCACGCACACCAGTCCCCACAGGTCGAGACGGCCGGGCGCCGCGACCCGCCGGGGCGGCGGCAGCCGGCGTGCCGCCAGCCACAGGGTGACCGCTCCGCACGGCGCGCTCAGCAGCAGACACAGCCGCCAGCCCGTCCCGGGACCGCACAGCGCGACCAGCGCCCCGCCGAGCGCCGGACCCAGCGCCGCCGCGACCCCGCCGGTGACCGCGTACAGGCCGAGGGCGCGGGCCCGGTCCAGGCCGTGGAAGACGTCCTGGAGGGTGCCGATCACCTGGGAGTTGACCAGTCCGGCGCCCGCCCCCTGCACCAGCCGGGCCACCACCACCGTGGCCGGGTGGGTGCCGGTGGCGGCGACCAGGCCGCACAGTACGAACGTCGAAAGGCCGATCAGGAACAGGTGTTTGCGACCGCGTACGTCACCCAGGCTGCCGCCCGGTATGAGGGCGAGCCCGAAGGCCAGCGAGTAGCCGGAGACGATCCACTGCACGTCGGTGGCGCCGGCGGACAGTGACTGGCGCAGCGCGGGAACGGCGATGTTGAGGACCGACTGGTCCAGCAGGGTCGTCGCCCCGGCTGCCAGACAGACCGTCAGTACCCGCCGGGCCGCGCGATCATCTCCCGGAAGCATGCCGTCATGCTCACACCGGCCGGACGCTCCTGTCGCCGTCCCGGCCGGCCTGTTCGCACGATGGAAACACGCCGGGCGGACCCGCCCGCCGACGGCGGGCCCGGTGTGGCCGGGGACGCGTCCCCCTCCCCCGAAGGCGACGCGTCCCCGGCGCTTCCCCCGGCGCCGGACTGTGGTCTCTGGGCGGCCTGCCGGCTCACCAGCACATGACCGCCGTCTCGCCCGAACCCCAGCCGGAGTACAGGCGTACGCGGACGAAGTAGCGGCGGTCCCGGACGAGCCGGACCCTGATCGTGGCGTTGTGCGGAGCGCCTCCGTCGTCGTGCCCCGCGAGGAACCGGGGCTCGCCGTCCCGCTCCTCGAAGACCACGACCATGGAGTCGCTCTCCCCGAAGGTGGCGAAGGTGTACTCGCGGGTCTCGCGCGGCTCGACGGTGAAGTCGACCTGCTCGCCCGGACCCAGCGACAGCGGCGCCGAACGGAACGGCACCAGCGCGGGCGGCCGTGCCGCGTCGGGCGGCGGATACCAGCCGAGGACGAACTCCTTGTCCAGCGGCGACAGCCCGCCGGCCGGACGCACACCCCCGCGGAACTGCTCCGGCTCCAGGATCAGCCCCGCCGAGAAGGGGTACTCCATGACGGACTGCGAGTCCCACACCGACCCGTTCACCTCGGCCGGATCCAGCTTGCGCAGGATGTTGAACCAGGTCCGCTCCCGGCTCCAGTGGTTGGGCGGGCCCGCCAGATCGGCGTACACGGCCTCGTCGTCCCAGTGCAGACCGGCGAACGGGCTCTGGTGTTCGTGCTGCATGCCGAGCGCGTGTCCGATCTCGTGCAGGGCCGTCGCGCGCTCCCCGGGCGCGGTCAGGTCCCAGCCGAAGTTCATGGTGCGCTCGTTGAGACCGGCCGACAGCGCGTCCCGGCCCACCGCCGACCAGGAGCCGTCACCCGGCTGGAACCCGATGCGCAGCTCCGCCTCCGAGCGGTCGGCGACCTCGGCGAAGGACACCCCGATGCCCAGCTCCCGCCACTCGCGGAAGCAGTCCCGCACGACCTCCCGCTGGTTCTCGCCGCCGACCCACGACACCCAGCGGGTCCCCCCGGAGCCCGGCAGGGCGATGACCGACCCGTCGCTCTCGCCGTCGAGGAAGCAGTAGTGCAGCACCGTGCCGTTGACCCACATCCGCCGCCCGCTCATCAGCGCGCCGAGCCGCTCGGCGGCCAGCCCCGGCGCGAACGCGGGGACCGACTGCTGGGCGAGCGAGCAGTAACGGGCGGTCATGGGTTCCAGGTTGCCGTGCGGACCGCCGCCCGGCCTGAGTCGGGGGCTACTCAAGTCGCCCTGTATCAGGCGTGAGTATGCCGACTCTCCTAGGTGTGACGACGATCGGACCGCACGCCGGGACCCTGCGACTGCCGTGGCCGTTCACGGGCCGCGACGAGGAACTGGAGCTGGTCCGCCGCTCCTTGGCGGTGGGCCGGCCCGGGATGGTGATCACCGGACCGGCGGGCTGCGGCCGCACCCGGCTGGCCATGGAGGCGGTGCGCGGCACCGACTGCGCCCGGGTGGCGGGCACCCCCGGGACGCGCGACCTGCCGTTCTCCGCCTTCGCCCATCTGCTCCCCGAGACGGTCACCCTGCACAGGGCGGTCCAACTCCTCTCCGGGGTACGGCAACTGCTGGTCGACGACGCGCATCTGCTGGACGACGCCTCCGCCGCCCTGCTCCACCAGCTGGCCGTCCAGGGCCGCACCCGGCTGCTCGTCCTCGTCACCGACGGGGCCCGCCCGCCCGGCGCCGTCTGCCGGCTGTGGACCGGCGAACTGCTGCCCCGCCTCGCCCTGGAGCCACTGCCCCGCGAGGACACCGCCCCGCTCCTCGACGCCGGCGCCGACGGCCCCCTGGAGCCCCTTGCCGCCAATCGCCTGTACCGGCTGTGCGGGGGCGACCTGCGCCTCCTGCGCGACCTGCTGGACGCGCTGCGCGAGCGGAGCCTGCCGGCCAGGGACGAGGACACCGACGAGCGGACCTGGCGCGGCCCGATCCCGGTGACCCCGGCCCTGCGGGAACGCGCCGCCGCCGTGCTCGGCCGCACCTGCCCCGACGAACGCGAGATCCTCGACCGGCTCGCCTTCGCCGAACCGCTGCCGCTGGCGGCGGACTCCCTGGACCTGCGGATCCTCGAACGTCTGGAGGCGGACGGCCTCCTCGACGTCGACGACGACGAGACCGTCCGCCTGGCCCACCCCCTGCACGGCCCGGTGCTGCGCGCCGAGACCGGCCGGCTGCGCGCGAGACGGCTCACCGGCCGACGACGGTCCACCGCGTCCGCCCTCGACACCGAGGCGGCCGAGCTGACCCGCCGCATCGGGCGGGCCGACGTCCGCACGACGCCCACGCCCGTGGGGGAGTGGCTCGTCGCGGAGGGGGAACCGGTATCGGCGCGGTACGCCGCCGTCCGCGCGCGGTTCTCACGGCTGCGGGGAGAACTGCGCGAGGCGGCGGCCTGGGCGCGCGAGGGCCTGGCCACCACCCCGCAGGACCACGACTGTCGCACCGAACTCGCCCTGGCCGCCGTCCAGTCGGGCGAGACGGGCCCGCCGATCGACCTCCTCGCCGAACACCCCGGCACAGCGGCATGGCCGGCGGCCGCCCGCGGAGACCTCGACACGGCCGTGAAGAACCTCGCACACACCGCCCCGCCCCCCGGCGCGGCTGCCGCCCCCGCCGACGGCGCCGGTACCGGCATCCGCGACACCCGGGCGACCCCGGCCCCGCCGGAAGCGAGCTCCGCACGCACCGCCGACGACTCCCGCACGGGCAACACCCCCCGCGCGGCCGACGCCCCCGGCCCGGCCCCCGACCACCCGGCCCCCGACGCCTACACCGCCTACGACGCCGTACGCCTCGGCGCTCCCCGGCACGCCGTCCGGTTCCTCCCCCCGGACGGCTCCTTCGCCCGGCACGCCCGCGCGCTCGCCGGGGGCGACGGACCCGCGCTGGACCTGGCGGCCGCCGAACTGGAGGAGCGCGGATTCCTGCTCTTCGCGGCCGAGGCGTACGCGCAGGCGGTACGCGTCCACCGGGACGCCGGCGCGGCCCGCACCGCCCGTACGCGTGCCGTCGCCCTGGCCCGGCGCTGCCAGGGCGCCCGTACCCCGGCCCTGTCCGGCCTGGTCCTGGGCGAACTCACCGCCCGGCAACGGCAGATCGTCACCCTCGCCGCGGCCGGCCTCAGCAACCGGCAGATCGCCGAACGCCTCACCCTGTCCGTCCGGACCGTCGGCAACCACCTCTACGGCGCCTACACCCGGCTCGGCGCCGGCGACCGCGGCGCCCTCCCGTGGCTGGTGGACCAGCCTGCCTGAACAGGCCGGGCCCGGAGCCGTCTCACGCCGCGCCGAACGCCGTGAACGCCCAGCCCGTCGCCTGGTGCAGCGCGTCGTCCGGCAGCGCGGCGCGCGCGTCCCGCAGCGCCTCGGCCAGCGAGAGTCCCGCGCTGACGCCCTTGTGCAGAGCCAGCATCAGCGGGACGACCGCCGCGTCGTTGACGGGAGCGCTGCTCGCCAGCACACCCGCCGTGCCCAGCGGCAGCAACGCCGTCACCAGGCCCAGGAGTTCGTCCGCGCCGACCGAGGCGAGCCGGGCGGTGTCGCAGCTGGAGAGGATGATCCGGTACGGGCTGCGGGCGAGCCGCTCGAAGTCGTGGACGATCAGCGGTCCGTCCGCCATCCGCAGCGACGAGAACATCGGACTGTCGCCGCGGAACGTGCCGTGCGCGGCGATGTGCGCGAGCGCGGCACCGTCCAACTCCTGCAGCACGCGCGCCACATGGGCGTCGTCCTGCTCCAGCACGATCGGCCTGCCGTACCGCCCGGCGACCTCCGGCACCTCCGCTCCGCCGGTCGCCAGCCCCGGACCCCGTACCAGGACCTGCCGGCCGCCCGGGGGCGGTTCGGTCCCCCGCGCGCGCAGCCAGCCGCTGGCCGACGGCGACACACTGACCACGCGCTCCCGCAGCGACGGCAGCAGCGCCCACGGCACCCGGTGCAGCCGGGCCGGCGGCACCACCACCAGCGGACCCGGGCCCAGGTGCCGCGCCGCCTCGCCGAGCAGCAGTTCCTCCAGCTTTCGTCCCGCCGCCTCCACCACCGGCAGCCGGCCCTCCGCGCCGGGGTGGGCCAGCCGCCGCAGCCCGGCCTGTACGTGTTCGGCCTCCCGCTCCGCCTCGGCCAGCAGCCCGCCCGCGAACCGGCGCACCCGCCCGCCCCCGCACAGCAGCACCTGAACCCGCCCGTCCAGAACGGCCAGTTCGACCAGCCGTCCCTCCCCGAGCCGCTCCAGCAGCCGGCCCGCGTCGAACCGGTCGCCGCCGAACCGGTCGCCGCCCCAGGGCGTGACGCCGCGGATGTGCAGGGTCCGGGAACGGATCTCCCGCTCCAGACGCCGCTGTTCACGCTCCAGCGTCGGCACCGGCCGGCCGTCCATCCGGGCGGCCTCCGCGCGGGCGGCGATCACCCGGAAGGCGGTCATCCCGCTCAGCAGCGCCGGGTCGGCCGGCGGCCGGGTGGGCGGCGTCGACAGCGCCGTGGCCCGCCACCGCTCGCTCCACACCAGCAGCTGCCGTGGCCCGCCCCGCTCCAGACTGACCTCCTGGGCCAGCGCGGCGAGTTCGGCGCCCTGCGCGGTGGCCCGGGCCCGCAGCTCCGAGGCGCCCAGCGTCGTCCGGTGGTCGTCGAGGACGTCGAGCCCGCGGCGGCAGGCCTCCAGCACGCCACGGTCCGAGCCGGTGGCCCGCGCCCACAGCGCCTGGGCCGCCCAGCCCGTCATCCGGGCCAGCGGCGGCCCGCTGCGCCGGCTGCGGGCCGCGATCTGGAGATACCGTTCGGCGTCCGTGGTCCAGTTCAGGTCCAGTGCGATCCGGCCCGCGAGCAGCCAGGCCTCCGGTGAGGCCGGCGCCTGGAAGGCGGCCAGCCGTTCGGCGAGCCTCGCGGCGTCCGCGACCAGCCGCCCCGAGCCGCGTCCGGTGGCCACCCGGGCCTCGATCAGCACCAGCCGGGCGTGCGTCTCCCACCAGGTGCGCCGCTGGCCCGCGAAGAGCCGCTCGGCCACCGCCGCGCGCGCGATCGCCGTCCCCGGATCGCCCGCCAGCCGCGCCGCCCTCGCGGCTGTCAGCAGCAGCTCCGCCTTGCGGGTGGACTGGCCTCCGATACGGTCCAGGACCCCGATCGCCGCGTCCGCCTCGGCGAGCGCCTCCGGCGCGAGTCCGGCGGCCATCAGGACCTCGCAGCGCCGGATGTTGAGCATGAACGTCGGCGTGCCGAGCTTGGCGTACCGCTCCTCCGCCTCGTCGAGGAGCCGCAGCGCGGCCGGCACGTCGCCGGAACGGAAGGCGGCCAGCCCCCGGCTCTCCACCGCGTCCGCCTTGTCGTGCTCCTGGCCGGTGGTGTCCCACAGCGCCTCGGCCGCCGTGAAGTCCGCCTCCGCCCGGTCCACCGCCCCGAGCGCCAGGTGCACGGTGGCGCGCAGGGTGAGGGCGCGCGCCGTCCAGATGACGTCGTCGGCCTGACGCAGCACGGGGATCGTCCGGCGTACGTCCTCCAGTGCCTCGCGATGATGGCCGAGGACCCACAAGGAGTAGGCCCGCCGGTACATCACCCGCGCGCGGGTGTGCCCGGTCCCGCGCTCGACCCCCCGCTCGAAGGCGGCGAGCCCCTGCCGGGTGCGGCCCGCGTGCACCAGCGCCACGCCGAGCGTGCCGAGGACGTCCGCCTCCCGCTCGGCCGAGTCCGCGCGCGCCGCGAGGTCCCGGGCGCGCCGCAGATGGTCGAGGGCGAGACGCATGTCGCCCCAGTCCCGCTGCCAGATGCCGATCACCTGGTGGGCGACCGAGGCGTGCAACGGCGTCGGGTCGGTGCCGAGCACTCCTCGCGCCCGCGACAACGCGTCGCCCGGGGCGGCGAACACCATCGGCAGCAGTTCGAGAACCGAGTCGTTTCCCGCTGTCACTCCACGGATGGTAGTGCTCCGGCCTGCACGCCACACCGGTTCGGCACCGTATCCACCAGTAACAATTGGACGTCGCGTCAACGGACTCGGCACCGTGAGGGGGCGCGCGGCCGCAACCGCACCACCCCCATCTGCCGTCGCACCACCTGTATCAGACGGCCGTCCGGCGGGTCTTGCTGTCGACCACCGGCTGTAGGGGGAGGACACGCCATGGCACCACAGCGATTCCACGAGCAGTTCGACCACATCCAACGCTCGCTGCCCGACGTCCCGTTGGCGATGGGACCGGACGACTCCGCCGAGTTCATCTACGAGAAGGGCGTCGTCCTCGCACGCGACGGCGAGGAGGCCCGGGTCGTCGAGGACGCCGTCCGCTCGCACTTCACCGCGACCGAGGGCCTGGTCCCGGACCATGTGCGCCGGGCGGGCCCGGAGACCAACCGCTCGGGCATCACCCGCATCCGGGTCGGCGACGCCGGCGAGGGCGGCCTCGGCACCGACCGCACCGTCGCGGGGGCCCTGCGCGCGCTGCGGGAGACGGAGGGCCGCGCGGGCCGCCGCCTGGTCAGCCGCAACCACCTGGTGTCGATCGCCGTCAACGCCTGCCCCGGCGACGAACCGGTGCCCGCCCCGCGCAGCGCCACGCCCAACCCCTCCGCGGCACCGGCCGCCGGCGCCGCGGCGGGGGAAGAGGGCGCGGACGCCGTCGGCGTGCTCGTCGTGGACACCGGCCTGACCCACGACTACCGCTCCTACCCGCTGCTGGCCCGCACCGAGGGCGACGCCCAGGTCAGGGAGACCGACGAGGACGGGATCCTCCAGCAGTACGTCGGCCACGGCACGTTCATCGCCGGGCTCGTCGCGGCCGTCGCGCCGCACACCGACGTCACCGTACGGGGCACCCTCAACGACGCCGGCGCGATCCTGGAGTCCGAGTTCGGCGAGCGGCTCTTCGACGCCGTCGAGGACGGCTGGCCCGACATCCTCAGCCTCTCCGCGGGCACCTCCAACGGCCGGGTCGACGGCCTGCTCGGGGTGGCCGCCTTCATGGAGGAACTCCGGTCCCGGGACACCCTGTTGGTCGCGGCCGCCGGCAACAACGGCAGCGCCGCGCCGTTCTGGCCCGCCGCCTACGCCGCGCTGCCCGACTACGCCGACGCGGTGCTGTCGGTGGGCGCGCTGCGCGGCGACGGCGAGTTCGGCGCCTGCTTCAGCAACCACGGCCCCTGGGTGAAGGTCTACGCCCCCGGCGAGCGCCTCACCGGCCCCCTCAGCGGGTTCGACACCCCCGTCCCGTACGTCTACCAGCACTCCACCTACGAGGCCTGCCGCTACGGCTTCACCTACTCCTGCACCTGCCGATCCCCGCGCCACACCGGCGTGTTGAGCGAGGCGCAGCAGGTCACCCCGGGCAAGCCGGACCAGGTGATGTTCGAGGGACTGGCGTCCTGGAGCGGCACGTCCTTCGCGACCCCCCTGGTGGCCGGGCTGGTCGCGGCCCACATGACCGCACACCGGCTGACCGATCCACGGGCCGCCGCCCGCCGGCTCCTCGACACCGGTTCCGAGTTCGCGGAGGTGCGGGGCGCGCACGTACCGGCACTGCTTCCGCCCACCTGGCGACCGGCCCAGGTCGGTCCGGCGTGAGGGCGGCATGACGTCCGAGAGGGGCCCCGCCACGGCGTACGATGACAGGCCGTACACGAGGGGTGGGGCCGTGGACCGTACTGATGTCGGCGCGCTCGTCCAGTCCGCCGTCGACGGTGACACGGCGGCCTGGAAGGCGCTGGTGGACGGGCTGAGCCCGTTGGTGTGGTCGGTCGTACGCGCGCATCGGCTCTCCGACGCCGACGGGCACGAGGTGTACCAGACCGTGTGGTTCCGCTTCGCCCAGCATCTCGGGCGGATCCGCGAGCCGCACAAGGCCGGTGCGTGGCTCGCGAGCACCGCGCGCAACGAGTGCCTGAAAGTGATCAAGAGTTTAAGGCGGCTGACCCCGACCGACGATCCCCTGCTGCTCGACCGGGCCAGCGAGGAGCTGACTCCCGAGCAGTCGGTCCTCGACTCGGAGGAGGCGGCCGCGCAGAGCGAGCGGGTGCGGTTCCTGTGGCAGGAGTTCGAGGCGCTCGGCGAGCGCTGCCGGCAGCTGCTGCGGGTCCTGATCGCCTCGCCGCCGCCCAGTTATCAGGAGGTGTCGGCCGCCCTGGGCATCGCAGTCGGCAGCATCGGACCGATGCGCCAGCGATGTCTGCGCCGCCTGCGCGCCCGACTCGACGCACGGGGAGCCCTGTGAACGGCATGAACGGTATGAACGACGACGAACAGGACGACATCTTCGGCGAAGTCCCCTTCGTCGACGAGGAGTTCGACCACGACCGGCTGGAGGAGGAACTCCGCCAGGCCGCCGCCATCCTGGACCCGGTTCCCGCCGAGCTGCGGCGGGCCGCCATCGAGGCCTACGCGCTGCACGACCTGGACGCGCGGATCGCCGAGCTGACCTTCGACTCGCTGGTCGACGCCATCCCGGTGCGGGGCGCGGTGGACGTGCCACGGATGCTGACCTTCCACACGGGTGCGCTGACGGTCGACGTCGAGGTGACCGACGAGGGGCTGATGGGTCAGCTGCTGCCGCCCCAGTCGGCCTCGATCGAGGTCCTGCACGGCCCCCGGGCGGGCGCCTCGCTCACCGCCGACGACATGGGCCGCTTCGCCTGCGACACACCTCCGGGCGGCCCGTTCGCCCTGCGGCTGCGGACCGGCGCGGAGGTGGTCGTGACGGAGTGGCTGCGCGCCTGAGCCCGAAGCCGACGGGCGGGCTCTACGCCCGCCCGGGCAACGGCCTTCCGCCGCGAGGCGGCCTGCCGGGCCGCGACCGTGGGCCACAGCCCCGGCAGCAGCCCGCCGACGTGCCCACCGCCGACGTGCCCACCGGCGACGCGTCCACCGCCGGCGCGTCCACCGGCGACGCGTCCACCTGCGGCGCGGGTCCCGACGGGTCTGAGCGGCGCTCTCCTGTGCCGGTCGGCCCGGCCGCCTGCCGGCGACGCGTCCACCTGCGGCGCGGGTCTCGGCAGGCCTGAGCGGCGGTTTCCACGGTGGCCCGGCCCGGCAGTCGGCCGATGCTCGTCCACCGGTGTGCCCATCCGCCTCGGGGCCCGGCAGGGCGGCACGGCGGTCTCCACCGCCGGTCTTCACTGCCGATGTCCACGGCCGGTCGCCACGGCCGGTCGCCACGGCCGATGTCCACTGCCGGTGTCCGTGGCTGTGCCGTCCGCCGTCTCCGGGATCCGCCCGTCCGCCCGGTACGGGTGTGCGGGCCGGAGGTCAGGCGGTGACGGTGTCCACGAGGGTCGCGAGCGCCGAGGCGAGCCGGGTGAGTCCCGCCCCGGCCGGTCCGCCCGGCTCGGTCATGTACGTGTCCCGCCGGACCTCGACCATGAGCGCGCTCACCCGCGGCTCCTTCCCGTAGTGCTCCAGGGGCACATAGGCCCCGGCGAACGGGCTGTCGAGCCCGATCTCCCCCGCCGCCTCCCCGAACGCCTTCCGCGCGGCGGCGAGCAGCTCGGGCGGGGTGTGGAAGGCGTCGGTGCCCAGGCAGACCGGCGGCCGCGGCCCCTCACTGTGCAGCTCGTAGGGCAGCGGCTCGGTGGGGTAGGAGTGCACATCGACGACCACGGCCCGTCCGACGGCCGCCAGCCGCTCGGCGACGGCGTCGGTCATCGCCCGAGCGTACGGCCGGAAGTAGCGGGCGACGAGCGGCTCGGGATCGGTCTCCCGCGGTCGCAGCACCTCGCGGTGCGTGGTCCGCGTGTACACGGCCCCCATGCCGACGGCCAGCATCTCCTCGCGCTCGTCCGGGAACCGCTCCGGATCGACGACCAGCCGCGACAGCCGGTTCACGAACCGCCAGGGCGTCACCGACGCCAGCCGCGCCGCCGCCTCGGCGATCTCCGCGGTGTGCGAGTCGGTGATGTGGTCCAGCTCCCGCTCCAGCGCCCCGTCGTCCAGCACGATGCCCGCCCGCACCCCGGCCGGTATCTCCCGCGCCGAGTGCGGCACATGAAGGATCACCGGCGAGCCGGCGGCGCCGGGGAGGAGGGAGAAGGACGGTGCGGCAGGGGTCACGAGGCTGCTCCGGACGTTGTCGACGGCATGGCGAGTGATCAAGATGCCATACCGGCACCTCGGAGCGATCCGTACGGCCGCCGGGGAGGGGGCGCGGTCGCGGGGCGGGACCGGCGCGCCGGGGCACGGTCCGGGGGCGGCGTCGGACGCACGTCCGCCCCGGCCGGGAAGGCCCGGTCGGGGCGGAGGCGGGTGCTGCGGGGCGTCAGCTCAGGGACGCCAGAGCCTCGTTCCAGGTGGTCGACGGGCGCATGAACGCCGCCGCCTTCGCCGGGTCGGGCTGGTAGTAGCCGCCGATGTCGGCGGGCTTGCCCTGGACGGCGTTCAGCTCGTCGACGATGGTCTGCTCGTTCGCCGCGAGGGTCTCGGCGAGCGGGGCGAAGGCCTTCGCCAGGTCCGCGTCGTCGGTCTGCGCGGCCAGCTCCTGCGCCCAGTACAGGGACAGGAAGAAGTGGCTGCCGCGGTTGTCGATGCCGCCGACGCGACGGGTCGGGGACTTGTCCTCGTTCAGGAAGGTCGCCGTGGCGCGGTCGAGCGTGTCGGCCAGGATCTTGGCGCGGGTGTTGCCGGTGAAGTCGGCGTACTGCTCGAGGGAGGGCACGAGCGCGAAGAACTCGCCCAGCGAGTCCCAGCGCAGGTAGTTCTCCTTGACCAGCTGCTGGACGTGCTTCGGCGCGGAGCCGCCGGCGCCCGTCTCGAACAGACCGCCGCCCGCCATCAGCGGGACGACCGACAGCATCTTGGCGCTGGTGCCCAGCTCCAGGATCGGGAACAGGTCCGTCAGGTAGTCACGCAGGACGTTGCCGGTCACCGAGATGGTGTTCTCGCCGCGGCGGATGCGCTCCACCGACAGCTTGGTGGCCTCGACCGGCGCGAGGACACGGATGTCCAGGCCCTCGGTGTCGTGCTCCGGCAGGTACGCCTCGACCTTGGCGATCAGGTTCGCGTCGTGGGCGCGGGTCGCGTCCAGCCAGAAGACGGCCGGGTCGCCGGTGGCGCGGGCGCGGGTGACGGCCAGCTTCACCCAGTCCTTGATCGGCGCGTCCTTGGTCTGGCAGGCGCGGAAGATGTCGCCGGCGGAGACCGTCTGCTCGATCACCACGTCGCCGGCCCGGTCGACGAGGCGGACCGTGCCGGTGGTCGGGATCTCGAAGGTCTTGTCGTGGCTGCCGTACTCCTCGGCCTTCTGCGCCATGAGGCCGACGTTCGGGACGGAGCCCATGGTCGACGGGTCGTAGGCGCCGTTGGCGCGGCAGTCGTCGAGCACGGCCTGGTAGACGCCGGAGTACGAGGAGTCCGGCAGCACCGCGAGGGTGTCGGCCTCCTGGCCGTCCGGGCCCCACATGTGGCCGGAGGTGCGGATCATGGCCGGCATCGAGGCGTCGACGATCACGTCGGACGGCACGTGCAGGTTGGTGATGCCCTTGTCGGAGTCGACCATGGCCAGCTCCGGGCCCTCGGCGAGCTCGGCGTCGAAGGAGGCCTTGATCTCGGCGCCCTCCGGCAGGGACTCGAGGCCCTTGTAGATGCCGCCGAGACCGTCGTTCGGGGTCAGCCCGGCCGCGGCGAGCGTCCGGCCGTACTGCGCGAAGGTCTTCGGGAAGAAGGCGCGCACCACGTGACCGAAGATGATCGGGTCGGAGACCTTCATCATCGTGGCCTTGAGGTGCACGGAGAACAGCACGCCCTCGGCCTTGGCCCGGGCGATCTGCGCGGTGAGGAACTCGCGCAGCGGCGCGACGTGCAGGACGGAGGCGTCGACGACCTCGCCCGCGAGGACCGGTACCGACTCGCGCAGCACCTTGGTGGAGCCGTCGTCGCCGACCAGCTCGATCCGCAGGGAGCCGGCCTCGGAGATCACGACCGACTTCTCGGTGGAGCGGAAGTCGTTCTCGCCCATGGTCGCGACGTTGGTCTTCGACTCCGACGACCAGGCGCCCATGCGGTGCGGGTGGGTCTTCGCGTAGTTCTTGACCGACGCGGGGGCGCGGCGGTCGGAGTTGCCCTCGCGCAGGACCGGGTTCACGGCGGAGCCCTTGACCTTGTCGTAGCGGGCCTGGATGTCCCGCTCCTCGTCGGTCTTCGGGTCGTCCGGGTAGGCCGGCAGCGCGTAGCCCTGGGCCTGGAGCTCGGCGACCGCGGCCTTGAGCTGCGGGATCGACGCCGAGATGTTCGGCAGCTTGATGATGTTGGCCTCGGGCGTCTTGGCCAGCTCACCGAGCTCGCTCAGCGCGTCCGGGATGCGCTGGTCCTCGGTCAGGTACTCCGGGAACAGGGCGATGATCCGCCCGGCCAGCGAGATGTCCCGCGTCTGGACGGCGACACCCGCCTGCGAGGCGTACGCCTGGACCACCGGCAGGAAGGAATACGTCGCCAGGGCCGGGGCCTCGTCAGTGTGCGTATAGATGATGGTCGAGTCAGTCACCGGGTGCTCCGCTCCACGTCTGCAACATTGCTCGACATCAAGATATCTCGTGACCGGCGCCGGCTCGACAGGGGTCTCCTCACACCTGGCGATGTCCGGATGTCCTCCCGGTGCAACCGAAGCGGCTGTTTTCGCGGTCATGGAGGTAGATCTCGACCTCATCCGACGGCCGGACCGACCACCCGGCCGCCCGAGCGAAAGCGGACCATGAGATATCGCAGCAGAGTGACGGCCCCGGCGGCCGCGCTGATCGGCACGGCGGCAGCAGTCCTGGCCGGGGGAAACGCGGCCTACGCGGACACGGACACCGAGCCCGGTGACGCCCCGGGCCCCGAGACCCTCGGCGACCCCGTCTTCCCGGCCCTCGGCAACGACGGGTACCGCGTCGGCGCCTACCACCTCGACTTCTCGTACGACCCCTCGACCACGCTGGTCGACGCCACGGCGACCCTGGAGCTGCGCACCACCCAGGCTCTCGGCCGCTTCTCGCTGGACGCCCTGGGCCTGGACATACGCACGGTCCGCGTCGACGGCCGCACGGCCACCTTCGAACAGGTGGACGAGAAGCTGCGGATCACCCCCGCCCGGCCGCTGCCCGCCCGGGCCCGGGTCACCGTGTGCGTGACCTACACGGCTGATCCGCGCCGCGCGCTCGCGCACACCGCGTGGGTCCCGACGGCGGACGGGTTCGCGATCTGTCCCCAGCCGGACTCGGCGCACACCGTCTTCCCCTGCAACGACCACCCGTCGGACAAGGCGGACTTCACCTTCCGCATCACCGTCCCCGCCGCCCTGCGGGCCGTCGCGAGCGGCTCGCTCGTGTGCACCGAGGACCTGTCCGGCGACCGCACCGCGTACACCTACCGCTCCCGCTCGCCGATCGCCACCGAACTGGTGCAGATCACGGTCGGCGACTACGTCGTCAAGGAGCGGAGCGGCCCGCACGGACTGCCGCTGCGCGACGTCGTCCCGGCCGCGCGGGCCGAGGCCCTGGAGCCCGCCCTCGCGCTCACCCCCGGCCTGGTCGAGTGGCTCGAGGCACGGCTGGGCGCCTACCCGTTCGAGACGTACGGACTGCTGCCCTGCAACTCCGACGACCCGAACGCCTTCGACTTCACGGGCCTGGAGACCCAGACCCTCACCCTGTACAAGCCGAACTACCTGCTCCAGGCGGAGCCGAAGATCGGCTCGCACATGATGCACGAGCTGGTCCACTCCTACTTCGGCAACAGCGTCAGCCCCGCCACCTGGGCCGACCTGTGGCTCAACGAGGGCCACGCCGACTTCTACGGGCTGCTGTACCGCTACGAGCGGGGCTGGCCGGACTCCCTGGGCCTGACCACTTTCGAGGCCCGGATGAAGGACACCTACGCGCGCGGCGACCAGTGGCGCAGGACGTCCGGCCCGGTCGCCGCGCCGAACGCCGCCAACCTCTTCGACAGCCAGCGTTACCTGGGCGGCGTCCTCGTCCTGTACGCGCTGCGGCAGCTCATCGGCGAGGACGCCTTCCACGCGGTCGAGCGGGCCTTCCTGGCCCGCCACCGCAACTCCTCGGCGTCGACGGAGGACTACATCGCCCTCGCCTCGCACACCTGCGGCCAGGACGTGTCCGGCTTCCTGCGGGACTGGCTCTACGGGACGACGACCCCGAGGATGCCCGGGCATCCGGACTGGACGGTCACCCCGGTGACGCCGTCCCTCACGGCCCCGCGCCGACAGGCGGGCGTGCGCTGGCACGAGAACTCGGCCACGCTCTGACCCGGCGGCCGACGCCGTCGGCCGCCGTCAGTCGTGCAGGGCGGGCTGACCGCCCTGCACGATGTCGTCGCCGGTCCGCTGCTGCGGGATGACGACCGTGCCCGACTGCAACGCCACGGTGCGGGCCGGCGCCGGGATCCGGATGCCCTCCTCGCGGTAGCGGCGGTGCAGCCGCTTGATGAACTCGTGCTTGATCCGGTACTGGTCGCTGAACTCGCCGACGCCCAGGATCACCGTGAAGCCGATCCGCGAGTCGCCGAAGGTGTGGAAACGGATGGCGGGTTCGTGGTCCGGGAGAGCGCCGTCGACGCCCGCCATGACCTCCGCGATGACCTCGGAGGTCACCCGCTCCACCTGCTCCAGGTCGCTGTCGTAGGCCACGCCCACCTGCACCAGGATCGTCAACTGCTGCTCGGGACGCATGTAGTTGGTCATGTTCGACTTGGCGAGCTGCCCGTTGGGGATGACGACGAGGTTGTTGGAGAGGGCGCGCACGGTCGTCTGACGCCAGTTGATGTCCTCGACATAGCCCTCCTCGCCGCTGCTCAGCTTGATGTAGTCACCGCGCTGGACGGTCTTGGAGGCCAGGATGTGGATGCCCGCGAACAGGTTCGCGAGGGTGTCCTGGAGGGCCAGCGCGACGGCCAGACCGCCGACGCCCAGGGCGGTGAGCAGGGGGGCTATGGAGATGCCCAGCGTCTGGAGCACCACCAGGAAGCCGATCGCCAGGACCAGGATCCGGGTGATGTTCACGAAGATCGTGGCCGAGCCGGCGACCCCGGAGCGCGAGGAGGTCACCGACTGCACGAGCCCGGCGACGACCCGCGCCGCCGACACGGTCACCACGAAGATCAGCAGGACCGTCAGACACTGGTTGACGGTGTGCTGGACGGCCTTCGTCAGCGGCAGCGCCGCGGCTCCGGCCGCGGCGCCGGCGGCGATCATCGACCAGGGCACCACGGTGCGCAGCGCGTCCACGACGACGTCGTCGCCGCTCCACCTCGTGCGCTTGGCGTGCTTCGCCAGCCAGCGCAGCAGCGTGCGGGACAGGAAGGCGGCCAACAGGCCGGTGGCCAGGGCGATTCCGGCGATGGCTCCGTCGTCCAGGGTCAGGGCGCGGTTCACCGGTCACCTCCGGGAAGTCGATCCGCGGCACGCGGGGCCGCCGACGGCCGGATGTGAAGTCTCGTCACGATGTCACCTGTTCGCTTCCGGGATGTGCGGTCGCGCCCGCCGTTCGCGGAGCGGGCGCGACCGCTCATCCTGCCGTATCCGGCACGGGAGTTCGTACCCGAGGATCCGGTCGCGGTGGCGGGATCCCGCAGCTCAGACGATTCCCTCGGCCAGTTCGGCCTGCTCGCGGTCCGATCCGTAGGCCGCGGTGGTGGGCGTCCCGTACGAACGGCGGGCCACGAACCACCACACCGTGGCGAGGAGCAGTACGACGGCCAGGGCCACGGACGCGTAGTTCATCGTGTCCACCGTCACCGGCGACGACTGGGGCAGGCAGAACAGCACCGTCACACAGGCCACCCACGCCACGGCGACCCACCCGACCGGGCGGCTCCAGCGGCCGAGATGCCACGGCCCCGGCCGGAAACGGTCCCCGGCGCGCAGTCGCAGCAGCACCGGGATGGCGTACGCGGGGGTGATGCCGATGACGTTGATGGCGGTGACCGCGCCGTACGCCGTCGCCGAGTACAGGGACGGCAGGGCGAGCAGACCCGCGACCACCACCGACAGCCACACGGCCGCGACCGGGGTCTGGGTACGGCTGCTGACCTTGCGCCACAGATCCGAGCCCGGCAGGGCCCGGTCCCGGCTGAACGCGAAGACCATGCGGCTGGCGGCGGCGACCTCGGCGTTCCCGCAGAACAACTGGGCGGTGATCACCACGACGAGCAGCGCGCTCGCGCCGTCCGTGCCCAGCCCGTCGAGGAGGATCTGGGCGGGCGGCACGCCGGTGTCGGTGGCGCGGGTGGCGGCGTAGTCCTGGATGGCGAAGGTCAGCCCCGCCAGCAGCGCGAAGCCGGCGATCCACGACACCCAGATGGAGCGCACGATGCCCTTGGCCGCCGACACCGAGGCGTTGGAGGTCTCCTCGGAGAGATGCGCCGAGGCGTCGTAGCCGGAGAACGTGTACTGGGCCAGCAGCAGCCCGATCGCGGCCACGTACACCGGGTTGTGCCAGCCGGTGTCGTTGACGAACTCGGTGAACACGAACGACGGCGACCGATGGTGGTCGGGCACGATCCACAGGGCGCCGACGATCAGCGCCACCCCCGCCAGATGCCACCAGACGGAGACGGAGTTGAGGACGCTGACCAGGCGGACGCCGAACAGGTTCAGCACGGCGTGCAGCAGCAGGATCGCGACGAAGATGAGCATCGTCTTCTCCGGCGTCGGCTCGAAGCCCCAGCGGAGGTTGGCGAACGCGCCCGCGAACAGCGCGGCGCCGTAGTCGATGCCGGCGATCGCCCCGAGCAGGCCGAGCAGGTTCAGCCACCCGGTGTACCAGCCCCAGCGCCGGCCGCCGAGCCGGTCGGCCATGTAGTACAGGGCGCCGGACGTCGGATAGGCGCTGGTGACCTCGGCCAGCGCGAGCCCGACGCACAGCACGAACAGGCCGACGCCCGCCCAGCCCCAGAGCATCACCGCGGGGCCGCCCGCGCCCATGCCGAAGCCGTACAGGGTCATGCAGCCGGACAGGACCGAGATCACGGAGAAGCTGATCGCGAAGTTGCCGAATCCCCCCATCCGACGGGCCAGCACCGGCCGGTAACCGAGTTCGCGCAGCCGCTGTTCCTCGTCGGGACGGGGCACGGCGGGTATCGCGGGTACGGCGGGCAGAGCCGCAGGGTCGGGGACGCTGGACATGACAAACCTCCGAAGGCGGAAGGGCTGCTGGGGGAGCAGGGGGGAAGCGGGGGACACGGCGAGGAGGAAAAGAGGGGAGGGGGCGAGAGGGGACGGGACGTGAGGGGATGGGAGGAAGGGGAGGAGGGGGGAGGGGACGGTGGCGGGTGAGGGCGTCCGGACGGCCTCAGGAACCGGGCCCCCGCTCGGGCCCCCGTGCTCCGGGCCCCCGTGCTCCGGGCCCCCGTGCTCCGGGCCGGCTGCGCGTGCGGGCCTGGAGGAACACCTGCACGGCCTCCGCGTGATCGCCCGGGGCCGGGGCGCGGTACGCCCAGGGCAGCGGCGTGCAGTACGGACCGATCGCGTCGAACACCTCCGCCGCGTCGGCGAAGCGGAGCGCTCCCCACAGGGCGTGCGCCAGGTGGTTGAGGTCGAGCGGCGAGCGTTCGGCGGGACCGGCGCGGTCGAACCACCCCTCCCGCGCCCGCAGCGCCTCCCGGGTCGCGTCCTCGGCCACCCAGTGCAGGTCGAGGGCGGCGCCGCGGCCGGCACCGCGCCGGTAGCGCTCCGCCCGGACGTAGAGCGGCAGGACGTGCAGCGCGGAACCCGGCGGGGCGGTGCCCGCGACCAGGTGAGCGAAGCCCGACGCCGCCGCCAGCCGCCCGGAACCCGCCCGCGTGTACAGGAACTGGAGCATGCGGTGGTGCGCCTCGCGGTTGTGCGGGTCACGGCGGCCGGCCTCGTCCAGCAGACCCCACGGGCCCGGCGGGAGGGTCGGCTCGGGCGGCGCCGCCCGGTGCTCCTCCCACAGCAGCTCGCGGTCCAACTGGGCCAGCGCCAGCAGACACACCCACGGCACCGGGTCCGGCGGCGCGGTCCTGGCCGCGGACTGGCTCAGGTCCCAGGCCTCGATCCACAGTTCGTGCGTCCGCAGATGGCGCTCGCGTCGCGCCCGCAGCGCCCGCTCCACGGCGACCCGGGCCTGCATCACCGTCGCCGGCACGCTGTGCGGCTCCTCGGCGAGCCAGGCCCGCACCACGTCCGTCCCGGCCGCCGCCGCGGCCAGCACCTGGGTGCGCCGCGTCCACTGGCACCAGGCCGTGGTGCGCTCCAGCAGGAGGCGCATCGACAGCCAGCGGCCGGTGCGCAGCTCCTGGAGGGCGGCACGCAGATCGCCGTCGTGCCCGGCGGGGTCGTAGGCGGGCCGTGCTCCGTCTCTGGCCATCAGCCGGCCGCCCGCGGGCGGGGCACCGGCACGACGGCAGGGTGGAGTAACAACAGCCCTCCTCGGGGCGGCGGATGGGGCGGCGGGTGAGGAGATCGCGTCGGTCGGCCGTCACTATAGGGGTGCGGGAAACGCATCACACTCGTTTCCCGCTCGATCCAACTGACCTTTTGAACAACGGAATTGACTGGCCATCAGCCAGTGAACGGAAACGGGTCGCCGCTGGTCGGGGGCCTCTTGACGCGACCCGTGCGCCGACGGCAGGCTGTCGCCCCGTGATCACCCGAACCGATCACCGAGGGAGGGCACGATGACGGGTCCGGTGCTCGCCGTCGACCAGGGCACCTCCGGCACCAAGGCCCTGGTGATCTGTCCCGAACGCGGTGTGATCGGCACCGGGTTCGCCGCCGTGCACCCCCGCTACCCGTCCGGCGCCCTGGCCGAGGTGGCCCCCGACGCGCTGTACGACTCGGTCGTCGCCGCCGGCCGCCGGGCGCTGGCCGAGGCCCGCGAACCCGTCGTGGCGCTCGGCCTCGCCAACCAGGGCGAGACCGTCCTCGCCTGGGACCCGGCCACGGGCCGCCCGCTCACCGACGCCCTCGTCTGGCAGGACCGCAGGGCCGCCTCCGTGTGCGCCGGACTGGAGCCGTACGCCGACGAGTTGCGCGAGCTCACCGGGCTGCCCCTGGACCCGTACTTCGCCGCCCCCAAGATGGCCTGGATACGACGGCACCTCACCACCGAGGGCGTCGTCACCACCAGCGACGCCTGGCTCGTCCACCGCCTCACCGGCGCCTATGTCACCGACGCCGCCACCGCGGGCCGCACCCAGCTGCTCGACCTGGACCGCTCGCGGTGGTCGCCGCGCGCCCTCGACCTGTACGGGCTGTCCGGCGAACGGCTCCCGGAGATCGTCGACAACGCCGAACCGGTGGGCACGACCCGCGCGTTCGGCCCGGAGATCCCGCTCACCGGCCTCGTCGTCGACCAGCAGGCCGCCCTGCTCGCCCAACGCGTCACCACGCCCGGCATCGCCAAGTGCACGTACGGCACCGGGGCGTTCCTCCTCGCCCCCACCGGCGACACGGCCCGCCGCAGCGCCTCCGGGCTGGTCGGCTGCGTCGCCTGGCGGCTCGGCGGACGCACCGCCTACTGTCTCGACGGCCAGGTGTACACCGCCGCCTCCGCCGTCCGCTGGCTCACCGGCCTCGGGGTCATCCAGGGCGCCGGCGACCTCGACACCGTCGGCGCCACCGTGCCCGACAGCGGCGGTGTCACCTTCGTCCCCGCCCTCGCCGGACTCGCCGCCCCCTGGTGGCGCGGCGACCTGCGCGGCTCCCTGACCGGACTCGGCCTGGACACCACCCCGGGGCACCTGGTGCGCGCCCTGTGCGAGGGGCTGGCCGCACAGATCGTTCAGCTGGCCGAGGCCGCGGCGGCCGACCTCGGCGGGCCCGTGTCGACCCTGCGGGTCGACGGCGGCCTGACCCGCTCGGCCCTGCTCATGCAGACCCAGGCCGACCTGGCGCAGTGTCCCGTCGAGGTGTCCCCGCTGCCCGACGCGACGGCCCTCGGCGTGGGCGCCCTGGCCCGCCTCGGCGCCACCCCCGGTCTGAGCGTCGCCGACGCGCTGCCGGGCGGCAGGCCCTCGGCCGTGTACGAGCCCCGCATCCCGGCGGCGGAGGCGGCGCGGCGGCTGGGCGAATTCCGCGCTGCCGTGGGCGCGTTGCTCCAGCGGGAGCCTGCGTGACGGTGACCGCCGAAGGGCCGCTGCCCACGGCGCCGTACGACGTCGTGATCGTCGGCGCCGGAGTCGTCGGCTGCGCCGTCGCCCGCGAACTGGCCCGCCGGCCCCGGCTGAAGGTCGCCCTCGTCGAGGCGCAGGACGACATCGGCCAGGGCACGTCCAAGGCCAACACCGCGATCCTGCACACCGGTTTCGACGCGGTCCCCGGCTCGCTGGAGGCCCGCCTGGTCCGCGAGGGCGCCGCCCTGCTCGCCGCGTACGCCGCGGAGTCCGGCATCCCCGTCGAGCCGGTCGGCGCCCTGCTCGTGGCCTGGGACGAGGAGCAGCTCGCCGCACTGCCCCGGCTGGCGGAGAAGGCGGAACGCAACGAGTACCAGGACGCGCGTCTGATCGGGGCCGCCGAACTGTACGCGCGTGAACCGCACTTGGGGCCCGGCGCGCTCGGCGCGCTGCACGTGCCGGGCGAGAGCGTCGTCTGCCCCTGGACGACCCCGCTGGCGTACGCCACCCAGGCCGTCCGGCACGGCGTGGACCTGCACCTCGACTCCCGCGTCGAACAGGTCCGCCGACAGGACGGCACACACGTGATCGGCACCGCCCGGGGCGCCCTGCGCGCCCGTTTCCTCGTCAACGCGGCCGGTCTGCACGCCGACGCGCTCGACCGGCTGCTCGGCCACCACGACTTCACCGTCGTCCCGCGCCGCGGCCAGCTCATCGTCTTCGACAAGTTCGCCCGCGATCTCGTCCACCACATCCTGCTGCCCGTGCCCACGGCCCTCGGCAAGGGTGTGCTGGTCGCCCCCACCGTGTACGGCAACGTCCTGCTCGGCCCCACCGCCGAGGACCTGGACGACAAGCGGGCCACGCACTCCACGGCCGACGGCCTCGCGGGACTGCGCGCGCAGGGCGGCCGCATCCTGCCCGGGCTCCTCGACGAGGAGGTCACCGCCGTCTACGCGGGACTGCGCGCCGCCACCGAGCACGAGGACTACCGCATCACCGCCCACCCCGGCCGGGCCTGTGTCACCGTCGGCGGGATCCGCTCCACCGGCCTGACCGCGTCCCTCGCCATCGCCGCCCATGTCGTCGGCCTGCTCGAGACCGAGACCGGTCTCGACCCGGGGCCGGTGCGCGAACTGCGACCCGTCCGGATGGACCGGCAGGCGACCGGCCCCGAGTACGGCGTCCTCGTCTGCCACTGCGAACGTGTCTCCTTGGGCGAGATCCGGGACGCCCTGGCCCATCCGATCCCCCCGCGCACCGTCGACGGACTGCGCCGCCGCACCCGGGCCCGCGCGGGCCGCTGCCAGGGCTTCCACTGCGGGGCGGCCGTGCGGGCCCTGCTGGAGGAGGCGCGGCAATGAGCGCAGTACGCCGGGTCGACGTCCTGGTCGTCGGCGCGGGCCCCGCGGGCCTCGCGGCCGCCGCCCGGCTCGCCGCCGCCGGGGCGGGCCGGGTCGAGATCGTGGACCGGGAGACACGGGCCGGGGGAGCGCCTCGGACGTGCGCGCACGGCGGCTACGGCACCCTGCTGCATCCCCTCACCGGCCCCGCGTACGCCCGGCTGCTGGTCACCGCGACCCGGCGGGCCGGGGCGACCGTCCGCACCGGTGTGACGGCCCTCGACTGGGCCGGCCCCCTGGCCCTGCACACCCTCGGCGCCGAGGGGCCCGGGACGATCACCGCACGGGCGGTCGTCCTGGCCACCGGCGCGCGCGAACGCCCCCGGGCGGCCCGGCTGGTGCCCGGCACCCGCCCGGCCGGTGTCTACACCACCGGCGAACTCCAGCGGGCCGTGCACGTCCACGGGCAGCGGATCGGTACGCGCGCGGTGGTGGTCGGCGCGCAGGACGTCTCGTACGACGCCGCCGACACCGTTCGGGCCGCCGGCGCCACGGTCGTGGCGATGCTCACCGGCCTGCCCGGCCCGCAGACCGCCCCGGTCCGTGCCGCCGGCTCCCGGCTGCGCCACGGCACCGCGCTCCTCACCGGCACCACCGTCGTCGAACTGCTGGGCCACGGACGCCTGTCGGGCGTGCGGGTGCGGCACCGCGACGGCCGTACGGCCGTACTGCCCTGCGACACCGTCGTGTTCACCGGCGACTTCGTCCCGGACCACGAACTGGCCCGGCGCGGCGGGCTCGCCCTGGACCCCGGCACCCGCGGCCCGGCCGTCGACGGCGCCCTGCGCACCTCGCGCCCCGGTGTCTTCGCCGTCGGCAGCGTGCTGCACGCCGTGGAGAGCGCGGCGACCGCGGTCCGTGAGGGCGCCCACGCCGCCGCCGCCGTCCTCGACCACCTCGCGGACACCGATGACCCCTCCGGCGCCGGCCAACCCTCCGGCGCCGACCGGGCCGGTGCCGTCCCCCTCCTCGTGGACCCGCCCCTGCGCTGGATCGCACCGAACCGCGTCACCCCGGCCGACCGTCTCCCCTACGTCCTGCGCACCGCGACGCGACTGACGCGCCCGGTCCTGCGCGTCACCCAGAACGGGCGTGTGCTGCACCGGGAACGGGTGTGGACGGCCGTCCTGCCGAACCGCACCCTGCGCCTCTCGGCCGGCTGGACGCACCGGGTCGACCCGCGGGACGGTCCCGTCCACGTGGGTGTCCGGCCCTGAGACGCCCGATGCCCGGCGGGTGCCTCAGATGACCTTCATCCGTACCAGCGCACCGAGCGTCAGCGCCCCCGGCACCAACGGCAGCCACACCGTGATGATCCGGTAGCCGAGCACCACGGCCGTGGCCAACGCCACCGGGCCGCCCGCCGCCACCAGCGCCACGACCAGCGCCGCCTCCACCGAGCCGATCCCGCCCGGCGTCGGGACCAGCGCGACCGCCACCGTCGCCGCCAGGTACGCGACCGCCATGTGCGCCACCGGCACCGGCAGCCCCAGCGCCTGCCCCATCGCGGCCAGGCCGCTCGCCTGGAGCACCGGGAACGCCAGCGAGCCGCCCCACAGGGCCAGTGCCCGGGACGGACGGGAGTGCACCGAGCGCGCCTCGCCGAGCGCGGTGCGCAGGAAGGAGCACAGCGCCGACCGCAGCCGCCGTACGAGGGCGAGCGCGCCCGCCACCACCAGCACGGCCGCCCCGAGGACGCCCAGCAGCGGGCCGAGCGCCCCGCCGGGCAGCAGGGAGCCGAGCCGCAGCGCGTCGGGGAAGACGAGCAGCAGCACGGTCAGCAGGCCCACCCGGGCCACGCCCTCCGCCAGCAGATACAGCGCGAGGGCCGCGGAGGAGCGGGCCAGGGGCACCCCGCACACGGTCATGAACCGCAGGTTGACGGCGCTCGCGCCCAGTCCTGTCGGCAGCAGGTGGTTGGCCGCCCCCGCCGCGAACTGCGCGGCCAGCAGCCGCCGTCCGGGCAGCCGCTCCACCACCGCGCCCTGCCGGGTGACGGCCGCCGCCACCCAGGTCAGGCAGGTCGCGCCGAGCGCGGCCAGCAGCCAGGGCCACTCCGCGCCGCGCAACTGCGCGAAGCCCTCGACGAGAACGGACCGGTGCCGCACCGCGACCACGGTGACGAGCAGGAGCGGAAGCAGACACAGGAGCTGCCGCACCGGCACGCGCCGGGCCGGCCTGCCTGGAGGAAGGGGAACGGGAACCGCTGTCACACTCGGAGAGGTTCTCCGCACGGTGCCAACTGCGGGTTGCGGAAGCGGGGACGGAACATTACGTACGGTCATCGGGTCCTTCGTCTGATCCTCTGCCTGAACCGCTGTCTGATCCCTCGGCCGATCCTTTGACCGATCCCTTGTCGTCGAGGATGCGGGGAGAAAGTTGACCTCAAGGTTGCTTGAGGTCCTACGGTCGCTCCCATGAGCATGGAGAGCACCGCCTGGACGCAGCTTTACAGCGTCATGAACGCCCAGCAGGAACGCCGCCCCTTCGACCGGGTGACATTGCGCCGCATCGGCGCATTCGCCCGCCCGCACCGCCGCCGGATCGCGCTGTTCGTCCTGCTGGGGGTGGCGACCGCGCTGCTCGCGGTCGCCACCCCCGTCCTCGCCGGGCGGGTCGTCGACGCGATCGTGTCGCACGGTGACGCGGACGCGGTCGTCCGGCTGTCGCTGCTCATCGCGGTCATCGCGGTGCTGGAGGCGGCGCTCGGCATCCTGGGCAGGAGGCTCTCGGCGACGCTGGGGGAGGGCCTCATCCTCGATCTGCGTACGGCCGTGTTCGATCATGTGCAGCGGATGCCGGTCGCGTTCTTCACACGTACCCGTACGGGAGCGCTCGTCTCCCGACTCAACAACGACGTGATCGGCGCCCAGCGCGCCTTCAGCAACACCCTCTCCGGAGTGGTCTCCAACCTGGTCACCCTGATGCTCACCCTCGCCGTCATGCTCACCCTGTCCTGGCAGATCACGCTGCTCGCGCTGGCCCTGCTGCCGGTGTTCGTGCTCCCGGCCCGGCGGATGGGCAGCCGGATGGCGGGCATGCAGCGCGAGGCGGCCACGCTCAACGCGGCGATGGGCACCCGGATGACCGAGCGCTTCTCCGCGCCCGGCGCCACCCTGGTCAAACTGTTCGGCAGGCCCGAGGAGGAGTCGGCGGAGTTCGCGGCCCGGGCGGCCCACGTCCGGGACATCGGCGTGCGTACGGCCACCGCCCAGTCGGTGTTCATCACCGCCCTGACCCTCGTCTCCGCCCTGGCCCTCGCCCTCGTCTACGGCCTCGGCGGCCGTCTCGCGCTGAACGGCACCCTCGAACCGGGCGCCGTCGTCGCCCTCGCCCTGCTGCTGACCCGCCTGTACGCCCCGCTGACCTCCCTCGCCGGCGCCCGGGTGGAGGTGATGAGCGCGCTGGTCAGCTTCGAGCGGGTCTTCGAGGTGCTCGACCTGAAGCCGCTCATCGAGGAGAAGCCGGACGCCCGCGAGGTGCCGCCGGGCCCCGTCGCGGTCGAGTTCGAGGACGTCCGATTCGGCTACCCGTCCGCCGACAAGGTCTCCCTGGCCTCCCTGGAGGAGGTCGCCTCACTCGACTCCCGCGGCGGCGCCGAGGTCCTGCACGGCGTCTCCTTCCGCGCGGCTCCCGGGCAGACCGTCGCCCTCGTCGGCTCCTCGGGCGCCGGCAAGTCGACCGTCGCCCAGCTCCTGCCGCGCCTGTACGACGTCGACGCGGGCGCCGTCCGGATCGGCGGGGTCGACGTCCGTGACCTGAGCGCGGGCTCCCTGCGGGCCACCCTCGGCATGGTCACCCAGGACGGCCACCTCTTCCACGACAGCGTCCGCGCGAACCTCCTGCTGGCCCGCCCCGACGCCACCGAGGACGACCTCTGGGAGGCCCTGCGCCGCTCCCGTCTGGACGACCTCGTCCGTTCCCTCCCCGACGGGCTCGACACGGTCGTCGGGGAACGCGGCTACCGCCTCTCCGGCGGTGAGCGCCAGCGCATGACCATCGCCCGGCTGCTGCTGGCCCGCCAGCGCGTCGTCATCCTCGACGAGGCCACCGCGCACCTCGACAACACGTCCGAGGCGGCCGTCCAGGAAGCCCTCGCCGAGGCCCTCGCGGACCGTACGGCGATCGTCATCGCCCACCGGCTGTCGACCGTGCGCGCCGCCGACCTGATCCTCGTCGTCGAGTCCGGCCGGGTCGTGGAACGCGGCACGCACGAGGAGCTCCTGGCGACCGGCGGACGGTACGCGGAGCTGCACCGGACACAGTTCGACCAGCCCGGGATGACGGAGGCGGCCGCGCGCTGAGGCGGGGCCGGGGCGGCGCGCCGACGGGCCGCCCCGGCCCCGCGAGGCTCCGAAGGTCAGCGCTTGGCGAGCAGATCCGCCGGGAACGCGCCGGCGGCGAGCGCGGTGCGCACGAAGACCGTGCCGAGCTCGGTCAGCCGGGCCACACCGTCCACGCCCAGGTGCGCGTACGGGGCATGGTCCAGCCGGTCCGTCTCCCGCTCGATCTCCTGGCGCAGCGCGCGGCCCTGCTCGGTCAGTTCCCCGTCCGCCTCCAGCAGACCGCGTTCCCGCAGCCGGCCGACCGCCGCGTCCCAGTCCTCCGGGCTCCAGCCGCGGGTGTCGAGCACCCACTTCGGGGACATGCCCTTGCCGGTGGCCGTGTGGGTCACCAGGGCCTCCAGACCGTCGAGCCCGGCCGCCATCAGCACGGCGAGGTGCCCGTCGCCCCGGTGCTCGCGCAGCAGCGTGGCCGCGTGCCAGTACGCCAGGTGCGGCTCCTCGGGGACCGGCAGGTCGGCGTGGGCCGAGTACAGGGGCCGGGCGCTGCGCGAACAGGCCTCGGTGGCGCGCAGGGCGAGCCGTGCCGCCTCCGCCATCTCCGCGGACGCGACCACGTCCTCGCCCAGCTGGCGCCGCAGCGTGGTGTCGACGGCCCGTGTGCGGGCGGCCAGCACCTGTTCGGGGGAGGCCGCCTCCCACACCGCGGGCACGTGCCGGGCGACGAGCGTGTGCTTGTAGTTGTAGAACGTCGCCGTCACCGCGCCGGCCCCGACGGGCCCGAGCGCGGCCGCCCGCACGGCGAAGTTGACGGCCCGCGGGTGGGTGACGCCCAGCGCGCCCAGCTCCCGGCCCACGTCCGGCGAGAAGTAGTGCGTCGCGTGCAGCGAGTTGAGGATGCTGTGACAGTGGCGGCCCGCGCGCGGGTCCGGAGCGACGGTGGTCATGCGGGCACGATACCGACCGGTCGGTAACTTTTCCAGGAGTGGTCGGCCCGCACCCGATCCCGCTTCCGGCGGACGCGCCGGAGCCGGCGTCGAAGCACCGGGCGGCGACGCACCGGGCGGCGACGGCCCCGAGGCCGCCGCCGCAGGTCCCGTGAGCGGGGAGCGGGTCAGCGCCGGGTGTAGAGGAGGCCGAGCTTGTCGATCTCGTCGCCGGAGCGTCCGTGGAACCCGGCGAGCTGCCATCCCGACGGCGCGGTGCGCGTCACGCAGTCGGAGGTGGTGGTCCCGCCGGACAGGCTCCTGCCCAGGTTCGTGGTGAACCTGGCGTAGAAGATCCGGGTGCGGCCGTCCTTCTGGCCCTGGCACAGCTGGGCCGAGGTGACGTACTCCCCGCTGCCCAGGGTCAGGGACGACGCGGTGCCTCCGGTACCGCCGTGGGTGAGGACCCTGCCGTTGTCGAGGGTCAGGCCGACGCCGTCGACGCGGGAGCCGCTGCGCAGCGAGAGGACGACGGCACGGGCGCCCGCCGGTACGGCGTCGATGTCGGTGTAGTAGTCGCCGTGCGGTCCGCCGTACTGGTCGCTGAGCCGGAAGTCCTCGTTGCGCGACCAGGAGAAGCCGACCGCGATGGGGTCGTGGTCGGACAGCATGAGGCCGTCGTCGGTGAGGAAGGCGGCGTGTTCGTTGCGGTAGGACGTGGCGTCGAGCGACACGAGTCTGCTGCTCCGGTAGAGGACCTTGTCGACGACCTCGCAGGTGTCCGGCACGGTGGGCCCGGTCTGGTCGCAGACGAGGGCGTCGCTGCCCTTGGCCGGCGGGGTGCCGCCGCGGACGAGTTCCACCCAGGCGTCGGTGAGGCCGTTGGCGGCGGCGAACTCGGCGATGGTGTCACCGGCGCGGGTGTAGCGGGTGTTGGTGTCGCCCATGACGACGACGGCGTTGCCGGCCGAGTGGGCCTTGACGAAGGCCGTCAGCTGGGCGAGGTTGTCGGCGCGCGAGGCCAGGTCGCCGGCGTTGGTGCCCGCGTTGGTGTGCAGGTTGTAGAAGTCGACGTACACGCCTTCCGCCAGCCGCTCACGCATGAAGGTGAAGCCCTTGGGGGTCAGGCAGTCGCCGGAGTCGATCTGGCAGGAGTTCCAGCGCACCCGCTCGAAGTCGTCGGCGTCGTAGGGGAGTTTCGCGAGCGTGTTGAGCCCGCTGCCGATGCCGGCGCCGCCGCTGGTGGGGGTGCGGTAGGCGTGCGCGGTGTCGCCGGCGTAGAGGTGGGCGTGGTAGTTGAAGTCCTCCTCGACGTGCACGATGTCGTACGGCGCGATACGCCGGCCGATGGCCGTGGTGCTGGACTCGCGGGGAGTGGACGCGCTGGAGAGGATCTCCGGCAGGCCCGCGACGTTGTAGGTGAGGGTGCTGAAGGATCCGGAGGCCGGGTCCGCGGCGGCGGCGGGTGACGCGGTCGCGACGAACCCGGCGCAGGTGATGGCCGCGGCCGTGAGGCATGCGAAGAGACGGCGCATGAAGCGGAACTCCTGTGAAGTGGGGTGGGGCAGCGGGAACTTACCGCTGGTAACCCACTTCTGTCGCCGGCTCCGCCGGGGGAGATCGAAACTTGACCGCCTGGTCCGGTCCAGGGGTCTCGGTGACGGCTCACCGTCCGGCGCCGACGGGGCGAGCGGCTCGAGAAATATCTGACCAGTCAGGTATTGTTGGTCCGGTGAACCGCTCGTGCCGGGCGGGCACCGCACATCTGCCGCCGAGGTCCCCGATGACGCCTATCCACGTTCCCGACGCGTACCGCGATGGGCCGTACGGCTGCTCCCCGACGCTCCCCGACGCTCCGCGACGTGACTCGGCCGCGTCCGGAGCCCGACGCGGACGACACGGAGCGGCGCCTCACGGCGTCGGCCTCCGCCCGCTCCTCAGCCCGCTCCTCCTGACGTCCGACCGTTCCCGACCACCCCTGAAGGAACCACCATGAGCACGCTCGACTTCAAGGTCCTCGACCTGGACTTCCCGGCCGGCAGCAAGAACAAGACCGCCACCCTCGTCACCGGCGAGAACGAGGCACTGCTGGTCGACGCCGCCTTCACCCGTGCCGACGGCCACCGCCTGGCCGCCGAGATCCTCGACTCCGGCAAGCGGCTCACCACCGTCTTCGTCAGCCACGCCGACCCCGACTTCTACTTCGGCGCGGAGGTCCTCGCCGACGCCTTCCCGGCGGCGAGGTTCGTCGCGACCCCGCTCGTCATCGAGCACATCGCGCACTCCTACGAGGGCAAACTCAAGGCGTGGGCGGCCCTCGGCCCCAACCTGCCCACCCGCCTGGTGGACCTCGAGCCCCTCCTCGGCGACCTCACCCTGGAAGGCCACGTCTTCGAGCTCAGGGGCGGCCCGGCCGCGCTGCCCGACCGTCACTACCTGTGGCAGGCGGAGGAGCGAGCGGTCCTCGGCGGCGTCCTGCTCTTCCAGCGGGAGCACGTCTGGGTCGCCGACACCCCCACCCCCGGTGACCGGGCCGCGTGGATCGACCTGCTCGACGCCATGGCCGAGCTGGAGCCGCGGCTGGTCGTGCCGGGCCATCGACTGCCCGGCACGGCCGCGGACGCGTCCGCCATCACCGCCACCCGCGAGTACCTCGTCTCCTTCGAGGAGGAGCTCGGCAGGGCGGCCGACGGCGCCGCGCTGACCGACGCACTCGTCGAGCGCTACCCGGACCACGGCATGCTGATCGCCGCGCAGATCGGCGCGAAGGTCGCCAAGGGCGAGATGAAGTGGGGCTGAGATGAGCGAGTTCGCGACCTCCACCGCCCCCGCCGACGTCGTACGCCGCCAGTACCTGGCCTCCGCGGCAGGCGACCTGGAGGCCCTTCGGGCCACCCTCGCCCCGGACGTGGAGTGGACCGAGATGGCGGGCTTCCCGCTCGCCGGCACCTACCGCACCCCCGACGGCGTGACCGCCAACGTGATGGAGCGGCTCGGCCGGGACTGGAAGGGCTGGACCGCCCACGACGACACCTATGTCGTCGACGGCGAGAACGTCGTCGTCCTGGCCCGCTACACGGCCACCAACAACACCACCGCCAAGGCGATCGACGTCCGCGTGGCGCACCACTTCGTCGTACGCGGCGGACTCATCGTCCGCTTCGAACAGTTCGTCGACACCGCGCTCGTCCGCGACGCGATGACCCCCTGATCCCCCGCACCACCACCCCGCACCGCGCCACCCGTACGCCGCGGCGCACCCGCGTCGCGGCGTACGGGCCGCACCTGAAGATGCTCCCCGGACCCGGCCGGCCCGGAACGGCCCGAACCGGAACGGCCCGGAACGGCGGACGCCCGGTGTTCATGGATGGATGCCGGGGCACAAACAGGTGATCCGTTGCGCAGGCGGATGCGGATTGGTCCGGAAACACATTCCGTCCGATCGGGTGATCGACCAATCCGTTCCGCGAGTCGGCACGGATTCCCCCTGTGACGGACGGCGAGAAGGAACCTCGAAATACCCGCAGTTGGCTGCGGCCGGCGCTCGGCGCGCTCAGTGGCGCGGTCGCGGGATTCGCCGCGCTCGCCGTCGCCGAAGCGGTATCGGCGTGGGTGCGTCCGCAGGCCGGACCGGTCATCGCGGTCGGAGGCGCGGCGATCGACCGCACGCCCGCGGCCGTCAAGGACTGGGCCGTCAGGAATTTCGGCACCGACGACAAACTCGTTCTCGAGTCCGGGATCCTTGCCGTACTCGCGCTGTTCGCCCTCGCCTTGGGAATTCTCGCGCTGAAATACCGGCGCGGCGGATCGGCCGGAATGCTTTTCTTCGGTGCCGTGGGCGCGGCGGCGGCGATCGGCCGCCCGGATTCCACGGGGTTCACCGACGCGCTCCCCTCTGCCGCTGGTGCGGTCGCCGGAGCCGGTCTGCTGTTCCTCCTTGTCGGCCGCCTGGGGATCCGCGGGCCTGCGCCGAGCCGGCCCGACGCCACGGAGGACGACACGTTCCGGGGGCCGGGGTGGGACCGGCGTGGGTTCGTCCTCGCGGCGAGCGCCGCCGCCGTCGCGTCCGCCGGCGCCGGAGCGTTCGGCCGGGTCCTGAACGCGTCGAGCGGCCGTGACGCGGTCGCCTCCCGCAAGGCCCTCGTACTGCCCGCCCCGGCCTCGCCCGCCTCCGCCGTGCCCAAGGGCGCGCAGTCGCGGATCCCCGGGGTCAGTGCCTTCACGACCCCGAACAAGGACTTCTACCGGGTGGACACCGCGCTGGTGGTGCCCAAGGTGGATGCGACCGCCTGGCGGCTGCGCGTCCATGGCGAAGGGGTCGCCCGCCCGGTCACGTTGTCCTTCGACGACCTGCTGCGGCGGGAGCTGATCGAGCGTGACATCACGCTGACCTGTGTGTCGAACGAGGTCGGCGGACCGTACGTGGGCAACGCCCGCTGGATCGGCGTACGCCTGGCCGACCTGCTGGCCGAGTGCGGGGTCACGCCCCCCTCCGAGGGCGGGCGCGCCGATCAGCTGGTGGCCCGGTCGGTGGACGGTATGACGATCGGCAGCCCGGTCGAGGACGTCATGGACGGCCGCGACGCGCTGCTCGCCGTCGGCATGAACGGCGAACCGCTTCCGTTCGCGCACGGGTTCCCGGTCCGCATGGTGGTGCCCGGCCTCTACGGCTACGTCTCCGCCTGCAAGTGGATCGAGGACATCGAGCTCACCACGTTCGACGCCTACGACCCTTACTGGGTCAAGCGCGAGTGGGCCCGCAGGGCTCCGATCAAGACCCAGTCCCGCATCGACACCCCCAAGCCCTTCGCCCGCCCCACGGCCGGCACCGTCATGGTCGCCGGGGTCGCCTGGGCCCAGCACCGCGGTATCGACAGGGTCGAGGTCCGTGTCGACGACGGCCCCTGGCGCCAGGCGCACCTCGCGGCCGAGGACTCCCGTGACACCTGGCGCCAGTGGTCCTTCCCCTGGCAGGCGACCAAGGGCGGCCACACCCTCACCGTGCGCGCCACCGACCGCACCGGCGCGGTGCAGACCGAGGAACGTGCCCGCACCGTCCCCGACGGCGCCAGCGGCCGGCACTCCGTCGTCGTCACGGTCGACTGACCGCCGACCGATCCCCTCAAGCCACCTTTCACCACCCCACAGGAACGCGGCGCTCGCCGCGATGAACCACAGGAGAAACACCATGAACACCCGTATCCGCCGTGTCGCGATGACCGTGGCCGCTGCCGCCGTTCTGCCGCTGGCGCTGAGTGCCTGCTCGGACAACGGCAGCGACTCCGGCAGCGCGGACTCCACCGGCAAGGTCTCGGCCTCGGCGACCGCCTCCGACGACAGCATGGGAGGCTCCGGCAGCACCTCGACGGCGGACCAGCCGTTCGGTCCGGCCTGTTCGACGGTGCCCACGAGCGGGGCAGGCTCGTTCGACGGGATGGCCCAGGACCCGGTGGCCACCGCGGCGTCCAACAACCCGGCGCTGTCCACGCTGGTGACCGCGGTGAAGAAGGCCGGCCTGGTCGACACCCTCAACAACGCCCAGAACATCACCGTGTTCGCCCCGACCAACGACGCCTTCGCCAAGATCCCCAAGGCCACCCTGGACAAGGTCCTGGCCGACAAGGCCCAGCTGACGAAGATCCTCACCTACCACGTGGTGGGCCGGAAGCTGACCCCGAAGGACCTGGAGAACGGCTCCTTCGACACGCTGGAGAAGTCGAAGCTGACCACCTCGGGCTCGGGCGAGTCCTACACCGTCGAGGACTCCGCCAAGGTGGTCTGCGGCAACGTCAAGACCGCCAACGCCAACGTGTACATCATCGACACCGTCCTGATGCCCACCGACTGACCGAACGTCATGTGCCGGGCGCCGCCGGTGTGGCGCCCGGCGGCGGGCCGCGGGCAGCGGTCCGCGGGCAGCGGTGCCGGTGCCGGTGCCGGCACCGGGAGCGGGCCCGGGCGGCCGTACGAGGGCTACGGCGCCGGGGACGGCTTCCCCGCGCTCCGACCGTGACCGCGCGACCGGGAGAGCTCCGCGGCGAACTGTGCCCCCGTCAGCAGGGCGAGGTTGGACAGCCACAGCCAGACGAGGAAGACGACGACGCCCGCGAGCGAGCCGTAGAGCCTGCTGTACGCGTTCAGGCCGGCGGCGTACCAGGCGAAGCCCGCCGAGACCACGAGCCACAGTGCGGCCGCCAGCGCGCCGCCCGGCAGACTGTGCCGGCGCAGACGGGCCGGGGCCGGACCGGTGTGGAAGACGACCACGACCAGGAGAGCGACCAGGCACAGCAACAGCGGCCAGCGCAGCACGTTCCAGGCCAAGGTCACGGTGGTGCCCACGCCGATGATCCGGCCCGCCGCCTCGGCCAGCGGACCGGTCAGCAACAGGACGAGGGAACCGGCGAGGAGCAGTCCCAGCAGGGCGAGAGCGGTCAGCAGGATGCGGGGCGCCTTGCGCCAGGGCGAGCGCCGGTCCTCGGTCCGGTGCATGTGGTGCAGGGCCCGCCGGAAGACGGCGAGATAGCTGGAGGCCGACCACAGCGCACTGGTCGCGCCGGCCACCAGCAGCGGCCAGGCCGTACGGTCGGCGCCCAGCGCACGGGACAGCACGGCGTGCAGGTCGGCGCCGGACTCGGCCGGGGCGTAGGCGGTGACGTGGGTGACGAACTCCTCGGCCGTGTCCGGGCTGATCAGCCCGAACGCGAGGACGGTGACCATCATCGCGGGGAGCACGGCCAGGATCGCGTAGTACGTCAGCGCCGCCGCGTAGTCCGTGATGTCGTCGTTCCACAGGGACGCCGGGGTACGCCGCAGCGCCGGCCACCAGGCGGCGGGCAGCCGGGGCCGGAGGGCACGACGTGCCTCGCCGGCGTACGGGTCGGCGGACAGGGCTGCCCCGGAGAGCCCGGACGCGGGCCCGGGCGCCGGGGCGGGTGTGCGCGCGACAGGGGCGGCCGCCGGCCCCCGGCGGCGTACCGTGCCGCCGGGGGCCGACCGGGCCGCGCCCGTGATCATCCCTACGAACCGTGTGCTCATGTCCCTCCACCTCTCACCCGGATCCGCTCCCGCACACCCCGCGCCGAGCCGCGGTTTTCCCGAACCGTGACTCGGCCGTGCTCGCGGGCTCCCCTCGTCGGGCAGGTGGACGTCGTCGAGGGGCGGGCGGACCGCGCCTCAGGAATCCGCGGGATGGATGATCTGCCACTCCTGGTCGTCGGTGTTGGAGCAGGTGAAGAGCGTGAGGTGGGCTCCGCTGCCGCCGGTGCTGTATCCGGCGACGTCCAGGCACGCGTTGTTGCCGGCGTAGTTGCGGATCCAGTAGTTGCCGCTGTCCTGCTTGTCGAGCCACCACAGCTGGTTGTCGGCGGTCGTTCCGGCGCAGGCGTACTCCAGGATCGGGGACCTGATCGGCTTCGCGCCGTAGTCCGGCAGATCCACGCACAACTGGTCGTCGACGTTGCGGATCTGGAAGAGAGCCGTGCCGCCGGGGCCCAGCTTCGGGTACTTCACCTCCAGGTTCCACCGCTGGGTGCCGCCGGTGTCCTCGTCGCAGGCGGCCTGCACCACCCGGCCCGCCGAATCGGCGTCGTCGGCGGCGGGGAGGTCGGCGCACATCTTGGTCGTCGGGTTGCGCAGCATGATGTCGGACGCGGGCAGCACGCTCGGGGGCTTCGGCTTGGCCGACGGGGACGCGGCGCCGCCGCCCGCGCCGGCCTGCGCGGAGGGTGACGCGGCAGGCGGGGCCGACTCGGCGGGCGCCGCGGACGCGGCAGGTGCCGAAGGCGGTGCCTGCGGCGGTGAGGGGGAGGGCGACAGCGTGCTGACGGCGACCTCCTGCAACTCCCGGGCGGTGCTGGTGACGTTGGGTTTGTAGGCGATCCACAGCATCACGAGGGCGATCGAGAGCGCGACGAGGATCCCGAGCGTCCTGGCCAGCCAGCCGGGCAGGAAACTCCGCTGCACATAGGTGCCCTCGACCGTGAGCGGCGTCACCCCCGACCGCTTCACCGCGAGGGTGTAGGGCCGTTCCGTCCTGGACCCGAACCAGATGATCTGCCGGGGCTTCAGCGTGGCCTTCACGAACGCGGCCCGGCCGGGCTCGATCTGGAAGCTGCCCGGCTGGATGTCGTACGACAGTTGGTCGCCGTTGTCGCTGCCGCTGAGCGACCCGGTCAGCTTCGTGTTGCCGAGGTTGTCGACCGCCAGCTTCGGCCGCCCCCGGAAACGGCCCTTCACCGTCGGCGGGACGAGCTCGGCCCGAATCTCCGTGAAGGGGGCGATCGTCAGATTCCCCTCGGGAACGGTCACCGCCTCCGGATGCTCGGTCGGGGTGATCCGCACCGCGTACGGGTTCGGGCCGGCCGTCGCGTCGGGCGTACGCGGCGGCGCGAAGGTCAGCTCCACCGTCCCCGTCGTCCCCGGGTACAGCCGCAGGGTGGCCGGCTCCACCGTGGTCCAGGGCGCGATGTCACCGACGGGTTCGAAGCGGTACTCGTCGACCACGTCACCGGTGTTGCGCAGCCGCAGCCGCACGGTCGTGCTGCCACCGGGATCCACGGTGGCCGAGAAAGGTTCGAGGGAAGTCCAAATGCTCACTGCTCGACGTTACGGGGGCGGTGCGCGTCCGTCAGGAGCCGTCGGGGCAGGCCGACCTGCCCCGACGGGCACCGCCGGCCCCGCCGGCGCCCGGGTGGGAGAGGCCGTCAGGGCGGCCCGTCCCCGCGCAGCCGTTCCTGTTCCAGCAGCTCGTCGAGGTCGGTCAGACGGTCGAGCCCCCGTACGGCCTGAGACATGCGCGGGTTGCGCTCTAGCCGGGAGCGGTGGCGATGCAGGAACGCCCAGTATCCGGCGGTGTACGGGCAGGCGTCCTCGCCCGCCCGCACCGTCGGGCGGTACGCGCAGGGACCGCAGAAGTCACTCATCCGGTGCACGTACGCGCCGCCCGAGGTGTACGGCTTGGTCGTCATCCGCCCGCCGTCGGCGTACTGGGACATGCCGACGACGTTCGGCAGCATCACCCAGTCGTAGCCGTCGACGAAGCAGCGGTGGAACCAGTCGGTCACCGCCGCCGGATCCCATCCCCGCTGGAGCGCATGGCTGCCCAGCAGCATCAGCCGCGGGATGTGGTGGGTCCAGCCGCTGTCCCGTACCTGAGCCAGGACGGTGGACAGACAGCGCGCGGTGACCGCCTCCGCGTCCAGCTCCAAGAACCAGCCCGGCAGCGGGGCGTGGTGGCGCAGGGTGTTGCTGCGCCGGTAGTCCTCGCCGAAGTACCAGTACAGCTGCCATACGTACTCGCGCCAGCCCGCGATCTGGCGCACGAATCCCTCGACGCTGTTGATCGGCGCGTCACCGCGGCGCCAGGCCGCCTCGGCGAGGCCGACGCACTCCTGCGGATCCAGCAGCCCCAGGTTGAGCGACGAGGACAGCAGACTGTGGCTGAGCACGGGATCGGCGGCCAGCATGGCGTCCTCGTGCGGGCCGAACCCGGCGAGCCGGTGCTCGACGAAGCGCCGCAGGGCGTTGCGGGCCTCCCGGCGGGACGCGGGGAAGAGCCGCGGGCCGTCCCGCCCGACGAACGACACCTCTCCCGAGCGTTCCCAGCGGTCCAGGTCGTGGCGCACCTCGTCGTCGATGCCGTTCTCGCGCGGACGGTACGGCTCCGGGGCGTCGAGCGTACGGGCGCCGGTGGGCGCGGGCTCACGGTTGTCGTGGTCGTGGTTCCAGCGGCCGCCCGCCGGCTCCTCACCGTCCATCAGCAGGTCGTGGCCTCGGCGCACCCACCGGTAGAAGTCCTCCTGGCGCAGCCGCTCGCCCCCGTGACCGTCGGCCCACGCCCGGAAGTCCTCCTGCGGGACGAGGAATCCCCGGGCGGGCAGGACGCGCACACCGTCCAGCGCGCGGACGAGCCCGAGAGCGGCGCGCGAGGTGGGGTGGTGCACCGTCACCGCGCTGTCGCCGACCGCCTCACGCAGTCCCTCGCGGTAGGTGTCCGCCTTGACGTAGCGCACCCGGTCCCCGAGTTCCGCGGCCCGGTGGCGCATCGCGCAGAGCAGGAGATGGGCCTTGGCGCGGTGGAAGCGGCGCCGCCGCAGGACCGACCGCGCCTCGATCATCACGACGGGCGAGTCGCGTTCCGGTCCGTCCTCACCGGGCGTGAGGAAGTGAGGCCCGAGCTGGTCGCCGAAGAGCCAGTGGGCGGTCATACGCGCGCGTTCATGGAGTGCTCCGGTGAGGTGCGGTGCCGTGCGATGCGGTGCGATGCCTTGCGGTGCCGTTAGGTGCCGTGCGGTGCTGGGAGGTGCGAGGAGGTGCGTACTGGAGGTTTCACCGCTGACGGCGACGGTGGATGCACGGCGAACGGGTGAACCGGGGCGCACGCCGGCGCAGCGAAGCACCTCCGGTGTGCGCCGGGGACCTGTCACGGCCCCGGCGCACACCGGAGGTGCGCTGGATCGCCGGCCACCGGCCTCTTGGTGGAGGAGGCGCGATGCCCGTCCGGTCAGCAGTGTGTGATGAGCGACTTGGACGCGGCGCTGTTGTCCACGTACGGCGCGTAGGTCCACCCGGTCACGGTCAGCTCGAGTCCGTTGAAGCGGCTGTAGCGCTCGTAGAGGGTGAGGTACCAACGGTTTCCTCCGCCGAGGTCCTCGCCGGTGCTCCAGCAGGTGGCGAGAAGCTTGTCCCCGGACCAGAGATCCGGGATCCCGACCTCACCGGAGGCGAGGCTGCGGCCGTTGAAGACGGCCGCCCCGACCTCCACCGTGAGCAGCGCGGACCCGGCCACGGACGCGGACCCGGCCACGGACGCGGACCCGGCCACGGACGCGGACTCGGACGTGGCCGCGATCGTGGATCCGGCCGTGGTCGCGGCCGCGGAGGTGGTCGCCAGGATCATCCCCCCGGCACTCAGCGCCGCGACCACCGCCGCCATCGCGCCCCGGCGCCGTAACTTGCCTCTCATACCTCTCATACCTCTCATACCTCTCATACCTCTCATACCTGTGCCTCCTGATCGATGCCGACTGTGCACTGCTCCGCCAGAGAGTGCGGGGCGCAGGTGCGGCACGGCATGAGTGACCGCTACTCAACCGCCCCGCTCTCGCCGGGGATCGGCCGGAGGGCGGGAGCAGGGTCCCGCCCGGCGTCCGGCGTCCCGGCGGCGGCTCAGTACCGGGAACGTCCGCTGCGTCCGCCGAATGCCACTGTGTCCGGTTCTCGCCGGTCCGCGGTAAATGCCTGGACCTGAGACGTCCCGTGACGGGAGACTTCCGACTTCCGAACCTCCGGGAGTGTGATGGGGACTACAGACACGCGAGGTCCGACGCCGGGCCGCAGCGCGGTCGTTCTGGCACTGCGCCGCTACGGCCGAGAACTGACGCGACTACGACGGCTGGCCCTGCCCGCGCTGCTGCTGCCGGCCGTGGGCAACATCGGCACCCGCTACGTGGCCCCCCTGCTGATCGCCAAACTGGCGGGTCAGGCCGCCGACGACGACGGCCTCACCCTCACCTCGGCGCTGCCGTACGTGCTGGGCTTCGGCGTGACGCTGCTGCTCGCCGAGGCCGTGTGGCGGGTCGGGCAGCACTACCTGAACCGGGTGGACGCCCTCGGCATGGAACACCTGTACGTGAGCGGCATGGACGAACTCCTCGCGCAGGACGCGGCGTTCTTCCACGACAACTTCGCCGGCTCCCTGACCAAACGGGTGCTGAGCTTCGGCAAGCGCTTCGAGGACTTCGTCGACACGGTGACGTACCGGATCGTGGGCAGTCTCGTCCCGCTGGTCTTCGGTGCCGTGGTGCTGTGGAGCTACGAACCGATGCTCGTCGTCGGCCTGCTGGTGATGATCGCGCTGACCGTGGTGGCCGCGACACCGCTGATCCGTCGCCGGCAGCGGCTCGTCAACGACCGTGAGGCGGCGATCGCCCGCGTCTCCGGCCACGTCGCCGACAGCCTCATGAACATGGAGACGATCCGGGCGTTCGCGGCCGAGCGGCGGGAGGCCGACGAACACCGCAGCCGCGTCGCGGACTCCCGGCGTCTGACGCTGAGGTCGTGGGACTACGGCAATCTGCGCGTCGACACCCTGATCGCCCCCATGTCCGTGCTGACCAACGTGCTGGGCCTGACGGTCGCCATCGCGTTCGGCGGCCCGGGCCAGGGAGTGGAGGAGGTCGTCGTCGCCTTCACCTACTACTCCAACGCCACCCAGATCATGTTCGAGTTCAACCAGATCTACCGGCGTCTGGAAAGCTCGATGACCGAGGCCGCGCAGTTCACGGAGCTGCTGCTGGATCCGCCCACCGTGCTCGACCCGACGGAACCCGAACAGCTCGCACCGAAGGACACCGGCATCCGCTTCGAGGCGGTGACCTTCGCCCATGCCGGTGCGAAACCGATCTTCCGGGGACTCGGCCTGGACGTCCCCGCAGGCGCGCGGATCGGTCTGGTCGGCAGGTCCGGCGGCGGCAAGACCACGCTCACCCGGCTCCTGCTGCGGATGTCGGACATCGACGACGGACGCATCCTGATCGGTGGGCAGGACATCAGCCGGCTGTGCCAGACCGACCTGCGCTCACTGATCGCCTACGTCCCGCAGGAACCCGCCATGTTCCACCGCAGCCTGCGGGACAACATCGCCTTCGCCCGGCCCGGCGCCACCGACGACGAGATCCACGCGGCTGCCGCGGCCGCGCACGTCACGGAGTTCGCCCACCAACTCCCCGACGGCTTCGCCACCCTGGTGGGGGAGCGGGGAGTCAAGCTCTCGGGCGGCCAGCGCCAGCGCGTCGCCCTCGCCCGGGCCATCCTGAGGGACGCCCCGGTCCTGCTGCTCGACGAGGCGACCAGCGCGCTGGACTCGGAGAGCGAGCTCCTCGTCCAGGACGCCCTGTGGCGGCTGATGGACGGACGCACGGCCCTCGTGGTCGCTCACCGTCTCAGCACCGTCGCCGGCATGGACCGCCTCGTCGTCCTCGACCACGGAAGCGTCGTCGAGCAGGGCACCCACGAGGAGCTGCTCGCCGCGCACGGCGCCTACGCCAAGCTGTGGCAGCACCAGTCGGGCGGCTTCCTCGGCGAGAGCACCGACCCGGCCCTCGGACACCCGGCCCCGGGAGCCGGCCACGCCGGGCCGCCCGAACCGGCCGACCCGGCGCCGGACGACGACCACAGAACGCCGTCGCCCGCTCGGACGAGCACCGCGTCCACGTGACCGAGTCGGTTCCCGGACATCCGCGCTCGGCGGGCGGCGTCACGCCGCCCGCCGAACGGAGCGACGAACGGAGCTGCGGCGGACGCGCCCCCCCTGCGGCCGCGCATCGACCGGGTCGTTCGTCAAGAAGATCGGCAACGGTTCGGTGTGAGTCCTGGAACACCTGACGACAGCTGACCGCACATGCGAATCGTTGTAATCTCCGCAGGACGCCCTTGACCTGCAATGAGCGGGCAGGGAGCAGACGACTCGGGAGTGTCTCCATGCTGCGCACCATGTTCAAGTCCAAGATCCACCGTGCCACCGTCACCCAGGCCGACCTGCACTACGTGGGATCGGTGACCATCGACGCCGACCTGCTGGACGCTGCCGATCTGCTGCCGGGGGAGCTGGTCCACATCGTCGACATCACCAACGGGGCGCGGCTCGAGACGTATGTCATCGAGGGCGAGCGCGGCTCGGGTGTCGTCGGCATCAACGGGGCCGCCGCCCACCTCGTGCACCCCGGGGATCTGGTGATCATCATCAGTTACGCTCAGGTGACCGACGCCGAGGCGCGGGCCCTGGAGCCGCGGGTCGTGCACGTGGACCGTGACAACCGGATCGTGGCCCTCGGAGCGGACCCCTCGGAGCCGGTACCGGGCTCCGACCAGGAGCGCAGTCCGCAGGCGGTGTCGGTCTGACCGCAGCAGCCATCGCACGCATCGCACCGGGAGTGCCCATGAGCGACATCGAGATCCGCGACGACCGGGCGGCGGGCCGCCTCGAAGCCCTCGGCGACGGCGGTGAAGTCGTGGGTCGCATCGAGTACTTCGTCCTGGAGTCGCCCGCGCCGGCCCTGGTGCCGGTGCACACCGTCGTCGAGCCGGCCCACGAGGGCAAGGGCATCGCCGGGTCGCTGGCGCGGGAGCTGTACGCCGCCTCCGAGCGTGAGGGCATCCCGGTGGCGCCGCTCTGCCCGTACGTCGTGAAGTGGGCCGAGCGGCACCCCGAGGAGGCTCCGGCGGCCGACCCCGAGCTGCTGCGCGCCGCCAAGGACTGGCTGCGCGCGCATCCCGGCCGTTTCTGACCGGCGCGCCGGCGGCACCGTACGAGGTGCCGGCCGGTCGCGCCCACCCGGGTGAGTGGCCGGGGCCGCCCCGGGTACGCGGGGGAGGAGTCCAGAGCCACGCCTCACATCCGGCCGGAGGACACCATGACGAACCCGTACGCCGACCCCGTCCACCCGGACCCCGTGCAGCCCGATCCCGCCCGGCCCGGTCCGCCGCCGGGGCCGGACCCGGGCCCTCCGGAGCCGTTCCCGAGCCCGGTGCCCGCTCCCGAGCCGCCGCCGGGACCGGACCCGACTCCGCCGCCGCGGCCCGGCCCGCCTCCGGATCCCTTCCCGTCCCCGTCACCGGTCCCGCCGGGCCCGGAACCGGTCCCCAGCCCGGAACCGGGCCCACCCCTCACCTGACCGCACAGCGGGACGACAGGACGGCAGGAGCGCAGGACGCGGTGGGCGGCGGGGGACCGCCGCCCACCGTCATGCTCTCGAGGAGGACTACGCCTCCGTCTCCGACCGGTCGCCGCCCCACAGGGTGTGGAACGCGCCTTCGCGGTCCACCCGCCGGTAGGTGTGCGCCCCGAAGAAGTCCCGCTGTCCCTGGGTGAGCGCCGCAGGCAGCCGCTCCGCACGCAAGGCGTCGTAGTAGGCGAGCGCCGCCGCGAACCCGGGCGTCGGCACGCCCTGGAGCGTCGCGGACACCAGCACCTCGCGCCACGGGTCCTGCGCCGCCGCGATCTCCGAGGCGAAGGTCTCGTCGGAGAGCAGGCTCGGCAGGTCGGCCCGGTTGTCGTACGCGGCGCGGATCCGGTCGAGGAAGGCCGCGCGGATGATGCAGCCTCCGCGCCAGATCGAGGAGACGGCGCCGAGATCGATGTCCCAGCCGTACTCCTCGCTGCCCGCCGCGATCTCGTGGAAGCCCTGCGTGTACGACACGATCTTCGAGGCGTACAGCGCCTGCTCCACCCGGTCGGCGAAGGCCTGCGCCTCCGCCTTGCCCAGCGCGGCCGCCTTCGGTCCCGCCAGGCCGCGCGAGGCCTCGCGCAGCTCCGCGTGCCCCGACAGCGACCGCGCGAAGACGGCCTCCGCGATGCCCGACACCGGAACGCCCAGGTCGAGGGCGATCTGGACCGTCCAGCGGCCGGTGCCCTTCTGTTCCGCCTGGTCGACCACCACGTCCACGAAGGGCCGGCCGGTCGCCGCGTCCACGTGGGACAGCACCTCGGCGGTGATCTCGATCAGGTAGGAGTCGAGGCGGCCGGTGTTCCAGGTGCGGAAGATGTCCGCGATCTGCGCGGGCTCGTACCCGGCGACATCGCGCAGCAACTGGTAGGCCTCGCCGATCAGTTGCATGTCGGCGTACTCGATGCCGTTGTGGACCATCTTCACGAAGTGGCCGGCGCCGTCGGGGCCGATGTGCGTGACGCAGGGCGCCCCGTCCGCCGCCTTCGCCGAGATCTTCTCCAGCATCGGGCCCAGCGACTCGTAGGACTCGGGTGAGCCGCCCGGCATGATGCTCGGGCCGTGCAGCGCGCCCTCCTCGCCACCGGAGATGCCCGTGCCGACGAAGTGGATGTCCTGCTCGCGCAGTTCGCGTTCGCGGCGGCGGGTGTCGGCGAAGTGCGCGTTGCCGCCGTCGATGATCATGTCGCCCGGTTCGAGCAGCGGGGCGAACTCCCGGATCACGGCGTCGGTCGGCTCGCCGGCCTTCACCATGATCACCAGGCGGCGGGGCCGCTCCAGTGCCGCCACGAACTCCTTGGCGGTCTCGGCGGCGACGAACTCGCCCTCGTGGCCGAACTCCTCGACCAGGGCGTGCGTCCGGGCCGCCGTGCGGTTGTGCAGTGCGACCGTGTAGCCGTTGCGTGCGAAGTTGCGGGCGAGATTGCGGCCCATGACCGCGAGTCCCGTGACGCCGATCTGAGCTGAAGTGCTCATACGGTTGGCTCCTCCAGGGGTGTGCCCGTGCATTCGGTCAGTGTCGTCCTGTGACCATCTTGACGGGTTCCGCGGCCGGATTCCCGCCCGGGGCGTCCGATGTCGGCCCGCGCGTCGGAGCGGCCGGTTGTCGCCTTGTCATGGCCTGTTCGCCGCCCTTATTTTTGCCCCTCCTGACGCATGTCGAGGGGGATCTCCATGGCCGTACGCGGCCGGCACCGCCGGTATCAGCCGAACAGGATCAACCGGGCCTCACTCACCGTCACGGCGGGTGGTGCCGGTATGGCACTGCCGCTGATCGGCACCGGCGCAGCTCAAGCGGCCGACGTGGACACCTGGAACAAGGTTGCCGCGTGCGAGTCGACCAACGACTGGAACATCAACACCGGCAACGGTTACTACGGCGGACTCCAGTTCACCCAGTCCACCTGGGAGGCGTACGGCGGTACGCGGTACGCGCCCCGTGCGGATCTGGCCACCAAGGACCAGCAGATCGCCGTGGCCGAGAAGGTGCTGGACGGACAGGGGCCGGGCGCCTGGCCCGTCTGTTCGGTGCGGGCCGGACTGAGCCGGGGCGGCGACGCCCCCGACATCCACCCGAGCGGCACCTCGACGAAGTCCGCGGAGCCGTCCGGCAAGCGGGCGACGCCGTCCGGGTCGTCCGCCAAGTCGTCCACGTCGTCGAAGACGTCCCTGGACGACGTACGGCCCCAGAGCACACCGCAGTCCCGCGCGGGCACCGCCGAGATGTACACCGTGGTCCGCGGCGACACCCTCTCCGGCATCGCGGACACCGAGGAGGTCAAGGGCGGCTGGCGGGGGCTCTACGCCGCCAACCGGACGACCGTCGGCGGCGACCCCGACCTGATCATCCCGGGCCAGCGGCTCAGCCTGGACGGCCGGGCGGGCGCCGCGGTCAAGGCCCCGAGCAGCACCGGGTCCGGCACGAAGAAGCCGAAGACCTCCTCGGGCGCCAAGGAGAGCAAGCCGGCCAAGAGCACCAGGACCAAGGACACCGACGGCAAGGCGACGACCGGCCATTCCCTCGTGTCACCCGTCAGCGCCTCCACCGGGACGCCGTACCACGCGACGGGTTCGTCCTGGTCGAAGGGCTACCACACCGGCGTCGACTTCCCCGTCCCCACCGGCACGTCCGTCAAGGCGGTCACGTCGGGCGAGGTGGTGAGCGCGGGCTGGGCCGGTTCCTTCGGCTACCAGGTGATCATCCGGCACGCCGACGGACGCTACTCGCAGTACGCCCACCTGTCGGCGATCTCCGTACGGGACGGGCAGTCGGTGAGCGGCGGGCAGCGCATCGGCCGGTCCGGCTCCACCGGCAACAGCACGGGCCCGCATCTGCACTTCGAGGTGCGGACCGGGCCCGGTTTCGGGACGGACGTCGACCCGGTGTCGTATCTCCGGGCCGGCGGCGTCAAGATTTGACTCGCTCCCGATGCCGGTCCACGACCGGCATCGGGACGTACAGACCTCCGTACAGCGGGGTGTAGAACGACGGAGGCACGTCCCCGCCCGGCGGGTCCTCCTCGTAGCGGTCCTCGCCGTCGACGACCGTGGTCGGTGACAGGACGATCCGTTCCTCCGGCACCTGTGCGGACCGCGGCTCCGCCGGCGCCGCACCGGCGAGCCTCAGGTTCTCCCGTGCCGCTTCCGCCGGCCGCACGTCCCGCGGCAGCGGCGCGCCCGGCTGCTCGGGGAACCGCAGCCCGCCCGTCGCGCTCGCGGTCTCCTCGGCCACCGGGGCCGGGGCGATGGCCCGGTCCTTCGCCGTACCGGTGTCCGCCGGTGTCCGCGAGGCCGGGACGGCGGCCGCCGCCGTCTCCGGCCGGGCGCCCTGGAGGCGCTCCGTCGTGAGCAGGATGAGTCCGCCCGCCGCCACCACACCGCAGCCCAGGGCGAGCACGGTGCCCGTGGTGCCGTAGCGGAAGGTCTCGCCGAACATCGTGATGCCGACAGCGGCCGCCACCACCGGGTTGACCACCGTCAGCGTGGCCAGCGGGGCCTCGAGGCCCGCGCCCCGGTAGGAGGCCTGCGACAGCAGCATGCCGGCCGTGGCCAGCACGCCGATCACGGCCAGGGACGGCACGTCGGCCGTCGAGACGCCGCCGGTCCAGTCGACCGCGACGGTCTTGGTGAACACCGACGACATGCCGAACGCTATGCCCGACGCCGTCGCCAGCAGCATGCTGCGGACCGCCGGGTGCCGGTGGGCGGCCCGGCCGGCCACCATCAGGGCCACGACCGCGCCCGCGGTGACCACGGCCACGCTGACCCGCTGCGGGGTGCTCAGCGACTGCGCGTCGGAAGCCCCCACCAGGGACAGCAGACCGGCGAGACCGACCGTCGCCATGATCGCGCCCCGCCAGGCCGTCGCCCCGGCCCTGCGGCCGACGAACAGCGCGGCCATGGGCAGAGCGAACACGATGGTCAGCGCGCCGAGCGGCTGAACCAGACTGAGGGGACCGTAGGCGAGCGCCACCACGTGCAGAAGTCCGCCGAGACCGTTCAGCGCCACCGCGGCCCACCAGCCCGGACGGCGCAGCGGGGCGTACTCCTTGACGGGCGAGGACAGCGCGACCTGCTCCTGCACGATCGCCCCGGCCGCGTACGCGACAGCGGAGACGAGCGACAGGACCACGGACAACGCGAGGGCGCTCATGAGCTGCTCCTCTGCGTGAGGCGGGGGCGCGGGGCCCGGCGCGGCGAACGGTCGGCTCTCATAACCAACACGATGCCTTGTCGATCTGTTCCCGTCGTCGTACCTAAGCACGCAATAAGTCCTACTACCGATGGAGTACTGGGAGCCCGCTGTCCTCCCTCAGGCGGGTGACGGACCAGGGATCCCCCTGAGCGCGACCCCTACCCTCCTTGGTACTACTGCACTTCGTGGACCTCGACCCCGATCTCGCCGCGCTCGGCCCGCTCGGCCCGTTCTTCGCCCTGCGCACCTCACCGGGCGGCCCGGGAGAGCCGGCCGCGGCGCTGCCGACCCTCGCCCGGGCCTATACGGCGAAGGCCTGCCAGGAGGCCCCCGGGAGCGCGGGACCGGACGTCCACGGGGATCCGCTGGCCCTCCGGGTCCGCAAGGTGACCCGGGCCCTGCACGCCCCCGAGGACCGGATCGGGGCCTCGGTGGCGCAGCAGGGCCTCGCGGCCCGGCTCTGGTCGGTGGCCCTGGGCTGCGCCGTCCTGTACGGGAGCGTCCCCGACCTCGCGCCGGGGCTGCTGCGCTGGGACCCGGACGCGACCGCCCCGGACGACCTGTGGCTGACCGAGGTGCGGGCCCTGCCCGGGGACGCGGCGACCGTGGCCGCGACGATCCTCGACGGCCACCTCGAACCCCTCTCCGCCGCGCTGCGCGCCCGCCACCGGGTCGCGCCGGGCCTGCTGCGGGGCAACTCCGGATCGGCGCTGGCCGGAGCCGCCCGCCGGCTGGACCTGTGGGCCCGCGCGCAGGGCCGCCCCGACCTCGCCGCACGCGCGCGTGCCCTGACCGCCGAACTGTTCACCCACCCCCTCCTCGCGGACACCGGGACACCGCCCGGCGCCGCCTTCCGCCGCCGCAGCTGCTGTCTGTACTACCGGGTGCCCGGCGGGGGCGTCTGCGGCGACTGTTGCTTCACACGACCCCCGCGCTCTTCCCCACGCGCCCCGTCTGGGTGACCATGAAGGGAGCCGGTCGCTGAGAGTGGGGGTTCCGGGTGCGAGTGGGACTGCTGACCCGGGAGTATCCCCCGGACGTGTACGGCGGTGCGGGCGTCCATGTCGAGTTCCTCGCCCGTGAGTTGCGGCGGCTCGTCGACCTGGACGTGCACTGCTGGGGCGAGGGCCGCACCGAGGGGGTCCAGCGGCATCGCCCCTGGTCCGCGCTGGACGGCGCCAATGACGCGCTGCGCACCTTCTCCGTGGACCTCGCCATGGCGGCCGCCCTCGAAGGCCGCGAGCTCGTCCACTCCCACACCTGGTACGCCAACCTCGCCGGCCACCTCGCCAAGGAGCTGTACGGCGTTCCGCACGTGGTGACCGCGCACTCGCTGGAGCCGCTGCGGCCTTGGAAGGCCGAGCAACTCGGCGGCGGCTACGCCCTGTCGAGCTGGGCCGAGCGGACGGCGGTGGAGGCCGCCGACGCGGTGATCGCCGTCTCCACCGCGATGCGCGAGGACATCCTCGCCTGCTACCCGACACTGGCACCGGACCGGGTCCACGTCGTCCACAACGGCATCGACACCGACCTCTACCGTCCCGATCACGGCACCGACGCCCTGACCCGGATCGGCCTGGACCCGGACCGCCCGTTCGTGCTGTTCGTCGGCCGCATCACCCGGCAGAAGGGCGTGCCCCATCTGCTGCGCGCCGTACGGGACATCGACCCGGCGGCGCAGGTCGTGCTGTGCGCGGGGGCGCCCGACACCCCAGAGATCGACCAGGAGTTCCGCGACCTCTTCGCCGAGCTGAGCCGGGCCCGGGACGGCGTGCACTGGATCCCGAAGATGCTGCCGCGCCCCGAGGTGATCCAACTCCTCACGCACGCGGCCGTGTTCGTCTGCCCCTCGGTGTACGAGCCGCTGGGCATCGTCAATCTGGAAGCGATGGCCTGCGGCACTCCCGTCGTGGCCTCCCGGGTCGGCGGGATCCCGGAGGTCGTCGAGGACGGGGTGACCGGGACGCTCGTGGACGTGGACGAGGACTTCGAGGCGGGCCTCGCGCGGGCGCTGGACGCCGTTCTCGGCGACCCGGCCGCCGGGCGCCGGACGGGCGAGGCCGGACGGGCGCGCGCGGTGGGGGAGTTCGGCTGGGACGCGGTGGCCCGGCGGACGGTCCGGTTGTACGAGGAGATCGTCAAACAGGCTTAGTTCCCCCGGCCGGGGGCAACCATGGTGTCAACCAGGGTGAGGGGAGCGGCCATGCGTCGTGGTGGGCCTTCGGTGCTCGGAATCGTGCTGGCGGGCGGTGAGGGCAAACGCCTGATGCCGCTGACGGCCGACCGCGCCAAACCAGCGGTCACGTTCGGCGGCACGTACCGGCTCGTCGACTTCGTGCTGTCCAATCTCGTCAACGCCGACATCCTGCGCATCTGTGTGCTGACGCAGTACAAGTCGCACTCCCTGGACCGGCACATCACCACCACCTGGCGGATGTCGAGCCTGCTCGGCAACTACATCACGCCGGTCCCGGCCCAGCAGCGGCTCGGCCCGCGCTGGTACCTCGGCAGCGCCGACGCCATCCTCCAGTCGCTGAACCTCATCTACGACGAACGGCCCGAGTACGTGGCCGTGTTCGGCGCCGACCACGTCTACCGCATGGATCCGCGCCAGATGCTCACCCAGCACATCGACAGCGGCGCGGGCGTGACCGTGGCCGGGATCCGTGTCCCGCGCGTCGAGTCCTCCTCCTTCGGGGTGATCACCCCGGGCTCGGACGGGCTGACGGTCGAGCGCTTCCTGGAGAAGCCGGCCGACCCGCCCGGGCTCGCCGACGACCCGGAGTGCGTGTTCGCGTCGATGGGCAACTACATCTTCACCACCAAGGCGCTGATAGAGGCGCTCCAGCGGGACGCCGAGGACGAGAGCTCCGTCCACGACATGGGCGGCTCGATCCTGCCCCAGCTCACCCAGCGCGGCGAGGCCCAGCTGTACGACTTCCACGACAACCACGTGCCCGGCGAGACCACCCGGGACCAGGGCTACTGGCGGGACGTCGGCACGCTCGACGCGTACTACGACGCCCATATGGACCTGATCGCCGAGCGCCCCGCCTTCAACCTGTACAACCGCAGCTGGCCCGTCTACACCCACTCGGGCCAGCTGTCCCCGGCGCGTTTCAACGCGGGCGGCATCGCCAGCGAGTCGATCATCAGTTCGGGGTGCCTGATCCGCGGTCAGGTCACCCGCTCGGTGCTGTCGCCGGGTGTGGTGGTCGACCCGGGAGCTGTCGTGCAGGGCTCGATCCTGCACGACAACGTGCACATCGGACGGGGTGCGGTCGTGCGCGGGGCGGTCCTCGACAAGAACGTGGAGGTCCCCCCGGGTGCGACCATCGGCGTGAACCCGGAGCGGGACGCGGAGCTGTACACGGTGTCGAAGGGCGGCGTGATAGCCCTGGGAAAGGGCCAGCAGGTGCCCTGAACTTAATGCGCTGTTAACTGTGTGTAGCTTGATCGTACTTGACCGTAATCGCCCGGGCGCGCTTGACTGATGGCCTCCACTCTTAGCCGACGCGAGGCAAGCCCTTGACTGCTGATGATCTGCTGGCCCCCCTCGACCTGGCGTTCTGGAACCTCGAGTCGGCCGAGCACCCCATGCACCTGGGAGCGCTCGGCGTCTTCACGGCGCAGTCGCCCACCGCGGGCGCCCACGCCGCCGACCTGCTCGCGGCCCGCGCCGCCGCCGTCCCCGGTCTGCGCATGCGGATCCGGGACATGTGGCGGCCGTTCGACCGCTCGGAACCGTTCGACCTGCGCCGGTCGCTCGCCTTCGGCGGAGCGACCCGGGAGGCGGACCCCGACTTCGACCCCCTGCACCACGTCACGCTGCACGCGCCCGCGGCCGACTTCCAGACCGAGGCCGGGCGGCTCATGGAACGCCCTCTGGAGCGCGGCCGCCCGCCCTGGGAGGCCCACGTCCTGCCCGCCGAGGACGGCGACCGCTTCGCCGTGCTCTTCAAGTTCCACCACGCCCTCGCCGACGGCCTGCGCGCCCTGGCCCTGGCCGCGGCCGTCCTCGACCCGATGGATCTGCCCGCGCCCCGCCCCCGTCCCGCCGAACCGGCCCGCGGACGTCTGGCCGACGTGCGCAGACTGCCCGACATCCTGCGCGGAGCCGTCTCCGACGTGGGCCGCGCCCTCGACATCGGCGCCTCCGTCGCCGTGCACACCCTGGGCATGCGCCCCACCCCCGCCCTCACCGCCGCGCCCACCGGCACCCGCCGCACCGCGGGCGTCGTCATCGAGCTCGACGACGTGCACCGGATCCGCAAGGTCGCCGGCGGCACCGTCAACGACGTGCTGATCGCGGTCGTCGCCGGGGCCCTGCGCCGCTGGCTCGACGAACGCGGCGACGGCAGCGAGGGCGTCGTGCCGCGCGCGCTCATTCCCGTCTCCAAGCGCCGCCCGCGCACCGCCCATCCGCAGGGCAACCGGCTCTCCGGGTACCTGATGAGGCTTCCCGTCGACGACCCGGACCCGCTGCGCCGCCTCGACACGGTCCGCGCCGCCATGGACCGCAACAAGGACGCGGGGCCCGGCCGCGGCGCCGGCGCCGTCGCCCTGCTCGCCGACCACGTCCCGGCCCTCGGCCACCGCCTCGGCGGCCCGCTGGTCGGCCAGGCCGCCCGGCTCTGGTTCGACATCCTCGTCACCAGCGTGCCCCTGCCCAGCCTCGGTCTGAAGCTCGGCGGGAACCCGGTGACCGAGGTCTTCCCGTACGCCCCGCTCGCCCGCGGCCAGGCCCTGGCGGTCGCCGTCTCCACCTATCGCGGCCGGATCCACTACGGGCTCGTCGCCGACGCCGAGGCGGTCCCCGACCTCGACCGGTTCGCCCGCGCCCTGACCGCCGAGGTGGAGACGCTCATCACGGCCTGCGGCTCTTGACGGGAACGGGTTTGGAGGAGAGGCCCGGCGCTCCGTAAAATTCGTCCTTCGAGGGCGGACTCGGTCGGAGCGCCGCACGGGTGATCAGGGAAGCGGCAGCGCGATGACGGTGACAGAGGACGGCTCGACGGCGGTCACGGAGGAGGTCGTGGACGAGGTCGTGTACGGGCCCGGCATCGATCCGGAGCGGCTCGCCGTCTGCCTCGCCGTGCTGGACGAGCTCGACAGGCTGGACGTCGACCATCCCGACGCGATCGCCGTGCGCCGGGCCACCGCGGGCGTCTACCGCACCGTGAAGCAGCGCCGCCGCCAGGACCGCCGGGCCGCCAAGACCGCCCACGACAAGGCGGTCACCGAGGCCACCGCGACCGGCTCCGCCCAGCGCATCGACGACGAGACCGAGGGCATCCTGCCGTCCTCGGTCACCGAGGAGGGCAGGATCGCCGGGATACTCCAGCGCCCGCGCTCCTGCTACACCTGCAAGACCCGGTACGTCGAGGTCGACTACTTCTACCACCAGCTCTGCCCGGACTGCGCCGACCAGAACCGCACCCGCCGCGACGCCCGTGCCGACCTCGGCGGCAAGCGCGCGCTGCTCACCGGCGGCCGCGCCAAGATCGGCATGTACATCGCGCTGCGGCTGCTGCGGGACGGCGCCCACACCACGATCACGACGCGTTTCCCCAAGGACGCCATCCGCCGCTTCAAGGCCATGGACGACTCGGGCGACTGGATGCACCGCCTGGAGGTCGTCGGCATCGACCTGCGCGACCCGGCGCAGGTCGTGGCGCTCGCCGACCGGGTGGCCGAGGCGGGCCCGCTCGACATCCTCGTCAACAACGCGACGCAGACGGTGCGCCGGCTGCCCTCCGCCTACGCCGCCCTGGTGGGCGGCGAGAGCGCCCCGCTGCCCGCCGGCGAGCTGCCCGCCCACCACGTCATCGGCGCCTTCAACTCGGGCGCGGTCGACGGTCTCGCCCCGCTGCCGCTCGGCACCGGCGGCCCGGACGCGCAGAAGGTCGCCGACCTCGCCCTGGTCGCGGGCAACGCCAGCATCGCCCGGCACCTCGACGGCACCGCCATCGACGCGGGCGGCCTGGTCCCGGACGTCGTCGACACCAACACCTGGGTGCAGACCATCGAGCAGATCTCCCCGGTGGAGCTCCTCGAGACCCAGCTGTGCAACTACACGGCGCCGTTCATCCTGATCAGCAAGCTCCGCCCGGCCATGGCCGACGCCGCCGGGAAGGCGGCCAGCGGGCGCGCGTACATCGTCAACGTCTCGGCGATGGAGGGCGTCTTCGGCCGTGGCTACAAGGGCGCCGGGCACCCGAACACCAACGCCGCCAAGGCCGCGATGAACATGGTGACGCGGACCAGCGGCCAGGAGATGTTCCAGACCGACGGCATCCTCATGACCTCGGTCGACACCGGCTGGATCACCGACGAGCGTCCGCACTACGACAAGCTGCGCCTGGCCGAGGAGGGCTTCCACGCCCCGCTCGACCTGGTCGACGGCGCGGCCCGTGTCTACGACCCGATCGTGCGCGGCGAGCACGGCGAGGACCTGTACGGGGTGTTCCTGAAGGACTACGCGCCGGGCAAGTGGTGACGGTCCGGGGTACGGGTCGCGCGTGACCGGTCGTCCCCCGGGGACGCCGTACGCGCGGCCCGTACCCTCGTGCCGCCGTCCACCACCAGGTCCGCGCCGGTGACCCAGTCGGCCTCGTCCGACGCCAGCCACAGCACCGCCCTCGCCACGTCCGACGGCTCGCCGATCCTGCCGAGCGGCAGACCCGGCGCGATCTCCGCCTCCCCCGGCTCCCACACGAACCGGGCCATCTCGGTCCGTACCAGGCCGGGGGAGACGGAGTTCACCCGCACCCCCGGACCCAGTTCGCCCGCGAGCTGCCCGGTGAGGTGGAGGAGGGCCGCCTTGCTGGTGCCGTAGGCGCCGACGCCGGGGCCGACGTGTCCCGCGCCCTCCGTGCAGATGTTGACGACCACACCGCCGTGCTCGCGCATCCAGCCCCGCCACGCGCACTGCACCAGCCGCAGCGGCGCCTCGACGTTCACGGTGAACGCCTCCCGCCAGGCGCCGGGATCGGCGTCCATGAGGGGCCCGTAGGGCTGGTTGGTCGCCGCGTTGTTGACCAGCACGTCCAGCCGGCCGAACGCGTCCAGGCACAGCCGGGTCAGCTTCCGCGCATGTCCGGGGTCCCCGATGTCTCCGGCCAGTCCGACGCCGTCCAGCTCCCGGGCCGTGCGGCGGACCCGGTCCGGATCCCGCGCGCTGACGCACACCCGCGCCCCGGCGTCGGCGAGCGCCCGGGCCACCGCCCAGCCGATCCCGCGTGTGGCCCCCGTGACGACGGCGGCCCTGCCTTGCAACCCGTACGACGACGTCATCGGCGTACCGTCTCATGACGGTCCGTCAGTCGACAGCCCCGAGACGCGAGTTCCGTGCCGCCACGAGTTCCAGCACCGTGCGCCAGTCCTCCAGCACGCCCGCGTCGAACCCGGCCGCCCGGCCGTCCTCGTCGGCCTGGCGCAGGCTGAGCAGATCGTCGTCGGCGGTGGGCCCGTGCCAGGGGTGCAGCCGGACGAGGCGGGAGACGCGGGTGCCGAGCAGGGGGCGTACGGCGGCGGCGGCCCGTTCCGGCCGGCCGGTGGCGTCGGCGGGGCACAGCAGGTGGCCGACGGGGTGGACGAGCCCGGTGAGCTGGAGCTCCTTGTCGGCGGGGCGGCCGCGGCGCAGCAGTGCCGCCGTCCGGAGCGCGTGATCGTGCAGGTCGACGCCGGGCACACCGCGGGCCGGGGTGTCCCGCACGCCCCGGCAGGCGTACAGCAGGTCCATCAGCTCCTCGACGCTGCGCAGCTCCATGCGTCAGTCCTTCCGCGAGACCGCCGTTGCCGGACGCCAGCAGACCATGGCCTGCTTGCGACCGGACGAACGGCGCTTGAACTGCGCGGCGGACTCATGGGCGAATGTGCGGCCTCTCTGGGCCGCCACGCCCAGCAATATCCCCCGGATGGGTGAACCTAGAAGGTGCATCAGGGTGGAAAAGGGTTCAATTCACCTGCGATGACATACGGGTGACTTGCCATGGTTACCCCAAATTTTCAGCCCTATCGAGCGGCCACCCGCTCATTTGGTTAATGTGTAGCGGACGGACAGCAGTACGGAGTGCCACCCACACCCACGGTCCGTCATGGGACAGGCCGCTTCACAACGGCTCGCCCTCCAAGAAGTTGCCGGCGCCACCGCGTCCTCGACCGACTTGAGCCAGGCCCGAGGGAGCGTCAGGCGCCGGACCGCAGACTGGCCGGCACGCCCCGAGGGTGACCCGACACATAAGGAGTGCGCGGTGACACCGGAGAAGACGAATCGCGAGCAACGCCCCAAGGAACGCCCGGAGCGGGCCGGCCGCCGGCCCGGCGAGATCGGCAGCCTCGACGTGTGGGCCCGCTCCGCCCCCATCCGCCTGGCGGGCTACGAGGAGGACCTCGCCGAGCCCCACATCCTGCCCAGCGTGGACTGAACCGCTCGCGGTCGCCCGGTTCGGGTGTGCGCCAGGCACGCCCGAACCGGGCCCGCTGCTCCGCTCAGTCGAGCGGAGCCGTCCGTCGCCACGGACGCAGACTCTCCAACTGCTCGGCCAGTCGCAGCAGTTCGCCCTCGCGGCCCGGCAGTCCCACCAGCTGCACCGCGGTGGGAGCACCGGACGGCAGGGTGCCGAAGGGGACCGCCATGGCGGGCCAGCCGGTCAGGTTCCACGGCGGTGTCAGCGGCGAGTAGTTCGTGTTCACCAGGACGTTGCGCAGCCAGCCCCGCTCGTGCCACGGCGCCGACCTCGGCGACCGTCGTGCCAGCGCCGGGGTGAGCAGCACGTCGTACTCCGCGAAGAACGGCTCCAGACGTCGGCGCAGCGCGTCCCGTGCCGAGCCGCCGCGCACCCCGGACAGGAAGCGCCGGCCGACGGCCGCGTGCACCCGGGTGCGCCGGGTCAGCAGCCGGGGGTCGAGGCTCGCGGCGTCCACGGCCGTGCCCGCCGTCCAGTGCGCCAGCGAGGTGACGCCCAGCGACAGCGGATACGGCGGCTCGGCCCGTTCCACCTGGTGTCCCGCCCGGACCAGCACCCCGGCCGCGTCCCGCGCGGCGCCCGTGTACGGCTTGCTCACCGTGACCCCGGCCAGGGGGCTGCGCACGGAGACGGCGATCTTCAGCCCGCCGGGCTCGCCGGCCGGCGCGATGTCCGTGTCCGCGAGGACCGACAGCATCAGCCGCGCGTCCTCGACCGTCGTCGCCAGCGGACCGTTCTCCGACATCCCGAACCAGTCGCCCTCGCCGATCCCGGCCGGCACCACCCCGTGGCCCGGCTTGATGGTCACCAGGCCGCAGTTGGCCGCCGGGATGCGCAGCGAGCCCATGCCGTCGTTGCCGAGGGCGATCGGCACCAGGCCCGCGGCGACCGCGGCCGCGCTGCCGCCCGACGAGCCGCCCGCCGTGCGGGAGGTGTCCCAGGGGTTGCGGGCGGTGCCGTGCACGCCCTCCGTGGTGCCGAAGACACACAGCTCGGGCACGTTGGTCAGGCCCACGACCACCGCGCCGGCCGCCCGCAGCCGGGCCACCGTGACATGGTCGGCGTCGGCCGGGGTGTCCGGTGTCGCGGCCGAGCCGACCCGGGTCGACTCGCCCCGCACACCTAGGTTGTCCTTGACGGCCACCGGCACCCCGGCCAGGGGCAGTCCGGTCAGGTCGCCCCGGGCGGCCAGCGCGTCGGCCTCGGCCAGGGCCGCCCGGGCCCGCACCGTGCGGAACGCTCCGATCCGGCCGTCCAGCAGCTCGATCCGCGCGAGGTGCTCGGCCACCACCTCACGGGGCGTGACCTCCTTCGCGCGTACGGCGGCGGCGATCTCGACCGCGGTCCGGCCGGCCCAGCTGGTCACAGGCAGCTCCCTCGGTGTGCGTGCACTACTGGCGAGTACGTGGGAGAACTCTGCCCCGCCGGAGGTCCCGCGTCGAGAGGCGGCCGGGGGTCAGGGCCCCACCTGCCCCCTGAGCCACTCCTCCACCTCGCCGACGTGGGCGGCCGCCGCCGCCCGGGCGGCCTCTGGATCGCGGGCGGCCAGCGCGCGGTGGATCGCGGCGTGTTCGCGACGGGTCCGGGCGAAGGCGCCCTCCTCCTGGTAGCCGCGCCAGACGCGGGCCCGGAAGGTGCGTGAGGAGAGGCCCTCCAGGATCGCCGCCATCGTCTCGTTGCCGGCGGCCGCCGCGATCACCCGGTGGAACTCCAGGTCGTGCGCGAGGATCTCCTCCGGATCGTCCGTCGCGTTCATCGCCGCCAGGTGACCCTCCACGACCGCCAGCTGCTCCGGGGTGATGCGGGCCGCGGCCAGTGCGGTGGCCGTCGACTCCAGGATCCGGCGTACCTGGAGCAGTTCGACCAGACGCGGGCCCCGCGACAGATCGGCCACCACCCCGAACGTCTCCAGCAGGTCCCCCGCCTTCAGCGCGGTGACGTAGATCCCGGAACCGTGCCGGGCCTCCAGCACCCCCAGCACGGTGAGCGCCCGGATCGCCTCGCGCATCGAGCTGCGGGAGATGCCCAGCTGGACCGCGAGATCGCGCTCGGTCGGCAGCCGCTGGCCGGGCTCCAGCGACCCGTCGGTGATCATCGCCTTGATCCGCTCGATGGCGCGCTGGGTCACCGTGCCCTTCGGGACGGCGGTCCCCCTGCGCGGGGTGTCTTCCACGTGGCCTCTCCTGTCGCCGGTGCGCCCCGATCCCCACCGATGTGGTCGGACCACTTGGACCCGGAACTCGTCAAAAAGCTACCCGGGGGGTGTTGTGGAGCGGAAGTGGTCTGATAAATATGCGGCAGGTATCCGCCGGCGACTTCCGGGCCGCCGACCTCGCGATCCGGAAGGAGAAGGCGGCGTGAGCGACTTCGAAGGGCTGACGGCCCTGGTGACGGGGGGCGGCTCCGGCATCGGACGGGCGACCGCGGAGCTTCTGGCCGAGCGCGGCGCCCGGGTCGCCGTCCTCGACCTGGATCCGTCCGGCGTGCACGAGCCCCTTCTCGGATATCCCGCCGACGTCACCGACGACGCCTCCGTGCGGGTGGCGGTCGCGGCCGCCGTCGCCGACCTCGGAGGACTGGACATCCTGGTCAACAACGCGGGTGTCGGCGCCCAGGGCACCGTCGAGGACAACGACGACGCCGAATGGCACCGCGTCCTCGACGTCAACGTCGTCGGCATGGTCCGCACGGCCCGTGCCGTCCTGCCCCACCTGAGGCGTTCCTCGCACGCGGCGATCGTCAACACGTGCTCCATCGCCGCCACCGCCGGCCTGCCGCAGCGCGCGCTCTACAGCGCGACCAAGGGCGCGGTGTACTCGCTGACCCTCGCCATGGCCGCCGACCACGTACGCGAGGGCATCCGCGTCAACTGCGTCAACCCCGGCACCGCGGACACCCCGTGGGTCGGCCGGCTGCTCGACGCGGCCGACGACCCGGCCGCCGAACGCGCCGCCCTGGAGGCCCGCCAGCCCACCGGCCGGCTGGTCGGCGCCGACGAGGTCGCGGGCGCCATCGCCTATCTGGCGAGCCCCCTGTCCGGCGCCACCACCGGCACCTCCCTCGCCGTCGACGGCGGGATGCAGGGCCTGCGGCTGCGGCCGGTGGGCCGGTGACCACGCTCGGGCGCAGCGGCGTCCCGGTCAGCCCGCTCGCCTTCGGCGCCGCCGTCATCGGCAACCTCTTCACCGAGGTCGGCGAGGAGCAGGCGTACGAGGCGGTGGCCACCGCCTGGCAGCAGGGCATCCGCTACTTCGACACGGCACCGCACTACGGCCTCGGCCTGTCCGAGCGCCGCCTCGGCGCGGCCCTGCGCGAGCACCCCCGCTCGCAGTACACGGTCTCGACCAAGGTGGGCCGCCGTCTGGAGGCCACGGACCGGGGCGGCGACGACCTGGCCGACGGCTTCGCCGTCCCCGCCACGCACCGCCGCGTCTGGGACTTCAGCGCCGACGGCGTACGACGCACCCTGGAGGCCAGCCTGGAACGGCTCGGCCTCGACCGGGTGGACGTCGTCTATCTCCACGACCCCGACGACCACGCCGAGGAGGCCTTCCGCGAGGGCTATCCGGCGCTGGAGAAGCTGCGTTCGGAGGGCGTCGTCGGGGCGATCGGCGCCGGTATGAACCAGGCGGAGATGCTCACCCGCTTCGTCCGTGACACGGACGTCGACGTGGTCCTGTGCGCGGGCCGGTACACGCTGCTCGATCAGCGGGCCCGGGCCGAGCTGCTGCCCGCCGCCGTCGAGCGGGGTGTGTCGGTGGTCGTCGGGGGCGCTTTCAACTCCGGTCTGCTGGCCGACCCCCGGCCCGGCGCGACGTTCGACTACGCGCGGGCGCCGGCCGAGCTGCTGGACCGGGCCCGGCGCATGAAGGAGACCGCGGACCGGCACGGCATCACCCTGCGCGCCGCCGCCCTGGCGTTCTGCGCCGCCCACCCGGCCGTGGCGAGCGTCCTGGTCGGCACCCGCTCGGCGGCCGAGGTGCGGGACTGCGCCGAACAGTTCGCCACCCCCGTCCCCGCCGCCTTCTGGCAGGAGCTGCGGGACACGGGGCTGCTGCCCTCGAAGGAGCCGTCATGAGGGTCGCCCTGCACACCAGGGTCCGCGCCGACCGCGTCGCCGCGTACGAGGCCGCGCACCGCGAGGTGCCCGAGGAGCTGACGGACGCCATCCGCGCCGCCGGCGCCGGCTCCTGGACGATCTGGCGCAGCGGCGCCGACCTGTTCCACGTCCTGGAGTGCGAGGACTACGCACGCCTTCTCGCCGAGCTGGAGCGGCTGCCGGTCAACGTGGTGTGGCAGGCGCGGATGGCCGAGCTGCTCGACGTGGTGCACGACTACTCCGACGGGGGCGCCGACGCCGGCCTGCCCGTCGTGTGGGAGCTGCCGTGACCGTCGACGCGCACCACCACGTCTGGGACCTGTCGGTACGGGACCAGGACTGGATCGCCGAAGGCAGCCCGCTCCGGCGGGACTTCACCGTCGACGACCTGACACCCGAGGCCCGGGCGGCCGGAGTCGACCGTACGGTCCTCGTCCAGACGGTCACCGTGGCCGAGGAGACCCCCGAGTTCCTCGCCCTCGCGGCGGCGAACGACCTGATCGCGGGTGTCGTCGGCTGGACCGACCTGACCCGCGCGGACATCGCCGACGAACTGGCCCGGCTGCGGGAGCTCCCCGGCGGCCGGTATCTCAAGGGCGTCCGCCACCAGGTCCAGGGTGAGCCGGACCCGCGGTGGCTGCTGCGGGCGGACGTCCACCGCGGGCTCGCCGCCCTCGCCGCAGCCGGCCTCGTCCACGACCTGGTGGTGCTGCCCCACCAGCTCCCGGCCTGTGTCGAGGCGGCCGCCTCCCTGCCCGGACTCACCTTCGTCCTCGACCACCTGGGCAAGCCGCCGATCGCCTCCGCCGCGCTGGAACCCTGGGCGTCCCACGTCCGCGCCCTCGCGGCGCTGCCCAACACGGTCTGCAAGCTCTCCGGCATGGTCACCGAGGCCGATCCCGGGTCCTGGAGCGCCGAGGACCTGCGCCCGTACGCGGACACCGTGCTGGAGGCCTTCGGCCCGGCCCGGCTGATGTTCGGCTCGGACTGGCCGGTGTGCACGCCCAGCGCGTCCTACGGTGAAGTCCTGGACATCGCACGGTGGTTGACCGACCCGGGCACGCACCGCGAGATCTTCGAGACCACCGCCGTCCGGGTCTACGGGCTCTGAGCCGACCCCGCCAGCCGCGTCGGCGGCAGATACTCCCGGACGTAACTCCGATGCCAGTACGCGCCCGTCTCCCGCAGCTCCCGCCAGGTGGTGCAGCGGTAACGGAAGAGGCGGGCGCGGATGTGGCGCGGGGGCTCGTCGGGCGGGAACGGGGATCGGCGCAGCAGCTTCAGCGTGTCGCGGTCGTTCTCCAGCAGCCGTTCCACCAGGGCGGCGAACCAGGTCCCGGCATAGGCGGGGGAGAGCGCCGCGAACCACATCATCCAGTCCAGGCGCAGATGGTACGGGGCGAACTGGCGCGGCCAGTGCCGGGGATCGCCCGGCTTGCCCTTGAACTCGTACTCCCGCCAGTCGGAGGTCTCGCGCGGCACGTCGTCGAGCGTGCCCTCGATCACCACCTCGTAGCGGATCCGGCTCACGCTGCCGAACGCGCCGTAGGTGTTGACCAGATGCAGCGGATCGAAGGAGCGGTTCATCACCTGGCGGCGGGAGAGCATGTTGACCACCGGGCGGTGACTGAGGAACAGCAGCAGCGCGGCCGCGGTGAGGACCACGATCTCGTACCAGAGCGGGGCGGCGGGGTCCGGCCGGTGGCCGGCGGGCAGGCGGAGCGCGGACACGGCCAGGACGACGGTGATCCAGTTCAGCCAGGCGAAGTTGCCCGACAGCACCAGCCACAGCTGGGTCAGGATCATCAGGCAGGCGGCCGCCGTCGCGATCGGCTGCGGGGCGAACAGCAGGAACGGCACGACGAGTTGGGTGAGGTGGTTGGCCGCCGCCTCCACACGGTGCAGCGGTTTCGGCAGTCGGTGGAAGAACCAGCTCAGCGGTCCGGGCATCGGCTGGGTCTCGTGGTGGTGGTAGAGGCACGTCAGCTTCCGCCAGCAGGCGTCGCCCCGCATCTTGATCAGCCCCGCGCCGAACTCGACCCGGAACAGGATCCAGCGCATCAGGAAGAGCACGAGGACCGGCGGGGCCACCTCGTCGTTGCCGAGGAAGACGGCCAGGAAGCCCGTCTCGAGGAGCAGGGACTCCCAGCCGAACCCGTACCAGGTCTGGCCCACGTTGACGATCGACAGATACAGCGCCCACGGCACCAGCCACAGCAGCATCGCCGCCCCCAGGGGGAGCAGGCCGTCCAGACCGGCGAGCAGCGCCGCCGACACCGCGCAGCCCGTCCAGGCGCAGCCCGCGAACAGGCGGTCGGAGTAGCGCAGCTGGAACAGGCTCGGCGCCCGCCGGAAGGGCACCCGCTCGACGAAGCGGGGCACCGGCAGCATCCCCCGTTCGCCGAGCAGCGCCCGGAACTGGAGCGCGGCCGTCAGGAACGCGACCAGGTAGACACCGGCCAGGGCCCGCTGGAAGACCAGACGGCTCAGCCAGTACTCGGGTGCGGTGAACCAGTCCACGGCCGTGCGCTCCTTCTCTCCGGTCGGAACCTGTCACTGTGTGTGGCCGTTCGCTCCGGTTGCGTGACCCTGGCGGGTGAAGCAGACAATAGTGGTCGAATCACCTTCAGGTGAGGGACCGAGACGATGCGGGAGAACGTGGTGCGACTACCCACTGCCACCCTCCTCACCGCCTGCGCGCTCTCGGCGGCGCTCCTCGTCGCCGGACGCGGCGGTGCGGGAGAGAGGATCACGATGCCGGGCGCGGAGGCGGTCGTCCCGGCGGCCGAGGGGCGCGTCGTCTCCGGCCAACCCTTCACCGGCCTCTCCGCCGATCCCGCTGCCGCCGACCAGGATTCCGGCTCCTCCTCCGGCGTCGCCGATCCCGGCGCGGCGTCCGGAGCCGGAGCGGGTTCCGGTTCCGGTGCCGAGGAAGGTCTCGGTCCGGGCGAGAACCCCGGCTCCGACGAGGGCGCCGGTTCCGGCCTCGACCGCGGCCTCGACCCCGGTGAGATCGGCCCCGAGACCGTGCCGGAGGTGCCCGATCCGCCCGACGGCGGCGGGCTGATCCCCGACGGGCCCGACGAGTCCGGCGCGCAGGACCCGTCCGGCAGCATCTTCGGCAGCCCGCTCGACGTCGTCATGGGCTGACCGTGGTCCCGGGCCCAGGGTCCCCGGTCGAAGAATCGGACAAATCCTGGCAAGGTGGCCCCATGGTTGATCGGGGAGCGAGCGCCCTGTCCCTCCCGGACGACTGGCCCGCCCACCCGGATCCGATCCTGGCGCTCAACCGCATGGGCAGCTTCGACTGGGACCTGGACTCGGGGCAGTTCCACATGGACGCCCGGGCCCACGAGATCTTCGACCTGCGGCCCGACGAGTACGACGGCAACCCCGGGACCCTCGCCGTCCGGGTCCCGGCGGCCGAGGGCATCCGCCTGGACGAGCTGGTCGCCCAGGCCATCAAGGACGGCAGCGAGAACTACGGCGCCTACTTCCGCATGCGGCTGCGCGACGGCACCCTGCGCTGGACCCACACCCAGGGCTACATCCGGCGGGACGGGACCGGCCGGCCGCGTCGCATCGTGGGCATCGTGCGGGACGCGACCGACGAGCTCAGCGATCTCGCCGCCCGCCGCGACGAGGCCGCCCTCGACGACGCGCGCCGTGAGCAGACCAACGTCGTCCAGCTCACCACGGCGGCCCTGGCGCACGCCCGTACCGTGCGCGACGTCATCGACGTCCTCAAGGACACCCACGGACTCACCCACCTCGGCGCGACCAGCCTCGTCATGGGGCTGGTCGAGGCCGGCCGGATCCGGCTGATCGCCGAGGGGCCGGAGGGCAGCTTCGTGCCCGGCACGCTGGTCACCCGCCTCGACGAGCCCTACCCGATGAGCGAGGTCGTGCGCACCCTCACCCCGCGGTTCATCGAGTCGCCGCAGGAGTTCGCCGACGGTTACCCCGTGCTGTGGCCGCACCTCACCGATCTGAAGATCACCTCCGCGGCCTATCTGCCGCTGATCGTGCAGGCCCGCCCGATCGGCGCGATGGGCCTGCTCTACAGCGACCGGCGGGGCTTCACACAGGAGGACCGCAACATACTCGTCGCCCTCGGCAGCAGCATCGCGCAGAGCCTGCAGCGCGCGATGTTCTACGAGCAGGAGAAGGACATCGCGCAGGGCCTCCAGCAGGCCATGCTGCCGCGCACCATCCCCAGCGTGCCCGGCGCGGACGTCGCCGTCCGCTACCGCGCCGCCACCATCGGCGGCTCCCTGGGCCGGGACATCGGCGGCGACTGGTACGACCTGATCCCGTTGCCCGGCGGCCGGGTCGGTGCCGTCATCGGCGACGTCCAGGGCCATGACACGCACGCCGCCGCCGTCATGGGCCAGCTGCGCATCGTCCTGAAGGCCTACGCGGCCGAGGGCCACACCCCGGCCACCGTGATGGCCCGTGCCTCCGTCTTCCTGCACGAGCTCGACACCGACCGCTTCGCCACCTGCCTGTACGCGGAGGCCGACCTCTCCACGGGGGTCGTCCAGGTGGTCCGCGCCGGGCACATCGACCCCCTGCTGCGCGGCCTCGACGGGACCTGCCGGCGCGTCCCGGTGCCCGGTGGGCTGCCGCTCGGTCTGTCCGCCGAGTTCGGCAGCCTCGAGTACCCGGTCGGCACCGTCGAGCTCGACCCCGGGCACACCCTGCTGCTGTGCACCGACGGTCTGGTGGAGCAGCCGGGCGCGGACCTCGACGACGGCATGCGGGCCCTCGCCGCCCTGATCGCCGCGGGCCCCGAGGACGTCCGGAAACTGGCCGACCAGCTCATCGAGGTCGCCGAGGAGCGCGGCGGGGACGACGACGTGGCCCTGCTCCTGCTGCGCAGGCGCGGCCCGGACAGCCCCCGGGCCGGGAACCGGCTCCAGCAGCATGTCGCCCCCGGCGACCCGGAGGCCCTCAGCGAGGCCCGGCACATGATCCGCGCGGCCGTGCGCACCTGGGGCGTGTGGGACCGCGCCGACGAGGTCGAACTGGTCGCCGACGAACTGATCACCAACGCGCTCATGCACACCGAGGGCGCGGCGATCGTGACCCTGCGGGTGCTCACGGGCACCGAGCACCGGCTGCGCGTGGAGGTGGAGGACTCCTCCAGCGCCCTCCCGCGCCGTCGTGAGGCAGGCGAGTCGGGGGTCTCCGGGCGGGGCCTGCTGCTGGTGGACCTGCTCACCGACGCCTGGGGCGTGGAGGCGCGGGGCGGCGGCAAGTGCGTGTGGTGCGAGTTCGTGCTGGCGGAGCGGACCTGAGCACTCCGGTTGCGGATGGCACTCTGGACGTATGCCGGAACTCCCCGAGGTCGAAGCGCTCAAGGACTTCCTGGCCGAGCATCTCGTCGGCCACGAGATCGTCCGCGTGCTGCCCGTCGCGATCAGCGTGCTGAAGACGTACGACCCGCCCGTCACCGCCCTCGAGGGCCGGGAGGTCACGGCCGTGCACCGGCACGGCAAGTTCCTCGACCTGGCGACCGGTGACGGCCCGCACCTCGTCACGCACCTCGCCCGCGCGGGCTGGCTGCACTGGAAGGACAGGCTCCCGGACGGTCCGCCCCGCCCCGGCAAGGGGCCCCTGGCCCTGCGGGTCGCCCTGGAGACGGGAGCGGGTTTCGACCTGACGGAGGCCGGCACCCAGAAGCGGCTCGCGGTCCACGTCGTCCAGGACGCCGGGCAGGTCCCCGGCGTCGCCCGGCTCGGTCCCGACCCCCTGGCCGCCGACTTCGACGAGGCCCGCCTCGCCGCGCTGCTCGCGGGTGAACGGCGCCGGCTGAAGGGCGCGTTGCGCGACCAGGGCCTGATCGCCGGCGTCGGCAACGCCTACAGCGACGAGATCCTGCACGTGGCGAGGTTGTCCCCGTTCAAGCCGACGGCCACCCTGACGCCGGAGGAGACCCACACCCTCTACGAGGCCCTGCGGACCACGCTCACCGAGGCGGTCGAGCGCTCTCGGGGCCTGGCGGCGGGACGTCTGAAGGCCGAGAAGAAGAGCGGCCTGCGCGTCCACGGCCGCACCGGCGAACCCTGCCCGGTCTGCGGCGACACCATCCGGGAGGTGTCCTTCAGCGACTCCTCGCTCCAGTACTGCCCCACCTGCCAGACGGGCGGCAAGCCGCTGGCGGACCGGAGGATGTCGCGACTGCTGAAGTGACCCGCCGGCCGGACGGTACCGGCCTCAGCCGTCCCGTCCCCCCCCCACACACACACACACGCACCGAGGCCCGCGTCGACACCGAAGTGACCTGAACTCACTCCGTGCCGGCGTCAGTGGGCCTCGAGCGTCACCAGGTGCTCTCCGGCCGAGGTGCGCAGCTCGTAGCGGACGATCTCGTCGGGGTGCCAGGCCGCGGCGCCCTGCATGGTGTTGGGGCGGGCGTCGTGCTTGGGGACGTTCCAGCTGGTGACCGTCTGCTCGGACCCGTCGAGGCCGATGGCGATCAGCCGGCAGGAGCGGGGGCCCGCCCCGTCCTTGACCTCGAGTTCCACATGGCTGCCCCACGCCTCGTTCTCGGTGGTGACCTGCGCCCACACCCCGGACTTCTCGTCCGTCGCGGTGACCTGTACGGCGCTGTCGCCCTCGGCGCCGCCGCCGCTCGCCAGCATCGCGATCACGGGGCCGGCCAGGGCGACCACCACCGAGGCGGCCACGGCGTAGAGAACCCGCCGGCGCACGGCCCGGTGCCGGGCCGCCACCTCGCCCAGCAGCCGGTCCAGCAGCTGCGGGCCGGGCCCGGCGAAGGGGTGCACGGCGCGCGGGGTGGCGCGCCGGTAGAGCATCATCTGCCGTGCGGTGGGGCCGAACTCGGTGACCTGCGCCGCACACTGAGGACACTCCATGAGGTGGTCCTCGAAGCGGAAGGCTTCCGCTTCGTCCAGCACGCCGAGCGCGTACGCGCCGACGTCGCGATGCCTTTCCAGGGACCTCATGCCGAAACCTCGTGCCTTTGAGTGCCAGTGGGGTTACTCCTTGCTCCCACCGGTACGCACCCGGCCGTCGAATCACTCAAGCCACGTACCGAATCGTGACCCAGATGTTCGGAGCGGACCGGTCCCCGGATTGGTGTGAATCTAAAAAAGATGAATCGCCAGGTGGCCGAGGGGCAGTCCGAGCTGCCAGGCGGGTGTCCAGACCTTGGGTCCGTCGTCCTCGCCGACCACCGGCGCACCGCCGGGAACCGCGTTGAGATCGGGAGCGAGCAGCTCCGTCTCCTCCAGCCAGCGCCAGGCCGCGGCCGCCAGGTCGAGGTCGGGAGCCGGTGCGTCCGACTCGGCCGCCTCGGCCTTCAGTTGAGACATACGTTCGTCGACCCAGTTCTGCCACGGCTGGTCGTACGCCGTGAGCGAAAGCCAGGTCTCGAGTTGGGTGACGACCCGGATGCCGGGGAGTTCGCCGTCGGTGTCGGACAGGAAGATGGTGAGCGCCAGGGCGTCGCGCCCGGCGCGGAACTCGAAGGACGTCGGCGGCATCAGATCGCCGGTCCGCAGCAGTTCGTCGGCGATGTACTCGGCGTACAACCAGGCCATGGGGACGGTGAGTTCACCGCCGCCGGTGCCGTCCGTGCTCTGGTGACCTCTGTGCAGCATCCCTTCCTGCCTTCCTCCGGTGCTTGCGCTCGCCCGTTGCCGGGACGCTGGGGACCCGGTCACCGGGCCCCATCCGGAACACGGATAAGGACACCCGATTACTCAAAGGGGGTCCACGGCAAGGCGCTTTACGGAGGCTTGACCCAGTCGTGGGTTTCAGCGCAGGTCGGCCGCGTATCCCGGAAGCACCCGGCGCAGGGCGCGCAGTGCGTAGTACGCGCGGGACTTCACCGTACCGGGCGGAATTCCGAGGGCTTCGGCGGCCTCCGCCACACTGGCCCCCTGGAAATACACCAGCACCAGTACTTCACGGTGCTCCGGAGTGAGTGTCTTCACAGCCTCGCGCACATCGAGGGTGGCGGCCGCCCGCTCGGCGTGGTCGGCGCAGACGGGCGTGTTCTCCAGCACCGCGTCCCCGACCTCGGCGGGGCGTGCCTGCCGGGCCCGCCGCGCGTCGATCGCGAGCCGCCGACCGACGGTCAGCAGCCAGGGCCGCACGGAGTCGAAGGCGTCGGCGCGCAGGGCCTCGGGGTGCTGCCAGGCGCGTACCAGGGTCTCCTGGGCGAGGTCCTCGGCGCGCTGGCGGTCGCCGTCGCACAGCCTCAGCAGCAGCGCGAAGAGCGGCCTGCCGTGCTCGCGCTGGAGTGCGGCGAGCTCGTGCTCGGCGGTCGTCGTCCGGGCGTTGAGGGTGGTTCCGGCGGTCATGGGCGTATGGCACCGCAGTGCGCCGGTTCGGGACAGGGCACGCACACGGATCTGCGGCGGACGGTCGATCGCGTCGACGAACGGTTCGACGAACGGTCCGGGCTACGCCGATCGCGGGCATCGGCCCTGGACGAAGGGAGTGCCGGAGCGGACCGCCGCCTCCCATGGATTAGTACTGACCCATGCGTAAATATGACAATTCATGGGAAATGGGGTGACCCGGTGATCGCCCGCAGACATCAGGTGGCCCTGGCCCTGACGGCCCTCCTCACCTCGGCCGCCGCCTGCCAGGCCCACGACCACGGGCCGACCGAGCGGCCCGGCCGCCCGGCGCCGTCCGCCGCCCGAGGCTTCACGCTCGTCGCCTCCGGCGACATCCTCCCGCACACCACCGTCATCGACCGCGCGGGCTTCGACGCCGGGGGCACCGGCTACGACTTCCGTCCGATGCTCGCGGGCGTCGAACCCCTCGTCTCCGGCGCCGATCTGGCGCTGTGTCACATGGAGACGGTGTACGGCGCCGACGGCCTCTACACCGGCTACCCGGACTTCAGGTCCCCGCCCGAGATCGCCGCGGCCCTCGCCGCCACCGGCTACGACGGCTGCTCCACCGCCTCCAACCACAGCCTCGACGACGGCGCCCCCGGCGTGCGGCGCACCCTCGACGCGCTCGACGCCGCCGGCGTACGGCACGCGGGCACCGCCCGCACCGAGGCCGAGGGCAACTCGGTCACGCTCCTGCGCGCGGGCCCGGCGAAGGTCGCCCACCTCGCCTACACCTACGACACCAACGGCCATCCCGTCCCGCAGGGGCAGCCCTGGACCGTCAACCTCCTCGACGAGAACCGGATCCTCGCCGACGCCAAGGCCGCCCGGAAGGCGGGCGCCGACGTGGTCGTCGTCTCCGTGCACTGGGGCACCGAATGGCAGGACGCCCCGGACGACCGCCAGCTCACCCTCGCCCGCACCCTCACCGCCTCCCGCACGGGCGGCCGCCCCGACATCGACCTGATCCTCGGGACGCACGCCCACGTCCCCCAGGCGTACGAGAAGGTCAACGGGACCTGGGTCGTCTACGGCATGGGCGACCAGATCGCGGGTGAGATGTTCAACCACCAGGGAGTCCGGGACGCGCGCGGCAACCAGTCCACCGTCGCCCGTTTCACCTTCGCCCCGCCCGCCCGGTCCGGCGGACGCTGGGAGGTGCGCAAGGCCGAGTTCGTGCCGCAGCTGTTCGACATCGACGCCGGCCGGGTGGTCGACATCGACAAGGCCCTCGCCCAGGGCGCGGGCGTCGAGGGGGTGCGCGACCGGATCAGAGAGGTCGTCCTCGGCCGGGGCGCGGCGAAGGACGGGCTGGTGATGGGGAAGTGAGCCGGGAGTAGGCGCGCACGGGGTGGCCGGGGGCTACGGCACCACCGTCACCGGCCACCGGCCCGCCTTCACCAGCCGCACCGCGACGGACCCCACGATCCGGTGGCCGGCCTGTTCGGAGGCGCCCACCACCACCGCGTCCGCCTTGAGCTGGTCCGCCGCCTTCACGAGACCGCCGTAGGGGTCGCCGTGGAAGGTGTGGAACTCCCAGCGCACGTCGAATATCCCCCGGGTGCGCTCGGTGGCCTCCCGGATCTGCGCGACCAGGTCCTGGGCGATCTCGTCGGTCGTCTCCGCGACCGGCACCCCGAGCGCCGCGCCCGCCGCCAGCACCGGCTGCACGTACACCACGGCGAGCAGCGCGTGCTGCCGGCGGGCCAGTCCACCGGCGTAGGCCGCGGCCCGTAGTGAGGGGTCGGAGCCGTCGACCCCGACGAGGATGACCTTGGGTCCGTCCGTGCCCCGCTCGAACTGGTGCGCGGGCTGCTGCGAGTGCTGTTCCGTCACGGCGCAGAGGCTATCGGAAGCCGCAGGTCCGGCCGGTGCGCGGGCCGCTCGACGGGCGGTACCGGCCCGGTGTTCCTAGAGTCGGAACATGAGTGCCACCGTGGAGACCGCCACGGCCGGGGGCATCCCGGGCCCGGCGCGGCGGCCCGCAGGCCGCTTCCTGGGCCGGGTGCCCGAAGGCTTCGCGACCTTCTTCGGCGCCCTCGGCCTGCTCTGCGTCCTGCTGGCCCTGATCCCGCCGCTGCGCCGCCTGCTGCGCCCGGTCGTCCGCTTCCTGGACCTGCTGATCGTCCCGGTCAGCGCCAACCTCGCCTACGCCGTCTTCCTCTTCCTGCTGGCCGCCGCCACCGCCGCCCGCAAGAAGGTCGCCTGGTGGCTGGTCGTCGTCTACCTCGGCCTGCTCGTCCTCACCGACATCCTCGGCGTGGCCGCCGGCCTGTACGGGGAGTCCGTCCCGTCCCTGGTGGTGTGCGCGCTCGCGCTGGCCCTCCTGGTCGTCGCCCGCGGCGAGTTCTACGCCGCCTCCCGCCGCGCGGCGGTCCGGCGGGCGCTCGCCGTCCTGCTCGTCGGGCTGGTCCTGGCGATCCTCGTGGGCTGGGGCCTGGTGGAACTGTTCCCGGGCACCCTGCCGCAGAGCCAGCGCCTCGGCTGGGCCGCCAACCGGGTCCTCGGCGGTCTGGTCTCCGCCGGCTCCTTCGACGGCCGGCCGCCGCACGCCCTCTTCTTCCTCCTCGGCCTCTTCGGCGCCCTCGCCCTCCTGAACGCCGCCGCCACGCTCTTCCGCTCCCAGCGGATGGAAGCGGCCCTGCACGGCGACGAGGAATCCCGCATCCGGGGCCTGCTCAAGGCCTACGGCGACCAGGACTCCCTCGGCTACTTCGCCACCCGGCGCGACAAGGCCGTCGTCTTCTCGCCCAGCGGCAAGGCCGCCGTCACCTACCGCGTCGAGGCCGGTGTCTGCCTCGCCAGCGGCGACCCCGTCGGCGACCGCGAGGCCTGGCCGCACGCCATCGCCGCCTGGCTGGACGCGGCCCGCCTGCACGCCTGGGCGCCCGCGGTGATGGGCGCCTCCGAGGACGGCGCGAAGGCCTTCGCCCGCGCCGGACTCGGCGCCCTCCAGCTCGGCGACGAGGCGATCCTGCCGGTCGCCTCCTTCGACCTCGGCGGCCGCGAGATGCGGGTCACCCGGCAGGCCGTGAACCGGGTGCGGCGCACCGGCGCGAGCTGCCGCGTCCGCCGCCACTCCACCCTCACCGACCAGGAGATGGAGGAGGTCCTCGGCCGCGCCGACGCCTGGCGCGACACGGAGACCGAACGCGGCTTCTCCATGGCCCTGGACCGCCTCGGCGACCCCGCCGACGGCGACTGCCTCCTCGTGGAGGCACTGGACGGCGACGGCCGCCTCCTCGCCCTGCTCTCCTTCGTCCCCTGGGGCCGGGACGGCATCTCCCTGGACCTCATGCGCCGCGACCGCTCCGCCCCCAACGGCGTCATGGAGTTCATGGTCGCCGACCTGTGCGCCGCCGCTCCGAAGCTCGGCGTGCGCCGGATCTCCCTCAACTTCGCCGTCTTCCGCTCGGCCTTCGAGGAGGGCGCCCGGATCGGCGCCGGACCGGTCCTGCGGCTGTGGCGCCGGCTGCTGCTGTTCTTCTCCAAGTGGTGGCAACTGGAGGCCCTCTACCGCTCCAACGCCAAGTACCACCCCGAGTGGTACCCCCGTTTCCTCTGCTACGCCGACGCCGGCTCCCTCGCCCGGGTCGGCCTCGCCTCCGGCATCGCCGAGGGCTTCGTCTCCGTACCCTCGCTGCGCAAGCTCTGGGGCAAGAGGAACTCCGCGGGCGGGCCCCGCCCCGCCACCACCGAGAGCCTGCCGCCGTCGGCGGCGCTCGGCCTCGACGGAGGGGACGAGGCCGGGGACACCGGTCCGGACGCGGGCCTGCCCGAGCAGGTCCGCGTCCGGCACCGCAAGCTCGACCGGCTGCGCGCCGAGGGCATCGACCCCTACCCGGTGGGCGTCCCGCTCCGCACCCACACCCTCGCCCAGATCCGTACGGGGGAGACGGTCACCGTCGCCGGCCGGATCATGCGGGTACGCGACTTCGGCGGCATCGTCTTCGTGACCCTGCGCGACTGGTCGGGCGACCACCAACTCGCCCTCACCCACGAAGCCCTCGGCTCCTTCAGGGCCGACACCGACCTCGGCGACCACCTCGTCGTCACCGGCACGGCCGGGACGAGCGACCGGGGCGAGCCCACCGTCTTCGTCGCCTCCTGGCAGCTCACCGCCAAGTGCCTGCGCCCCCTGCCCGACAAGCGCCGCGGCCTCACCGACCCCGAGGCCAAGGTCCGCATGCGCTATCTCGACCTGGTCGCGAGCCCCGCCGCCCGCGATGTCGTCCGCGCCCGCTCCCACGCCGTACAGGCGCTGCGCCAGGGCCTGTTGGAGCGCGGCTACCTCGAGGTCGAGACCCCGATGCTCCAGCAGATCCACGGCGGCGCCAACGCCCGCCCCTTCACCACCCACATCAACGCCTACGACCTCGACCTCTATCTGCGCATCGCCCCCGAGCTGTATCTCAAGCGGCTGTGCGTCGGCGGCCTGGAGAAGGTCTTCGAGATGGGTCGCACCTTCCGCAACGAGGGCGTCTCCTACAAGCACAACCCCGAGTTCACGATGCTGGAGGCCTACCAGGCGTACGCCGACTACGACGTGATGCTCGACCTGGTCCGCGAGCTGATCCAGGGCGCGGCGACGGCCGCCTTCGGCTCACCGGTCGCCCGCAAGGACGGACGGGAGCACGACATCTCGGGGGAGTGGCCGGTCCGGACGGTCCACGGCGCGATCTCCGAGGCCCTCGGCGAGCAGATCGACGCCGACACCGAACTGACGGTCCTGAAGCGGCACTGCGACCGTGCCGGAGTCCCCTACACGCCGGACGACGGCCGGGGCGACGTCGTCCTGGAGATGTACGAACGCCTGGTCGAGGAGCGGACCCAACTCCCCACCTTCTACAAGGACTTCCCCACCGACGTCTCCCCGCTCACCCGGCAGCACCGTATCGACCCGCGGCTCGCCGAACGCTGGGACCTCGTCGCCTTCGGCACCGAACTCGGCACCGCCTACTCCGAGTTGACCGACCCGGTCGAACAACGCCGACGTCTCACCGAACAGTCCCTGCTCGCCGCCGGCGGAGACCCCGAGGCGATGGAACTCGACGAGGACTTCCTCGACGCCCTCGAGTACGCGATGCCTCCGACCGGCGGCCTCGGCATCGGCGTCGACCGCCTGGTCATGTTCCTCACCGGCCTCACGATCCGCGAGACCCTGCCGTTCCCGCTGGTACGACACCGCTGATCCGGACCTCTTCAACTGTTCGGACCGACCGTGACTGCGCCGGGCGGGTGGAATCGTGCCGCCGGTCCGGTGTCGGTGTGGTGGGTCGGGGCCCGGCCGGGCGACTGATGACTGCATGAAGAAGGATCAGTTGTTCACGCGCCGCCGGGCGTTGCTCGCCGGCGCCGCCGCCGTCGGAGCGGCCGGCACGGCCGGAGTGTTCCTGTGGGGCGAGGACGGCGGGCCGGTCCGGGCCGCCGCCCCCGCCGCGGGCGCCCCGGCGCAGAGCCTGCCGCTGAAGCCCTCCGCCTACCGCCTGCAGCCGCTGACCGGCTACGGCCCCCCGCGCACCGTCCCCGGCCGCACCCCGGTGCGCCGCGAACCGCTGCTGAAGATGACCGGCCGCGGCCGCACCATGGTGCTGACCTTCGACGACGGACCCGACCCCCGCTACACCCCCGGCATCCTCGACACGCTGGCCCACTACGACGTGCGCGCGATGTTCTTCGTGTGCGGGGAGATGGCCGCCTCCCACCAGGACCTGCTGGGACGGATGGCCGACGAGGGCCACGTCGTGGGCAACCACACCTGGTCCCACCCCCTGCTGACCGGCCTCACCCGCCGTCAGATCCGCTCCGAGATGTCCCGCACCAGCGACGTCATCGAGGAGGGCTACGGTGAGCGGCCCCGCTGGTTCCGCGCCCCCTACGGCGCCTGGAACCGTGCCGCCTTCCAGCTCGGCGCCGAACTGGGCATGGAGCCGCTCGCCTGGACGGTCGACACCCTCGACTGGACCGCCCCCGCCGCCGCCACCATCGTCCAGCGGGTCGAGAACGGCGCCGCCCCCGGCGTCGTGGTGCTCTCGCACGACGCCGGGGGCGACCGCTCGCAGAGTGTGCGGGCACTGCGCGCCTATCTGCCCCAACTGCTGGACTCCGGCTACCACATCACCGTCCCGCAACGGCGGTACACCTGAGGTGAGCCCCCCGCCCGCCCGGCCGGGAACCGCTCAGCGGACCTCGGCCAGGCGGGCGAAGGCGACCACGTTCCCGTCGTATCCGTTCGCCTTGGAGAAACCGCCGCCACAGGTGATGACCCGCAATTCCGGGGAGCCCTTGGAGGCGTAGACACGGTCGCCGGGGAAGTTGTTCTTCTCGAACACCTCGATGCCGTAGATCTCGAAGACCGCCGTCTTTCCGTCCCCCCGCGACACCTCGACGCGATTTCCCTTCTTCAGGGCCCCGAGACCGTAGAAGACGGCCGGTCCCAGCTTGTTGTCGACATGACCGACCACGACCGCGGTCCCCTTTTCGCCGGGCGAGACGCCCCCGGTGAACCAGCCGGCCAGATTCGGGTCCTCCGGCGGCGGCGCGCCGACCCAGCCGTCCGCGTCCAGGCCGACCGACGTGACCGGCGCGTCCACCCGGATGGCGGGGATCCGGACCCGGTCCGGCACGGCATAGGGCAGCGGTGCCGGGGTCCGGCCGAAGGCGCCGGCGGTGCGACCGTCCGCGGCCGCCGCCGACGCGGGCTGCGGCGGGCCGATGTCGAACTCTCCCGACCCGTTCCGGATGAGCGCGAGACCGGTCAGCAGAACAAGCGCTATGACGCCCCACGGGGCGCGCTTCCGCCGCCGCTCCTCTTCTTCCGCCACCTCGGACAGCTCGTACGCAGGCATTCGCCATCCCCTTTCGACGCGGCCGTCACCGCGTCCCTTCGCGCATACGAGAACGCTAAGTCCCCGGGCGGGAACCGGCGACGGGGCAGCAGCGAACGGGTGGCTCCGAGGTCTTTCGGTGCGCCATCCGAGTTGCCGACGGAAGGAATTTTCTGACGGTCCGTGACCTGCGGCAATATCCGATTGTGTGCATTTCGCTCGGCGTGTCCTCTCACCAGGACGGACCATTCCCGAAATGCGGGCGCGTGCACGGCATCTGAGGGTCGTTTCGGGAGGTGCTTTCTCGCCGACATGCCGGGGACGGGCCCCGGGGCGCCTTCCGCGGAGGATCACATGCGCATCACTCGTGTTCTGGCGGTCTCGGCGGCCTCGGTCGCCGCGGTCGCCTCTCTCGGCGTCACCGCCCCGGCCGCCGTCGCGCGCGACGGCATGGGCGCCAACCCCAGCAACATCGTGGCCCTGCCCGCCGTCATCGCCCGCGGTGGCCAGATGACGGTCACCGTCGACGGCTGCCCGGCCGGCGGCACCATGACCTCGGCGGCGTTCCCCCAGGCCAACCTGACGCCGATCAACGGCGCCAACCAGACCGCCAAGGGGACGGCCACCATCAACGACAACGCCCGGCCCGGCACCTACGACATCACCGTCAACTGCTCCGGCCGGACCCTGACCCGGCCGGCCGCCTTCACCGTCATCGGCGGTGTCCGCGGCGGTCTCGGCGGCAGCACCACCACGGGCGCCACCCCGACCGACATGGCGATCGGCGGCGGCCTCGTCGCGGCGGCCCTGGTCGGGGGTGGTCTGTTCTGGATGCGCCGCCGCGCCGAGCGCCGCGTCTGAGGTCCGCCCCGAAGGGGATCGCACGTCGCACGTGACACGGGCCTTCGCCCCGGTCCCGCCGGGATCCGGGGCGAAGGCCCGCGCACGGTACGGTCGTCGGCGGCGGGCCGTCAGCCGTCCTCGCCGGCGCGGCGCCGCGAGAAGTAGTACGCGGCGCCGACCGAGCCCACGATGAGCGCGGCGCCCAGCCCGATCTCCTCGAGGTCGAACCCGGCGACGGTGCCGCCCTCACCGGCCTGCACGCCGCGCTGGACCGGATAGGGCACCGGCGTGAGGTCGACCGGACGGCCGTCGGCGATCGTCAGCTCCTTGACGGCGCTGATCCCGCCGCAGGCGAACGTCACCCGGTACGTGGCGCCCGCCCTGGCGTCCCGGTCGACCCTGGCCACCGCGGAGGAGGACCCCCGGGGGATGACGACCGCGTCGAACACGCCCGAGGAGACCGTCACGGAGCTCCGGCAGCCACTGGCGTTGCGGTCCACCTGGAGACTGACCTGTCCACCCGCCGCGATCGTCGAGGGCAGCACGCTGTAGCCGTTGGACATGACGTAGTGGTTGTCGTCGTCGCTGGCGACGGCGGCGGGTGCGGAGAAGGTCAGGGCGGTGACGCCCAGCAGTGCGGCCGAAGCGACGCGTATCGCGCGCATGGTGGATCCTCCGGTCCCCGAGGAGCAGCTGCGGACCTTTTTCCGCTTGCGCCATAAATGCACCTCGATGACCGAAACGCTAGGAACATGTGTGCGCTCCCGCGCGCGCAGTCGCGCGAATGGGGCAAGCGTGTGGGCCGCTCAGGGGATGCCGTTCCCGCAACCGGGGGACGGTGACGGCGTGGCGGTCGTCCCCCTTCGCGGGAGCGTGCGGTGAGCGGGCGTCAGCGACGTCAGTCCTTGACGCCGGGGAACAGATGGAGGAACGGTTCCGCCGACGCGGTGACGCCCCGGCTGTAGGGCGCGTCGAAGTCCCAGATGAGGAAGAGCAGAAACGCGATCAGCGCGGAGAACAGCCCGGCCAGCACCAGTTCGCGGGGGGTGCGTCGGATCTGCAGCGCGAAGACCATGCCGATGGTGATGGCGGCCCCCGCCAGCAGCCCGAACCACACCACGCCCGGCATGGTCGCCCCGGTCGACTCGGCGCGGGCGTTGCGCGCCTGGTCCGCGGCGGCCATCTGGTCGAGCAGCGGCTGGTAGGCCTGCGCCTGGAAGTCGGACGCCGGCTCGTAGTCGGTGACATCCACCCGGACCCGCTGGAGGAGCTCGTCGCCGCGTTCCGTCACCTCGCCGTCGTCGGCCATCGTCTTCCACTCGGTGGTGACGACGTGTCCGACATAGGCGTTGACATCCTCCCGAATACGGTCACGGGCATCGGCGGGGTAGACGCGTACCCGCTCCGAGATCTCGTGGAGCGCCTGCGCCTCGGCCTGGACGTGGTCCTGGGCGACACTGCGCGCCTCCCAGACGCCGGCGATGGCCAGGCCCAGGACGATGGCGTACACCACGCCGATCCACATGGTCATGTACTCGATGACGTCCGGGGTTTCGGAGGGGTCCTCGTCCTCGGGCGCCCTGCGGTGCCGTAGGAGGGTGATGACGACCACCACCGCGCAGGCGGCGAGCATCGCGAGGGTGAGAACAAGCCATTCCGGCAAGAGATGCCTCCAGGGTCGGCACTAGCGCGGCCGCAGCGCGGCGACGGCGATCACCGCGGGCACGGTGACGAGCAGGACGTAGGTGACCGGCGACTGGCCACGGCGTACCGGTCGCTGCTGCACCGAGGCGTGGTACGCCGGGTAGCTCACCGGGGTCGCGGACGGGCGTGGCGTGGGCGTGGGCGTGGGCTTGGGCTTCGGCGTCGGCTCGGGGGCGGGTGGGGGCGGCGGAGGCGTGGGGGCCGACCGGGGGAGCGGCGGGGCGGGGCGGGGCGGAGCCGGCGCCGGTGGCGGTTCCGGGCGCGGCTTCGGCGCTTGCGGCCTGGGCTCGGGAGGCGGTGGCGGTGGGGGCGTCGGCTTCGGGGGCGGGGTGGGAGCCGGGGTGGGGGTGGGGCTCGGCGTCGGCTTGGGCGGGGGCTTCGGCTTCGGCGGGGTGGGGGGCGGGGTGGGCGTCGGTGTCGGTTCCGGGCACACCGGGGGAGTCGGCCAGGAGTGACTCCCCGCGACCGCCACCGCCTCGGTGCCGTCCGGGCCGGTCGAGGCGTACGCGCACGCGTCGGCCGCGGCCACCCCGGCCGGGACGGCCGCGAGGATCCAGACCGCGGTCACCAGGGCCAGGGTCCTGGTGACGAGGGCGGATCGGGTCGGTTCGGGTCCATGCACGACGGAGATCATGCGGCGTCTCGTACCGGCCCACGCCCACGCCCGGTGAGGATTGCCCCGAACGGGGGAAGTTCGCGTCCGCAGGTTTGCCGGGCGGTGCGTTCGCGCATGCGGCAGGCCGTGCGCGTGTGCGATCCGGCGGCCCGGTCGCGGCCGGCGTCACAGGTCGCGAAAAGAATTCTGTGCCGTGTTTGAACACAACGACCGTCACCATGCGTACTCAGTGCCGTGCGGTGGCGCAGCAGGGCGCTGCAACACTTTGTGACGATCGGGGAGTTGTTGACGATGAAGACCACCTGGCGGAGCGCCTCACTTGCGGCGAGTGCTGTGGCCGTGCTGGCGCTGACGACGGCGTGCGGTTCTGAGAGCGGCACGTCGTCGAGCCAGAACGTCGGGGCCACGGCTCCGGCCGGTGGCATCGCGGGCGTCGGCGTGGGCACGGGCGTCGGCAGTGGCGTCGGCTCCGGTGCGAGCGCCAGTGCGACCGGAGGGGCCGCCGCGCAGGGTGCCGGCGAACTGGCCATCACCGCGAACGGCGAACTCGGCAAGATCCTTACCGACGGCGGCGGCAAGACTCTCTACCGTTTCGACGCGGATACCGCGGAACCCCCGAAGTCGAACTGTGACGGCGACTGCGCGACCGCCTGGCCGCCGGTCTCCGCCGATGACATCTCCGCCGGCGACGGCATCGACAAGTCGCTGCTGGGCGAGGTCACCCGCACCGACGGCACCAAGCAGCTGACCGTTGCCGGCTGGCCCGCGTACTACTACGCCAAGGACGCCAAGGCCGGTGACACCACCGGTCAGGGCGTGGGCAACAAGTGGTTCGCGCTCACCCCCGAGGGCAAGAAGGCCAAGTCCGGCTCCGGCTCGTCCTCCGAGTCCGGCACCGAGCTGGCCGGGCTGTCCGTCCGCAAGGACGCCAACCTCGGTGAGATCGTCGTCGACAAGAACGGCATGACGGTCTACCGCTTCCTGAAGGACAAGGCCTGGCCCGAGCCGGTGTCGAACTGCAACGGCGCCTGCCTCGAGAAGTGGCCGGCCGTCGCGCCGGTCGCGTTCAACGAGACCGAGGGCATCCAGGAGAAGGGCTACATGAACTTCACCCGGTCCGACGGCACCAAGCAGCAGACGATCAACTGCTCGCCGATCTACACCTTCTCCGGTGACAAGTCGCCCGGCGACATCAACGGCCAGGGTGTGGGCGGCACGTGGTACGCCGTCGCGCCGAACGGAAAGCTGGTCGGAGCGCCGGCGCAGTAGAGGTCACCTCCCCAGGGCTGATCCCGCAGCTGCCCCATCGCGCACGACCGTTGGTCCGCCCCCTCCGCGCCGCACGGAGGGGGCGGACCGTTGTGCTTGCCCGTTCCGCCGTTTGCCGCTCCGCGTTCCGCCGTCCGCCGTTCCGCGGTGCGCCGTTCCGCCGCTCCGCGTTCCGCCGTCCGCCGTTCCGCGGTGCGCCGTTCCGCCGCTTTGTCGGTCCGCCGTGCTTGTCCGGGTGCCGCTTCCTGTGCGTAGACTTTCGCCGCCCCGCGGACCGCTCCGGAACCCTTCGGAACTCTCCGGAACGACCCGGGCACCTCAAGTAGCCCCGAGGGGGGCGTCGATTCGGCACGTGCCGCAGGCAGTGACCGGGAACGGACGGTCAATTTCCGTTTCTACTCGCCCCTTTGGCGGGCGATCAGTAGCCTCAGCTCGAACACCGGATCGCCTACGCCTTGGAGAGATAGATGGAGCGACCCGCCTGGGCCCCTCGGAGCATCGACATCTCGGTGCCGAGCGTCTCGCGGATCTACGACCACTACCTGGGCGGCTCGCACAACTTCGAGGTCGACCGGGAAGCAGCCCGCAAGGCCATGGAGTTCATGCCGGGACTTCCGAAGATCAGCCAGGCGAACCGGGCGTTCATGCGCCGCGCCGTGCGGTACGCGGCCGACGAGGGCGTCACCCAGTTCCTCGACATCGGCTCCGGCATCCCGACCTTCGGCAATGTGCACGAGGTCGCCCAGGCGGTGAGCCCCGAGGCGCGCGTGGTCTACGTCGACCACGACCCGGTGGCCGTCGCGCACAGCCAGGCGGTGCTGGCCGGCAACGCCGACGCGGATGTCGTGGCCGCCGATCTGCGCAAGCCGCAGGAGATCCTGAGCAGCCCGCAGGTGACGCGACTGATCGACCTGGACCGGCCGGTGGCGCTGCTGCTCGTCGCCGTACTGCACTTCGTGGAGGACGCGGACGACCCGTTCGCGGCGGTGAAGGAACTCACCGCCGCGCTCGCGCCCGGCAGTCTGCTCCTGCTCACCCATGCCTCGTACGAGGGAATCCCACTGCCACCGGAGCGGGCCGGGGGCGCCGTGGACGTGTACAAGGACATCCGCAACCCGCTGATCATGCGCTCGCGTGACGAGATCGCGCGGTTCTTCGAGGGGTACGACATGGTGGAACCCGGACTGGTGCCGATGCCGCACTGGCGGCCGGACACGGCGCCGGAGGACGAGGACCCATGGGCCCTCTCCGGTTTCGCCGGCGTGGGGCGTACGGCGTGACCGCCGAGCCGGACGGGCCGGAGGACAGACTGCGGCGGTTCGCGACGATCTGGAGCCGGGCCGTGTTCCCGGTGACCTCGACGTCGCTGACCCGGTCCGAACTGGAGGAGGAACTCCTGCCGCTGGCCCGGCGGTTGCGCGGGGCGCTGCTGGAGCGCGCCTTCGACGCCGACACGGGAAAGGCGGTGGGCACCGCCCTCGTCGACGCGCACTGCACCGACCCCGAGGCACTCAGCCGCTCCCTCGACTGCGTCGACGCCTATCTGGTGCTCTACTGCGGCGAGAACGGCCCCCAGGAGGATCTGCGCGCCCGCGCCTCCCGGCTCCAGCACGCCATGGCGGCCGGCTACGCGCAGGCGCTGCGTGAGCGCACGCTCGCCGAACAGGAGGCCATCGCCCAGGCCGCGCTGCGGGCCCAGGGCGTGGTCGCGCAGGCGCTGCACGCGAGCGAGGCCCGCTTCCGCGCGGTCTTCGAGGGCGCCGCGATAGGAATCGGCATCGCCGACCTGGAAGGCAACGTCCTCCAGGTCAACGGGGCGCTGCTGCGCATGTTCGGCGGCTCGGAGCAGACCCTGCGCCGCCGCAAGGTCCAGGACCTGACCCATCCCGAGGACGCGCCCCAGACCTGGAAGCTGTACGACGAGCTGGTCCGCGGCGAACGCGAGCACTACCACACGGAGAAGGCGTTCAGCCGCCCCGACGGAACGGCCCTGTGGACCAATCTGACGGTCTCCCTGCTGCGTGACGCGGACGGCGCCCCGCAGTACTCGCTGGCCCTGATGGAGGACACCACCGAGCGCCGGCTGCTCAACCTCCGGCTGCGCTACGAGGCCACCCACGACGCGCTCACCGGCCTGCCCAACCGCACCCTGTTCTTCGAACGCCTGGAGAAGGCGCTCGGCGCCGGCGAGGGACAGCGCTTCGGGCTGTGCTACCTCGACCTGGACGGCTTCAAGACCATCAACGACAGTCTCGGGCACGCGGCCGGCGACCGGCTGCTCGTCGAGGTCGCCGACCGGCTCCAGTCCTGCGCGACCGCGCCCGGTGAGATGGTCGCGCGCCTCGGCGGCGACGAGTTCGTCGCGCTGACCACCGGCCCCGACACCCGCGCCGAGGTCGACGAACTGGCCGCGCGCATCATGAACGCCCTGATCGCGCCGGTGGGCATCGACGGCCGGGAGCTCACCGTGCGCGGCAGCATCGGCATCGTCGAGGGCCCGGCGGGGGAGCGCAGCGCGGCGGAGGTGCTGCGCAGCGCCGACATCACCATGTACCGGGCCAAGTCGGCGGGCGGCAACCGCTTCGAGCTCGCCGACCCGGAGGCCGACGCCCGCGCGATCACCCGGCACGGGCTGACCACGGCGCTCCCGGCGGCCCTCGACCGGGGCGAGTTCTTCATCGAGTACCAGCCGCTCGTCCACCTCGGCGACGGCAGTGTGCGTGGCGCGGAGGCCCTGGTGCGCTGGCTGCACCCGCAGCACGGGGTGCTCGGCCCCGACCGGTTCATCCCGCTCGCCGAGCACACCGGGCTGATCGTGCCGCTGGGCCGCTGGGTCCTGGAGGAGTCGGTCCGCCAGGCCGGCGCGTGGCGGGAGCGGGGCGGCGACACGGACGCCCTCCGGATCAACGTCAACCTCTCCCCGTGCCAGCTCACCCATCCCGGTCTGGTGCAGGACACCGTCGACATCCTGGAACGCGCGGGTGTCGCTCCGGAGGCCCTGTGCCTGGAGGTGACGGAGTCGGCGCTGATCGGCGCCGACGACGACCTGCTCAAGCCGCTGCGCCGGCTGGCCGAGATGGGCGTCGACATCGCCCTGGACGACTTCGGCACCGGCTACTCCAACCTGGCCAACCTGCGGCGCCTCCCGGTGAGCGTGCTCAAGCTGGACCGCTCCTTCACCCAGGGCATGCAGCAGTTCCCGGCGGACCCCGTCGACCTCAAGATCGTCGAGGGGATCGTCTCGCTCGCCCACAGCCTGAACCTCGCGGTCACGGTGGAGGGCGTGGAGACCGGCGCGCAGGCCGAGCAACTGCGGATACTGGGCTGTGACACGGCCCAGGGCTGGTACTACGCCCGCCCGGGCCCGCCGGACCGGCTCCACGACCTGGCCCTGGTGGACGCGACGGGCTGACCGGACGAATCGGTCGCGGGCCGCGGGGGTCGCCCGTGAAGACGGACGGGTGACCCACGGGAACGACGACGCAGGGTGGGCTCGGCGGACTCAGCCCGCCTCCCGGGCCCGGGCGTCCTCGGCCACCGACACGGCCGCCCGGACGAGCGCCGCCGTCGCCGTCGAGCGGGACTGCTGGGGCCACGCGACGGCGAGGACGGCAGGGGGCGCGTCCAGGACCGGGCGGTAGACGACGCCCGGCCGGGGATAGCGGCCGGCGACGGACGCGGGCAGCAGGGCGACGACCTCGCCCAGGCCCACCAGCGTCAGGAGCTGGGCGAGATCCTGGCCCCTGCCGCGTACCTCGTCGATGTAGCGGTGCACCTCGTCCGGGCGCAGTCCCAGGTCGCCGACGCGCAACGCGGCCCGGGCGGCGAGCGGATGACCCACGGAGAGGGCGGCGACGCGCGGCTCGGCGGCCAGGTCCTCCGTGTCCAGGCCGGTGCGGTCGTACGGCTCGTAGACCAGGGCGACATCGGCCTCGCCCCGGCACAGCAGCCGGGACTGCTCGTGCCAGGCGCACAGCCGGACGGCGACCGGCAGCGCCGCGGGGTCGGAGGCGTACCGGGCGAGGATCGCCTCCAGGAGTCCGGCGTCCCCGTCGGCCTTCACCGCGAGCGCCAGCTTCGGCTCGGGGGCGGCGGCCCGCCGGGCCCGGCGGCCCGCGGCCTCCAGCGTGGCGAGCGCGAACCGGGCCTCCACCAGCAGGACCTCGCCCGCCGGGGTCAGCGCCACGCTGTGCGTGGTCCGTTCGAACAGGACCGCCCCCAGCTCCGTCTCCAGTTGGCGGATCGCCCGGGAGAGCGGCGGCGGTGAGATGCCCAGCCGCTCGGCGGCGCGGGCGAAGTTGAGCTCCTCGGCGACGGCGACGAAATAGCGCAGCGGGCGGGACTCCATGAGCGGCCCTCCGTTCGGTATTGCCCTGAGGGTAACAACCGCGAGCGGATCGGTCCTTCAGTTCGGACGCGCGGGGCAGCAGGCTCGACGTCGTACCGACCGACGCAATCCCTGGAGCTTTTCATGATCGTCGTCACCACTCCGACCGGCCAGATCGGCCGCGAGGTACTGTCCCGGCTGCTCGACGCGGGGAACGGCGCGACACCGGTCCGGGTGATCGTCCGTGACCCCGCCCGGCTCTCCCCGCGCACCCGTGGACGCGTCGAGGTCGTCCGGGGGTCCCACGCCGACCCTGCCGTCCTGAAGGAGGCGTGCGCGGGCGCCGACCGGATCTTCTGGCTGGTGCCCCCGACGCCCGGGGCCGACAGCGTCGAGGGCCACTTCCGCGCCTTCACCGAGCCGCTGTGCGAGGTGATCGCGGGCCAGGGCGTCGAACGGGTCGTGGCCGTCTCGACGCTGGGCCGGGGCGTCGCCGAGAACGCCGGGCCGATCTCGGCGTCCCTCGCCATGGACGAGGCGATCGCCGCCACGGGCGTGCACTACCGGGCGCTGTGTCCGCCGGCCCTGATGGAGAACCTGCTCCGCCAGACGGCCTCGATCCGCGACGAGGGCGTCTGGTCCGAGGCGCTCGAACGGGACCGCGTGGTGCGCACCTGCGCCACCCGCGACGTCGCCGCCGAAGCCGCCCGGCTGCTGCTCGACGACTCCTGGACGGGGTACGGCGACGTACCGCTGGTGGGCCCCGACGAGCTGACCCCCGAGGGCATGGCCCGGGTCGTCTCGGAGGTGCTGGACCGTCCCGTGCGGGTGCGGCAGATCACCGTCGCCGAGCAGAAGGCGAGGCTGACGGGCTTCGGCGCCTCGGAGGCCTGGGCGCAGGGCGTCGCCGACATGACGCACGCCCAGAACACCCAGGGTTTCTACGGCGCAACCCGGCCCAGCACCCCCGACACCGCACCCACGGACTTCCGCCGGTGGTGCGAGGAGGTGCTGAAGCCGGCGCTGTGAGGCCGGGGCGTGGGCTCAGGGCCCGCTGACGCGCGCCTCTCCGGGCTCGGCCTCCAGTGCCTCGCGATCGAAGATCAGCAGGCCGAGGAAGAAGAGCCCGCCCGCGGCGAGCAGCCCGACCACGATCAGGACGGGCACGAGCGCTTCCGCGGGCGAGGCCAGCACGAACAGTGAGGCGACCGACCACACCAGCGCGCAGATCGCGACCGGCAGTTCGAAGCGGCCGAGGTGGAAGGCCCCCTCGCGGCGGTCCAGTCCTCGGCGCACCGCCAGGTAGAGAACGATCGTCGAGCAGTAGATGAGCGCCGGCAGGATCGTCGACGCCGTGATCAGCTTCAACAGCGCGGCGCCGGGCAGCGCGACCATGAGAACGACTCCCAGGAGGAAGATCAGGACGGTCGCCGGGACGGGCGTGTGCGTGCGGGGGCTGACCCGTCGCATCAACCGGTGGGCAGGGAAGCGTGCGTCACGCGACATGGCGAAGACGATCCGCGAGCACGCGGCCATCACCACCATCCCGGCGCCGAAGAACGCGAACGAGATCGCCGCCAGAAGCACTCTCTCCATGACCGGACCGAGCTGGTCGCGCATGATCGCCGCGACCGGGGAGTCGCTGGCGGTGATCCGTGGGATGTCCTTGATCGCGACGGTGAGGGAGATCAGGAACAGCATTCCCAGCAGTCCGGCGGCCACGACGGACCCCACGATCGCGCGCGGTACGCTCCGGTAGGGGTCCTTGGCCTCCTCGGCCAGGTTCGCCGCGGCGTCGAAGCCGACGAGCGTGGCGAGACCCATGATCATCGCAGCCATCAGGCCGCCGCCCACACCGAAATAGTTGTGGGCGTGCAACGTGACCCCGCGCGAGGCGAGGTTGGCGGTCGTGCCGTCGCCCGTGACCGCCACCGCGACGATGAGCGCGATCCCCACCACGATGACCAGCACCACCTCGAGCCCCACCGCGGTGGTGTTGATCAGGCTGACGATGCGGGTCGAGGCCACGGTCAGCACGGCTTGGACGAGCAGCACCACGAGCGTGATCAGCCGCGCCGTGTCCTCGTCCGGCGTCATGCCGAAGAGCGGCATGAACGCCTGACTGGCGAGCGCGTCGTCCACCGCCACGACCGCGATCGCCAGGTAGCAGAACGTCAACCAGCCGAAGCCCCAGCCGATCTTCGGGTCGGCCAGCCGCGAGGCCCATTGGTAGGACGAGCCGCTGAGCGGGATGCGAGCGGCGAGCTGCGCGACCACCAGCGCCACCAGGGTCTGTCCCACCGCGGCGACAGGCCACAGCCACAGCCCGACCGGCCCCGCGTTCTGCAGCACGTCGTCGTACGTCCCGAAGATGCCGACCGCCACCGAGATGAACGCGAACGAGATCGCGAACACCTGAAAGGAGCCGAGCGACCGTTTCAGCTCCTGCTGATAGCCGCCGCGCTCGACGGAACTCTCGTCGGACCGACCCTCGGAGGCCTCGGCCACCTCGGTCACCTCACTTTCCGGCAGGCCCCGGTGGCCATCCGGAAACCATCTATTTCATGGCAGGTGTCGCATTCCTCTCAGGCGTGCCGTACGTCGATCCCCTATGGCGTGTTTGCGGTATTCCATCCAGATAAGTCACAAGAAAGGAAGGTGGCCTCATCGTTCCAGCAGCATCCGCTGGAGTTCGCGGGCCGCCCGGGGCGGGGCCACGTCGCTGCGGTGCGCGAGGGCGATCGCGCGGTGCAGGCCGGGCCGGGCGAGCGGAGTGACCCGCAGTCCCCGGCCCGAGCGGGCGGCCACCATCCGGGGGACGACGGCCACCCCCAGGCCTGCCCGGACGAACCCGAGCACCGCGTCCATCTCCCCGCCCTCCACCGCGAAGTCCGGCTCGAACCCCTCCGCCCGGCACGCGGCCACGGTCAGTTCCCGCAGGTCGTAGCCGTGCCGGAACATCACCAGGCGCTCGCCCTCCAGGTCGGCGATCCGCACGGTCCGCCGCCCGTTGCCCGGCCGGGAGGCTTCCGGGGAGGACACCACCACCAGGTCCTCGCGCAGCAGCTCCACCGTCGTCAGGGCCGGGGACGGGGTCGGCAGCGGCAGGACGACCAGGGCGAGGTCGAGGGCGCCGCGGGCCAGCTCCCGGACGAGGTCGTGCGAGCCGCCCTCCTCGATCAGCAGCCGGATGCCCGGATAGCGGTCGTGGAAGGCGCGCAGCACGTCCGGCAGCAGACCCGTGCACAGACTCGGCGTCGCCCCGAGCCGCACCCGCCCGCTGCGCAGCTGCACCAGCTCCTGCACCTCGTACCGCGCGGTCTCCGTGTCTGCGAGGATCCGCCGCGCGAGCGGCAGCAGCGCCTCGCCCGCGTCGGTGAGCTTGATGTTGCCGCGCGCCCGCAGGAACAGATCCGCTCCCAACTCCCGCTCCAGCGCCTTGATCTGCTGCGACAGCGAAGGCTGCGCGACATGCACGAGCTCGGCGGCCCGGGTGAAGTGCCGGGTCTCGGCGACCGCCACGAAGTACTGGAGCTGCTGGAACTGCATGCCCCCAGACTACGTCGGCGATAGCCGGAGCCTATGGAATCAAGGTCAACCATGTCTTGGACCGATGGGGTGGTCCGGCCCTAGCGTCTTGACCCATGGCTCTGGCAACGCGGACGGACCGACGGCCGTCCATGGCGCGCACCGTGTGGGACTCCTCCGTCGGCAAGAAGACGGTGATGGCCGTCAGCGGCATGATCATGCTGCTGTACCTGGTCGTCCACGTCATCGGCAATCTGAAGATCTTCTTCGGTGCGGAGGAGTTCAACCACTACGCGCACTGGCTGCGCACCGTCGGCGAACCGTTCATGCACTACGAGTGGACGCTCTGGCTCGTGCGCGTCGTGCTGGTCGTCGCGGTGGTCGCCCACGCCGTCTCCGCGTACCAGCTCAGCCGCCGCGACATCAAGGCGCGGCCCAGCAAGTACGTGCACAGGAAGCCGCGGGCGAGCTACGCCACCCGCACCATGCGATGGGGCGGCATCATCCTGGCCCTGTTCATCGTGTGGCACATCCTGGACCTGACCACCGGCACCGTGCACAGCGGCGGCTTCCAGGCGGGCCACCCGTACCAGAACGTCGTGGACACCTTCTCCACCTGGTACGGCAACGTGATCTACATCGTCGCGATGCTCGCCGTCGGCCTGCACGTCCGGCACGGCTTCTGGAGCGCCGCCCAGACCCTCGGCGTCGGCAGCCGCACCCGCGACCGCGCCCTCAAGACCTTCGCCGACGTCCTCGCGCTGCTGCTCACGGCCGGCTTCCTGGCCGTACCCGTGGGCGTCATGACCGGAGTGGTGAGCTGAACATGACTGCCTTCTCCGCCTACGCGGACTACGAGACCGGTGAGCCGGTCGTCGACACCAAGGCCCCTTCCGGCCCCGTCGCCGAGCGCTGGGACAAGCGCCGTTTCGAGGCCAAGCTGGTCAACCCGGCCAACCGGCGCAAGCACACGGTCATCGTCGTGGGCACCGGCCTCGCGGGCGGCTCGGCCGGCGCCACCCTCGCCGAACAGGGCTACCACGTCGTCCAGTTCTGCTACCAGGACTCCCCGCGCCGGGCCCACTCCATCGCCGCGCAGGGCGGCATCAACGCGGCGAAGAACTACCGCAACGACGGCGACTCCGTCCACCGCCTGTTCTACGACACCGTCAAGGGCGGCGACTTCCGGGCCCGGGAGTCCAACGTGCACCGGCTCGCGCAGATCTCGGTCGAGATCATCGACCAGTGCGTCGCCCAGGGCGTGCCCTTCGCGCGGGAGTACGGCGGGCTGCTCGACACGCGTTCCTTCGGAGGCGTGCAGGTCTCGCGGACCTTCTACGCCCGCGGCCAGACGGGCCAGCAGCTCCTGCTGGGCGCGTACCAGGCCCTCAGCAGGCAGATCGCCGCCGGCAACATCGAGATGCACCCGCGCACCGAGATGCTGGACCTGATCGTCGTGGACGGCAGGGCCCGCGGGATCGTGGCGCGCGACCTGATCACCGGCAGGATCGACACGTACTTCGCGGACGCGGTCGTCCTGGCGAGCGGCGGCTACGGAAACGTCTTCTACCTGTCGACCAACGCCATGAACTCCAACGCCACCGCGATCTGGCGGGCGCACCGGCGCGGCGCGTACTTCGCCAACCCCTGCTTCACACAGATCCACCCGACCTGCATCCCGCGCACCGGCGACCACCAGTCGAAGCTGACGCTGATGAGCGAGTCGCTGCGCAACGACGGCCGGATCTGGGTGCCGAAGACCAAGGGCGACGACCGTCCGCCCCACCGGATCCCCGAGGAGGAGCGCGACTACTACCTGGAGCGCATCTACCCCTCCTTCGGCAACCTGGTGCCGCGCGACATCGCCTCCCGCGCCGCCAAGAACGTCTGCGACGAGGGCAGGGGAGTCGGCCCCGGGGGACAGGGCGTGTACCTGGACTTCGCCGACGCCGTCGCGCGCATGGGCCGCAAGGCCGTCGAGGCCAAGTACGGCAACCTCTTCGACATGTACCAGCGGATCACCGACGAGGATCCGTACGAGGTCCCGATGCGGATCTACCCGGCCGTGCACTACACGATGGGCGGCCTGTGGGTCGACTACGACCTCCAGACCACCGTCCCCGGCCTGTTCGCGATCGGCGAGGCCAACTTCTCCGACCACGGCGCCAACCGCCTCGGCGCCTCCGCGCTGATGCAGGGACTGGCCGACGGCTACTTCGTGCTCCCGGCCACCATCAACGACTACCTCGCCCGCAACCCGCACCAGGGCGAGGTGACCCTCGAACACCCCGTCGTCCAGGAGGTGCTGGCGGAGACCCAGGACCGCCTGAACCTGCTGCTCTCGGTCGACGGCGACCGCACCCCGGACTCCTTCCACCGCGAGGTCGGCGAACTCATGTGGGAGTTCTGCGGCATGGCCCGCACCGACGCGGGTCTGCGCAAGGCCCTCGAGCGCATCCCGCAGATCCGCGAGGAGTTCTGGCGGCGCATCAAGGTGCCCGGCACCGGCGAGGAGTTCAACCAGTCCCTGGAGAAGGCCAACCGCGTCGTCGACTACCTGGAGCTCGCCGAGCTGATGTGCCTCGACGCGCTGCACCGCGCCGAGTCCTGCGGCGGCCACTTCCGCGAGGAGTCGCAGACCCCGGACGGTGAGGCGGCCCGGCGCGACGACGCGTTCGGCTACGCGGCGGCCTGGGAGTTCACCGGGACGGGCGAGGCCCCGGCCCTGCACCGGGAAGACCTGGTCTTCGAGTACGTCCATCCCACCCAGCGGAGCTACGCATGAGGCTCAACCTGCGCGTCTGGCGGCAGAAGAACGCGGACGCCGACGGCGCCATGTCCACGTACGAGGTGGACGGCATCTCACCCGACATGTCCTTCCTGGAGATGCTCGACACCCTCAACGAAGAGCTGATCCTGCGCGGCGACGACCCGGTCGCCTTCGACCACGACTGCCGCGAGGGCATCTGCGGCGCGTGCTCGCTCGTCATCAACGGCGACGCGCACGGGCCGGAGCGGACCACCACCTGTCAGCTGCACATGCGGTCCTTCCGGGACGGCGACACGATCGACGTCGAGCCGTGGCGGGCCGCCGCCTTCCCGGTCGTCAAGGACCTGGTCGTCGACCGGAGCGCCTTCGACCGGATCATCCAGGCCGGCGGGTACGTCACCGCCCCGACCGGCGCCGCCCCCGAGGCGCACGCGACGCCCGTGCCCAAGCCCGACGCCGACTTCGCCTTCGAGCACGCCGAGTGCATCGGCTGCGGAGCGTGCGTGGCCGCCTGCCCGAACGGCGCGGCGATGCTGTTCACCTCCGCCAAGGTCAACCACCTGAACGTGCTGCCGCAGGGCGCTCCCGAGCGGGAGACCCGGGTGCTGGACATGGTGGCGCAGATGGACGAGGAGGGGTTCGGCGGATGCACGCTGGCGGGCGAGTGCGCGACCGCCTGCCCGAAGGGCATCCCGCTGGTGTCCATCACCGGTATGAACAAGGAGTGGCTGCGGGCCACGCGGAAGGTCGCGAAGCGGTAGCGCCGTAGGGCGGGGCGTCGTTCCGGGGCCGCGGGTCCGTTCGGGCCGTTCGCACGGTTTCCCGCGCCCCGGGGGTCGCCCCGGCGCCCGCTTCGAGCAGAGACGTTCGCCGACAAGGTGCGGACGGGCGGGGCCGGGAGTGGTGCTCATCCCCGGCCCCGTCTCGCGTCCGGCCCCGGGCGGAGCGTCTGGCATTCAGCAGCCGCACATCCACGGGCCCCGTCCCGGTCACGCCGAGGCCAGCCGGGCGCGGAAGAAAGCAGGTGCGCAGCCCCGTGCACCGTCCCCATGCTTCTTCCGCCCGGCGCAGGAGACCTCCATGACCGCCATGCCCGTCGCACCCCCCGCTCCCGCCGTCCCGCCCGGCGGTTCCGGCTATCTCGTGTCGCTCGCCCGCGACCAGGACGACGTCCGGGCCGCGCAGCGGCTGCGCCACCAGGTGTTCGCCGGGGAGCTGGGCGCCCGGCTCGACGGCCCGGAACCGGGCCTGGACACGGACGCCTTCGACGCGTACTGCGATCACCTTCTCATCCGGGACAAGGCCACCGGCGAGGTGGTCGGCACCTACCGGCTGCTGCCGCCCGAGCGGGCCGCGGTCGCCGGACGGCTCTACTCCGAGGGCGAGTTCGACCTCGGCCCGCTCGCCGCGATCCGGCCCGGCCTGGTCGAGGTCGGCCGCTCCTGCGTGCACCCCGACCACCGCGACGGCGCCGTCATCGGGCTCATCTGGGCCGGGATAGCCCGCTACATGGTGGACCGCGGCCACGAGTGGCTGGCCGGCTGCTGCTCGGTCCCGCTGGCCGACGGCGGCACCCTGGCGACGGCGACCTGGGACCGGGTGCGCGAGAAGCACCTCGCCCCGCCGGAGTACCGGGTACGGCCGCTGCGGCCCTGGATCCCGAACGGCGCCGGCCCGGCCGCCCGCACCGAACTCCCGGCCCTGCTGCGCGGCTATCTGCGCCTCGGCGCCTGGGTGTGCGGGGAACCCGCCCACGACCCCGACTTCGGTGTCGCCGACCTGTATGTGCTGCTGCCGATGAGCCGGGTCAACCAGCGCTACCTGCGGCACTTCCTCTCGCTCGTCCCGGCCTGATGAGCGTCTGGCTGCCCAGCGCGCCCTGCACCCCGCGGGCGTGCGTGGAGGCGACGGTGTCCCTCACGGCCGTCCCGCGGGCCGTGCTGCGGCTCACGGCGGTGGTCGTGCTGGTCCTGGCCGGGGTGGTGCTGGCGCCGGTCGGCGGGTGGTTCCCGTCCCGGGTGGTGCGGTGGTGGAGCCGGACCGTGGTGCGGGCGGCGGGCGTGCGGGTCCGGGTGACCGGCGCGACCGCTCCCACCGGCACCGGGCTGCTGCTGGTCGCCAACCACATCTCCTGGCTGGACATCCCGCTGCTGGCCGCCGTCCGCCCGGCCCGGATGCTCGCCAAGGCCGAGATCCGCGGGTGGCCGGTGGCGGGCGCGATGGTGGCCCGCGGCGGCGTCCTGTTCATCGACCGTGACCGGCTGCGGGCGCTGCCCGCGACGGTCGCCACGATCGCCGACACGCTGCGTGCCGGGCGGGCGGTGGCGGTGTTCCCGGAGGGGAGCACCTGGTGCGGCCGCGCCCAGGGGCACTTCCGGCGGGCGGTGTTCCAGGCCGCCCTGGACGCCCGGGTGCCGGTGCAGCCCGTACGCATCCGCTACCGGGACCGTGCGGGAGCGGCCAGCACCGTGGCCGCGTTCGTCGGCGACGACCCGCTGCTCGCCTCGCTGTGGCGGGTCGTGTCGGCGCGCGGCCTGGTGGCGGAGGTCGAGGTCCTGCCCGCGCTCGCGCCGGGCAGCCACCCCGACCGCAGGGCGCTGGCCGCGGCCGCCGGCGCCCGGGTGCGGGGCGAGGAGCGGCGGCCCGCCGCCCCGACCGGGCGGGCCGGCCACCGCTTCGGCGGTCGCCCGCGGGTGCCCCGGAAGGCCGGAGGGCGAGCCGGTGCGCAGGCGTCCGCCGGACGAACTCCCGGTGAGCGAGGGGCTGTCGGGGCGTCCTGACTTGATGCGATCATGACGCGTCCCGACTCTGAGGGGAGCGTGCGCGTGAGCGGAAGCCCGGCCGGCCGGACGGCACTCGTGACGGGGGGCAGCGGCTTCGTGGCCGCCCATCTCGTGCAGCAGCTCCTGGAGCGCGGCTACCGCGTGCACGCCACCGTGCGGGGCACGGCGGACGCGGCCAGACGCCGGCCGCTGCACGTCCTGGGGGAGGCCCATCCCGGCCGTCTCGACCTCTTCGAGGCGGACCTGCTGACGGAGGGCTCCTTCGACGAGGCCATGAAGGGCTGCGGGGTGGTCTTCCACGTGGCCTCGCCCTTCCTGATGCCGGAGAAGATCAAGGACGGCCGGCGGGACGTGGTGGAACCGGCCCTGACGGGCACGCGCAACGTCGTGGCGTCGATCGAGCGCACCGAGTCCGTCGAGCGCCTCGTCCTCACGTCCACGGTGGGCGCGATCTTCGGCGACTACGCCGACGTGCGGGAGATGGACGATCAGACCCTGTCGGAGAAGTACTTCAACACCACCAGCACCGTGGAGAACAACCCGTACCACTACGCCAAGACGGTGGCCGAGAAGGCCGCCTGGGAGGCGGAGGCAGCGCAGAGCCGCTGGCGCATGGTCTCCGTCAACCCCGGCCTGATCCTCGGCCCCTCCCTCACCCCCGGCTCGGAATCCGGCAGCCTCTTCCTCCTGGACGAGCTCTTCAAGGGCTACTTCTTCTACGGCGCCCCGGACTTCAGCTTCACCACGGCCGACGTCCGCGATGTCGCGGCGGCCCACATCGCGGCGGCGGAACACCCCGGGGCGCACGGCCGCTACATCGTCGCGGCGCGGGAGATGACCTCCTTCCACCAGATGGCGAGAACCCTGCTGAAGCACCACCCGCGAAACCTGCGCCTCCCCCGGACCGCCCTCCCGCACTGGCCGGCGCGGATCCTCGGCCCCGCCTTCGGCCTCTCCCAGGAGTACATCCGGAACCACCTCGGCATCCGCTTCCGCGTCGACAACCGCAGGAGCACCGAGGAACTGGGCCTCACCTACCGCCCGATCGAGGAGACCCTGGTGGACCACCACCGGGCCTGGCAGGAGCAGCGGGGCCGGGCCGCGTCGTGAGCGGGCGGGTCTGCGCGGACACGGTCTGGCGGCGCGTGTCCAGCACCCGGCGCAGATACGGCGCTGTCGCGCTCTCCTCGGCATCCGCCACCTCCCGCGGCGTCCCCGTCGCCACGATCCGTCCGCCCGCGTCGCCGCCGCCGGGCCCCAGGTCGATCACCCGGTCGGCGCCCGCCACCACGGACATGTCGTGCTCGACCACGATCACCGTGTGTCCGGCGTCGACCAGGCCGTGCAGCTGCCGCATGAGGACCTCGACGTCGGCCGGGTGCAGGCCGGCCGTCGGCTCGTCGAGGAGGTAGAGCGTGCGGCCGCGGCGGCCGCGCTGCAGCTCGGCCGCCAGCTTGATGCGCTGGGCCTCGCCGCCGGAGAGTTCCGTCGCCGGCTGGCCGAGGCGCAAATAGCCGAGGCCGACGTCGAGGAGGGTGGCCAGACTGCGCGAGACGGCCGGGACGTCGGCGAAGAAGTCCGCCGCCGACTCCACCGTCAGGTCCAGCACCTGCGCGATGTTGCGGTCCCGGTAGGTCACTTCGAGTGTTCCGGGGTTGTAGCGGGCTCCGCCGCAGTTCGGGCAGGGCGCGTACGTGCTGGGCAGGAAGAGGAGTTCGACGCTCACGAAACCCTCGCCCTGACAGGTCTCGCAGCGTCCTCCGGCCACGTTGAAGGAGAACCGGCCGACGCCGTACTTCCTGTCCCGTGCCGCGTCCGTCGCCGCGAAGACCTTGCGGACCACGTCGAACAGGCCCGTGTACGTGGCCAGGTTCGACCGGGGGGTGCGGCCGATCGGCTTCTGGTCGACCGCGACCAGCCGGCCCACGCCCGGCAGGTCCTCCGTGATCTCCCCGATGAGCGTGGACTTTCCCGAGCCCGAGACGCCGGTCACCGCCGTGAACACGCCCAGCCCGAACTCCGCGGTCACCCCGCGCAGGTTGTGCCGGGTCACCGGACCGACCGTCAACCGGCCCCGGGCGGTGCGGACTTCGCGGGCGGGCGCCGGCGGGCGGCCGAACAGGAAGCGTGCCGTCGCCGACTCCGCGACCGACGCCAGCTCCGCGACCGGGCCGCTGTGCAGCACCCGGCCGCCGTGCTCGCCCGCCCTGGGGCCCACGTCCACGAGCCAGTCGGCGGCGCGCATCACGTCCAGCCGGTGTTCGACCACGAACACCGAGTTGCCCGCCGCCTTCAGCCGCTCCAGCACCGTGAGCAGCGCCTCCGTGTCCGCCGGGTGCAGTCCCGCCGACGGCTCGTCCAGCACGTACACCACGCCGAACAGCCCGGAGCGCAGCTGGGTCGCGATCCGCAGCCGTTGCAGCTCGCCCGCCGACAGGGTGGGGGTGGCGCGGTCCAGACCTAGATAGCCGAGTCCGAGTTCGAGGACGGGGGCGATCCGGGTCCTGAGGTCGTCGGTGAGGACGCGGGCCGTCTCGGACGTCCCCTCGAGGAGCTGGGCCAGTTCCGCCAGGGGCAGCGCGGACAGTTCGGCGATCGTCCGGCCCGCGAAGGTCACGGCGAGGGATTCAGGCCGCAGCCGGCCGCCACCGCACGCCGGGCAGGGGGCGGCCGTCAGAAAGCGCTCCGCCCTGGCCCGCAGGGTCTGGCTCCTGGAGTCCGCGAAGGTCTTCATCACATAGCGGTGGGCGCTCATGTAGGTGCCCTGGTAAGGGCGTTGGATGCGGTCCGCGTCCCGTACCGGGTGGACCGTCACGACCGGCTGCTCGTCCGTGAACAGGATCCACTCCCGCTGCCCGGCGGGCAGTTCGCGCCACGGGACGTCGACGTCGTGACCGAGCGCGTCGAGGATGTCCCGCAGGTTCTTGCCCTGCCAGGCGCCCGGCCAGGCCGCGATCGCACCCTCGCGGACGGACAGCGACGGGTCCGGTACGAGCGACTCCTCGGTGGTGCGGTGGACCTCGCCGAGGCCGTGGCACCCGGGGCAGGCCCCGGCCGCCGTGTTGGGGGAGAAGGCGTCCGAGTCGAGGCGCTCCGCGCCCGGCGGGTAGTCGCCCGCCCGGGAGTACAGCATCCGCAGCGAGTTCGACAGGTTGGTGACCGTGCCCACCGACGAACGCGAGGTGGGCGCCGAGCGGCGCTGCTGGAGCGAGACCGCCGGGGGCAGCCCGGTGATCTCACCGACCTTCGGCGCGCCGACCTGGTGGATCAGCCGGCGCGCGTACGGCGCGACCGACTCGAAGTAGCGGCGCTGGGCCTCCGCGTAGATCGTCCCGAACGCCAGCGACGACTTCCCGGAGCCGGACACCCCCGTGAACACGGCCACCACGTCGCGCGGGACGTCGACGTCCACGCCCCGGAGGTTGTGCTCGCGGGCCCCCCGGACCCGGATGTACCCGTCCTTCGTGGACGGCTCGTCGCCGTGCGGCTCGGGCGGGCTCGGCATGGGGGACTCCGTACGGGTCTTCGGCTGTGCGGCTGCTGCTGCCGGGCGGGACAAAACCCCAATCCTATGCGCGCAAGGCGTGCGACGCCCGGTGACCTGCGCCGGGACCGCCGCTCAGCCGCCGCTCACCCGCCGCTCCGAGCCGCGTGCACGATCCCGGCGAGCCGCCGATAGGAGTCGAGCAGCGCGGCCCGGTCGTAGGTGCTGGTGGTCACCAGGACCTCCTGCGCCCCCGTCTCCTTCAGCACCGTCTCCAGTCCGTCGGCGACCTGCTCCTCGGTGCCCGCGAGGTGGCCGGTGAGCCCGGACTCGTAGAAGCCGCGCTCCTTCGCCGTCATCGCGCGGGCCTCGGCCTCCTCGGCGGGCGGCAGCGGGGGGAAGGTGCCGTGGGTGCGCGAGTACGCCATCGACCAGGCCTCCGGGACGAGGAGCCGTCGTGCCTCCTCGGGCGTCCGCGCCACCGCGATCGTCCCGGAGACGACCACGTACGGCTCCGACGCCCAGGGGGAGGGCCGGAAGCGGGCCCGGTAGCGGTCGACGCCGCGCCGCATCCGCTCGCGGTCGCGGAGGTCGCCGATGACCATCGGCAGCCCCGCGCGGGCGGCTGTCTCCGCGCCCTCGCCCATGGCCAGCACGAACGGCGGCACGGTCAGTCCCTCCGAGGGCCGCGCGTGCACCCCCGTGGGCGAGGTGCCGAGGAACCAGCCGAGCAGTTCCTCGAGTTGCCCCGCGAAGTCGTCCGCGTCCCCCTTGTCGCGTCCCAGCGCCCTGCGCACCCCGTCGGTGAAGCCCACCGAGCGTCCCAGCCCCATGTCGACGCGCCCCGGGAAGAGGGACTCCAGGACGCCGAACTGCTCCGCCACGACCAGGGGCCGGTGGTTGGGCAGCATCACCCCGCCGGTGCCGACCCGGATCCGGTCCGTCGCGCCGGCCACGGCCGCGGCCAGCACGGTGGGCGCCGATCCGGCGACCCCGGGCACGCCGTGGTGCTCCGAGACCCAGAACCGGTGGTAGCCCAGCGCCTCCGCCTCCCGCGCCAGCCGCACGGTGTCCCGGAGCGCCTCTGCGCCGGTGTGGCCCTCGCGCGTGCGCGAGCGGTCGAGGACGCAGAAGCGGGCCGAAGCGATCGCGGAGCTCATACAGGGTTCAACACCGCGGGGCCCGCTGGATTCCGCCCGGTGCGATGCCGTGCGCGGGATCACCCGGCGAGCCCGACGCGGGTCAGTCCTCGGGGCGCAGCAGGCCGCGCTCGTACGCCTTCACCAGGTGCCGGGGGACGAGATGCCGGACGCCTTCGACGGTGACCGGTACGAGCTGCGGTGTGCTCGCCTTCCAGCGGGCTCGGCGGTGCCGGGTGTTGCTGCGGGACATCTTCCGTTTGGGGACGGCCATGGAACCTCCTCGGTGGGCTCGGGACGAGCTGCGAGGAAGCTATATGAAAATGGATCCCATGTGCAATTGCCGGTAGGGCGAGGCCGACTGTCTAGGGTGGACGGCGTGACCGACAGCAAGCGGCCCCTCGCCGTCTTCGACCTGGACAACACCCTCGCCGACACGGCCCACCGGCAGCGGTTCCTGGAGCGCAGCCCGCGCGACTGGGCCGCGTTCTTCGCGGCGGCGCCGCAGGATCCGCCGCTCCCGGAGGGCGTCGCGCTGGTACTGGCCCGCGCCGAGGAGTGCGAGATCGTCTACCTGACCGGCCGGCCCGAGCGCTGCCGGCGCGACACGCTGGAGTGGCTCGCCGCGCAGGGGCTGCCGGAGGGGCGTGTCCACATGCGGCGCGACGACGACCGCAGACCTGCCCGGCGCACCAAGCTGGAGGTTCTGCGCCGACTGGCCCGCGACCGGGAGGTGCGGGTCCTGGTGGACGACGACGAGTTGGTGTGCGGCGACGCCCGGCGGGCGGGCTTCACCGTCGTCCTGGCGCGCTGGACGGCTCCCTCGGGCGCGCTGAAGCAGGCGCAGGAGCGCGAGGGGCGCACCTGAGGGCCGGCGCGCCTCGGGGCGGCCGCACCTGAGGACGGGCCGCACGCGAAGGCCGACTCGCCCGAGGGCCGGCCGTACGGGAGGGCCGGCCGTACGGGAAGGCGCGGCCCTGTGCGGAGGGTGCCCGGCCGTCAGTCCGACTCGTCCAGGCGGAAACCGACCTTCAGGCCCACCTGCCAGTGCGCGATGTCGCCGTTCTCGATCTGGCCGCGCACCTGCGTCACCTCGAACCAGTCCAGGTTGCGCAGGGTCTGTGAGGCGCGGGTGATGCCGTTGCGGATGGCGTCGTCGACGCCGTCCGGTGAGGTGCCGACGATCTCCGTGACCCGGTAGGTGTGTTTCGACATCGGGTTGCTCCTCTCGACCGTGACGGCCTCGTCACGTGTGTCACGCGTCACTCCACCGTGCCCCAAGCTGCGGCGGAGCGCGAGGCGTCGGACCGGACGGGCTCCCTCCGCCCGGGCCCCCTTGACCCTCCGCATTGGTACATACCAAAATCCGGGACACCCGTACGAGCGCCGCGCTCGTCCCCCACGTCGGGCCTCTCGCCCTGTCCGCCGGGCAGAACAGGACCCCCGTGCGACGTCGTCTCCTCGCCCTCCTCTGCGTGTCCGCCTGCCTCCTGACCGCCTGTGGCGTGCTGCCCGGGACAGGGGGACCCGACCGCCGGACGGTCACGGTGTGGCTGATGAAGGACAGCGCGTCGCAGGAGTTCCTGGACCGGTTCACCGAGGACTTCGAACACGACCACCCGGACCTCGACCTGGACATCCGTATCCAGGAGTGGACCGGGATCGGCGGCAAGGTGGAAGCCGCGCTGGAGGCCGACGACCCGAAGGGGCCGGACGTCATCGAGGTCGGCAACACCCAGGTCCCGCAGTACGTCGACGGCCACGGACTGCTCGACCTGACCCTGGAGTCCGCCGCGAAGTGGGGCCGGGACGACTGGCTGCCCGGCCTCGCCGAGCCGGGGCAGCAGCGCTTCCACCAGTACGGCATCCCCTGGTACGCCGCGAACCGGGTCGTGATCTACCGCAAGGACCTCTTCGAGCAGGCCGGCGTCACCGCCCCGCCCACCACCCGCGCCGAGTGGCTGACCGCCACCGAGAAGCTGAACTCGGGCGGGAACCAGGGCATCTACCTGGCCGGGCAGGACTGGTACACGCTCGCCGGGTTCATCTGGGACGAGGGCGGCGACCTCGCCACCGAGGACGGCGGCCGCTGGGAGGGCGCCCTCGACACCCGGGCCGCCCTGCGCGGTATGGACTTCTACCGGCGGCTCCAGTCGCTCGGCGCCGGCCCCGTGGCGGCGGACGAGGAACACCCGCCGCAGGCAGGGGTGTTCGCCGCGGGCAAGGTGGCGCAGATCGTGGCCGTGCCCGGACTTGCCCGGGCGGTGGTGCAGCAGAATCCGTCCCTGGAGGGCGAGTTGGGCTTCTTCCCCGTGCCCGGCAAGAACGCGGGCAAGCCCGGCGCGGTCTTCACCGGCGGCTCCGACCTCGTCGTCCCGCGCAACACCGACGTCAGGGAGGGCGCGATCGCGGTGGTGGCCGCGCTGACCGGCGCGAAGTGGGACACCGAACTGGCCCGCACCATGAACTACGTGCCGAACAAGGCGAAGCTGGCGAAGTCCGTCGCCGGCGAGGAGGGGGTCGCGGCCATGGCGGCGGGGGCCGCGCAGGGCCGCGCGACCCCCAGCACACCCGAGTGGGCCGCCGTCGAGGCGGACAACCCGATCAAGGACTACATGACGAAGGTGCTCACCGGCGCCGACCCGGCGACCGAGGCCCGCCGCGCCGCCCGCCGGATCACGGAGGCGCTGACGGTGACCTTCTGACGGCCTCGGCCGCCCTGTGCCTTTCTTCGGCGGCGGTCTCCGACGGGCGGTCTTCGAGGGGCAGTCCTCAGCGGGCGGTGCTCAACGGGCGGTGCTCAGCGACAGCGCGAAGCGGCCCGCGGCGTCCGTCCACCAGTGGGTCAACTCCAGCCCGGCGGCGGCCAGTTCCGTGCGCACTCCCTCCTCCCGGAACTTCGCCGACACCTCGGTGCGCATTTCCTCGCCGGTCGCGAAGTCGACGGCGAGGTCGAGCGCGGGAACCTTCACCGTCTGCGCCGTACGGGAGCGCAGCCGCATCTCGATCCACTCGTTCTCCGCGTCCCAGAGGGCCACGTGCTCGAAGGCCCCGGGGTCGAAGTCGGCTCCCAGCTCACGGTTGACGACCGCCAGCACGTTCTTGTTGAAGGCGGCCGTCACGCCGGCCGCGTCGTCGTACGCCCGCACCAGCACCCGGTCGTCCTTGACGAGGTCGGTGCCCAGCAGCAGCGCGTCGCCCGGCGCGAGCAGGGCGCGCACCGAGGCGAGGAACAGCGCGCGCTCGGCCGGCAGCAGATTGCCGATCGTGCCGCCGAGGAACGCCACGAGCCGCGGCCCCGGGGTGTCGGGCAGCGCCAGTTCCGCCGTGAAGTCGGCGATCAGCGCGTGCACGTCCATCCCCGGCCGCTCGGCGATCAGGGCCTGCCCGGCCAGGGTGAGGGCGCTCTCGCTGACGTCGACGGGCACGTAGGTGTCCAGGTCGGTCAGCGCGTCGATCAGATAGCGGGTCTTCTCCGAGGAGCCCGAGCCGAGTTCGACGAGCGTGCGGGCACGGGCCGCCGCGGCGATCTCGCCGGCCCGGTCCACGAGGATCTCGCGCTCGGCGCGCGTCGGGTAGTACTCGGGCAGTTCGGTGATCCGCTCGAACAGCTCACTGCCGTGCGCGTCGTAGAACCACTTCGGCGGCAGCGTCTTCGGAGTGTCGGTGAGGCCGTGCTGGACGTCGGCGCGCAGGGCGGCGTCCGTGGCGTCCTCGGGGAGGGTGCGGGTGATGTGGAACGTGCTCACGTGCCGGTCTCCTCGGTCGGTGCGGACGCCGTGTCGGTGCTCGGTTCCTTGAGCGGGGTGAGCAGGACGTCGGCGCGGCTCGCCGCGAGCAGGGTGCGGTCGGGGACCTCCTGCCAGCGCGGATCGTCGTCGTACGGTTCGGAGGCCACGACCGTGCCCCGGCCGGGCTCGGCCAGGTACCAGAGGGTGTCGCCCCAGGCGGTGGCGGTGATGGACTCCCCGTCGGTGAGGAGCAGGTTGAGGCGCGAGGCGGGAGCAGCCGCGGCGACCTCGAGCACCGTGTCCGCCAGTGCCTGGCTCCCCGTGTCGCCGGCGCGCAGCCGGGCGAGGACCAGCGCCCAGACGAACGCGGAGTCGTTGCGCGCCTCCATCGACAGCAGGTCCGCGGCGGGCAGCGAACCGGTCAGCGACTCCAGTGAGCCCGGCCAGCCCGCGACCGCCCCGTTGTGGCTGAAGAGCCAGGTCCCGGCCGCGTACGGCGCCGCCGCGGCCTCCGCGTCGGCGCCGGCCAGGGTCGCGTCCCGTACCGCGGCCAGCAGCGCCCGGCTGCGCACGACCCGGGCCAGGTCGGCGAAGGACAGGTCCGCCCAGATGGGCCCGGCCCGGCGGTAACGGGCCGGCACCGGGTCCCCTTCGGCGTACCAGCCCACTCCGAAACCGTCGGCGTTGACCGTGCCGTACCGCTGCCGCCGGGGCGCCCACGACTGGCGGTACAGAGCGTGCGGGGGCTCCACGAGGAGCCGGCCCAGCGGCTCCCCGGACCCCAGATAGGCGAGATGACGGCACATCAGACGGTTCCCGAGCGGGCCGTGCGGAACCCGGAGAAGATCTGCCGCCGGATCGGGTAGTCCCAGTTGCGGAACGTGCCCCGGCAGGCCACCGGGTCCACCGCGAACGAACCGCCGCGCAGCACCTTGTGCTCGGGGCCGAAGAACACCTCCGAGTACTCCTTGTACGGGAACATCCGGAAACCGGGGTAGGGCAGGAAGTCGCTGGACGTCCACTCCCACACGTCACCGATCAACTGCCGTACCCCGAGCGGGGACTCACCGGCCGGGTAACTGCCCGCCGGGGCCGGCCGCAGATGGCGCTGGCCCAGGTTGGCGTGCTCGGGGCCGGGGTCGGCGTCGCCCCACGGGTAGCGCATCGAACCGCCGGTCGCCGGGTCGAAGCGGGCCGCCTTCTCCCACTCCGCCTCGGTGGGCAGCCGGCGTCCGGCCCAGCGGGCGTAGGCGTCGGCCTCGTACCAGCACACGTGCAGTACCGGCTCGTCGGGCGGCACGACCTCGGTGACTCCGAAGCGGCGGCGCAGCCACTGCCCGCCGTCCCGGTGCCAGAACAGCGGCGCCCTGATACCGCTGTGGCGAAGGTGCGACCAGCCCTCCTTCGTCCACCAGCGCTCGTCGTCGTAGCCGCCGTCCTCGATGAACGCCTGGTACGCGCCGTTCGTCACCGGGGTGGTGTCGATGTGGAAGGGCGCCACCTCGCGCCGGTGCGCCGGCCGTTCGTTGTCCAGCGCCCACGGCTCGCCGGAGGTGCCCATGGTGAACGGGCCGCCGGGCACGAGGACTTCGGCGGGACCGGTGAACAGCGGCACCGGATCCGGGTCGGGTGCGGTCAGGGCCTGCGGACCGGTGCGGAGCTGATGGGTGATCAGCATCGTCTCGTCGTGCTGCTGTTCGTGCTGCGCGATCATCCCGAAGGCGAAACCGGCCTCGGTCAGCCGGGTGCCGCCGAAGTCGGCGGACTCCAGCACGTCCATCACCCGGCCGCGCACCTCCGCCGCGTACCGGCGGGCCTCGCCCGGCGGCAGCAGCGGCAGGGAGGGCCGTTCGGCGCGCGAGTGCTCGAAGGCGTCGTAGAGGCCGTCGATCTCGGGGCGCATCGGCTCACGGCCGGACACCGTGCGCAGCAGCCACAGCTCCTCCTGGTTGCCGATGTGCGCGAGGTCCCACACCAGGGGGGACATCAGCGGGGAGTGCTGGGCGGTGAGGTCGGGCTCCTCGACGCAGCTCGTCAGGAGCGTGGTGCGCTCGCGGGCCGTGGTGAGGGAGGCGAGCACCCGGGCGCGGAGCGTGTCCGCGTCCAGGCCGGGGCCGGCGTCCGGGCCGGGAACGGCGTCCAGGGCCGGCCCGGTGTCCAGGGCGGGGTCGGTCATGTGCGGAGGTCCTTCCCGTACGCGCGGGTGTCCGTGCCGCGCAGGCGGTCGAGCAGGTCGTCGGCGGGAGTACGGCCCCTGAGGACGTACCGCTCCAGGTAGTCCGACACGGCGGCCGTCACCGCCTCGGTGGCGCCGAGGCGGGGCAGGGCCCGCAGAGCCGTGGTGAAGCAGGTGACGGCGACCTCGTGCAGCTCCGGGTCGGTCAGTCCGTACCGGGCCGCGTCGATCCACAGCGGATTGTGCGGGGCCGGCAGCGGCTGGGCCCGTTCGGCCAGCGGCTTCACCGCGCGATAGACGTTCTCGGCGGCCTCCGGATCGTCGAAGAGCGCCGTCGTCACGGCGAGCGGCACGATCCAGCCGTCGTCGCCGGGCTGCGCGTCGATCATGCGCAGCTCCAGGTGGCCGCGCGGTCTGACCGGGGGGAACAGCGTGGTGAGGTGGTAGTCGAGGTCCTCCCGGGTCGGTGCTCCCGTCCGGGTCCACTGCCGGAAGGTGAGCCGGTCGGGTACCTCCCACGGACCGCCGTCACGCCGGACGCACATCACCGGCGCGTCCAGCACGTGCCGGGCCCAGGCCGCGCGCGGATCGCCGTTCAGAGGGGGTCCGCCCGCGCGGCCGGCGCCGATCTCCGTCCACAGCAGCTGCCGGGTGGAACGCCAGCCGGTGGGCGCGCCGCCGAGCAGCGGGGAGTTGGCGAAGGCCGCCACCAGCACGGCGCCCAGCGTGTGCGACAGCCACCAGCGCCGCCCGTGCCCCAGGGGGCCGGGCTCCTCGTACCCGGCGTCCAGGCAGACCTGCACGGAGGCCGAGGTGCACATCATGGCGCGGCCGGCCGGACCTGTGCGGTCGAGGCACGCCTCCATCGCGTCGTAGCGGGGCTCGTGGAGGAACCGGCGGGGTGTGCGCCAGGGGTCCGTGCCGTGGCCGGAGAGGGCGAGACCCTGCTCGGCCAGGACCGCGCGGACGGCGGTCAGATCGGCGGAGACGATGCCCACGCACTCCATCAGGGAGGCTGCGGGCGGCGAGCTCAGTTCCAGCTGGCCGCCGGGTTCGACGGTGAGCGGCGAGCTCAACGGAAGGGTGCGCAGTGCGGCGTAGGCCGCTTCGAGCCGTTCGGGTGTGACGGGGAGCCGCGGCTCGCGCAGCTCGTGAACGAGCCATTCCACCTCGACCCCGACGGTGCGGGGTGGTCCGGTCTTGAAACATATGCCCCTGACCAGGGCCTCCACCTCGGCTTCGGTGAGGGCGCTGAGGGACGGGGTCTCGTCGGTACAGTCGCTGACTGAGTCGGACATGTCGGGATCCTCCTGAGATTCCACCATGCCACCGGTCCGGCCTCGGTGCGGCCGGACAGGCATCACTCGTCCCACCCAAAACCCTCGAACGGATCCGCACAAGGGTACACAACTGTACATTCCGGACCGAGTTCGACCTGTTTTCCAGGCGTTCCCGACCGGTCCGTGCTCTGTTCCCCGGCCCGGGAAACCCTGTTGCACGCCATGTCCAGGATCGCTCACGATGCGTGTATGAGCACGACGGGGGAGACGGGCGGGGCGCGGCGGCACGCGCGGCACGCGGCCATGGAGTCCACGGGGGTGGCGCCATGAGCGCGCGGCTGCGCGGCATCGCGCGGGAGACCGAGGAGATCGTCGCGGCGGGGCGCTACCGCGCGTCCGACGGCCGCGAGGTGTCGCTCTCCCGGGCGATCGAGACCGCCCGGGCAGGGACGCGGATGGCGGGACCGGGGCCGGTCGCGGCCTCGGTCGGACCGGCCGTGGACGCTCCGGCGCCCGCCTCGGGTGACACGTTGACCGAGGTCACGGGCGAGAGCAGTCTGGAGGCGGCCCGCCGGCTCGCCGGCGCCGGGCCGGTCGCCGTGCTGAACTTCGCCTCCGCCCGCAATCCCGGCGGCGGCTACCTCAACGGGGCCCAGGCGCAGGAGGAGGCCCTGTGCCGGGCCTCCGCGCTGTACACGTGCCTGCTCGAGGCGCGGGAGTTCTACGACCATCACCGCGCCCACCGCGACCCGTTCTACACGGACCGCGTCATCCACTCGCCGGGCGTGCCCGTCTTCCGCGACGACCGGGGCCGTCTGCTCGACGAGCCCTGCGCCGTCGGCTTCCTGACGGCCGCCGCGCCGAACGCGGGCGTGGTCCTGCGGACGGTCCCGGAGCGCGCGTCCGAGTTGCCGGGCGCGCTGGCCGTACGCGCCGAGCGGGTCCTGGAGACGGCCGCCGCGCACGGCTACCGGCGCCTGGTGCTGGGCGCGTGGGGCTGCGGGGTGTTCCGCAACGACCCCGCGCAGGTGGCGGGGGCGTTCCGGGCGCTCCTCGGCCCCGGCGGACGGTTCGAGCGGGCGTTCGAGCACGTGGTGTTCGGGGTGCTGGACCGGACGCCGAGGGGCGTGGTGCTGGCCGCTTTCGAGCGGGCGTTCGACCGTGAGGCCCCTCAGGTCCAGCCGTAGCGCTCGTGCAGTCGGTGCCGGACCAGGTTGAACCGCATCCGGTCCAGCGCGCAGGCCTCACGGCGCATGCCGTCCTCGTGCAGCCGCAGGACACGGTCGACGTCCACCCAGGAGTCCCGTCCGGAGCGGTCCCAGGGCCCGCTGCCGATCGGCACCCACTCGCGGTCGCCGTCGTGCCGCTTGCTCGACAGCTGTACGGCGAGGAAGGTCCCGCCCGCCTCCCGGGCGACGACGAGCACCGGGCGGTCCTTGCCCCGGCCGTCGTTCTCCTCGAACGGCACCCAGGTCCACACGATCTCACCCGGGTCCGGGTCGCCGTCGTGCGCGGGCGAGTACTCGGTGCGCACCCGGCCGACCTCGCGCGGGTCGGCCTCGGTGGTGGCGGTGGGGCCGGCGCGGCCCGGGACGTCTTCATCGGTAAACGCGGTCACGGGGGCACCTTAAACGGTGCCCCCGTGACCGCGTCGTCAGCGGGTCACTTCTCCTCGACCTGCACATGCTGCGACGGCGGGTTCGCCACCCCGTTGAGAGGTGAAGTCCCGTTCGCCGCCTGCCCGTTCTGGTTCATCGAGGAGAGCAGCTGACGGGCCAGCCCCAGCCCCGTCCCGCCCATGGTGAGCGCCTTGGCCAACATGTCGGCCACGCCGTCCGCGCCGTTGAGCACCACCATGTTGTCGACGTTGCCGAACGCGGACGCGCCCGCCTGGACGATCTCCGGCCACTTCTCCGCGAGTTGCTGGGCGACGACGGCCTCCTGGTTCTCGGCGAGAGCCGCGGCCCGCGCCTTGATGGCGTCGGCCTCGGCGAGGCCCTGGGCCCGGTTCGCCTGGGCCTTCGCGAGACCCTTCGCCTGCGTGGCGGCGGCCTCCGCCTCACCCGTGGAGCGGGTCTCCGTCGCCTTGGCCTCGGCCGCCGAGATCCGGGCGTCGCGCTCGGCCTCGGCCAGCGTCCGCTTCTCGTACGCCTTGGCGTCGGCAGGCTTGCGGACGTCGGCCTGGAGCTGCTGCTCGCGCCGCTGCGCCTCCAGTTCGGCGACCCGTGTCTCCTGGACCACCACCTCCTGGCGGGCCGCGGCGTCGGCGAGCGGCCCGGCCTGCCGCGCCTTGGCGTTGGCCTTGTCCTGTTCGGCCTGGTACCCGGCCTTGAGGATCTCGCTGTCCCGGGTGGCCTCCGCCATCCGGCCGAACGCCAGCTGCTCGGCCTCGGTGGCGAGCCGGTCCGCCTCGGCCTGCGCGATGCGCGCGTCCCGCCGCACGGCCGCCAGATGCGGGGCGGACAGGTTCTTGATGTACCCCGTCGGGTCCTCGATCTCGTGGATCTGCAGCGAGTCCACGATCAGGCCCAGCTTCTCCATCTCCGTGCCGCACGCCGCACGGGCCTGCCCGGTCAGCTTCTCCCGGTCGCGGATCATGTCCTCGACCGTCAGGCCGCCCACGATGGCCCGCAGATGACCGGCGAACACGGTGTGCACGCGCTCCGCCATCAGCTTCTGCTGGTCGAGGAAGCGGCGGGCCGCGTTGGCGATCGACACGAAGTCGTCGCCCACCTTGAAGATGACCACGCCCCGCACCTTCAGCGGGATGCCCTGGTGGGTCACGCAGTCCACGTGCAGTTCCGTCTGGTTCAGGTCGAGCGAGAGCTTGCGCACGGCCTGCATCCCGGGCGTCACGAGCGTGCCCCGCCCGGTGACGATGCGGAACCCCATCCCCTCCTCGAGGCCTTCCAGCTTGTGCTTCGAACCGGAGATGATGAGCGCCTCGTTGGGTTCCGCGACCCGCCACATCAACTTGAACGCACCGATCAGGACGAGGACGGCGCCGACTGCCGCCCCGATGATGAGACCGACTTCCATGGGCATGCACTCCCCCGGTGCAGGGTGCCCTCGGGCACCGAACGTAACGGGAGTGTGGGCCCGCGCGAGAGCCGTGTACAGACGGGGCCGAACCGCTGTTGCCCGCTTGGTACATACGGCACACGACGGGCACGTGCCGCGTCAACCACCGTACATCGCCGAGACATAGACCGTCCGCGGCGCGAGGTACTCCACCACCGTCACCATCGTCCCGCGCTCGATGCGTTCCGTGCCGGTGGCGGCGTAGGCGAGGAAGTGCTCGGCGCCCCCGCGCACGCGGACGATCACCTCGCCGACGAGCCCGGGCCCTACCGTTCCGGTGACCCGCCCCATGAGCCCGACCATCGACGTATCGTCCATGGTCACAGAGTAGGGGCGGAACGCCCTTCCACCGCAGGGCTTTCCACGGTGACCGGCTCCGGCGGCCACATCTCGTGCCAGCGCAGCTCCGCCTCGAGGCGGGCGGCGAGCGAGATCAGCAGCGGCTCGCTGTTCGCCGGGCCGAGCAGCTGCGCCCCGACCGGCAGCCCGCCGGGCGCGAAGCCCGCGGGGACGTTGACGCCGGGCCAGCCCAGCACGTTCCAGGGCCAGGCGTAGGGGCAGGCGGCGATCATCGCGCGGTCGGTGGCGAATCCGCTCAGCTGCAGCATGGCCCCGATGCGGGGCGGGGGAGCGGCCGTCGTCGGCGCGAGGATCACGTCGTACGTCTCGAAGAAGCCGCCGATCCGGCGGTGCAGGACGGCCTCCGCGCGCCGGGCCGCCCGCAGCGGGACCCCGCCCAGCAGCCGGCCCAGCCGGGCGGCGCCCTGGGTGCGCCGGTCGAGGAGTGCGGGGAACGGGGCCTCGGCGACCCGCTCGGCGATGCCCGCGGTCGCCCGGGGCACGAAGGCGAGGCCGATCTGCCCGTACGGCGGGTCGGCCTCCTCGACGGTGTGCCCCAGGCCCGCCAGCGTCTCGGCGAGTGCGAGGACGCGGGCGCGCACCTCGGGTCGCAGCTTGGCGGGCACGGCGGTGAACGGCGGCTTCAGCGACAGCGCGATCCGCAGCCGGCCGGGGTCGCGGCCCACCGCGGCCGAGGCGTCGACGGCGGGCGGCCGGTGCGGGTCGTGCGCGTGGTTGCCGCTCGCCGCGTCGAGCAGCAGCGCCGCGTCGGCGACCGTGCGGGCCAGCGTGCCGTTGACCGTGATGCCGTGGAAGGACTCGCCGCGCGGCCAGGTCGAGACGCGGCCGCGCTGCGGCTTGATGCCGACCAGGTGCGTCCAGGAGGCGGGGATGCGGACGGAGCCGGCCCCGTCCGAGCCGAGCGCGGCCGGCACCAGACCCGCGGCGACCGCGGCCGCCGAACCGCCGGAGGAGCCGCCCGGGGTGTGCTCGGTGTTCCACGGGTTGCGGGTCGCGCCGAAGGCCGGTCCCTCGGTGAACGGCCACTGGCCCAGCTCGCAGGTGTTGGTCTTGCCGACGATCACGGCCCCGGCCGCGCGCAGCCGCCGCACCGCCTCGCCGTCCTCGGCGACCGTGGGGTGCACGCCCTGGCAGCCGAAGGCGGTCGGTTCGCCCGCCACGTCCATGTCGTCCTTCACGGCGACGGGGACTCCGAGCAGGGGCCGTCCGTCGCCGGCGGCCAACCTCCGGTCGGCGGCGTCGGCTTCGGCGAGCGCCGCCTCGGCCCGGACGATCCGGAAGGCGTTGAGGGTGCCCTGGCTCGCCTCGATCCGGGCGAGGGTCCCCTCGACGAGCGTGCGGGAGGACACCTCGCCCTCGGCCAGCGCGCGGGCGGTGGCCGTCAGGCCTGCGGCACGGTCGGGCGTCATGCGGGCACCTCCGGGACGACGATGTCTACCGCACGGTAACGTCTGGCGGCCGAGTGGTGGAACGGCGCGCGGAGGGCGGGGTATTGCCCCTCCGCCACAAGGGCGGTCCCGTGCCCCGCCACAGCCGTCCCACAGGCATCGTCCGTTCCTGCGCAAAGGATTGACGTGTTCCTGCCCCGCCCCTACCTTCTGATCGACTTTCCGAACCATGTTCGGAATTTCGAACCCAGAGCCGTAGGAGAGCCGCCATGACGACCCGTCCCCCCGCCCCGTCCCGCCGTGCCCTGCTGCGCGCGATGGCCGTCCTGCCCGCCACGGCACTCGTGCTCGGCGAGGCGCCCGGCCTGCTCGGCACGGCCCTGGCCGCCGCGCCGGCCGCCGGATCGGCCACCCGCTACACGATCGTGCCGTTCCTCAACAGCAACGACGGAACGGTGAACGTCTACCAGTCCGACGACGCCACCGACTTCCGCCTGGTGCAGTCCTCCGCCTACACCCCGCCGAGCAACCGCATCCGCGACGCGAGCATCTTCAAGCACACCAACGGCTACTACTACGTCACCTACACGACTCACACCTGGCAGGACGCCAGCACCACCATCGGATTCGCCCGCAGCTCCGACCGGGTCAACTGGACGTTCCTGTACGACTACACGGTCCCGATCACCGGTCTCTCCCGCGCCTGGGCGCCGGAGTGGTTCGTCGACAGCGACGGCAGCGTCAACATCATCGTGTCCTGCTCGGTGACCAGCGACGAGTGGATCTTCACCCCGTATCTGCTGAAGGCCACCAACTCGGGCCTCACCGCCTGGAGTTCCCCGGTGGCGCTGTCCGGCATCGGGTCCAACCACATCGACACGTACATCGTGAAGGTCGGCTCGACCTACCACGCGTTCACCAAGAACGAGACGGCGAAGTACATCGAGTACGGCACGGCGTCGAGCCTGGCCGGCCCCTACACGATCACCAGGACCGGCGACTGGGCGGGCTGGGGCAGCTACCGCGAGGGCCCGTCCGTCATCCAGCTCGACAACGGCGCCTGGCGGATCTTCTTCGACGGCTACGGCGACGGCTATTACTACTACAGCGACAGCTACGACTCCTTCGCCACCTGGAGCGCGCCCAAGGCGCTGCCCGGCATCTCCGGCACGGCGCGCCACTTCACGGTCATCAAGGAGACGGTGACCGGTGGCCCCACCCTCACGAAGAACGCCACCCGCTCCCTCCAGTCGGCCAACTACACGACCCGGTACTGGCAGGAGCAGTCCGCCCTGCTCAACCTGCCCGTGGTGACCGGTTCGAGCACCACCGCCGAGAAGCAGGCGTCCACCTTCACCGTCGTGGCCGGCCTCGCCGACGCGAACGCGTACTCCTTCCGGGACGCGGCCGGCAACTACCTGCGCCACTACTCCTTCCGCGGCCGCTTCGACGCCAACGACGGCACCTCGTCCTTCGCGAAGGACGCCACCTTCATCGCCCGGACGGGCTCGGCCAGTGGTTCGGTCCGCTTCGAGTCGTACAACTACCCCGGCTACTACCTGCGTCACTACAACTACCAGCTCCGGGTGGAACAGCCGGACGGCACGGACCTGTTCCGCCAGGACAGCTCGTTCGTGGCGGCCACCGCCTGGGCCTGAGCCCGCCCGCACACCCTGGACGCACGGGTACCGGGCCGGGGATGACGGGGCCCCGGCCCGGTGGTCGTGCGGTCCGTCCTCAGCGGTGGTGCGGTGACGTCAGGTAGTGCTGCCTGAGGAGTTCCCTGCCGTAGTCGTTGCCGTTGGGGGTACGGACGACGGAGTGGACGTGCTTCTGCGTGGCGCCGCTGCCCTGGGTGGCGCCGTACGCGCCCGCGAGCGGGCCCGGAGCCTGGCAGTCGACCTCGATCCAGACGACGGGGCTGTGGACGCGGACGTAGAACGCGTCGTCGTCGCCGGTGCCGCCGGCCCAGGTGACGTAGGTGTCGTCGAGGTGCTTGCGGACCTCGGCCAGCGCCACCTTCGCCACGTCGGCCTTGGCGCGCCCGGTGAAGGCCTGCACGATGCCGAGGAGCTTGGTCTTCTGGGCGGCCGTCAGGGCGTTGCCGCGGATGCCGGTGTACGCCTGGACCGCGTTGTCGGAGAACGCGCCCGCCTTCATCGACTCGTTGGACTTGGTGGACGACTCGACGGCGACCGCCTGCTGCGCCGCGCTGAGGGAGTTGATGAACGCGAGGCCGGCCACCACCTCCTCGTGGCAGACGGTCACCGTCTCGCCGTCGATCTCCATCGAGGTCGGCTCCGAGCCCCAGAAGCAGGGGCTCATCACGACCTGGTCGCCGAGGACGAAGTAGTTGATCACCAGATGGTGGCCGTCGAACTGGAAGCCCCAGGGCTCGGTCGCCGACGGGGTGCCCATCACGGTCCAGTAGTAGGCGTCCTCGTTGAAGGAGCCGGTGTTGCCGATGGCCTCGCCGGCTGCCTGGTTGATCTTCCGGATCTTCTCGGTGGTCTCCAGGCCGTCGGCGCTGAGCGCCGACTTCAACAGGGCGGTGCCCAGAGCCTTCTGCGCGTCACTCAGGTCGGCGAGGGACACGCCCTGGCGGGCGTAGGAGTCGATGTTGCTCCACAGCCGCCACTCGGTGGAGTGGACCGTGAACTGCGTGGAGGCTTTCTGGGTGTCGCTGAGCCCGGCCAGGAAGGCGTTCGCGGCGGCGATCACCGGGGCGGTCTTCACGCCCGTGGAGTGGATCGTGAACAGGTCGTCGATCCGCTTGCCGTCGGTGGTGAGGCCGAAGAAGTCCTCGGTGATCGACTGGTTGCCGGGACCGCCCGCGCCGCCGCCCGGACCCCCGCTGGGCGCGCCGCTCGGCACCGCGCTCGGGTCGGCGGTGGCGTCGTCGGCCAGCGCGGCCCAGGCTCCGGCCCCGCCCATGGTCGCGACGGCCGTGGCGCCGCTGGCGAAGAAGACCTTGCGCATGAAGTTGCGGCGGCTCGCGTGGGCGCGGCGGCCGGCGTCGGACTGTGTCTCGTGGGCCGTCGGTTCACCGGAGTCGAGCTCGGTCATCGTCGCTGATTCCCTTCGTCAGGGGCACGTCCCCGCTGAACGGCCGCCGGGTGATCACTGTGGCGGAGCCAGCTGAGGCAGGCCTGAAGCGACGGCCGGACGACCCTCGCGATCGGTGCGTGAGCGGTGTCCGCGCAGGGTCCGAACTGCGGTTCTGTGAAAGTCCTCAGAGTTGTGGGGAAGACGGGACGGCGGAGCGGCCGGCCGTGGGGAGCGTCACCGAGAACTCGGTTCGCCCCGGTTCGCTCCGCACGTCGATCCGGCCGCCGTGCGCCTCGGTGAGGGCCGCCGCGATGGCCAGGCCCAGGCCCGTGCCACCCTGCGCTCCCGGAGTGCGGGAGCGGGAGCCGTCGGCCCGGGTGAACCGCTCGAAGATCGAGGGGAGCAGGCCGGGCGGGATGCCCGGACCGTCGTCCCGCACACGGATCACACACCGGGCGGGGCCGGGCCGCGACGGCGGTCCCTCTCCCGGCCCCTCTCCCGCCCCCGCCACCGAGGCGGACTCCTGGCCCCGCCGGCTCCCCTGAGGCCCTCGGCTCTCCAGGGGCTCCAGTGCCTCCAGCGTTGCCAGGGGCTCCAGGGGCTCCAGGGGCTCCAGGGGCTCCGGTGCCTCCAGGGTCTCCACGACGACGGTGACCTTGGTGCCGGCCGGCGTGTGCACTCGGGCGTTGGCCAGCAGGTTGGCCACCACCTGATGGAGCCGGGAGGCGTCGGCGAAGACCGTCACCGGGCCGTCGAGGCGCAGCGCGAGCTGCCAGTCGTGCCCGCCTCCCGCGGCCTGCGCGTCCCAGACGGCCTCCGCGACCAGCGTCGCGAGGTTCACCTCGGTCCGCTGGAGCGGCCGTCCCTCGTCGAGGCGGGCGAGCAGCAGCAGATCCTCCACCAGGCCGGTCATCCGGGCCGACTGGGCGGACACGCGATGCCAGGCCAGTTCCGGCGAGATCGTCCGGTCGCCGCCGTTCATGTACTCGGCGTACCCCGCGATCGAGGCGAGCGGTGTGCGCAGCTCATGGCTGGCGTCGGCGAGGAACCGGCGCATCCGTTCCTCGGTGCGTCGGCGCTCGGCGAGCGAGGACTCCACGTGGTCGATCAGCTGGTTGAGCACGACGCCGACCTGGCCGGCCTCGGTGCCGGGGTCGGTGTCCCGCGTGGCGACGCGGGCGAGCACGGCGACCTCGCCGCGGTCCAGCGGCACCCGGGCGACCTCGGCGGCGGTGGCCGCGACCCGGCCCAGCGGGCGCAGCTGCCGCCGTATGACGACGGCGGAGGCGCAGGCCGCGGTGGCCAGTCCCAGGGCGGCGATCACCGCCTCGACGCCGACCAGACGGTCGATCACCTGCTGCACGTCGGCCGTCGGGAGCCCGGCCAGGACGGGGACCCCGTCGCCGGCGAGCGCGGTCACCCGGTACGTGCCGAGGCCGGGGACGGTGCGGGTGTGCAGCGACCCGTCCGCGGTGATCCCCTTGAGGGCGGCGCGCTGAGCGCCGGTGAGGACCCGCTGACGGCCGTCCTCGGTCACCACCTCGGCGGCGATGACCTACCCGTCGGCGAACCGGGCCGCCAGGGTGCCGGCCGGCTGCCCGCGCTCGTTGAGGAACCCCAGATCCGTCGCGCCGCCCGTCCGGCGCTGCAAGCCGCCCTGGCTGCGCTCGGCGGCGTCGGTGACGCGCTGGTCCAGGTCCCCGAGCAGATAGACGCGTTGGACGAGCACGGTACTGAGCGCCATGGCCGCGCACACGGCGACCAGGGTCACGGAGACGAAGAGCACGAGGCGCACACGCAGGGAGCGCCGGCCAAGACCGGTGCCGGCCGGCCTCGCCCCGCGCCGCCGGCCCGGCAGGACCGTCATGCCCGTTCGTCCGCGGCTCTGATCGCGTACCCCGCGCCGCGGACGGTACGGATCATCGGCGCCCGCCCTTTGTCGATCTTGGCGCGCAGTCCGTAGATGTAGACCTCGACCAGGTTCCCCTCGCCGTCGAAGGAGGCGTTCCAGACGTGGTCGAGGATCTGGGCCTTGCTGAGCACCTGGTGCGGATGGCTCATCAGGAACCGGAGCAGGTCGAACTCCTTGGCGGTCAGCGGGACCGGCGCCCCGCCGCGCCGCACCTCGCGGGTGCTCTCGGCCAGCACCAGATCGCCCAGCACCCGCACGGGACCCCGGTCGGCGCTCTCGCCGGTACCGGCCCTGCGCAGCAGACCGCGCAGCCGCAGCACGACCTCCTCCAGGGAGAACGGCTTGGTCACATAGTCGTCCGCGCCGGCCGACAGTCCGTCGATCCGGTGCTCCAGCGCGTCCCGTGCGGTGAGCATCAGCACGGGCAGCCGGGCGTTCTCACCGCGCAGCCTGCGCAGTACCTCGACCCCGTCGAGATCCGGCAGCATGCCGTCGAGGACCACGACGTGCGGGGCGCAGTCCCGCGCGATGCGCAGCGCGCTGTGCCCGTCCGCCGCGGGGAAGGACCGCCACCCCGCCTCGGTCACGGCCGCGGAGAGCAGCTCGGTGAGCTCGGGCTCGTCATCGACTATCAGCACGCGAACCGTGCCTGCACGGGTACCGGGGACGCCAGACATGGCCCGACCCTCTCTCCGTTCGCCATGAGGAGCATGTGCGCGAGCTGAGCGCGCGCCATGGGCGGGATCGGCCGCCCGGCCGGCGGCGCGCGCTCAGTGCCGCGGTGACCGGCGGACGGTCAGCACGGCGACGTCGTCGTGCCGGCGGTCGTCCCCGGCGTACGCGCGGGCGTCCTCGTGCAGGGCCAGGGGCAGCTCGGTGGGGGAGAGGTCGAGGTGTTTCATCAGACGCTCGTCGACCGGGTAGAACGTGCCGTCGTGGGCGCGGGTCTCGGTGAGGCCGTCGGTGGTCAGCACCAGCGTGGAACCGGCCGGGAAGGCGAACCACTCGACCGTCGTCGGTTCGGCGGCCAGTTCGGCGAGCCCGAGCGGGACGCCGGTGTCCACCGCCGGTGTGGTGACGGCGCCGTCGTGCACCAGCCGGGGCGGGATGTGCCCGCAGTTGACGACCTGCGCCTCGGTGCCCGCGTCGACGCCGAGGACGAGGGCGGTGACGAACCGCTCGTCGTCGCCGGTCTGTTCGGCGTAGGAGTTGTGCCGGACGACCGAGGCGTCCAGGGCGTCGACGAGCGCGGTGAGCGTGGGCTCCCGGTGGGCCGCCTCACGGAAGGCGCCGATGACGGCGAACGCGGCGCCCACCGCGGCCAGCCCCTTGCCCTGCACGTCCCCGATCAGCACGCGTGTGCCGAAGGGTGAGGCGACCACGTCGTAGATGTCACCGCCGACGAGCCGGTCCTCCTGAACGGGCTCGTAGACGCCGTTGACCAGCACGTCGTCGGTGAGCAGGGGCAGGGGGTGCAGAATGTGCCGCTGCATGGCGGCGGCGGTGGAGCGCAGCCGCAGCATCTCGTGCTCGCGCGCGATGCGCCGGTGGCAGGCGTAGACGGAGGCGGCTCCCAGGGCGAGGGTGAGCAGCACCAGCAGCGCCCGGTCGAGCCACCGGCCGTTGTCGTCGGCCCGTACGAGCAGGGTGAGGGTGACGAACAGGGTGGTCCACGCGGCGACGAACTTCGTCTGCTGGACGGTGCACAGCGCCGAGGCCGTGCCCGGCAGGAAGACCAGCAGCCCGAGGAGCCACACCTCGGAGCCGGACAGGACGCCGAGCAGCTCCACCAGCACCGTCACCGACAGCACACCGACGACCGTCTCGGCGTTGCCCGGGGGCTCGATGGCTTCGAGAGCGTCGGTGGGGCGCTTGTGACGGAGACCGGTCATGGGAACTCCCGCGCAGAGGGTGATCTCTCTGTACTTTAGACAGGTCGTCGGCCCGGGCGGGCGGTGACGCCGGCCGCGGGTCACGGCGGTCCCGGACGTGAGGCCGCCCTCGCCACCGCTTCCCGGTCCCGGCCGCCGCCGGCGGCTGAACGGGCGCCGGTGTCCACCCGTACCCCTGGTCGATCGCCCGTCCCCGGGCCCGTGCGCAGGCGCGTCCACGGGAGGTGACGGGAAGAGCGCCGACCACGGAGTTGTACGTGCTTCAGCAGCCCACGGCCCGCCTCGTGCGCGGTGCCGCACTGGCAGGCAGCCTGGCCATGCTTTCCTTCGCCACCGCGTGCAGCGGCGGCGAGAACGAGGCCACCGCCGGGAAGGGCACTCCCACGCCGACCTCGGTCACCGCCGCTCCCGCGGCCGGCGTCGTGGCACCGGCGAAGGTCGAGGTGATCGCAGGCCTGACCGGCTGCACGGCCAAGATCCGTATCGACGCGGACGAGCTGCGCCAGGGCGTCTGCCATACGGAGGAGGCCGACTACCTCATCACCACCTTCCCCGAGGAGCAGTACAAGGAGACCTGGCTGGAGTCCGCCGGCATCTACGGGGGCCAGTACCTCGTGGGTTCGCGCTGGGTCGTCAGCGCGCAGCCGAAGATGCTGACGCGGTTCCGGCCCATGCTCGGCGGGACCATCCGGCAGCTGGGCGGCACGGGCCCGAGCGCGGCGCCGAGCGCGTCGTAGCACCGCCGCGCCCGGCCCGGGGCCGGCCAGGCGAGGGCGACGGACTCATCCGGTCCTGAGCGGCGGCCACGCCGTCACGGGCGTGGCCAGGGGCGGCCGCCGATGGCCTCGATGCCGTAGTTGAAGCGCCGCAGATAGCCCGCGAAGGCGGCGATGTCCTCGTCCGGCCAGTCGGTCATCACCTGGCCCAGGATGTCCACGATCCCCTCGCGCTCCGAGTCCAGCAGCCGTGTGCCCTCGTCGGTGAGCCGGAACTTGCGCGCCATCCCGCCCTCCGGGTCGGGGATCCGCTCGATGAGCCCCGCCCGCATCGCCGCCGCCGTCTGCCGGTTCAGGGTGGAGGCGTCCAGCCCGAAGGCCTCGCTGAGTTCCCCGATCGACATGGGTCCCTGGACCCGGATCCGGCTCAGCAGGATGTAGGCGCTGCGCTCCAAGAGGCTGTTCTTGCGGCGGCCGCCCCGCTGGTTCAGGAACGTGTGGCGGCTCAGCAGCATCTGCTCGTACTCGACCTCGTGCGTCGGCGTCTCCATGTGCCCGACCTCCTGCTTCCGTGCGCCCGCACCATCCTGGCACACCGCTGTGCAGAGGCCACGGCATGTGCTTGATACATACGACATGTACGATGCACATCCTTCACCCAGATCCCTCGCGCAGATCCTTCGCGCGGATCCTCCACCGCACATCCCAAGTCGAGGAGTCCCCATGGGCGCCCCCGCTCTCCAGCCCACGGCCCGCCCAGGCGCCGTGATCGCCACGCTGGCCTTCGCCGGCACCACCGCGGCGATCATGCAGACGCTGGTCACCCCGCTCATCGCCGAGCTGCCGCAGATCCTCAACACCTCGTCCTCGAACGCGGCCTGGGTGATCACGGTCACCCTGCTGGTGGCCGCCGTGTGCGTGCCGGTCGTCGGCCGCCTCGGCGATCTGCTCGGCAAGCGCAGGATGCTGCTTGCCTGTTCCGTGCCGCTCATCGTGGGCTCGGTGGTGTGCGCGTTCGCCTCCGACGTCGTGACGATGATCGTGGGCCGCGGACTCCAGGGCATGGGCATGGGCATGGTGCCCCTCGGCATCGCGCTGCTGCGCGACGTCGTACCGGCCGAGAAGCTCAGCGGCTCCATCGCCCTGGTCAGCGCCTCCATGGGCATCGGCGGCGCCATCGGCCTGCCGCTGGCCGCCGCCGTCGCCCAGTACGCGAACTGGCGGGTGCTGTTCTGGGGCTCCGCCGCCCTGGCCGCCGCCGTCGCCGTCCTGATCTTCATGCTCGTCCCGGACGTTCCCGCCGGCGCCAAGGGCCAGCGCTTCGACCTGCCCGGCGCGATCGGTCTCGGCATCGGCCTGGTCTCACTGCTGCTCGCGGTCTCCAAGGGTGCCGAGTGGGGCTGGGCCTCGGGCGCCACGCTCGGTCTGTTCGCGGCCGCCGTCGTGGCGCTCGTCGGCTGGGGAGTGTGGGAGACGCGTACCACCGACCCGCTGATCGACCTGCGCACCACGGCCCGTCCCCGGGTGCTCCTCACCAACCTCGCCTCGGTCTTCATCGGCTTCGGCATGTACGCGAGCATGCTGGTGATGCCGCAACTGCTCCAGTTCCCGGAGGCCACCGGTTACGGCCTCGGCCAGTCGATGCTCGCGGCCGGTCTGTGGATGGCGCCCGGCGGCCTGATGATGATGCTGATCTCCCCGCTCGGCGGAAAGCTCACCAACGCCCGCGGCCCGAAGTTCACGCTGGTCTGCGGCGCCCTGGTACTGGCCGCCGGTTACTTCGTCTCCCTGGCCCTGATGGGCTCCGCCTGGGGCGTCATGGTCGTCACGCTCATCACCAGCGGTGGCGTGGGCCTCGCCTACGGCGCGATGCCCGCCCTGATCATGAGCTCGGTCCCGCTCACCGAGACCGCCGCCGCCAACGGCTTCAACACCCTCATGCGTTCGCTCGGCACCTCGATCGGCTCCGCCGTCATCGGCGTGATCCTCTCCCAGATGACCACGACCGCGGGCGGCTACACCTTCGCCTCCGAGGACGGCTTCCGCACCGCGCTCCTGGTCGGCGGCGCACTCGCCCTGATCTCCGCGGCCATCGCCGCCGTCATCCCCGCCGCCCGCGCCGCGGCGGCCGGCGAGGACGCGACCGACCAGGCCGCCGCGCCCCAGCAGGCCAAGGTCTGAGACACCACATCCGGGACACCACAGAGGGGGGCGGCCGCGACAGGTCGCCCCCCTCCGCGTGCCGCCTGCGTACTACGCCAGGTCCAGCAGCCCCCTGCGCACCGCCTCGGACACCGCCGCCGCCCGGTTGTCCGCACCCAGCTTGCGGTAGACCCGCACCAGGTGCGTCTTGACGGTCGCCTCGCTCAGGAACAGAGCCCCGGCGATGGCCCGGTTGCTCAGCCCCTCCGCGAGCAGGCGTACCACCTCCACCTCCCGCCCGCTCAACTCCCGCTCGGGAGCCGGGCTCTGGGCGACCAGCTCGCCCACCACCTCCGGCGCCAGCCCGAGCGCACCGGCCGCGGCACCCCGTACCGCCCGGAACAGCTCCTCCGGCGGCCCCGCCTTCAGCACATACCCCCGGGCGCCCGCCTCCAGCGCCCGCACCACATCGGCCCGGCCCGAGTAGCTCGTCAGCATCACCACCGGGATCCCCGGCGCCTCGGCCGCCAGCCTGCGCACCGCCTCGATCCCGTCGATGCCGCCGCTCCCGAACCGCAGGTCCATCAGCACCAGGTCCGGCGCCAGCCGCGCCGCGAGCCGTACGGCGTCCTCCCCGGACCCCGCCTCGGCGGCCACCTCGAGATCCGGCTCGCCCTCCAGCAGTGCGCGCAGCCCCGCCCGTACGACGGCGTGGTCGTCCGCCACCAGCAGCCGCAACGGCACACCGCTCACCGGGCGGCCACCCGGGCCGCCGGGCGGCTCTTCGCCAGGGCCGGCACCGTCGCCCGGACACAGGTACCGCGCCCCGGCTCACTGCGTACGTCGAGTTCCCCGCCGCACTCCCGCAGCCGCGCCCGGGCGGCCGGGATGCCGAGCCCGCGGGCGGCCCGGGCGGGAACGCCGGTCCGGCCGGTCTCGAACCCCGCGCCGTCGTCGCGCACCTCGAGCTCCGTCCGGTCCGCGTAGCCGTGCAGCGTGACCAGGACGTTCACCGCGCGCGCGTGCTCGCGGACATTGGCCAGCGTGCTCTGCGCCACCCGGAACAGGGCCGCCGCCGCGGGCCCGTCCAGGACCGGCCGGCGCTCACCCAGCGAGAGGAAACGCACCCGGACGGCCGCGCCCTCCGCCTCCGCCCGCGCGCACAGCAGCCGCAGCGCACCTTCCAGACCGGCCTCGTCCACGGCGGACGGCGTCAGGTCGCGGATGATCCTGCGGGTCTCGGCGAGATCGGCGTGCAGCCCGTCGGCGACCGCCCGCATCCGGGCCCGGGCCACCTCGGGCGCCGCGTCCCAGTCGCGGTCGGCGGCCTGCAGCAGCATCACCCCGCCCGAGAGCTCCTGGGCCAGCGTGTCGTGCAGGTCCCGGGCGATCCTGGCCCGCTCGGCCAGCACCCCGGCCTGCCGCTGCTGCCGGGCCAGTACGCCCCGGGTGCTCCGCAACTCCTCGACCAGCCGCAGCCGTTCGGCCGCGTCGCGCTGCTGGGCGCGGTAGAGGGCGACGGTGCCCCACACGGCCGCCACCGGGATCAGCACCAGCTCCGGATCGAACTGCCCCGCGCTGCGGACGAGTTGACAGGCGAGGACGACCGAGAGGGCGGCCACCGCCGCCCCGGCCGCCCGCCTGCCGAGCACCCGCAGCGCCGCGCAGGCCAGCGGCAGCGCGCACCACACATAGGCGGCGGTGAGCGAGGCGGGCGCGAGGAGGACCAGCGTGGTCCACAGCGTCAGCAGCGCCGCGACCCACAGGTGCCGGCCGGTCCGGCCCAGCCGCTCGCCGGCCGCGAGTCCGCCCGCGTACACCAGCGCCAGCAGCCCGCTGACGCCCACGATGTCCCAGCACAGACCGATCCTCAGCTGCACCAGCCGGACCAGCCCGGCGCCCACGACGACGAAGAACGTGAGATGGGCGAGGAGGTCGGCGGTCGGCCGGCTTCCGCGGGCCGCCCTCACGGGGGTGTGGACGGGAGCGCGGTCGGACACGGCAGATCCCCTTGGACGATGATCCGTTCGAACAAGGGGCCCGAGTCTATCCGGCACCTGTAGGGACCGTGTGAGGACGGCCGGTCCCGTCAGGCGCCCGGACGCAGCCCGAGGAAGCCGGGTGTGGGGTCGCCCCGGACCTCGCCGAAGTACAGCGCGAACGTTTGCTTCAGCCGCTCCACCCCGGCCCGGTCGGACATGAAACGGGGGAAGCCGTCGAGGTTGGCGTTGCGGTACTCCCAGACCGGCTTCAGACCGGCCGGCGGAGTGATGTCGGTGCGCACCGACCAGCCGTTGAAGGAGTTCTGCTGGACGGCCGTGGACAGCTGCCAGTTGAGGTAGAGCTTGGCGGCCGTGGTGTTCTTCGCCGCCTTGAGGACCGCCGCCCGCTGGCCCCAGGCCATGAAGGGGGCGCTGTCCGGTACGACGAACCGCACCGGGCCGGTCGACAGGGGCGCGCCCGAACCGCCGACGCCGATCGCGTGGGTGCCGGCGCGCACCGCGTCGCCGGGGGAGTTGCTGCCGCGCGCGAACCGCACGTCCTGGGCGGCGAACCTCGCCACCCAGTCCCAGCCGTAGTGCTCGGCGTACAGCGAGTACAGGAAGAGCACCGCGTCGTCGTCGTGCGGGAACGACGAGGCGATCCTCCCCTTCCACCGTGCGTCGACCAGGTCCAGCGGGGTGCGCGGCGCGGCCGAACCGGCCGCGTCCGGCCCGTACATGAAGCTGAAGCCGATCGCCGCGATCGCGACCCATGCGCCCTGCGGGTCCTTGAACCCGTCGTGCACCTTCGAGAACCCGGCCGGCCGGTACGGGAGCAGGCGGCCCTGGGCCTTCCACCGGTCGAAGTCCTGGAGGGTCTGGAGCTGGACGACGTCGGGCACGAGGGTGCCGGTGGCGAGCTGGTTGTCGACGCGTACGTCGTGGTACTTGCTGTAGTCGACGATCAGCTTCAGGTCGATGTCCGGGAAGCGCTGCAGGAACGCCGCCTTGGTGCCGTCCTGCTGGGTCGGGGTGTCGCCGCCGGCGTAGACGACGAGCCTGCCGCCCTCCGCGAGCGCGGCCCGGTACAGCTCGTCGAGGGACCTGGTCTCCTCGGCGCCGGAGACCCGCCGGGAAGCGGCCCGCGCGGGGGACGCGGCTGCCGGGACGGAGGCGGCGCCGAGCGCGCCGATGCCGAGGGCGGCACCGGCACCGGTGGTGAGCAGGCGCCTTCTGCTGGGGAAGCTGGGCATGACGGGGAGACCTCTTTCGAACGCTGCGGGGGGTGCGGGACCGGGCGCCACGGCCGAGGTCGATTCTGCCGAGCCCGCCGGCCGGCCCGCGTCGTCCGGACGGAGCGGACGACGCGCGTGCGGTGGAATCCCCGTTCAACCGATCGGTTGAACGCCCGCCCCGAGGACCGTCGTTACGGAGGACCGTTGTTACGGAAGCCCGTCGTTACGGAGAAGCGCCGTTACGGCCGCGCCAGCCGCCGCATCGTCAGCGCGAGGTGCAGGCGCAGCCGGCCCTGGGGCGTGCGCACCGGCCACCCCAGCAGGTGCTCGGCGTGGGCCAGCCGGTCCTGGAGGGTGGAGTGGTGGACGTTCGCCTCGGCCGCCGCCGACCGCAGACTCGCGGTGGCGGTGACGGCGTGCAGGGTGGTGAGCAGCCAGGGCGCGTCCGCGGCGGCCGCCTCGACCGCGAGGACGTCCGCCGGCGGTTCGGCTCCCGGCACCAGGAGGTCGGCCAGCAGGGCGATGCCGCCCAGCTCGTCGGCGTACACGACACGGGGGCCCGGGTCCTGCGCGGTGCCGTCCGCGGTGAAGCGGAGCGCGGTGCGGGCCGCGGCCCAGGAGCGGGGCAGGTCCGGCACCGGCACGGCGGGCCCGATCCCCACCCGGCCCGCCGGAACGGCGTCCCGGGCGTCCGCGGGCAGCACCCGGGGCCGGCCGCCGGGCGTGGCCAGGGCGCGGGCCGGGGCGGCGGCGCCCAGGCCGAGGCGGCGGGCCGCGTGCAGCCGGGCCGGTTCGGCGGCCGTGGCGTCGAGAAGCGTCTCGACCAGGGCGGGATCGTCGAGCGGCGCCCGCCCGCGGGTGCGGTCGAGCACGACGCGGGCCGCGCCGGCCGCCCGTTCCAGGATCACGGCGTCCACGACGCTGGGCGTCGCGCCGGCGCGTTCCAGCCACAGCGCGGGAGGGCCGTCGGGCGTCAGCGCCGTGCACGGCCACTCCGGGTCCGGCGGCAGTTCCGTGTCCCGGCGCGTGCCGTCGGGCTCCACCCGGACCCGCACCCGCCGGTCGGCGTCGACGAGCCGGGCGGGCACCCCGGCGAGCACCGCGGCCCCGCGCACCAGCGCCTCCACCCCGGCCCGGGACTCGGCCAGCCGGTCGAAGTAGGCGATGACCCGCACGGCGGCGCCGGCGTCCGGGTCCAGTGCGGTCAGGCGCCCGGCCAGCTCTTTCATACGGCCATCATGCGCCACGCGAACGCCGACGAGGAGGGGTGCGGCCGCCGCTTCCGGCCGGGAACCGGCCTCTACGTCCGCAGACCCCGGCCGCGAAGCCGTCCGGACCGTACGCCCCGCCGGGCAGTCTCACGTCCGGTGGGTCCGGATCCACCCCGTCGAGGCCCACAGCGCCCGGCTGACCGAGCACCGGCCGCTGCCGCACGCGGACGGGACGATCGACACGAACGCGGGCGCGGTGGAGTGCGAGCGCCGCCGAGCCGCTGACCTGCTGACCTGCTGACCTGGCGACCTGCCGACCAGGCGACCTGGCGAGCGCTGAGCCGCTGAGCGCCGGGCTGCCGGGCTGCCGGGCTGCTGAGCCGCGAGCCCCTGAGCCGCGAGCGGCTGAGCGCGGGCTGCTGAGCGCTGAGCCGCCGGGCTGCCGCGTCGCGAGCCCCTGAGCGCCGAGCCGTTGAGCCGGGAGCCCCTGAGCGCCGAGCCGCCGAGCCGCCGAGCCGCCGAGCCGCCGAGCGCCGAGCCTGCGGAGCCGCTGAGGCGCCTCCGTAGGCGTTACTCGGCGAGCAGTCTGCGCAGCCAGTCCAGGTGGGCCGAGCGGGCCGACCTGGACAGCGCTGCCTGCGGCGCGAAGCCGTCGAAGCCGTGGAATCCGCCGGGCCAGACATGCAGTTCCGCGATCCCGCCGGCCTGCCAGATCCGGGAGGCGTAGGCGACCACCTCGTCCCGGAACGTCTCGGCGGAGCCCACGTCGAGAAAGGCCGGCGGCAGCCCGGACAGGTCCTCGGCACGGGCGGGCGCCGCGTACGGGGAGACGTCCGGGCCGCCGCGCCGCTCGCCGAGCAGGGCCGTCCACCCGGTCTCGTTGGCCGTGCGGTCCCAGACGCCCAGGCCCGCCATCTGGTGGCTGGAGGGGGTGTCGTTGCGGTCGTCCAGCATCGGGCACATCAGCAACTGGCCGAGCGGCCGCGGCCCTTGACGGTCGCGCAGCAGCAGGGCGAGCGCGGCACCGAGGCCGCCGCCCGCGCTGGCCCCGGCGAGCACGATCCGCTCGGGGTCGGCGCCCAGTTCCGCGGCGTGTTCCGCCGTCCACAGCAGACCCGCGTACACGTCCTCGACGGGTGCCGGATGCGGGTGCTCGGGCGCCAGCCGGTACTCCACGGACACCACGACCATGTCCAGTTCCCGCGCCCAGTCCAGGGCCACGTCCACACCGGCCCGGTTGTTGCCGAGGACCATGCCGCCGCCGTGCACGTGGTAGACGACCGGACGCGGGCGCTCCGGAGCCGGCCCGGTCGGCCGGCAGATCAGCAGCGAGATCCCGGGGGAGCCCTGGGGCCCCGGCACGGTCCGGTCCTCGGCCTCGAAGGCCCCGCCCAGGGTCACGTCCAGGTCGGCCAGCAGGGCGATCCCCGGCCCCTTGCGGACGGCTTCGATGTCCTCGGGGGCCAGCCCGGGCTGGATCATCTCCCGGATGAGTTCCAGGGCGGCGCCGAGTTCGGGGTCGAAGGGCGGCGGTGCGGACGTCATGGGCTTCTCCTCACGCGGAGCGCGGTTGCGCGGCGGCTCGTGCGGCCCATGATCGGGGCACCGGCCGCCCGCCGGGGCGCCGCCGTACGGCGGGACCTGCCCGCCGTTCGGCGGGTGACGGCCGTGCTCCTGCTCCGCGGCTTGCCAGGACATGACCTTCTGTTCACCTGTGCGGGGTGGAACGGACGAGCGAAGGTCGACAATGATTTTCACCCCCACGCAGGTACCAGGAGTGACCGCCAGTGAACGTCTCGCTCTCCGTCTGGCTGCTGACCGTCGCGGCGCTGTGCGCGCTCGTCGCCGCCGACTTCTTCATCGGCCGCAAACCGCACGACGTCTCGGTTCGCGAGGCCGGGACCTGGACGGTCGTCTGGGTCGTCCTGGCCTGTCTGTTCGGCCTCGGCGTGTTCCTCTTCGGCGGCGGCGGGCCGACGGGGGAGTTCTTCGCGGGCTACATCACCGAGAAGTCGCTGAGCGTCGACAACCTCTTCGTGTTCGTCCTGATCATGGGCAAGTTCGCGGTGCCCTCGCAGTACCAGCAACGGGTGCTGATGGTGGGCGTGCTGGTGGCCCTCGTGCTGCGCGCGCTGTTCATCGCCGCGGGCGCGGCGATCATCTCGACGTTCTCCTGGGTGTTCTACCTCTTCGGAGCCTTCCTGATCTGGACGGCGTGGAAGCTGGTCCAGGACGCCAGGAAGGGCGGACACGAGGAGGAGTTCGAGGAGAACAAGCTGCTGAAGGCCGTGGAGAAGCGGTTCGGCGTGGCCGACCGCTATCACGGCACGAAGCTGTGGATCGAGCAGAACGGCAAGCGGGTCATGACCCCGATGCTCGTCGTGATGCTCGCGATCGGCTCCACCGACGTGCTGTTCGCGCTCGACTCGATCCCCGCCATCTACGGGCTGACCGAGGACCCGTACATCGTGTTCACGGCCAACGCCTTCGCGCTGATGGGTCTGCGACAGCTCTACTTCCTCATCGGCGGACTGCTGAAGAAGCTGGTCCACCTCAGCTACGGACTGTCGATCATCCTCGGTTTCATCGGCGTCAAGCTGGTGCTGCACGCGCTGCACGAGTCCGGGGTGCACGTGCCCGAGATCGGCATCCCCTTCTCGCTCGGGTTCATCGTGCTCGTCCTCGCGGTCACGACCCTCACCAGCCTGCGGGCCTCCGCGCGGCAGGAGCGCCTCGAGCGACGGGAAGGGCAGGAAGGGCGGGAGGCGGCGGAGCGGGACGGCTCTACGGTGTAGGCGCCGCGTCCGCGCGCATCAGCACGCAGTCGAACTCGATCACCCGTCCCGTGGTCGCCTCGCGCGTCACGGGGTACATGCCGGTGATGCCGAACCCGGCGGCCTCGTACACCGCGACGGCCTCACCCATGCCGGGACTGCCCTCGTACAGCTTCAGCACCGCGACCTCGGACTGCATCCCGACGAAATCGGCGATCCGCTCCCCGGCGCCGGCGAACACCTCGAGGTCGTAGCCCTGGGTGTCCATCTTCAGGTAGGGGCGCGGCTCGGCGAGGCCGTCCAGCGCCTCGGCCATGACCTCGTCCAGCCGGCGGACGCGGATCTCCTCGGTGTCGGCCTTCGTGAACCTGCTGTAGCGGCCCTTGCCGTAGTCGCTGGCCGGCAGCAGGGAGTTCATCGTCTTCCAGCCGACGTGGATCTCGGCCGTCGTCTCCTCGCGGCCCAGTCCGCACCGGTGCACCTGCCAGTCGGGGTCGTCCGCCGCGGCCTTCTCGAGCCGGGCGAACGTCTCCGAGGTGGGCTCGAAGGACACGATCCGGCCGGTGTAGCCGAGGCCGCGCAGCCGCTTGGCGTACTGGCCGTTGTTGGCTCCGACGTCGAAGACGCAGTTCACGCCGTAGAGCTCCAGCATCGCGACCACGTGCTGGGTGCAGAGGTACTCGGCGGCCGCCAGCTGGAGTCTGCGCTCGTCCTGTCCGCCCGGGTTCTCCATCAGGAGCAGCGCGCCGGTGTCGCCGAGTCGCACGGCGCCGCCCTCGGCGAACCCGGACCGCGCGCCGTCCCGGGTCCGCCGCAGCACCCAGGTGTCCTTGTCCGCGCCGGTCACCCGGTACGGCCCGCCGCGCCGCGAGACCACCGCCGTCCCCGGACCGAGGTCGGTCACCTGGACCCCGATACGGGGCATCAGGCCGAGCAGTCGTCGAAAGAGGGTCTGCATCTGCCCAGCCCTATCAGACGCGACGGGCGGCGGTCCGCGAGTTGAACGACATTCGCCGATCGGATGACCTGACGAAGACACGGGCCGGGGTCCGGCCGCCGTCCCTTGACTTCGAGAGCGCTCCAGGGTCTAGCGTCACCGGGGCCGATGAGCGGCGAGAAGGATCGCAGGACCGCGAACCCGCGGGACCGCAGGCGCCCAGGCGCGCAGGAGCGCAGGAGCGCGAACCCGCGGGGCCGCAGGAGCACAGGAGCACGAACCCGCGAGACCGCAGACCTGTGGGACCGCAGAACCGCAGAACCGCGGGATCGAACGACCGGACGATCGGAGACGGACATGCGTGTGGGCGTGCACATCAACCAGTTCGGCGGCGCGGGGGGCGCGTCCGCGCAGGGCGCCGAGCTCGCCGCGGCCGGCGCCGCCGCGGAGGCGGCCGGGGTGAGCCGGCTGTCGGTGATGGACCACTACTTCCAGATGGAGTTCAACGGCGGCGCCGAGGCCCCGATGCTGGAGGCCTACGCGACGCTGGCGTACCTGGCGGCCCACACCTCCACGGTCCGGCTCGGCGCCCTGGTCACCGGCGTCACCTACCGGCACCCCGGACTGCTCGCCAAGATCGCGACCACGCTCGACGTGCTGTCCGGCGGACGGGCCTCGCTGGGCATCGGGGCCGCCTGGTACGACCGTGAGCACGAGGGGCTGGGCGTGCCGTACCCGTCGACGTCGGAGCGGTTCGAGCGGCTGGAGGAGGCTCTGCGGATCTGCCTGCAGATGTGGGACCCGGACGACAACGGGCCGTTCGAGGGCGAGCACTACCGGCTGGCCGAGACCCTGTGCGTGCCGGCCCCGGTCAGCTCCCCGCGCCCGGAGATCCTGATCGGCGGCGGAGGCGAGCGAAAGACGCTGCGGCTGGTGGCCCGGTACGCGGACGCCTGCAACCTCTTCGCCTCGACCCCCGAGGAGGTCCGGCACAAGCTGGACGTCCTGCGCGGGCACTGCGAGGCGGAGCGGCGCGACTACGACACCGTCCTGAAGACGATCACCTACTCCGGCGACGCCGTGACCGACGGCGACCTGGACGGCGTCCTGCGCGACCTCACCGGTTACACCAAGCTCGGCATCGACACGGTGATCCTCGCGCCGCGCCTGGCGGAGACGGCCGGCTGGATCGAGCGTTTCGTGGCACCCGCCGTGCTGCGGCTGGCCGAGCTGGACTGACCGAGCTGGACTGACCGGAGCCGGGGCCGGGCAGGCCCGGGTCGCGCCCGTCCGGGTCTCGCGCGCCGGGGGCGTGTACGCCGCGCACGCCGGGGGCGCGTACGACGAAAGGGGTCCGGAAAGCGCTCCGGACCCCTTCGACCCCCATGTCGTGCTGTCTCGCCGTTCTGCCGTACCGCCGGTCAGGCGGTCCGGGCAGTCAGGCGGTCAAGGCGGTCAGGCGGCGGCGACCTCGCCCGCGTGGCCGTGCAGACGGGCCACGACCTCGGTCAGCTGGGCGGCGACCTCGGCGTCGTCCACCGGGTGGGTCTCGGCGAAGCGGGTCAGCGAGCCCGGGATGGAGAGCTTGAGGTCCTCGATGACCTTGCCGCCGGCGATGCCCACGGCCTTGCGGGCCTCGTCCTGCGCCCACACGCCGCCGAACTGGCCGAACGCGGTGCCGACCACGGCGACGGGCTTGCCGCCGAAGGCGCCGGCGCCGTACGGGCGGGACAGCCAGTCGATGGCGTTCTTCAGGACGGCCGGGATGGTGCCGTTGTACTCGGGGGAGAAGAGCAGGAAGGCGTCGGCGGCCTGGGCGGCCGCACGCAGCTTGGCGGCGGCGGCGGGCACGTTGCCCTCGACGTCGAGGTCCTCGTTGTAGAAGGGGATCTCGGCCAGGCCCTCGAAGAGGTCGACGGTGGCGCCCTCGGGAGCGACCTTGACGGCCGCCTCGGCGAGCTGGCGGTTGGTCGAACCGGCGCGAAGGCTGCCGACGAGCGCGAGGATGCGGACAGACATGGGTACTCCCAGAGGCTGAAACATTGCTGTTACGAATCCGGACCGAGGTCCGTTTAATGTTCTAGCATCCTAACCGGACCGCGGTCCAGTTTCATTCCCCATGCTTTACGCTGAGTTCATGTCCGCTGTTCTGCCTCCCTGTCCGGAGCCCGAGGAGAGCCTGACCGAGCCCGAGCTGCTGCATCTGGGGCCGGCCGTCGACGAGCCGTGCCTGCGTGCCGACGCGGCCCGCAACCGCGCCAGGCTGCTGGACGCCGCCGCCCGGCTGATCGCCGAGCACGGCGCGGCCGGGGTCACGATGGAGGCGGTGGCGAGCGCGGCGAACGTGGGCAAGGGCACGGTGTTCCGGCGCTTCGGCGACCGCACCGGGCTGCTGACCGCGCTCCTGGACCACTCGGAGCGGAACTTCCAGGCCGCGTTCCTGAGCGGTCCCCCGCCGCTGGGCCCGGGCGCGGGGCCCGTGGAGCGACTGCGGGCGTTCGGCGTCGCCATGCTCAGGCGGGCCGTGGACGAACTGGACCTCCAGCTGGCGGCCGAGCCCGGACCGGACCGCCGGTACTCCGTGCCCCCGCGCCGGGTCCATCACAGCCACCTCGTCCTGCTGCTGCGCCAGGCCCTGCCCGACGCGGACGTCGAGCTGCTGGCCCACACGCTGATGGGGTACCTCAGCCCCGTCCTCGTCCACCACCTCACCCGGCAGTGCGGCATGCCGGCGGCGCGCCTGGAGGCCGGCTGGAGCGAACTGGTCGACCGGGTGACGAGCGGTGTTCCGGGCGGGACGCCGGCACCGGTCAGGGCTGCCCGGTGAAGAGGTCGACGACGGCCTGCGGGGCGTCCTCGGCGAACAGCGTCACGCCGCTGCGGGCGGAGTCGGCCGCGGCCGCCGCGCTGCGCGGGAACAGCTTCTCCTCGTAGGCGGCCAGCGCGGCCTCGCGCTCGCCCGGGTGGGCGGCCAGGGCCAGGCCCAGTTCGGCGCCGTCCAGCATCGCGAGGTTGGCGCCCTCGCCCGCGAACGGCGACATCAGGTGGGCGGCGTCACCGAGCAGGGTGACACCGGGGACGCGGTCCCAGCGGTGGCCGACCGGCAGGGCGTGGACCAGGCGCGGCACCAGCGGTCCGTCGGCGTCCGCGACCAGTGCGCGCAGGCTCTTGTCCCAGTCCGTGAAGTGTTCCAGCACGTGAGCCCTGGCCGCCTCGGCGGCGCCGAAGTCGACACCGTCCGCCCAGTCCTCGGTGACCCGCAGGGCGGTGTAGACGTGCAGGCTGCCGTCGGGCTCGCGGTGGGCGAGGAAACCCTTGCCGGCGCCGAGCGCGAAGAGGAACCCGTCGCCGACCACCCCGGCGCTCACCGGATGGCGTACGTCCGCCTCGAGCAGGTCCGTCTCGACGAACGACACGCCCGTGTAGGCGGGCCGGGCGTCGGAGACCAGCGGGCGGATCCGCGACCAGGCGCCGTCGGCGCCGACCAGCAGGTCCGTGGTGAAGGCGGAGCCGTCCTCGAGCCGCACCTCGTGCCGCCCGTCGCCCAGCGCACGCGCGCCGGTGACCTTCCGGCCCCAGCGGACCGTTCCCTCGGGAGTCGAGCGCAGCAGCAGGTCGCGCAGGGCGCCGCGGTCGACCTCGGGGCGCTCGCCGGTCCCGTCGTCGGCCCCTTCGAAGCGGACCACCGCGTCCTTGTCGAGGACCCGGGTGGCCTGGCCGCCGGGCATGACCAGCGTCCGGAACTCCTCGTGCAGTCCGGCGGCGCGCAGCGCCTCCTGGCCGGAGTCCTGGTGGATGTCGAGCATGCCGCCCTGGGTGCGGGCGGTGGGTGAGGCGTCCAGGTCGAAGACGGCCGCCTCGACGCCGCGCACGTGCAGTACGCGGGCGAGGGTGAGGCCGCCGAGTCCGGCGCCGATGATCGCTACGGGGTGGTGCACGGTTCCTCCTGTGGTCGTCATTCGGGTACGGCGGTCCGCTCGATGCCGCCGATCAGTGCCTGGAACCCCCAGGAGAGGCGGGCTCCGGGCGGCCCCGAGAGCAGTGGCCCGGTGAGCCCGGCGATGTGCGGGTGGGTCCGCTCCGACGCCTCGTGCACCGCGTGCCGCAGGGCGTCCCAGTCCTCCTCGGAGGCCTCGGCCGTGTGTTCGGCGGCTGTCGCGGTGGCGTGCTGGAGCAGCAGGTCCACGCCCCACGCGGCCTGCGCGGGCGGCACGCCGCCCTCGTCGAGCAGGGCCAGCAGGGCCTCGATCAGGTTGAGGTAGTGCGGGCCGCTGGGCCGGGCGGTGAGCGCGGATCGGGCGAGGTCCGGGTAGGTGAAGAGCATCGCGGTGTAGGAGGTGAGTACTCCTTCCAGCCGCTCGCGCCAGTTCCCCTCGGCCGGGGCCGGTCCGACCGTGCCGAGCAGTTCGTCGAGCACGGCCGCGTGCAGCTCTGCCGTGTTGCGGACGTACACGTACAGGGAGGCCGGTCCGGTGTCGAGCTCCTCGGCCAGCCGCCGCATGGTCAGTTTCCGCAGGCCTTCGGCGCGCAGCACCGCGAGGGCGGCGGCCACGATGCCCTCCCTGGTCAGGGCTGGCTTGGCGGGGCGCTCACGGCGACTGCGCGGGGTGTCGGGGCGTGCTGTCATGTCTCCACGGTAGCGAACATGTTCGTTGCGAACAAGTACGTCACAAACATGTTCGTTGACGGTTCATCGGATTTCGGCGTCCCCCGCCCGGAGGCCCGTTCACAGCTTCTGCCAAGATGCCGTACGTCATGGTGCAGATACCGAACACGCCCGCGCCGACGAAGTCGCCGGTGCCACGGCCCGTGCCCACGAGCGCCGACGTGGCCCGCCTGGCCGGCGTCTCGCGCGCGACCGTCTCCTACGTCCTGAACAACGCCAGCGCCGTACGTATCAGCGAGCCCACCCGGCGCCGCGTGCACGAGGCCGCCAAGGAACTCGGGTACGTGCCGCACGCGGCCGCCCGTACCCTGCGGGCCGGGCACAGCCGCATGGTCCTGATGCCCACGCTGCCCGTCCCGGCGGGCCCCCTCTACTCCCAGTTCGTGCACGACTTCCAGGGGGCGCTCAGCCGCCTCGACTACACCGTCGTCCAGTACGGCGCGACCGGTCTGGGCGGTGACGACGCCGCCCGGGCCTGGGCCGAACTGCGGCCCGTCGCCGTGCTGGTGCCCAGCCCCGGGATCGGCCCCGAGGGGGTCGCCGTGCTGAAGAGGTCCGGCGCCCGGGCCGTGGTGACCCTCGGTCCCGAGGCGGTCGAGGGCGCCCGCGCGCTGCTCCTGGACCACGCCGACGTCGGCCGCAGCGCCGCCGCGCACCTCTACGCCCGTGGCCGCCGCCGGATCGGGGTGGTCGTCCCGGCCGAGCGCGGCATGGAGATCTTCTCAGCGCCCCGTCTGGCCGGCTCCCGCGAGGCGCTGCACGGCACGGACGCCACCGTCACGGAGCTGTCCCTGGCCTACACGGAGGAGTCCGCGGCGGCCCTCGCCGCCCGCTGGCCCGCCCTCGGTCTCGACGCCGTCTTCGCCTACAACGACGAGTACGCCATGCTGCTGATGCGCGCCCTCCAGGGCGCGGGCGTACGCGTCCCCGAGGACGTCGCCGTCATCGGCGCCGACGACCTGATGCTCGGACGGCTGCTGCGGCCCCGCCTCAGTACCGTCCGGATCGCGCTGCCCGCCGGCCGCGACCTCGCCTCGCTGGTCGACCGGGCGGTGCGCAGCCCCGCGGCCGCCCCCGAGTCGCAGGAACCGTTCGGAGCCACCGTGGTGCAGCGCGACTCCAGCTGAACTACGGTCGCAGGGGAGGCGTGTCATGCGTGCGACGGTCGGCATCATCGGCGGCGGCCCCGCGGGGCTGCTCCTCGCCCGGCTGCTGCACCGCGCGGGCGTCGACTGTGTGGTCCTGGAGAGCAGGACGAGGCAGTACGTGGAGCGGCGCCAGCGTGCCGGAATGCTGGAGCAGGGCACGGTCGACGCCCTGCGGGCGGCGGACGCCGCCGACCGGCTCGACACCGAGGGCCTGGTGCACCACGGCATCGAGCTGCGCTTCGACCGTGAGCGCCACCGGCTCGACTTCCCGGTCCTCACCGGTGGCCGCACGGTCACGATCTACGCCCAGACGGAGATCGTGAAGGACCTCGTGGCCCTCCAACTCGCCGACGGGCCGCCCCTGTTGTTCGAGGCGGTGGCGCTCGCCGTGGAGAAGCCGCTGAGCGGGTCGCCCGTCGTACGGTTCCGGCACGGGGGCCGCGAACGGACCCTGACCTGCGACTGGGTCGTCGGCTGCGACGGCTCGCACGGCGTCGCCCGCGACGCCTTCCCGGCCGACGCGGGACGGACGTACGCGCACGACTACCCGTACTCCTGGCTCGGCGTCCTCGCCGAAGTGCCGCCCTCCTGCGAGGAGTTGATCTACGCACGCCACGAACGCGGCTTCGCCCTGCACAGCATGCGTTCGCCGCGGGTCTCCCGGCTCTACCTGCAGGTCCCCAACGGCACCGATGTGCAGGAGTGGCCCGACGACCGGATCTGGGACGAACTCGCCGCCCGCTTCGCCGTCGACGCCGACTGGACGCTGCGCCGCGGCCCGATCACCTCCAAGTCCGTGACGCCGATGCGCGGCCTCGTCCACGAGCCGATGCGGCACGGCAGGCTCCTGCTCGCCGGGGACGCCGCCCACATCGTCCCGCCGACCGGCGCCAAGGGGCTCAACCTCGCGGTCTCGGACGTACGGCTGCTCGCGCGGGCCTTCGCCGAACTGCGCGCCACCGGGTCCACGCGGCTGCTGGACGGGTACTCGGAACTTTGTCTGCGACGTGTGTGGCAGGCGACCCGCTTTTCCGACGACATGACTAAGATGTTGCACGCTCAACCAGATGGAGATGCGTTCGACCATCGGATGCAGCTCGCCCGGCTGCGCCGGATCACCGCATCCCGCCACGCCGCCGCCGAACTGGCGGCCAACTACACGGGACTTCCCCTCACCTTGTGAGAGCCGCGAGTCCCGCGGGTCACCGATCGGAGAGCCTTCATGCCGCTGCTCGACCCCAAGAACTGGCAGTCCCGCACCTTGTCGGGCCCCCGGTACACCGTCACCGAGCCCGCCACCGGCGACCCGCTGGGCACCGTCGACCTGGCGGGCGCCGCGGACGTCGGCCCCGCCGCCGAGGCCGCCCGCGCCGCGCAGGCCGAGTGGGCCCGCCTGCCGCACTTCGTGCGCGCCGGAGTGCTGCGCAAGGCCGGCGACCTGTTCACCGCGCACGCCGACGAACTGCGCGAGTGGATCGTCCGCGAGTCCGGCTCCATCCCCGGCAAGGCCGACTTCGAGCTGCACGTCGCCGCCCAGGAGTGCTACGAGGCCGCCGCGCTCGCCTCGCGCCCGGCCGGACAGGTCCTGCCCAGCGAGGCGCCCCGGCTGTCGTACACCCGGCGGGTGCCCGTCGGCGTGGTGGGCGTGATCTCCCCGTTCAACGCCCCGCTGATCCTGTCGATCAGGTCCGTCGCGCCCGCCCTCGCGCTCGGCAACGCGGTCGTCCTCAAGCCGGACCCGCGGACGGCGGTGTGCGGCGGTCTGGCCCTGGCCGCGGTCTTCGCGGAGGCGGGCCTGCCCGAGAACCTCCTGCACATCCTCCCGGGCGGCGCCGAGACCGGTGCGGCCCTGGTCGCCGACCCGCACGTCCCGGTGATCTCCTTCACCGGCTCCACCGGAGCGGGCCGCGCCGTCGGCGAGGCCGCCGGCCGCCACCTCAAGCGGGCCCACCTCGAACTCGGCGGCAACTCCGCCCTGATCGTGCTGGAGGACGCCGACCTGGACGCGGTGATCTCCACCGCGGCCTGGGGTTCCTTCTTCCACCAGGGCCAGATCTGCATGACCACCGGCCGCCACCTGGTGCACGCCTCCCTCTACGAGGAGTACGTGGAGCGGCTCGCGGCGAAGGCCGACGCCCTCGCCGTCGGCGACCCGCACCGCGCGCAGGTCCACCTCGGCCCGCTCATCGACGGCGGCCAACTCACCAAGGTGCACGGCCTGGTGGAGGCCAGCACCGCCGCCGGCGCCAAGCTCGCCGCGGGCGGCAGGCACGAGGACCTCTTCTACCGGCCGACCGTCCTCGCGGGCGTCGACGACGACACCCCCGCCTACGCGGAGGAGGTCTTCGGCCCGGTGGCCCCCGTACGCTCCTTCGGCACGGTCGACGAGGCGGCGGCCCTGGCCGCGCGCAGCTCCTACGGCCTCTCGCTCGGCATCGTCACCCGCGACGCCGCCCGCGGTCTCGAACTCGCCGAACGCGTCCCGACCGGCATCGTGCACATCAACGACCAGACGGTGAACGACGAGGCCGTCGCCCCCTTCGGCGGGGTCGCCGCCTCCGGCACCGGCGCCCGCTTCGGCGGCGAGGCCAACCTCGAGGCCTTCACCGACGTGCGCTGGACGACGGTGCGCGCGGACGTCGCGCCGTACCCCTTCTAGGGATCGCCGGGCGTCGGGGGGGGGCTCCGGGACTACTCGCCCCGGGCGGCCGGGGAGTCGTCGGCCCCTGCCTTGGCCTGCTCCTCCTCGACGGACTTGCGGACCTCGTCCATGTCCAGCTTGCGCGCCTGTCCGATGACGTCCGTGAGGGCGGCCTCGGGCAGGGCGCCCGGCTGCGCGAACACGGCGACCCGGTCCCGCACGATCATCAGCGTCGGGATCGACTGGATACCGAAGGCCGCGGCCAGCTCCGGCTGCGCCTCGGTGTCCACCTTGCCGAACACCAGGTCCGGGTTCTCCTGCGCGGCCTTGTCGTAGACCGGGGCGAACTGACGGCACGGGCCGCACCAGGACGCCCAGAAGTCGATCAGCACGAAGTCGTTGTCGGTGACCGTCTGGTCGAAGTTCTCCTTGGTGAGCTCCACGGTGCTGCTCATGGCGTGATTCCCTCTTCCCGGTGCTTCCTGCCAGGATCCCCTGACATGGGGTGAAGCCGTCCGCGACAACGCGGCCGGCCCGACGCGTATTCCGCGCCCCTACCCGTGTGGCCACCCGGCACACCACCCACCAGACTGAGCCCATGACGGAAACGGAAACCAACCTGTACGACGTGGTTGTGCTCGGAGCCGGGCCCGTGGGGGAGAACGTCGCCGACCGCACCCGTGCGGCCGGCCTCACCACCGCGGTCGTGGAGAGCGAGCTGGTCGGCGGTGAGTGCTCGTACTGGGCCTGCATGCCCAGCAAGGCCCTGCTGCGCCCGGTGATCGCCCGCGCGGACGCCCGCAGACTGCCCGGCCTGCGCGAGGCGGTGCAGGGCCCGCTGGACACGGCGGCGGTGCTCGCCCGCCGCAACTGGTTCACCGGCGACTGGACGGACGACGGCCAGGTCGACTGGATCAAGAGCATCGGCGCGGACCTCTACCGCGGCCACGGCAGACTGACCGGCCCGCGCACGGTGACGGTGGGGGACAAGGTGCTCACGGCCCGCCACGCGGTCGTCGTCGCCACCGGTACCCGCGCCGCGCTGCCCGACCTGCCCGGACTCGCCGAGGTCAAGCCCTGGACGAGCAGGGAGGCCACCAGCGCCCAGACCGCGCCCGGCCGGCTCGTCGTGGTCGGCGGGGGAGTCGTCGCCACCGAGATGGCCACCGCCTGGCAGGCCCTCGGCTCACAGGTCACCCTCCTCGTGCGGGGCAAGGGCCTGCTCGACCGGATGGAGCCGTTCGCGGGCGAACTGGTCGCCGAGGCGCTCACCGAGGCAGGCGCGGACGTGCGCACCGGCACCTCGGTGGCGTCGGTGACCCGCGCCGACGGCACCGTCGTGGTCGTCACCGACACCGGCGAACGCATCGAGGCCGACGAGATCCTCTTCGCCGTCGGCCGCGCCCCGCGCACCGACGACATCGGCCTGGACACGGTCGGCCTGGCACCCGGCTCCTGGCTCACCGTCGACGACAGCCTGCGCGTCACCGGCACCGACTGGCTCTACGGGGTGGGCGACGTCAACCACCGGGCGCTCCTCACCCACCAGGGCAAGTACCAGGCCCGGATCGCGGGCGCCGCCATCGCCGCCCGCGCGGCCGGCACCGATCTGCCGGAGAGCGACCCGTGGAGCGCCCACGCCGCCACGGCCGACCACGAGTCCGTCCCCCAGGTCGTCTTCACCGACCCGGAGGCGGCCGCCGTAGGCCTCTCGCTCGCCGAGGCCGAGCAGGCCGGACACCGGGTGCGGGCCGTCGACGTCGACATGTCGTCGGTGGCCGGCGCGGGCCTGTACGCCGAGGGCTACAAGGGCCGCGCGCGGATGGTCGTCGACCTGGAACAGGAGATCGTGCGCGGCGTCACCTTCGTCGGTCCGGGCGTCGGTGAACTGATCCACTCGGCGACGATCGCGGTCGCCGGCCAGGTTCCGCTGGCCCGGCTGTGGCACGCGGTCCCGTCCTACCCGACGCTCAGCGAGGTGTGGCTGCGGCTGCTGGAGGCCTACCGGGACAACTGACCGAACCGGCCGGCCCGCCCGCCGCTCAGGGGAGTTCGAACCCCAGCGCCCTCGCGGCCCGGTCCGGCGTCGGCTGCGTCCAGCGCTCGAGCACGGCCTCGTTGGCCGAGAGCGAGCGCGGTTCGGCCCGGTCGAGATAGAGCAGACCGTCGAGGTGGTCCGTCTCGTGCTGGACGATGCGGGCGGGCCAGCCGCCGAACTCCTCGTCCAGCGGCCGGCCGAGCTCGTCCGCGCCCGTGAGCCGCACCTCGGCGTGCCGGGCCACCACCGCCTGGTAGCCCGGTACGCTCAGGCAGCCCTCGAAGAAGGCGGCGCGGGCCGAACCGACCGGCTCGTACGACGGGTTGACCAGGACCCGGAACGGCTGGGGCACCCGGCCGCGGGCCAGCCGCACCTCCTCGGGCACCGGCGCCGGGTCCTCGATGACGGCGATCCGCAGCGCCACGCCGACCTGCGGGGCGGCGAGGCCGACGCCCGGCGCCGCGTGCATGGTGACGCGCAGGGCCTCGACGAACCGGGCCAGCAGTGCGGGGCCGAGCTCGCCCTCGTAGCGCGGTGTGCCCGTCCGCAGGACCGGGTCTCCGGCCGTGACGATGGGCAACGGGCCGCCGGGAGCGAGGAGTTCCTCGATCCGTTCGGCAAGGGGCGCGCGGGGACTGGGAGATGCCATCGGGCCAGCATGACACGACCGCACACCATGTGACGCACGTCACTCGGCATGGCGGGAACTCGGCACGGTCCACGGCCGACTACTGGTGCGTCACGGCCGAAAAACGTCCCCCGGACCGCTGTCCCCGCCCCACTCCTCCTGCCCCCGGAGAAGCCCCACCATGTCCACCGCTCCCTCGATCCCGACGGACGAGGCCCCGCAAGCAGCGGCCCCCGCGCCGAAGTCCCGCGGTCCGTGGGCCCCGCTGCGCCCGCTGATACTCCGTCTGCACTTCTACGCCGGCGTGTTCGTGGCGCCGTTCCTGCTGGTCGCCGCCGTCACCGGCTTTCTCTACGCCGGCGCGTTCCAGGCCGAGAAGCTCGTGTACTCCCACGAGATGACCGTGCCGGCCGGCGACGCGAAGCTGCCGATCTCCGAGCAGGTGGACGCCGCCCGCAAGGCCCACCCCGAGGGCACGGTTTCGGCCGTCCGCCCCTCGCCGGAGGACGACGCCACGACCCGGGTGATGCTGTCCGGCGTCAAGGGCGTCGACGCCACCCACACCCTCGCCGTGTTCGTCGACCCGTACACGGGCGAGGTGCGCGGCGCGCTGGAGCAGTACGGCTCCACCGGCGCGCTGCCGCTGCGGACCTGGATCGACGAGTTCCACCGCGATCTGCACCTCGGTGAGAACGGCCGCCTCTACAGCGAACTCGCCGCCAGCTGGCTGTGGGTGATCGCCGGCGGTGGCCTGGTGCTCTGGTTCTCCCGGCGGCGCGCCCTGCGCAAGGTCCGCGGCACCGCCGGACGGCGCCGCACGCTGGGTCTGCACGGCACCGTCGGCGTGTGGGCCGCCGTCGGCTTCATCTTCCTGTCCGCGACCGGACTCACCTGGTCCACGTACGCGGGCGCCAACATCGACGTGCTGCGCACCTCGCTCGGCCAGGCCACCCCGTCGGTGTCGGCGGCCGCGGGCGGCGGCGAGCACGCCGGCCACGACACGGCCTCCGGCGCGGGCGGGGACGGCGAGCACGGCGTCGGCCTCGACACGATCCTGGCCGCCGCGCGGGCCGAAGGGCTGGGCGACCCGGTCGAGATCGTCCCGCCCGCGGACGCTTCCTCCGCGTACGTGGTCAAGCAGGTGCAGCGCAGCTGGCCGGAGAAGCAGGACGCGGTGGCGATCGACCCGGCCACCGGTGAGGTCACCGACGTGCTGCGGTTCGACGACCACCCGCTGCTCGCCAAGCTGACCCGCTGGGGCATCGACCTGCACACCGGCGTTCTGTTCGGCCTGGTCAACCAGGTCGCGCTGATGCTCCTCGCGGGCTCCCTGATCCTGTTGATCGTGTGGGGCTACCGCATGTGGTGGCAGCGCGGCCGAGGTTCCGCCTTCGGCCGGCCCGTTCCGCGCGGCGCCTGGGCGCAGGTCCCGCCGTACGTCCTCGTCCCGCTGATGGCGACGGTCGCCGTGGTCGCCTACTTCGTCCCGCTCCTCGGCATCCCGCTCGCCGGCTTCCTGGTCGTGGACGTCGTCCTCGGCGAGATCGCGCACCGGCGGGGGCGGCGGACGGCCGCCTGAGCGGGCCCGCGCACGGAAGCGGCCCGGCGGTGGATGTCACCGCCGGGCCGCTCCTCGTCCGGGTTCAGGCCTCGGGGAAGTCCCCGGCCAGCGCCGAGGCGAGCCGCAGGTGCGGTCCCGCCTCCGCGTGCCGCCCCTGTCGCTCCAGGGTGCGGCCCAGCATCAGCCGGGCATACTCCTCCACCGGGTCACGCTCGACGATCAGTCGCAACTCGGTCTCGGCGCGGCGCAGTTGGGCCGAGTGGTAGTAGGCGCGGGCCAGCAGCAGCCGCGGTCCGGTCTGCTCCGGCACCTCCTCGACCAGTCCGACCAGCACCCGCGCGGCGGCGGTGTACTCCTTCGCGGCGAAGAACAGCCGCGCCCGCTCCCACCGCTCGGCCGGGGTTCCGTGGGCGTAGTAGGCGGTGTTGTCGGTCGTCTCGTATGTCGTGTCCACTCGTGCCTCCTTCGAGGCCGACAACCGGGTGCGGTGATTGAATATTCCACTACCCGGTGTGCGTGCTACCGGGACGCCCGTGTCAGCTCCGCCAGCTCCGCGTCGGCCCGCTCTGTGATACGGGCGAGGACGCGGCCGGCGGTCGCCAGGTCCCGCTCCGGGATCCCGTCATAGACGCGGGCCGAGATCTCGCCCGTCTCGGCGCCGACGGCGGCGAACAGCTCCCGCCCGGCGTCGGTGGGCCGGATCAGTGGGCCGTCGGCAGCCAGCAGCCCCTCGGTGAGCAGCGTGTCGACAGTGGCCCGTACGTCCGCCGCCTCGGCCTTGAGCGCATGGGCCACCCGCTCGACGAGCGTGCCGATTTCCAGCGGCCCGTCCGCCGCGACGGCGGTGCGCAGGGTGACCTGCTGCTGGAAGGTGGCGTTGTGCCGGGTCAGGACGTGCTCCAGGACGGCGCGGCCTGCGTAGTGCGCCAGCCCTATGACACGGCCGTCGACGGACGGTGCGGTGCGAGTCATCGTCACTCCTGCGTTTTCTCGTCGGTGGGGTCGAGCGGTACGTCGAGCAGAATCGCCAGTTCGTCGGTGAGCGCGCGTGTCCGCGGGCTGTCCAGGCCTCCGAGCGGTTCCAGCAGCCGCTCCAGCAGCCCCTGGACCACTTCGATCGCCCGCAGTGTGGCGTCGTGTCCCCGCTCGGTCAGGGCGAGTTGCATGGCGCGCGGGTCGCGGGGGTCCCGGGTGCGCTCGATCAGGCCGGCGGACTCCAGGGAGCGCGCCAGCTTGGAGACGTAGAGCGGCTCGAGTCCTGTGTGGTCGGCGAGGCGCCGCTGGCTGGGGCGTTCACCGGCGCGCTGCATGCCGTGCAGTGAGGCGATCAGCGAGTACTGGGCGTGGGTGAGGCCGAGCGGGGCCACCGCCCGGTCCACGGCCACGCGCACCTTCATCGACAGCCGCCACACCAGAAAGCCCGGCGTCGCCCGTTCAAGACCCTTGCGCTCGCTCATGACCGATACAGTACATGGCTACTATAGCCATGGCTACTCCACCCGATCGGCACGAGGGACATCGGCACGAGGGACATCGGCACGACGGGACGTCGACGCGTTGCCCCGGAAAGGACGCTCGGACTCTGTCACCACCCCCGGGCGTGGCCTCAGCAGTCGGGCGGCACGCTTTCGAACTCCCTCGCCAGGTGCCCGGTGTCCAGCTTCAGCCCCCACGCGTTCCGGCGGCGCGCGGTCGCCAGGGCGGCCTGGAGCGGTGACGGCGGCACCGCCAGCACCGGGCAGCCGGCGCGGGCGAGGCAGTAGCGGCCGGTCGACGGCCACAGCGCGCGGTGCAGCAGGCCACGCCGTCCGGCGCCGATCACGAGGAGGTCGTCCTCCCGGTCGGCGGTAGCGACCAGCGCCGGACCCGGGGCGCCGCGCGCGATGATGGCCCGGGTGCGCGACCCGTGGCCGTCGCCGCCGATGACCGCGCGCAGGGCGCCGAGCAGCCGCTCACGCGCCAGCCGCTCCCAGTCCTCGACCAGGACGGCCGCGGACGTCGACCTGCGGGCGGCGAGCTCCCCGCCCGGCGGCTCCCAGGCCAGCACCGGCCAGAGTTCGGCTCCCCGGCGCCGCGCCTCGGCGGCGGCCCGGCCCAGGGCGGTGAGACTCCCCGGCGAGCCGCTCACCCCCACGACGACACGGGCGGCCGAGGACGGGCGGGACTCGGACATCGGTTCCTCCGTTCCGCGCGCGCCGACCCGGTCCGTCCGGGCGGCGACCCTGCGCAAAACCACTTCCGTCCCGCCTACCCTGCGAGGCTCCGGACAGCCCGTGCGCGCCCCTCCTCAGCTCCTCTCCGACGGCGAGCCCCGGCCGGCCTCCCGGCGGCCGGGGCTCCCCGTGCTTCCTCCTGTGTCTGCCCGGACTGACGTCAGGACGCGGAGAGTTCCTCGCGGACCGTACGGGCGGCGGCGACCAGGTTCTCCAGCGAGGCGCGGGTCTCGGGCCAACCGCGGGTCTTCAGGCCGCAGTCGGGGTTGACCCAGAGGCGCTCGGCCGGAATGGCCCGGAGACCGGTACGGAGCAGTTCGGCGGCCTCCTCGGCGCTCGGGACGCGGGGCGAGTGGATGTCGTAGACGCCCGGTCCGGCCTCGCGCGGGTAGCCGTGCGAGGCGAGTTCGCGGGCCACCTGCATGTGCGAACGGGCGGCTTCGAGGCTGATGACGTCGGCGTCGAGGTCGTCGATGGCCTGGACGACGTCCCCGAACTCGGCGTAGCACATGTGGGTGTGGATCTGCGTGTCCGGCCGCACCCCGCCGGTGCTGAGCCGGAACGCCTCGGTGGCCCATGCCAGATAGGCCGGGCGGTCGGCGGCCCGCAGCGGCAGGGTCTCGCGCAGCGCCGGTTCGTCCACCTGGATCACCGAGGTACCGGCCGCCTCGAGGTCGTCGACCTCGTCGCGCAGGGCGAGGGCGACCTGGCGGCCGGTGTCGCCGAGGGGCTGGTCGTCGCGGACGAAGGACCAGGCGAGCATGGTGACGGGACCGGTGAGCATGCCCTTGACCGGGCGGTCGGTGAGGGACTGGGCGTACGTCGTCCAGCGCACGGTCATCGGTTCGGGGCGGGAGATGTCACCGGCCAGGATCGGCGGGCGGACGTAGCGGGTGCCGTAGGACTGCACCCAGCCGTGCTCCGTGGCCAGGTATCCGGTGAGCTGTTCGGCGAAGTACTGGACCATGTCGTTGCGTTCGGCCTCGCCGTGCACGAGGACGTCCAGGCCGGCCTTCTCCTGGAAGGAGACGACCTCCTGGATCTCGGCCTTGATGCGCTCCTCGTAGCCGCCGGTGTCGATGCGGCCGGCCCGCAGGTCGGCGCGGGCGGTGCGCAGTTCGCCGGTCTGCGGGAAGGAGCCGATGGTGGTGGTCGGCAGCAGGGGCAGGCCGAGGTGGGCGCGCTGGGCCGCGGCCCGCTCGGCGTACGGCTGGGAGCGGCGGGCGTCGGTGTCCCCGACCGCGGCGGCGCGGGCGCGGACGGCCGGGTCGTGGGTGAGGGGGGATACGGTCCGGGCGGCGAGATCGGCCCGGTTCGCGGCCAGTTCGCCCGTGATCGCGTCGGTGCCGAGGGACAGGCCCTCGGCGAGGGCGACGATCTCGGCGGTCTTCTGGCGGGCGAAGGCCAGCCAGCGCCGGGTCTGCGGCGCGATGTCCTGCTCCAGGGCCGTGTCGAGGGGCACGTGGAGCAGGGAGCAGGAGGCGGCCACGTCGACCCGGTCGGCCAGCCCGAGCAGGGTGCCGAGGGTGGCGAGGGACTTCTCCAGATCGTTGATCCACACGTTGCGGCCGTTGACGACGCCGGCGATCAGCCGCTTGCCCGGCAGACCGCCCACGGCGGCGAGGGCGTCGAGGTTGGCGGCCGCGGCGTCGGTGAAGTCCAGGGCGAGTCCGTCGACGGGAGCCTTGGCCAGGACCGGCAGGGCGTCGCCGAGCCGGTCGAAGTAGGAGGCGACCAGGAGCCGGGGCCGGTCGGTGAGCGCCCCGAGTGCACGGTAGGCGCGGGCGGCGGCGTCCAGTTCGGCCGGGGTGCGGTCCTGGACGAGGGCGGGCTCGTCCAGCTGTACCCACCCGGCGCCGGCCGCGCGCAGGTCGGCGAGGACCTCGGCGTACACCGGCAGCAGGCGGTCGAGCAGGGTGAGCGGCTCGAAGTCCGCGGGCACGCCCGGGGCGGGCTTGGCGAGCAGCAGGTAGGTGACCGGGCCGACCAGCACCGGGCGGGCGTCCAGCCCGAGGGCGAGGGCTTCCCGGAGCTCGGCGACCTGCTTGGCCGGATCGGCCGTGAAGACCGTGTCCGGGCCCAACTCGGGCACCAGATAGTGGTAGTTGGTGTCGAACCACTTCGTCATCTCGAGCGGTGCGACGTCCTGGGTGCCGCGTGCCATGGCGAAGTAGCCGTTCAGCGGGTCGGCGGCGACGGCGTCGCGGTGGCGTCCGGGGATCGCGCCGACCATGACGGTGGTGTCCAGGACGTGGTCGTAGTACGAGAAGTCGCCGGTCGGGACCTCGTCGATGCCGGCGTCGGCGAGCTGCCGCCAGTTGGCGGCGCGCAGTTCGGCGGCGGTGGTGCGGAGGGCGTCGGCGCCGACGCGGCCCTTCCAGTAGCCCTCGATGGCCTTCTTCAGTTCCCGGTTCGGGCCCTGACGGGGGTAGCCGTACACGGTGGCCCGTGCCGCCGCGGCTGCGGACTTCGCTGTCACGGAAATCTCCTTCGCGAGATATCTCCCTGGAATCCCGGGACGGGACGCGAGCGCGAAGGGGTGACGGACCGGACGGATCCGACCTCGCGCGGCACAGCGCGGTCGTCCGCCTGATATGTACGCCGACCCGCCCACGAGGTCACCGGGATCTCCGCGCACGAGTGGTTCGTGCGTGGGCAACGGGCAGGTCTTCGGACTCACGGGCACGTCTCGTCGTACGGAGTTCGTACGAGACGGGACACCTACTGACCGTCGCTTCCCAGACCCTGTTCGTGGGTCCAGTGCGTATGACGGCGGTCGTTCCCGTTCACCGCTGCGGGGCAGTCCCGGATTCCCACCGGGTTCCCTCTTGCGACGCATCCCGCCTGGCGGACGGGGCGAACCAGCTGCGCCCGCCAGCCTACGGGGCGGCTCTGCGGCGCGGCGGATCCCGCCCGGCATTCGGGTGGTGAGGTGGAACACGCGTTCGGCATGCTTGGAATACGCCGGGAGCGGGAAACGCCCCGCTCGCGCCAGGACGCTCAGCCTTGGCCGTACACGTGGAATCCCCGGCCGCTCTTGCGGCCCAGCCGCCCCGCTTCCACCATCCGTCGCAGCAGTGGGGGTGGTGCGTAGAGCGGTTCCCTGAACTCGTCGTACAGGGACTCGGCGATGGCGGCGACGGTGTCCGGGCCGATCAGGTCCGCGTGCCGCGACGCCCCTCGGCCGGCCGTTGCGGATCGACCAGAACAGCACCACGTTCGTGCCGTACCCGGTACTTCGTGTCGAGTGAGCCGACGCTGTACCGCCCTCAGGCCGGATCAGCCGTGTGACGTGATGCCGGTTCGGGGTTCAGGGCCTGCTCGGTGGTGGGGTGACAGGCGAGGAGGACGTCGACGCCGACCAGCCGCAGGACGTGCAGGACGGGCTCCTGCGCGGCGGCGATGCGCAGCCAGCCGCCGTGCGCGCCGCTCACCTGCCGGTGCGCGGCGAGGAAGACGTTGATGCCGCTTGGAGTCCATGAAGGTGACGCCGGCGAGGTCCGCCACGACCCGCAGGGGAGGCACCGCGCCGTCCTCGCACAGCAGGGCTTCGCTGAGGACGTCCTTGACGTCGTGGTCGATCTCGCCCCGCACGGTCAGGACTCGCACGCCGTCGACCACGCGATGCGCGACGGACAGGCTGCCTCGCCGGTCCGCGTTCTCGATGTCGCTCACCGTCTCCTCGACTGTGTTCGGGCCGGCCCCGGGTCCGGGCGTGCGCCGAAGATTCTGCCCCACCACCGCGGCGGCATGCACCCCGCGGCTGTGCCGAACGGCACCCCCGTGGCATGCATGGCGCGATCGCGGGTACCGGCGCACGTGAACGGGGGAGTGAGGGCGAGAAACGTGGAGGAATCCCAGTCCGGCGGTGACGGCCGTAACGGGCCGAACGGGCATCTGGTGCGCGCGGGCTTCGCCCTGGGCGCGGACGACGGCTGCATCGCGGACGCCCGCCATCACGCCATCGCCTTCCTCGACCGGGCCCATGCCCACCATCGCCTGCCCGTGCCAGCCCGCGCGAGGGACCTCACCCAGCTCGTGGTCAGCGAACTGGTCACCAACGCCCGCAAGTACGCCCCCGGGCCCGTCCTGATGGAACTGCGCCTCACCGCCCACGCGGTGGAGGTCGTCGTATGGGACAGCGATCCGACCGTTCCGGTGGCTCGGGCCGGCGATCCGGGCAGAATCGGCCAGCACGGACTGGAGATCGTCAAGGCCGTCACCGAGGACCTCTTCATCGAGCAGGAACCGGTCGGCAAACGCATCACGGCACGCATCGCCCTCGCTGACGCACTCAGCGACAGCGCCACCTGACACCGCGCCACCTGACACAGCGCCGCCTGACACAGCGCAGAGCCCTCGGCGTCGTCACCGGATGCGGTGGGTCTCCCAGAAGGGGCCGAGGTCCTCGTCCGTCATGGACTGGGCGGCCTTCTTGAAGTCGGCGGTGCTGGAGACGCCGTACCAGTGGTCCTGGGCGTACCGCTCGAGCAGCCGTGCCATGGAGTCGGCGCCGAGGGTGCGTTCCAGGTCGGCCAGGGCGCAGGGGCCGGCCGTGTAGACGAGGTGGTACTCGCCGCGGTGCTGCGACCAGTAGGCCATCGAGGCGGTCAGCGCGGTGCTGTCGTCGGGCCAATAGACGTCCGACCAGCAGTCGCGGGTCTCCCAGCCGTAGAAGCGGGCGTTGGCGTACTGGGCGAAACTCTCGTCCAGCCACGGTGAGGTGTACTCGTCGTTGCCGACCACGCCGTACCACCACTGGTGCGCCACCTCGTGGACGACGGCGCCGCCTTCCTCGGTGGTGCCGAGGAGGACGAGGCCGGGGTACTCCATGCCCCCGCCGAACCGCGGGGTCATCACGAGGTCGATCTCGCCGTACGGATAGCGGCCGAACTCCCGGCCGAACCGGTCGATCGCGGCGACGGCGTCCGTACGGTTGAGGCGCACGCCCGCGGCAGGGGTGTCGGGGGCCCAGTACGAGTTCACGCGCACGCCCCCGGGCGTGGTCTGCGTCGCCGTGCGGAACGGGCCCGCGGCCCACGCGAAGTCCCGCACCCGGTCCGCGACGCCGAGGGTGACCGTACGGCCGGGGCCGCCGGGGAGCGCTCGGGTGCGACCGGTCGCGGGCACCTTCAGGGCCGACGGGTGGTCGAGACGGACTCGGAAGTCGCTCGTCAGGGCGTAGAAGCTCTCACCGAGCGCCACGTACGGGTCGAGGTGCCAGCCCCTCGCGTCGAGCACGGCGAGCACCGGCAGCGCGTTGCCGAGGAAGCGGTAGGCGCCCTCGCGGCCGAAGCGTGCATTGCGGTCGGGCACGGCGATGGAGACATGGAAGGCGACGGACGTCCGCCCGCCGCGCGCGAGCGGCTTCGGCAGGGCGATGCGCAGGGCCGTGCAGTCCACGGTGAGACGCCCGGGTGTGCCACCTTCCACGCCCGACACGATGACAGGCGAGGGCGCACCGGGTGTGCCGCACTTGTCCTCGCCGTTGCCCCACAGCCGTAGGTACACCTCACGCAGCGGCCGATCGGACGCGTTGCGGAACGACACCCGCTGCCGCCCGGTCCAGTGGCTGCCGTCGGCGTCGGAGCGCAGAGCCACGTCGTAGCGGGCGCGGTCGGGCGTGGCCGCGGCCCTGGACCCGCCCGGTCCGGCCGCCGCGCCGGCCTCACCGGCACCGGCGCCGGCGCCGACTGCCACGAGCAGGACGAGCAGCACGACGAACAGACGACGACCGGGCATGAGCGACCATACGGCTGACGGCGACATGCCAGCCGATACTGCCACAACACGCCGACCAAGCAACCGACTTGGGCGGACCTGCTCGAACGGACCTGCTTGGGCGGACCTGCCGTTGGTGACGGTGACGGTGACGGGGCCGGGGCCGGGGCCGGGGCCGGTGGTGAGGAGAGGCTGGGTCAACCTCCGGTGGACTCGTCCGTCATCGCCTCGTCCCTCATCGCCCCGCCCGGCGTCACGCGGGGTAGGGGGCGGTCTCGCGCGCCGTGCGCAACGCGTCGGCCCACCACGCCAGTTGATCGAACAGGGTCTTGGCGTACCCGGGGATCTGGGGGTCGAGCGGACGGCCGTCCTGCCACGCGGTGTAGTAGTTCGGGAAGGCCAGGCCGTCGCGGATGGTCACCGCGTGCAACTCGGTCAGCACGTTCTCCAGGTGCAGCACCGCATGCCGGCCGCCTGCCGCGCCGCCGTAGCTGACGAAGGCGACGGGCTTGGCCGTCCACTGGGTGAAGTGCCAGTCGATGGCCGCCTTCAACGAGGCGGGGTAGCTGTGGTTGTACTCCGGGGTGACCACGATGAACGCGTCGGCGCTCTCCAGCGCCGACGTCAGCCTCGTCATCCCGGCCGGCCGGGGGTAGTCGTCGCCGGCGAACTTCGGCGACGCCGCGGGCAGGGTGAGCGGGATGTCGATCTCGGCCAGATCGACGACGTCCACGGCGAAACCGGCGTGCAGCCGCGCCTGTTCGGCGACCCACGAGGTCACGACCGGGCCGAACCGTCCCTCCCGGACGCTCCCGACGATGATCACCAGCTTGTGCTTGTCGTTGTCCATGCCCACCACGATCGGGCCGCACCGCGGCCGCAGCCAGACCGTGCTCAGGCTGGCCCCCGCAGGGCCACACTGAGCCCTGCGCGGGCGGCGGGCGGCGGCCTATCCTCTTCGCATGGGCACGCCGTTGGGGGATTTCGTCCGGGCCAAGCGCGACAGCATCCAGCCGCAGTCACTGGGGCTGCCCGATCGCGGCCGCCGCCGGTCACCGGGGCTGCGACGCCTGGATCTCGCCGCGCGGGCCGGCATCAGCGTCGAATACCTGACCCGCATCGAGCAGGGCCGTGACCGCCGCCCCTCGGTGGCGGTGGTCCACGCGCTCGCCGACGCCCTCAGCCTCGACGCATCGGAACGCGACCACCTGCGCTACCTCGCGAAGATCACCGGCGGCGAATGCTCCGCCCACCCTCGGCCCGTGCCACCGGACCGGCAGGTGCGACCGTCGGTGCGGGAGACGCTCCGCCTCCTCGAACCGGGCATCGCCATGGTCACCAACCGGCTGGGCGACGTCCTCGCCCACACCGGCGCGTTCGAGTCGGTGACCGGCGCATCGGGGCTGCTCGACACCGATGCCCCGAACCTCACCCGCTACGTCTTCACCGACGCCCGCGCCCGCACGTTCTTCGCCGACTGGGACGACATCGCCGACGAACAGGCCTTCGACCTGTGGCTCGGACCGTCCGCCGAGAACTCGGAGTGGCTCACGGCGCAACTCGCGACCCTCGCCGGAGCCGACTTCACCCGCCGCCGGAACCGCCACGTGGTTCCACGCCGTGGCGTCCTCCGACTCGACCACCCCTCCGGATGCGAACTCCGGCTGCGCCGCGAGACGCTCGAACTCCCCTCGGACGCCCAGCAACTCGTCGTCTTCCTCCCCGCGGACGACGAAACGGCCCAGGCCGTCGAGCAACTCCGCCAACGACCCCACGGCCGGCTCCGGGCCATCTCGTAACGGACTCCGCCAGAGGACCACGAGCGCATCGCAACCCTGTGCCCCCGTCCCCCCCGGTGCGTGGTCGTGACCCACTCGGTGGGTTGGCAGACCTGTGGGCGCCGACAGGGCCGATGCGAAGGATGCTCGTCCGTGCACCGGACGCGCCTGAAGTCAATCGGAAAGGAGTTCTCAACCGGATCCCTCACCTGTGAACCGGCGTCCGTCATAGTGAGCGAACGAGTCTGCCTGAAGGGGGATATGGCATGGCATTCTTCGCTTTGCTCGTGGTGCTCGGCATCGTGGGGTTCGGGTTCGTGGCGGTCCGCGCGTCCCGCGAGAACGACGCCTCGGACGCACGGCGCCCGACCGGGACCGGAACCCGGCACGAACCACGCGACATTCCGCCGCTCTTCCCGGACTTCCTCCACGGTGTCCTCTTCGCGGTCGCCAAAGATGCCACTCCGCACAACCTGCTGGCGTTGGCCGAGTATGTCTCCCAGATGATCAGCGCCAACGCCTACGGCTGGTTCAACCAGTTCGGCGACGCGGAGGCCGAGGCGCGCTTCAGCAGGCGTTTCCGTGGCGGTGGGCCCGAGGGGCAGGCGCTCGAGAGGGTCCCCGACGACATGATCGACTTCCTGTGGGCCTGGAATCCCGGGACGCACGAGGCGCTGCGTGACTGGATCCCCCGCCTGGAACAGGATCTCACCGCGCCCGGCAGCAGACTCTGGCGCTACGGCGACGAGCTGCCGTTCGGGATGTGGGAGAGAAATGACTGACGTGCACGTCGCCGCTCTCGACGCCGTGCGGACACGACTGGACGGATTCCGGGCCGGAGACGCCGCAGCCGTTCTCGCGCCGGAGGCGGAGCAGGACGCGGCGCGTGCGGTGGAGCGGCCCACCCCCGAGTCGGTGGCCGCGGTCGCCTGGCTCTATCAATACCGCGCAGCGGCCTCGGACGACCTCGGCGGCCCCGACGCCCGACTGGCGTTCGAGCTGTTCTCCAAGATCGCGAACGTAGCGCCCGACGAGCTGCCGGCGCATGTGGGGGCGTTGCTGCGGGCCGCCTCCGGGCCCGGGGACGCCCCCACCGGACGACTGCAGCAGCTGCTGACCGACGCGGAGAACGCTCTGGAGGACCCCGCGACGACGACGGATCCGGTCGCGCTCGATCAGTGGATCGACGTTCTGTACGCCTTCGGCGAGAGCGCAGCGAAGCACGGCAGGCAGCATTCCCTCCTCGACCTCCTCGGCAGGATCCTGCGCCGCCGTTTTCCGTACCACCCGGATGAGGTCTGGCGCCTGGACCGGGCCGCGGACTGCCTGCGCACCGCCGTCGACGCCGTGCCGCCGCGCGACGTCCTCGCCCATCTGCCGGCCCACAACCTCTGTGTCACCCTCCTCGACCACTTCGAGGCGACCGGCGACACGGGCAAGCTGCGTGAGGCCGCCGAGGCGTCCGAGCGGGCGTTGCACAGCATCAGCCCCGCTCACGGCCACTACCCCCGGCTGGTTGCTCAGCAGGCGGACATCCTGTGCACCCGGTCCCGCGTCGATCCCTCCGCGAGATTGATGAACGAGGCCACGGAGCTGTGCCGGGAGGCCCTTCGGCGCGTGCGTCCGGACAGTCCCGCGGCACCGTACGTCCACGCGACGGCCGCCCGCGTCCTGGGCGACCAGTACGTGGTCAGTGAGGACCTCTCCGTGCTCAGGGAAGCCCTGGCGTCGGCGGAGGCGGTGGTGGCCGATCTGCCTGAGGACGGCGAGCGTCACCTCGCGCACGGGCGGCACGGCCGATTGCTGTTCCTGCTGGGCCGGCGCACCGGCGACTCCGGCGCCCTCGCGCGCGCGGAACAGGCGCTCACCCTCGCAGCGGGGTCGCTGCCGCACGGCCACGCCCTGCGCGCCGTGTACCTCAGTGACCTCGCAGACGCGCAGTTCGAGCGTCATGTCCTCACCGGGGACGAGGATTTGCTGCGCGTGGCCCGGCAGAACGCTCTGGAGTCCGTGCAGGTGCTCCAGTCCGGGGACACGGCCAACCCGCCCATGCTCGACACCCTCGCCCGCATTCTGATCCGGTGCTACGAGGTGCACGGAGACCCGCGCGAATTGGACACGGCCGTGGAACAGTTCCAGTGTGCCGAGGAGTTGTGCCCGCCCGGCAGCCGGTCCCGTGCTCTGGCATTGCTGCACCTCGGCCACGCATTGATGTTGCGGGCGGAGGTACTGGCGGACGTGGGGGCGCGAGGCGACGCGTTCGACGAGGCCGAGCAGGTGGCAGGGCTGGCCGTCGACGCCTTTCAGCCCGGCCCCGATCGGTTGACGGCGCTCGTCAACGCCGCTGTTGTGGCACGCCGTCGCAGCAAGGACGACCCAGCGGCCATCCGCCGCGCGGCGGACATGTACCGGGAGGTTCTGCGTACGGGAGATCCCGGAATCAGCCCGGTCCAGCTGGCGACGTTCAATCTGGGAGCGGCGTTGGTCGATCTGTCCGAGATCGAGGAGAACTCCGATCTGCTCGGTGAGGCGGAAATCCTGCTGCGCGCCGCGGTGCGTGCCGCACCGCGCGGGCAGCGTCACCATGTCACGGTCACCGCGATGCTCGCCCGCTGCGTCGCCCTGCGGGCAGGAGCTCCCACGCACGAGGCTGTCAACCTGCTGCGGGCCCACATCATGGCCGGCGCGGGGACGACCGGAGCGAGCCGGGTCTCCGCCGCCGTGACGCTCGGCCGGCTGTACGCCGACGCGGGACAGTGGCGGCCTGCCCGCGACGCCTTCGCCGACGCGATCGACCTGCTGGCAGCCCAACTCGCGAACCGGGAAAGCGCCGTACGTGAACACGGGGTCGCCTCGTTCTTCGGCCTCGCTTCGCAAGCCGCCGCCGCCGCGCTGGCCGCCGGTGACCCGGTGGACGCCGTCACCTTGTTGGAGCGCGGACGGGGACTTCTCATGCCCACCGCACAGCTGCCCGACGCGGGACTGGACACCGCCGGACGGACCGTCGCGATGATCAACGTGAGCCGCTACCGGTGCGATGCCCTGCTGGTCCGCGACGGGCGGGTCACCATGGTGCCGCTGCCCGAGGTGACGCACGACGCCGTCAACCGGCAGGCCGGCACGTTCCTCTGGGGCGTTCAGCGGGGAGCCGATCCCCTGTGCCCGCCCGCGGAGCGCTACAAGGGCACGCAGGTCGCGGTGAACGGCGCGCTGCGGTGGCTGTGGAACACCACGGTCCGCCCCGTTCTGGACGAGGTGCGCCACAACCACCCTCGCGGGCTGCCGCGGATCTGGTGGTGCCCGACCGGCATGCTGTCCTTCGTCCCGCTGCACGCCGCCGGGGAGTACACCTCGTTGTACGGCGACAGGGGCGGGGAGTGTGCGGCGGACCGCGTCATCTCGTCCTACACACCCACGCTCCGCGCCCTGCGCCACGCGGCGCGCAGGGGGTCGGGCATCTCCGCGCCACCGCCCGGCGACCCGCTCGTGGTCGCTCCGCAGACCCCAGGCGAGCCCGAACTCCCGCAGGTCACAAGGGAGTTGAATGCTCTCCGTCAGCTCTACCCGGGGTGCACCGATCTGACAGGGCCGAGGGCCACGAAGGGCCGCATCCTCGCGGAACTGTCACGGCATTCCTGGCTGCATTTCGCCGGGCACGGCTCCCAGAACGTCCAGGTCGCCCGGAGCGCGCACCTTGTTCCCCACGATCACGCGCTGCACGGGGGGATCGGTGCGGACACGTTGCGTGCCCTGAACCTCGCACGCGCGGAACTGGCGTTCCTGTCCGCGTGCAGTACCGCCACCGGTCAGCTCACGCTCGCCGACGACCAGGTTCATGTGGCCGGGATGCTCCTGGGCTCGGGGTTCCGCCATGTCGTTGCCGCCCAGTGGACCGTGTACGACCAGGTGGCGGCCGAGGTCGCGACCGCGTTCCACCGTCGCGTCGCGGCCGCTCCCGCGGCAGGCGTCGAACCTGCGGTCGCGTTGCACGAGGTCGTGCGGGAAGTGCGCCGGACGCATCCGGAACCGCACGTGTGGGCCCCGTTCATGCACTACGGCCCGTGAGAGGGTTCGTCAGGAATCGGGCACGTACACCAGTGCCGGGTCGTCGGAACCCCCGAGCACCGCCGCCGTCAGGCGTTTGCCCGCAGCGACCTCCGCTGCGGCACCCGGCGGAAGCGGGTGGCGAAGCGCCCGGTACACATCCCAACGGTGGAGGTCGAACGCCGCCTTCACCAGCACGCCGAACTCCCGGCACACGCCGGGCAGCACGCCGCACCACATCACGTACACGAACGGGAGCGTGAGCAGCGCCCACGGCGTGCGGACCACGGCCGGCAGCAGGAGGAGGCCCCACAGCCCCGCCGCCGTCGCACCGTCCACACGTCGTCTGGCCGCCGCGAGGTCCTGGCGCAGCCCGTCCGGCAGGACCGCCCACAGGTGGGGCCACAGGACCATCGCGTCCAGGCCGTACTTGTCGAGGGGTTCCGTCTCCGCGGCGCGCAGAACATTCCCCACGCGCGTGGCCAGTGTGCGCCCGGCCGGGGGTATCCAGCGCAGCTTCTCTTCCAGCCGGCCGAGCCGTACCAGTTCGTCGCGGTCCAGCGGCGGACCTCCGCCCTCGGCTGCGGAAAGCCCCAGCCGGCGCCGCAACAGCGGATCCGCCTCCGTTTCGTACACGGCGGCGCGGCGCACATGACGCCTCCGCAGCCTGCGGCTCATCGGCTCCGCCCATCGGGGCCAGTACCCTTCCAGCAGCTGCAGGGCGGGCAGAGTCAGCTGCTGCATGAGCAGGCTGGAACCGGCCAGCACCACCAGGCCGATCAGGAGCAGTGCCACCTGCTCCCCGGTGTCCAGCCTGGCGAAGTCACGGAGTCGGCGGGCGGCCTCCTCCCGGGGACGGCTGGTGCCGAGCATCCACAGGACGGACAGCGCCAGCCAGTAGACCGAGGCGGCGAAGCCCGTGGCGAGCCAGCGCTCGACGAGCTTGCCGGCCGCGGCGTTCCAGAAAGCCGTCACGAGGGAGCCCGGCTGAGGAGGCGGTTGCAGGACGCGCAGTAGGGAACCTGCTGTCCGAGGTTCCTGCGGAGGAAGGTCTCGGGCGCCGCGCAACCGGACGTCCGGCAAGTGAACACGGTGGCCGCAGTGGCCCGTACGCGGCCTGGCAGCATCTGATATCTGAGGGGTGGGGACAGGTGCTCGCCCTCTCCGCCCGGCCTCTCACGTATCCACGCCACCAGGCGGGCATCGGAGGCGAGCACGCGGCGCAGCGTCTCGTCCCCCGGCGCGTCCAGCGCCTGCCGGATCTCGTGATCGATACGCGGGGCGTCCTCACCCACGAGTCGCGGCAACGACGGCAGCAGTTCCCGAGCCAGTCCCCGCAGCCCGTCGATCTCCTTCATGTGTCCCCCCACCACTGAGCGAGCGGGTCCCGAGTGTGGCACGCAGCGGCGGCGCCGAGAGAGAGAACTCACCAAGTCCGGTTCAGAACCATGCAATCGCCTTCATACTCTCCCTCATCCACCTGTGCGCCTGTGAGGAGCGACCGAGTTCATGGCTTCCCGCAAACCCGGAGACACCGGCACCGATCTGTATGTGAAGCTCTACGGCCGGCCCACAACGAATCCGCCTCCGCCCTCGTCCCCGCCCCAGGCCAGGCTCGGGGGCGGAACAGCGCCCTCCGCGCAGGTGACGTCGTACTGGGCCGAGGGGGACCGTGATCCGACAAAGAAGCGGGACATCCCGCATTTCTTCCCGTACTTCTACCATTCCGTGCTCGCCCGCAACGGGAAGCCGGTGAACGGGCAGAACATCCTGGCCCTGATCGAGTACATCGACGCCATGCTGATCTTCCAAGGCAACCTCTGGATGGCCCAGATCGAGGAGCCTCGCACCGGAGAGGTCTTCAAACAGCGATTCTGTGGCCCACTGGACGACTACGAGTTCCTCGAACACCGGCCGGACCACGTGATCGACTTTCTCTGGGCCTTCCGTACGACGATCCGCCCCGGCTTGCGGCAGTTCGTCGACGAGACCTACACAGACCTCACGAGTCCCGACAGCAGGCTTCTGGCATACGGAAGCACACTGCCCTTCGGCATCTGGCACCGCGACTGACCTGACGCGCACCGCCCGCAGTGCGCGGTGGGCTCGAGCGGGCAGGCCCGGACCCGGCGGAGGGCGGACCACGGGATCGGCCGGCGGGCGCCTGGTGGGCGCGCAGACCTGTACGGCGGTCACGATCTCGTCGGTGGTGTCACCGACCGGCATGGCGACGGAGTCCAGGCCCGGCCGGCCTCCTCGTCGAGGATCGGGCAGCCCGGCTTTCTCCGGGTCAGCGCACCCTTCCGCGCGGTTTCAGCGGTGTCGGCGGCAGTTCCGGTGCGTGCAGCGGAGGTCCGTCGTAGCCCTTCACCTCGCCGAAGCGGGCGCCCCGCGTCCAGTCCTCGCGGGCCTGGGCGATCTCTTCCTGGGACCGGCCGACGAAGTTCCACCACATGACGAGTTCCTCCTCGAACGGCTCGCCGCCGAGGAGCATCAGGCCCGCGTCGGACTCGGCCCGCAGGGGCAGTTCGGTGCGGCCGCAGCCGAGGTAGAGCATCGAGCCCGGGAGCAGGGGCACCCCGTCCACGTGCGCCTCGCCGGACATCGACAGCACGCCGTACTCGAAGTCGGGGAGCAGCGGCAGCCGGACGTCGGCACCCCGGGCGAGCGCCAGGTCCGCGCCGACGAGGGGGGTGTACGTCGTGCCGGGGGAGGCGGAGCCGTCGAGGGCGCCGAGGAGCACGGTGGCGGTGAGGCCGGTGGCGGTGACCGTGGGCAGGTCGGCGTGGTGTTCGAAGCGGGGTTCGGTGTGCCGGTGGGCGTCCGGCAGCGCGACCCAGAGCTGGGCGCCGTGCAGATACCGGGCGTGCGACCGCGGGCTCTCCTCGGAGTGGCTGATCGCCCGGCCCGAGGTCATCAGTCCGAGTTCCCTGGGCCGGATGGTCTGGAGGCTGCCCGTCGAGTCACGGTGCAGCACCTCGCCCTCGTGCAGCCAGCTCACGGTCTGCAGGCCCATGTGCGGGTGCGGCGGGACCTGCATGCCGGGCTCGTCGGCGATGTCGTCGGGGCCGTAGTGGTCGACGAATGCCCAGGCGCCGATCATGCGCCGGCCGAGGTTCGGCAGCAGCCGGCGCACCTCGGTCGACCCGCCGAGCTTCACATGCCGGGGGCTCAGCAGTTCGCGGACGGGTTCGGCGACGACGAATCCACGGCCGCCGCACACACTCGGTACGGGCGCACGGTCAAGGTTGCTCATGCGGTCAACCTAGCGGTCGGGTGCGGCGGTGCGCAGAAGGAGCGGCGCCGGGTTCGGCGTGCCCTTCGGCAGCGGGTTCAGTCGGCCAGCGCCGCGGCCAGTTCCGTGGTGGCCCGCACTATCTCGGTGTCCCGCTCGGCGAGCAGCTGACGCAGGACGTCGCGCTGGGCGTGGACGGCGTGCCGGGCCGCGCGTTCCCAGGCCACGTAGTTGTCGGGATGGTGCAGCAGCTTGGGATACGCGACGGCGGTGGTCTCCCACTGCCGGGTGTCGGCGATGCTCTTCAGCAGGCGCAGGATCTCCGCGCGGCAGGTGACCTGGGGGAGCCGGACGAGCTCCCAGAGGAAGGGCACCGTGGCCGCCGTCGCCTCATCGACGACGAAACCGAACTGGCAGATCCGGCGGCGCAGTTGGCCCAGTGCGGAGTCGGCGCTGTCGGCGTCGCCGCGGGCGAGCGTGGTGAGCAGGAAGGGGATGCCCGCCGCGGAGCCGGTGGAGTCCTTGATCTCGGGCCACGGCACGTGTCCCAGGTCCTTGAGCGATGCGGGTCTCTTCGTGGCAGTCATGTCAGGTATCGGATATCGGGTCGGGACGGGAGCGGGTCGGCAGCATCGCCCAGACGGTCTTGCCCACGGGGGAGCGCCGGGTCCAGCCCCAGTGTTCGGAGAGGGCCTCGATGATGTCCAGTCCGCGGCCGTGTTCCAGGAGCGCGTCCGTGGTGCGCGAGGGGACGGGCAGGCTGTCGCTCGGGTCGGTGACCGCGCACACCAGGTGCGCGCGGCGCAGGGTGAGCCGCAGCCGTACGTGGAACTCGTCCGTCGAGGTGTGCGGGAGCGCGTGCAGGACGGCGTTGGCGGCCAGCTCCGTGACGACGGTGACCGCGTCGTCGGTGCAGTGCTCCAGGGACCAGCAGTCCAGGGTGCGCTGGGTGAACTCCCGTGCCCGGGCGAATCCCTCGCGGCTGCCCGTGAGGTACAGGGCGGCGGTTCTGGGGGAGTCGCGGACAAGGACGGGCTCGTGGCTCCGGATCTGCGCAGGTGATGACACGGGGCATCTCCCTGAGGCGGCGTCAGGACGGGGGATTGCAAGTGCGGTTGACGGCATGGCTATTATCCACGCTGACGAGGTCCTCGTGCAATTTCACGAGAAATTGCGCGTACGAGCGAGGAGAGTTCAATGTCGTCAGTGTCGAACGGAGTGCGGGCGAGCTCGCTGGGCGTCCGCTGGATCAAGAGCAGTCACAGCAACGCCGAGGGCAACTGTGTCGAGGTCGCGGCCCTGGACGGGGGAGGCGTCGCGCTGCGCAACTCCCGCGATCCCGACGGCCCGGCGCTGGTGTACACGCCGGCCGAGGTGGCCGCGTTCGTGGCCGGGGCGAAGGGCGGGGAGTTCGACCACCTGGTCTGAGGCTGCACGGAGGCTCAATTCCCCTGCCGCGTGCGGCCGGAGGGCTTCGGATGCGATACTGCGGTCTGTCGTCTGCCGGTCCACGGGGAGTCAGGATGTCTGTCGAGTCGCCTCGAGTGTCCCGCCTCGAACCGTATCTGAACCGGGCCGAGCCCGCCCCGACCTTGCTGAAAATGCTGGTCGGCGTGCAGCTTGCGGGGATCCGGGGGGACGCCGGCTTCTCCCAGGACCAGGCCGCGCGGTCCGTCGGGTTCAGCCCTGCGAAGCTGTCGCGCATCGAGGCGGGCAAGGGCCGTAAGCCGCCCGTCGAGGCGGACGTCCGCGCGCTCCTGTCGCTGTACGAGACCGACGACCACGAGGCCTCCGTACTGCTCCGGCTGCTGCGCCAGGCCGGCGAGCCGGGCTGGTGGCAGCGCTACGACAAGCGGCTCATGCCCGAGTGGTTCGACCGGCTGGTCGGGCTCCAGGAGGCGGCGACCGCGATCCGTACCTTCGAGATCCAGTACGTGCCGGGCCTGTTGCAGACCCCCGCGTACGCCCGTGCCGTCGTCGAACGCGGGTTGCCCTCGGCCACGTCCCGGGAGGTCGAGCGCCGGGTGGAGCTGCGGACGCGGCGCACCGAACTGCTGCGGCGACCGGACGCCCCGCGGCTGTGGGCGGTCCTCGACGAGTCGGTGCTGCTGCGGGTGCTGGGCGGCCGGGAGGTGATGCGCGAGCAGCTCACCCGGCTCGTGGAGCTGGCCCGGCTGCCCCACGTCACGGTCCAGGTCGTGCCGTTGGACGTCACGCACGCCTCCGCGCCGGCCATACCGGTCACCTATCTGCGGTTCGGCGGCGTCGATCTGCCCGACGTCGTCTATCTGGAGCAGATCAGGAGCGCGACCTTCCTGGAGGACCGGGACGAGACGGAGGAGTACCGGGTCGCGCTGGACCGGCTCGCGGACGAGGCCCTCGACCCGCGTGCGTCCATGGCGCTGCTGACGGAGACGGCGGAGCGGCGCTACGGGACCGCCGCTCCGTGAGGTGAGACGGCTCAGCCCAGGCGGCCCACACCGCCGAACTCGATCCACTCCTGGGTGAGTTGACGGGGCGTGACTTCGGTGTCGGGCCGCCAGGTGGAGACCTCCACCAGCCCGGGGTCGAGGATGTCCGTGCCGTCGAAGAACCCGGCGACGTCCTTCTCCTGGCGCACCCGGCCCCAGTGGCCCTGCGTGGCCTTGTCCATGAAGTCGGTGACGAACTCCCTGACCTGGGGGTCCTCGCTGACCAGCTGGCACATCACCAGGAAGCTGCCGGGTGCGAGCCGTTCGGTCACCCTGCGGACCACGGCCTGCGGTCCGTCGGTGTCGCTGTCGGGGATGCAGTGGAAGACCGAGTTGAACAGCACGGCCACCGGCTGCGAGAAGTCGATCAGCCGCCGCGTGTCCTCGTGCGTGAAGATCGCCTCGGTCTCCCGCATGTCGGCGTGGATGACGGTGGTCCGCTCGTCCTGCTCCAGCAGCGCCCGGCCGTGCACGAGCACCATGGGGTCGTTGTCGACGTAGACGACGTGCGCGGTCGGGTCGACGCGCTGGGCGACCTGGTGCACGTTGTCCTGGGTGGGCAGGCCGGAGCCGTGGTCCAGGAACTGCCGGATCCCGAACTCCTGCGTCAGGGTCCTCACGACGCGCTGGAGGAATCGCCGGTTGTTCAGCGCGAGGGCGCGGGTGCTCGGGACGACCTTGTCGAGCTCCTCGCAGGCCGCGCGGTCGGCCGCGTAGTTGTCCTTGCCGCCCAGGTAGTGGTCGTACATGCGGGCGGCTGTGGGGACGGCCGCATCGATCGACGTGGACAGCTGCTTGCCAGGCTGCATCTCTTCCCCCAGAACGCCGCCGTGCCATGGACTGGCGCGGTCGACAACACATCCTAGGGAAACGGCAATTGGCGACACCACCCCCTTGATCGGCGGTTCCCCTGAAGGTGTCGGCACGCCTCAGCCGGTTTGGACTGCTGGTCCAGCTCCTGGACGTATGGTCTAATCGGTCTCATGGAATCCCGGGAGACCGAGCGAGACGTGATCCTGCGTGCGCTCACCCCCGTCGTCGACGGGATCGCGGCCACGTTCGGGCCGGTGTGCGAGGTGGTGCTGCACGACTACCGCCGGCCGGAGAAGTCCGTCGTCGCCGTCGCCGGATCGGTGACGGGGCGGACGGTCGGCGGGGCGATGAGCGAGATCGGCATGCGGGTCCTCGCCCGCGGCGACGACGCCGTCGACGAGCTCAACTACGTCACCCGCACCGGCGCCGGGCGGCTGGTGAAGTCGTCCACGATGGTGCTGCGCGACTCCGCCGGCACGGTCTTCGGCGCGCTCTGCGTCAACGTGGACGTCACCGAGGTCGACCGGGTGCAGGGCCTGCTGGCCGCGCTCGCGGGAGCGGCGGGCGGCCGGGCCGCGGCGCCCGTGACCACGTTCGGCGACGACATCGACTCCGTCGTCGAAGCCCTCCTCGACGACCGTCTGCGGCGTCAGGGCCAGACCTGGGCCGGCCTCGACCGGTCGCGGCGGCTGACGCTGTTCCGCAGCCTGGACGAACGCGGTGTGTTCGCCGTGCGCCGCGCGATCGAGCAGGTCGCCACCCGCCTCGGCATCTCCCGCGCCTCCGCCTACAGCTACCTCGCCCAGGCCAGAGCCACCCACGAGGCCGTGGCCGAGGACACCGACCGTACCGACAGCACCGACGGCAACCCCGAGGGAGCACACCCGTGACGACCACACCCCCGCCGATCACCCTCGACGACGTGCGCGACGCGGCCGCCCGGCTCAAGGGCGTCGCGCACCGCACGCCCGTGCTCCGCTCCCGCACCCTGGACGCGCTGGTCGGCGCCGAGGTCCTGCTGAAGTGCGAGAACTTCCAGCGCGTCGGGGCGTTCAAGTTCCGCGGCGCCTACAACGCGGCCTCCCGGCTGGCCCCCGAGCAGCTCGCCCGGGGCATCGCCGCTTACTCCTCCGGCAACCACGCCCAGGCCGTCGCCCTGGCCGCACGGGAACTCGGCACCACCGCGGTGATCGTCATGCCCGAGGACGCGCCCCGCTCCAAGCGGGCCGCGACGGAGGGCTACGGCGCCGAGATCGTGACCTACGACCGCTACACCGGCGACCGGGTGGCCATCGCCGAGGCGCTGGCCGCCGACCGGGGCCTGGCGCTGATCCCGCCCTACGAGCACCCGCACGTCATGGCGGGACAGGGCACCGCCGCGCTCGAACTCCTCGAGGAGGCGGGCGAGCTGGACGCCCTGCTGGTACCGGTCGGGGGCGGCGGACTGATCGCCGGCAGTGCGACCGCCGTCAAGGGACTGCGGCCGGGCACCCGGATCGTCGGGGTGGAGCCGGAGGCCGGGGACGACACGAAGCGATCGCTGGAGGCGGGCCGGCGGGTGGAGATCCCGGTGCCGCGCACCATCGCCGACGGCCAGGCCCTGCACACGCCCGGGGAGCTGACCTTCTCGGTGAACCGGCGGCTCGTGGACGACATCGCCCTGGTCGACGACGACGAGATCCGCGCGGCCATGCGGTTCGCCTTCGAACGCCTGAAGATCGTCGTGGAACCCAGCGGCGCCACTCCGCTCGCCGCCCTCCTCGCCGGGCGGGCCGGTGCCCTGCCCCGGCGGGTCGGCGTGATCGTCTCCGGCGGCAACATCGACACCGGCCGCTTCGCCGAGCTCTGCGGCGGCGCCTGAGGACCCGGTACGACCCGCTACCACCGATTGGCGGCCCCCGCGAGGCGGGCGGAGGATGGAGGGGTGGGGCTCGGCCCCCGACCGGCGACGCCCAGGGCCGCCGGGGAGACCGGCCCCGGGCCGTGGTGAGGCGCGGCCGGAAGGAGGCAGCGTCATGATGGAAGTGAAGGCGCTCGAGAAGCCGGACGAGCGGCGCGATTTCCCCCGTGGCCACCTGGAGGCGGTCCATATGACGGGGCTCGACTTCGCCGTGGCGACCTTCGAACCGGGATGGCGCTGGTCCGAGTCGCTGGCGTCGCTGGCGGGCACCGCGACCTGCCAGATCCACCACAACGGATACGTGGTCCAGGGCCGTATGCACATCACCATGGACGAGGGCGGCGAGGGCGAACTGGGCCCCGGCGACGTCTTCGTGGTGTCACCCGGCCATGACGCCTGGGTCGTGGGCGACGAACAGTGCGTGGTGTACGACTTCGCCGGGGCGATGGCCAAGGACTACGCGAAGGCGAAGTGAGGAGCAGGACGGCGGAACCGGCCGGACGGCGCTAGACCGGGAGCAACCGGCCCACCAGGACGCCGAGTTGGTGAGCGTTGCGGCACTCGTGCATCGCGACCGACTCGGCGTACTCGGGAGCGGCCGAGTCGCCCGTGCCCCACAGGCTGCGGGGCTCCGGGTTCAACCAGTGGACGTGACGGGCCTGTTCGGCGATCTGCCGGAGCGCGGCCAGGTTGGGGTCGCTCATGTTCGTCCGGGCGTCGCCGAGCACGAACACGGTGGTGCGAGGGCCGACCGCCGCACCGTACCGCTCGGTGAACTCGCCCAGGGCGACGCCGTAGTCGCTGCTGCCGTGGTAACCCGTCAGGTCCGCCTCGGCCCGGATGCGGGCGCCGAGCCCCTCCGGGTCGGCCGCGCCGCGTTCGAGCAGGCCGGTCACCTCGTCGATCCGGTTGACGAAGGCGAACACGCGCACCTTGCTGAACTGGTCGTGCAGCGCCTGCACCAGCAGCATCGTGAAGTCGGAGAAGCCGGACACCGACCCCGACACATCGCACAGCAGCACCAGTTCGGGCCGGGCCGGACGCCGGCGGCGCAGCACGGGCCGCATCGGGACCCCGCCCGTCGAGAGCGAGCCGCGCAGGGTCCGCCGCAGGTCGATGGTGCCGCGGGAGGCCCGGCGGCGGCGCGCGGCCATCCGGGTCGCCAGCTTGCGGGCCAACGGCTGGACCGTACGCCGCAGTTCGGCCAGCCGGTCCTTCCCCGCGTACAGGAAGTCGACCCGGTCGGCGGTCGGCGCGACCGCCCGCCGGGCGATCTCGTCCCGCCCCCGCCGCTCCGCGACCCGGCGCCGCGCCTCCCCGGCCACCAGCGCGCGGAAGGCCTCGATGCGTCGCCGGATCTCGTCCTCGAGGAGCCGGTCGGTGAACCCGGCGTCGGCGCCCCGGGCGCGGATGTCGTCCCGCACCCGTGCCAGCAGTGTCTGGGGGCGCAGACGTTGCAGCGTCTGGTACGACGACCAGCCGTCCGCGCCCGGGGAACTCCCGTACCCGCCCAGCCCGTCGACGGCCTCGATCGCCAACCGGCCCAGCAGCTCCGCGTCGCCCTCGGCGAGCGCGGCGGCCAGCCGGTCGCGCAGGTCGTCCCGGTCGCCGGGCTCGCCCTCGGGCGCGCCGACGCCGTACGGGAAGTACAGGTCGAAGACGGTGTCGAACACCCGCCGCTGGTCCGGGGAGTGCAGCAGCGTGGCGGCCAGCCCCTCGCGCAGCAGGCCACGGTCGGCGAACCCCAGTGCCGCCGCCGCCTCGGCGGCGTCCACCGTCTCGCCGGTGCCGACGCGCAGGCCGTGCGCGCGCAGCGCGGCGACGAGGCCGACCAGGCGGTCGGCGGCCTCGGCGCTCACACGGCGTCCAGGTCGAGCTTCGCGCCCGCCTTGAGGATGTCGTCCTGGTGCTTGAGGATCACGCCCAGGCTGGACCGTACGACGTTGTCGTCCAGGGTGGTGGCGCCGAGCGCGAGCAGGGTGCGCGCCCAGTCGATGGTCTCGGCCACGGAGGGCGCCTTGCGCAGGTCCATCGCGCGCAGCGCGCCGATCACCCGGACCACCGACTCGGCCAGCGCCGCTTCGATGCCGGGCACCTTCAGCCGGACGATCCGCCGCTCCAGCTCCTCCTCGGGGAAGTCGATGTGGAGGAACAGACAGCGGCGGCGCAACGCCTCCGACAGCTCACGGCTCGCGTTGGAGGTGAGGACCACGAACGGGCGGCGCGTGGCGGTGATGGTGCCGAGTTCCGGGACGGTGACCTGGAAGTCGCTGAGCACTTCGAGGAGCAGTCCCTCCACCTCGACGTCGGCCTTGTCGGTCTCGTCGATCAGCAGGACGGTCGGCTCGTCGCCGCGGATGGCGGTCAGCAGCGGGCGGGGGAGCAGGAACTCCTCGCTGAAGATGTCCGTGCGGGTCTCGTCCCAGCTCTCGTCGCGGCCCGCGCTGATGCGCAGGAGCTGCTTGGCGTGGTTCCACTCGTACAGCGCCCGGGACTCGTCGACGCCCTCGTAGCACTGGAGCCGCACCAGCCGGGCCCCCGCCACCTGGGCCACGGCCTTGGCGAGTTCCGTCTTGCCGACGCCGGCCGGGCCCTCCACCAGCAGCGGCTTGCCGAGCCGGTCGGCGAGGAAGACGGTCGTGGCGACGGCGGGGGAGGCCAGGTAGCCGCTCTCGGCGAGCCGGGCGCGGACATCGTCGACGGACGTGAACAACGGGGCCTCCGGGCGGGTCGGGAGCGGTCTCGGCGAGTGTTCGATCACCTATCTAAGCGCTTGTTCACCCTGGTTGTCATCAGCGGTCGGGGCGTTGTCGGTGGTGGGCGGTACGTTGCGATCATGGGTGTGTATCTGGTGAGCGTCGCCACGCAGGACTGGTCGGAGCCCGGCGAGGACGGGCACGGGGACGTCGCGGCCGCGCTGAACGCGGAGTTGGAGCGGCGCGGGCTGCCCCCGTACGAGCCGCGGGGGGCCGTACGGGGCGCCGCGGGCCGGTTCGAGGAGAAGCTGAGCCCGCCGATGGACGGCTTCGACGAGCTGTGCCGGACGTGGCTGACCCCCGAGGAGCGGCACACCCTCCTCGACTGGTCGGTGCTGGTCCCGTTCGCGCTGGACGAAGGCGTCCTGCTGCCCGTCGGCTCCCCGTACACGGACGAGACCCTGGTCGTCGGGGCGCCGCACGTCCTCGCGCTCGCCGAGCGGCTCGCCGGGGCCCTCGGCCTGCCGCCGGACCTGGTCCCGGCGACCTTCGGCAACCTCGAGCTGACCTTCTGGTTCCTGGAAGGCGAGGCGGAGAAGGCAGCCGCCGCCCGGCCCGGCCCCTGGGCCGAAGACCTGGCCACGGCGTTCTACACGGCGCTCTACCTGCGCGCCGCCCAGTACTCGCTGCGCCACGGCTGCCCGATGACCTACTGCTGAGCTCAGCGGAACGCGGCCGCGTTGCGCCGTGCCCACTCCTCGAAGGCGCGCGGCGCGCGGCCCAGGACGCGTTCCACGTCCGGGCTGACCAGCCGCTCGGCGGGCGTCGGGGCACCGAGGATGGCCAGGGTGGTCTCGACGACCGGCTCCGGCATGAACGCCAGCATCTGCTCGCGTGCCTCCTCCCGCGTCTGCTCGACGAAGCGGACCGGCTCGCCGATCGCCCTGCCGATGGCCTCCGCCCGGCCGCGGGGCGTCGTGGGGGCCGGCCCGGTCAGCTCGTGGACCAGGCCGTGGTGTCCCGCTTCCCGCAGGGCCACCGCGGCGACCTCCGCGATGTCGGCCGGGTCGACGGTGGGCAGACCGACGTCGCCGAAGGGGGCCGCGACGGTGCGGTGGGCGCGGACCGGCTCCGCCCAGGCGTAGGCGTTGGAGTGGAAGCCGCCGGGCCGCAGGATCGTCCACTGCGGCCCCGCCTCCCGGACGGCGTCCTCGATCGCCCCCGCGAGGCCGCCGTGCGACTCCGACTCCGGCCGGGTCGCCACCCCTTGGGACGAGAGCAGCACCACCCGGCGGACCCCGGCGGACTTGGCGACGTCGAGAAGGTCCCGCGGGCTGAGCAGACGCAGGGCGGCGCCGCCGTTCTGGAGGAACAGCGCGTCGGCCCCTTCGAGCACCGGCCGCAGGCTCTCCGCGTCGGTGAGGTCCGAGCGCACCGCCCGTACGCCGTCCGGGACGTCGGTGTGCGAGATGTTCCGGGACGTGGCGGTCACCCGCTCGCCCGCGGCCGCCAGGGAACGGACCAGTTCACGGCCGACGTTCCCGGTCGCCCCCGTCACCACGATCATGGGTAACTCCTTGTTCGGCATGGGTTGTTGACGTTGCAGAGCGACGCTAACACCGCCGATATAGTAGGTACCCAGAGGAAAGTGACTTCCCCGAGGGGTACACATGACCGGCGACCCGACCGATCCCGAACTCGCCTGCCCCATCGCCCCCGTCGTGGACATCGTCTTCAGCCGCTGGACCACACCGATCCTGTGGACGCTGCACGCCCGCGGCCGTCAGCGGTTCGGCGAGCTGGAGCGGGCGATCACGAACATCACCCCCAAGGTGCTGACCCAGCGTCTGCGTCAGCTGGAGCGCGACGGCCTGGTGGTGCGCACCTACCATCCGGAGGTGCCCCCGCGCGTCGAGTACGAGATCAGCGAACTCGGCCTCAGCCTGGCCCCGCTCTTCGCCCACCTCGCCGACTGGGCCACCGGGAACCTGCCCAAGGTGGCACAGGCCCGGGAGGGTTACGACCAGCGGGGATGAGCCGGGTGAGGGTTGCTCAGCCGACCAGGACGACCTCCAGGGTGCGCGGGCCGTGCACCCCCTCCACCCGGTCCAGCTCGATGTCACTGGTCGCCGAAGGGCCGGAGATCCACGTCAACGGGCGGGCCGGGTCGAGCCGTTCGAGAGCCTGCGGCACGGACGACACGACCTGCTCGGGGACACGCACCACACAGATGTGGTGGTCCGGGACCAGGGTGATCCGGCGCCGCCCCTGGTCGGGACCGCCGTCCAGCACGATCGTCCCGGTCTCGGCGACCGCCACCGCGCACGCCGTGACCACACTGTCCACCCGGTCGAGTTCGTGCGCGTCGCTCTCCGCCCGGTCCGTCACCCGTGCGGTGTCCGCCTCCGCCAGCCACGCCTCGTCGAGGCCGGGCGGCACGAGCACGGTCGCCGACTTCCGCTCCGCGAGCAACCGGGCCAGCACGGACGGCAGTTCGTCCGCGCCGCACCGGTGCACGACGGCCCGGTAGTCCGCCAGGTTCTCCGCCAGCAGCTCGACCGTCTCCTCGGCGGACCGGGCGCCGTGCTCGCGCAGATAGCCGCGCGCGACGGCTTCCCCGTACGACGGGTCGTCCTGCGGCACATCGGCCAGCGCCCGCCGGACCCGGCCCAGAATCCGCTCCCTGCTGCTGCTCACTTCGCCGTCCCCTCGGTGGTCCCGCCGTTCGTACGCTGCCACCAGTCGCGGAACGGCTCCGCGGGCACCGCCGGCAGATCCCGCGTACCGCTCCACGCCCGGCCGGGGCCGGGCAGCGTACGCGGATGGAGCCGGCGTGTCCGGGACGCCAGCCGCTGCCCGGCGCGCAGGGCGCCGGGCCGGGCGAACGCCCAGCGTGCCGCCCGCATCGCGGCCCGCTCGGCGGCATGGCCCTTGGCCGGCTTCAGCAGCACCTTGTTGCCCTCCCGCGTCACCGGTCCGCCCTGGACGACCCGTTCCCGCAGGTGCACCAGCACCTCCGGGATGTCGATCGCCACCGGGCACACCTCGTAGCAGGCCCCGCACAGCGACGAGGCGTACGGCAGGGAGGCGTCGATCTCGCTCCCGGTGCCGCGGAGCTGGGGGCTGAGGATCGCGCCGATCGGGCCCGGGTAGACCGAGCCGTAGGCATGGCCGCCGGCCCGCTCGTACACCGGGCACACGTTCAGACAGGCGGAACAGCGGATGCAGCGCAGGGCCTGCCGGCCGACCTCGTCGGCGAGGGTGTCGGTGCGGCCGTTGTCCAGCAGCACCAGATGGAAGGTGCCGGGGCCGTCGCCGTCCGTGGTGCCCGTCCAGGTCGACGTGTACGGGTTCATGCGCTCGGCCGTCGAGGAACGGGGGAGCGTCTGGAGGAAGACCTCCAGATCCCGCCAGGTCGGCACGATCTTCTCGATGCCGACGACGGAGATCAGCGTCTCGGGGAGAGTGAGGCACATCCGCCCGTTGCCCTCGGACTCCACGACCACCAGGGTGCCGGTCTCGGCGACCATGAAGTTGGCGCCGGACACGCCGACCTTGGCGCGCAGGAACTTCTCGCGCAGGTGCAGGCGGGCGGCGTCGGCGAGTTCGGCGGGGGTGTCGGTCAGTCCCTCGGGGGCGGGGCGGCCCCACTCGCTCATCTCGCGGGCGAAGATGTCCCGGATCTCGCCCCGGTTGCGGTGGATCGCGGGGACCAGGATGTGCGACGGCCGGTCCTTGCCCAACTGCACGATGAGCTCGGCGAGGTCGGTCTCGTAGGCGCGGATGCCCTCCGCCTCCAGCGCCTCGTTCAGTCCGATCTCCTGGGTGGCCATGGACTTGACCTTGACGACCTCCGACTCGCCGGTCTCCTTGACCAGGTCGGCCACGATCCGGTTGGCCTCGTCCGCGTCGGCGGCCCAGTGGACGATGCCGCCCGCCGCCGTCACCGACTCCTCCAACTGCACCAGGTACCGGTCGAGATGACGCAGCGTGTGGTCCTTGATCTGCTTGCCCGCCTCCCGCAGCTCCGCCCAGTCGGACACCTCGGCCACGGCGGTCGCCCGTTTGGCCCGGATGGTGTGCGTGGCGTGCCGCAGATTCGCGCGCAGGGTCTGGTTGCCGACCGCCTCGTGCGCGGCCTTCGGGAAGGCCGGCATTCCCACGAACGTCCCGCTCATGACGCCGGCTCCTGCTCCGTGCTCGCCAGGATCTCCGCGATGTGCACGGGCCGCATGCCGGTCTCCAGCCTGGTCATGGTCCCGCCGATGTGCATCAGGCAGGAGTTGTCCGCCGCGCACAGCACCTCGGCGCCCGTCGACTCGGCGTTGCGCACCTTGTCGGCGCCCATCGCCGCGGAGACGTCTGAGTTCTTCAGCGCGAAGGTGCCGCCGAAGCCGCAGCACTCGTCCGCTCCCGGCAGCTCCACCAGTTCCAGCCCCTTGACCGCCTGGAGCAGCCGCCGGGGCCGTTCCCCGAGACCCAGCCCGCGCAGCCCGTGACACGTCGGGTGATAGGTCACCTTGTGCGGGTAGTACGCGCCGACGTCCGTCACCCCGAGCACGTCCACCAGGAACTCGGTGAGCTCGTACGTCTTCGGCACCACCGGCGCCAGGGTGGCGGCGAGGGTGTCCCCGCGCCCCTCGGCCCGGGCCCGCTCGCCCATCCGCGGATACAGCTCCCGCACCATCGCCCCGCAGGACCCGGAGGGCGTCACGATCGCCTCGTACTCTCCGAATACATCGGAGAAATGCCGGGCGAGCGGCTCGGCCTCATGGCGGTAGCCGGTGTTGTAGTGGGCTTGGCCGCAGCAGGTCTGGGCCATCGGGAAATCGACCTCGACGCCCATCCTGGTCAGGAGTTTCACCACGGCGCGGCCGGTCTCCGGATAGAGCGTGTCGTTGACACAGGTCAGGAACAGTGCGACACGCATCGCGGCTCCTCGCGGTTCGGTCATCGGATGAGTGCAGACTAGTCCCGTGCAGGGGCCCGGGGGAGACCCCGGCTCACCGCGCGGCGAGCCGGGCCTCCGCCTCGCGCCACCGCTCGGCGTCGCCCTGCGGCTCGTAGCGCGTCAGGGACTGCGTACGGGCGAGCAGCCGGCGCATGTCGGCGCGGTCGCCGACCAGTCCGTGCGCCCGCGCCTGGACGAGTACGTTGCCGAGCGCGGCGGCCTCCGTCGGCCCGGCCACCACCGGCAGCCCGCACGCGTCGGCGGTGAGCTGGCACAGCAGCGTGTTGCGGGTCCCGCCACCGACGATGTGCACGACGTCGACGGGGTGGTCGGCGAGCCGCTGGGCGTCCCCGACGGCCCGCCGGTGGGCCAGGGCGAGCGAGTCGAGGATGCACCGGGTGATCTCCGCGGGCGAGACGGGCACCGGCTGCCCGGACGCGCGGCACGCCTCGGCGATCCGCTCCGGCATCCGCCCGGGAGCCAGGAAGGCGGCATCCCCCGCGTCCACCACCGAGCGCAGCGCGGGCACGGCGGCCGCCTCCCGCAGCAGCCCGCCCAGATCCGGGTCGCCCCAGGCCCGCAGGCACTCCTGGAGGAGCCACAGCCCCATGATGTTGCGCAGGTAGCGGACCGTGCCGTCCAGCCCGAGCTCGTTGGTGAAGTTGGCGGCCCGGCTCTCCTCGGTGAGCACGGGCGCCGTCAGCTCCAGGCCGGCCAGCGACCAGGTGCCGGTGCAGATGTAGGCGAACCGCTCGCCGGTCGCCGGGACGGCGGCCACGGCGGAGGCGGTGTCGTGCGAGCCGACCGTCGTCACCGGCACGGGCCCGGTCAGTCCCGTCTCCTCCAGCACCTCCGCCCGCAGCAGCCCCGCCGGGTCGCCGGGCCGCCGCAGCGGCGCGAAGAGCGTCAGGTCGATGCCCAGCCGGGCGGCGATGTCGTACGACCAGTCGCCCGTCGCGGGATCGATCAGCTGGGTGGTGGAGGCGTTGGTGAGCTCGGTGCCCTGCTCACCCGTCAGCCAGTACGCCAGCAGGTCGGGGATGAGCAACAGACGCCGGGCGTGGGCCAGTTGCCGTGTCTCGCGGGCCGCCGTCAGCTGGTAGAGGGTGTTGAAGGGCGCGTACTGGAGCCCGGTGGCCTTGTAGAGCTCGGCCGCGGGCACGGTCGCCCACACCTTCTCGGCGACCCCCTCGGTGCGGGCGTCCCGGTAGTGCACCGGGTTGCCGAGCAGGGTCCCGTCGGCGTCCAGCAGGCCGTAGTCCACGGCCCAGCTGTCGATGCCGACCGAGTCCACCTGGCCGGCCGCGCGCAGCCCGGCCAGCACCCCCGCGTACAGGGACAGCACATCCCAGCGCAGCCCCTCCGGAACCCGGACCGGCCGGTTGGGGAAGCGGTGCGCCTCCGCCAGCTCCAGCGAGTCCGGGCCCACCCGGCCGACCATGACGCGCCCGCTGGACGCGCCGAGGTCGACCGCCGCGTACGACCGCACGGCCGTCACCGGAGGAACGCGGCCGCCACACCCGCGTCGACGGGGACGTGCAGTCCGGTGGTGTGGGTGAGTTCGCCGCCGGTGAGCGCGAACACCGCGTTGGCGACGTGGTCCGGCAGCACCTCGCGCTTGAGGATGGTCCGCTGCGCGTAGAACTCGCCGAGCTTCTCCTCCTCGATGCCGTAGGTCGCGGCCCGCTGCGCGCCCCAGCCGGCCGCGAAGATGCCCGACCCGCGCACCACACCGTCCGGGTTGACGCCGTTGACGCGGATGCCGTGCTCGCCCAGCTCGGCGGCCAGCAGCCGGACCTGGTGGGCCTGGTCGGCCTTGGTGGCGGAGTAGGCGATGTTGTTCGGGCCGGCGAAGACGGCGTTCTTCGACGCGATGTAGACGATGTCGCCGCCCAGCTCCTGCGCGATCATCACCCGCGCCGCCTCGCGCGAGACGAGGAACGATCCGCGGGCCATGATGTCGTGCTGGAGGTCCCAGTCGCGTGCCGACGTCTCCAGCAGCGGCTTGGAGATGGAGATCCCGGCGTTGTTGACGACGAGGTCGACCCCGCCGAAGGCGAGCGCGGCGGCCCGGAAGGCGCCGGCGATCTGCTCCTCGGACGTCACGTCGACCGTCACGGCGACCGCCTTGTCGGCCCCGCCGAGCTCTTCGGCCACGGCGGCCGCGTTCTCGGCGTTCAGATCGGCGACGACGACACACGCGCCCTCGGCGACCAGCCGCCGGGCGATGGCCTTGCCGATCCCGCTGCCGGCACCGGTGACCAGGGCCACCCGGGTGGCCAGCGGCTTCGGCGCGGGCATCCGCTGGAGCTTGGCCTCCTCCAGGGCCCAGTACTCGATGCGGAACTTCTCCGACTCCTCGATCGGCGCGTACGAGGACACCGCCTCCGCGCCGCGCATCACGTTGATCGCGTTGACGTAGAACTCGCCGGCCACGCGCGCGGTCTGCTTGTCCTTGCCGAAGGAGAACATGCCCACGCCCGGGACCAGCACGATCGCCGGGTCGGCGCCGCGCATGGCGGGCGAGTCGGCATCGGCGTGCCGTCCGTAGTAGGCGGCGTACTCCTCGCGGTACTCGGCGTGCAGCTCCTTCAGCCGCGCGACCGCGTCCTCCACCGTGCCGGTGGGCGGCAGGTCCAGGACCAGCGGCCGCACCTTCGTCCGCAGGAAGTGGTCGGGGCAGGAGGTGCCGAGCGCGGCGAGCCGCGGGTGCTCGGCCCGGGCCACGAAGTCGAGCACCGCGTCGGAGTCGGTGAAGTGCCCCACCTGGGGCCGGTCCTGTGAGGCGATCGCCCGCACGTACGGGGCGAGCGCGGCGGCCCGCTCCCGCCGCTCGTCCTCGGGCAGCGCCCGGTAGCCGTCGAGGACCGGTCCGAACGGCTCGGCCTTCCCCTTCTCGGCGAGGAAGGCCTCGGCGGTCCGGATGATGTGCAGCGAGTTGCGCTCGCACTCCTCGGAGGTGTCGCCCCAGGCGGTGATCCCGTGCCCGCCGAGGACCACGCCGATCGCCTGCGGGTTGGCCGCCTTGATGGCGGCGATGTCCAGCCCCAGCTGGAAGCCGGGCCGCCGCCAGGGCACCCACGCGACCGCGTCCCCGAAGCACTCGGCCGTCAGCTTCTCCCCGTCGGCCGCGCAGGCGAGCGCGATCCCGGAGTCTGGGTGCAGATGATCGACGTGGGCCGCGTCGACGAGCCCGTGCATGGCGGTGTCGATCGAAGGCGCCGCCCCGCCCTTGCCGTGCAGGCAGTAGTCGAACGCGGCGACCATCTCGTCCTCGCGCTCGACGCCCGGGTAGACGTCCCGCAGAGCCCGCAGCCGGTCGAGCCGCAGCACGGCCAGTCCCGCTTCGGTCAGGGTGCCGAGATCCCCACCGGACCCCTTCACCCACATCAGCTCGACGTCCCCACCGGTCACGGGGTCGGTGTCGGTGCCCTTGGCGGAGGTGTTGCCGCCGGCGTAGTTGGTGTTGCGGGGATCAGCGCCGAGCCGGTGGGACCGGCCGAGGAGAGCGGCGGCTTCGGGGTGGGTGGTCATGCGGATTCCTTACTTCTCGAACGCGGGCGACTGAGCGTGTCCCGAAGGGGCGCGGGGCGGTATCGACATGCGGCTCCCGCCGCGCGGGCGCGACCGGCCACAAGGGGCCCGCGGTCCGCGACGGACAGGTGACGGCAGGGGCCTACGCCCCCCACCCCGCCTGCTCCCCGCCGACCCGCGAGGCGACGATCTTCGCGGCGTACCCGGACGCCCGGTACGCGGCCATCGGGTCGGGGTCCAGCCCCGTCTCCTCCCGCACCTCACGCAGCAGCGGACGCACGTCCGTGTTGTACGCGTCCATCACCACCGCGTTTGCCTCCAGCACATCACCGGACGCCTGCGCGGCGGCCAGCGCCGACCGGTCGACCAGCAGCGCCTTGGCCGTGGCCTCCTGCACGTTCATCACGGACCGGATGATCGCCGGGATCTTCGCCTCGATGTTGTGGCACTGGTCGAGCATGAACGCCACATCGGACGTGAACCCGCCGCCGCGCACGACCTCGTACATGATCCGGAACAGCTGGAACGGGTCGGCGGCGCCCACCATGAGGTCGTCGTCCGCGTAGAACCGCGAGTTGAAGTCGAACCCGCCGAGCTTCCCCTCGCGCAGCAGCGTGGCGACGATGAACTCGATGTTGGTGCCGGGCGCGTGGTGCCCGGTGTCCACCACGACCTGCGCCTTCGGTCCGAGCTTCAGGCAGTGCGCGTACGCCGTGCCCCAGTCCGGCACGTCCGTGGAGTAGAAGGCGGGCTCGAAGAACTTGTACTCCAGCAGCATCCGCTGCCCGTCGCCGAGCCGCTCGTACACCGCGGAGAGGCCCTCGGCGAGCCGGTCCTGGCGCTCCCGGAGGTCGTCCTGGCCGGGATAGTTCGTGCCGTCGGCGAACCACAGCTTCAGATCGGCCGAGCCGGTCGCGTCCATGATGTCGACGCACTCGAGCAGATGGTCGAGAGCCTTGCGCCGTACCGCCGCGTCCGGGTGGCAGATGCTGCCCAGTTTGTAGGCGTCGTCCTGGAAGGTGTTGGAGTTGATCGCCCCCAGATTCACCCCGCGGTCCTCGGCATGTTTCGCAAGTGCGGAGTAGTCCTCCACCTTGTCCCACGGGATGTGCAGGGCCACGGTCGGGGCCGCGCCGGTGAACAGATGCACCTGCGCCGCGTCGTCCAGCTTCTCCTGCGGGGTGCGCGGGACGCCCTCCTGGGCGAACACCTTGAAACGGGTGCCTGAGTTCCCGTACGCCCACGACGGCGTCTCGACGGCCTGGGTCTTCAGCGCGGCCTTCACCGCGGCGAGGTCGGTCACTTCGGGCTCCTGTGACATCGGTCCGGAACAACTCCCGGATGAAACGATTCAGAACGGGAAGCTATGAGGCTGCGGGGAGAGTGTCAAGCCCTCTGTGCTGCTTCGTTCTCCGTGACCGCCGCGTGACCTTCTACTATCGAAAACTTTTCGAGACGTACCCATTGACGTGACATGGCCCGGATGCCTAACGTCCCGGCAATCCAGTTGAAACCTTTCACGACGCCGTGAGGGCACGTCCCGGGCGTCGTCGAGGAGCCATCCATGACCCACTCGTCCGACGCGGGACCGGCCCCGGTGCTGGCGTTGAAGGACGTATCCAAGTCCTTCGGCGCCGTTCGCGCCCTGCGGGGCGTCTCCCTGGAGCTGTTCCCCGGCGAGGTGCACGCCCTCGCCGGCGAGAACGGCGCGGGCAAGTCCACGCTCATCAAGGCCCTCGCAGGAGTGCACCGACCCGATGCGGGTCGGGTGCTGCTCGACGGCGAGCCCGTCGTCTTCCACGGCCCCGGCGACGCCCGCGACGCCGGTATCGCCGTGATCTACCAGGAGCCCACGCTCTTCCCCGACCTGTCGATCGCCGAGAACATCTTCATGGGCCGCCAGCCCCGGCGCGCCCTCGGCCGCATCGACCACAAGGCCACCCACGCGGCCACCGCCGCCCTGATGCGGCGGCTGGGCGTCGAGCTCGACCCCGACCGTCCGGCGCGCGGCCTGTCCATCGCGGACCAGCAGATCGTCGAGATCGCCAAGGCGCTCTCCTTCGACGCCCGGGTCCTGATCATGGACGAGCCGACCGCCGCTCTCACCGGCAGCGAGGTCGCCCGTCTCTTCGGCGTCGTGCGCACCCTGCGTGAGCAGGGCGCGGCGGTGCTGTTCATCTCGCACCGGCTCGAGGAGATCTTCGAGATCTGCCAGCGGGTGACCACCCTGCGCGACGGCGCCTGGATCGCCAGCGAGCCGCTCGCGGACATGACCGAGGACGACCTGGTCCGCCGGATGGTCGGCCGCGACCTCGACGAGCTCTACCCCAAGCAGGACGTGACACCGGGCGAGGTCGCCCTCAGCGTCCGCCGGCTGACCCGGGAAGGTGTCTTCACCGACGTCTCCTTCGAGGTCCGCCGCGGTGAGATCGTCGGCCTCGCCGGACTCGTCGGCGCCGGGCGTACGGAGGTCGCCCGGGCGGTCTTCGGCATCGACCGCTGGGACGCCGGAGAGGTCGCCGTGGACGGCCGCACCCTGACGAACGGCGCACCCTCCACCGCGATGGCGGCCGGCCTCGCGCTGGTCCCCGAGGACCGGCGGGCCCAGGGCCTGGTGATGGACATGTCCATCGAGCGCAACATCGGCCTGACCGGCCTGCGGACGACCGTGAAGGCCGGCCTGATGGACCGCGGCGCCGAGCGCAGCCGCTCCCTCGACTGGGCGGTCAAGCTCCAGGTGAAGTACGCCCGGATCGCCGACACCGTCAACACGCTCTCCGGCGGGAACCAGCAGAAGGTCGTGCTCGCCAAGTGGCTGGCCACCGGCCCCAAGGTGCTCATCGTCGACGAGCCGACCCGCGGCATCGACGTCGGCACCAAGGCCGAGGTGCACCGGCTGCTCAGCGAGCTGGCCGCCGACGGCGTCGCCGTCCTGATGATCTCCTCCGACCTGCCCGAGATCCTCGGCATGGCCGACCGCGTGCTGGTGATGCACGAGGGCCGGCTCGCCGCCGAGATCCCCCGCACCGAAGCCACCGAGGAAACCGTGATGGCCGCAGCCACCGGGAGGGCCGCCGCATGACGGTGACCACCTCCCACGAGGCCCCCGTCGCCGAGGTGCCGAAGTCCAGCGGCACCCGGCTGGTCGACCGCGTCTTCAAGATGCGCGAACTCGCCATCCTGGTCGTCTTCCTGGTGATGATCGCCGTCACCCAGGCCGGCAACAGCGAGTTCCTGTCCGAGCAGGGCATCAAGGACCTGCTGCTGAACGCCACCATCCTGGTGCTGGTCGCCACCGGCCAGTCCCTGGTCGTCATCACCCGCAACGTCGACCTGTCGGTCGGCTCCACCCTCGGCATCAGCGCCTTCGCCGCCGGCACGTATCTGCACGGCGGCGGCAACCCGGTGATCGCGATCGTGCTGGCGGTCCTGCTGGGCGTCGGCTTCGGGCTCCTCAACGGCCTGCTGGTCAGCCTCGGCCAGGTGCCCGCCCTCGTCGTCACCCTCGGCACGCTGTACATCATCCGCGGGATCGACTCCATCTGGGTCGGCTCCCGCCAGATCACCGCCGCCGACCTGCCGAACTCGTTCGTCGACTTCGGCTCCGGCGGACTCTCGGCGGTGCCGTGGCTGGCGCTGATCGCGCTCGTCGTGCTCGTCGCCACCGCCTACTACCTCAAGCACTTCGGCAGCGGCCGCGAGCTGTACGCGCTCGGCTCCAACCCGGAGGCCGCCCGTCTCGCCGGCATCCCGGTCCGCAAGCGGATCCTCGCCGCGTACACCTTCTGCGGCGGCCTCGCCGGCCTCGCCGGAGCGATGTACCTGGCCCGGTTCGGGAACGTCGACTCCGGGACCGGCAACGGCTACGAACTCACCGTCGTCAGCGCGGTGGTGGTCGGCGGCGTCGTCTTCACCGGCGGCTCCGGCAGCGTCTACGGCGCCGCCCTCGGCGCGCTGCTGCTCACCTCCATCAACAGCGTCCTGCCCGCGCTCGGCGTCAGCTCGGTCTGGGTGCTCGCCATCAACGGCGTGCTGCTCCTGCTGGCCATCGCGGTCGACCGGGTCGTCGCCCTGCGGGTGGCGTCCGCGCTGAAGAAGAAGTCGGCCGCGGCCAGGACCACCACCGCCCCCGAGAAGACCACCGTCAAGAAGGGAGACGCCGGCCATGCCTGAGTCGCTCACCCGCGCCGTCCGCTGGGACACGGTCGTCGGCGCCCTCCTGATCGTCCTGCTGCTGTTCTCGTTCTCCTTCGTGGACGGCTTCGGCAACGCCCTCAACCTGTCGTTCCTCATCGGCAACACCCTGCCCATCGCACTCATCGCGCTGCCGATGACCCTGCTGGTCGTCTCCGGCGAGATCGACCTGTCCGTCGCCTCCACCGCCGGGCTGTCCGGCGCGGTGATGGGCGCCCTGTGGAACCAGGGCCTGACGATCGAGGCGATCATCCCGATCTGCCTGCTGCTCGGCGTGGTGTGCGGGCTCGTCAACGGCCTGCTCGTGACCCGTCTCGGGCTTCCCTCGCTCGCCGTCACCATCGGCACCATGGCCGCCTACCGGGGCATCGCGCAGATCGTGCTCGGCTCCGACGCGGTCACCGACTTCCCCACCCAGTACCTGGACTTCGCGGCCGGCCGGCTCGGGGACACCTTCCTGCCGCAGGCCTTCCTGCCCTTCGTCGTCCTGCTCGCGATCGCCGTGGTCGTCCTGCACGCCACCCCGTTCGGCCGCTCGCTGTTCGCGATCGGCGCCAGCGAGGAGGCCGCCCGGTTCGCCGGCATCCGGGTCAGGCGGCACAAGCTGATCCTGTTCACGGTGACCGGCCTGCTGGCCTCCCTCACCGGCATCTTCTGGGCCCTGCACTACGCCAGCGCCCGCTACGACAACGCCACCGGCCTCGAACTCTCCGTCATCGCGGCCGTCCTGCTCGGCGGTATCGACTTCGACGGCGGCAAGGGCACGCTCGGCGGCGCGATCGCGGGAGTCTTCCTGCTCGGCGCCGCGCAGAACGTGATGAGCCTCCAGGACGTCTCCGCACAGTCGCAGATCGTCGTCACCGGCGTCCTGCTCGTCGTCTCCGTGCTCGGCCCCCGGGTCGCACGGCAGATCTCCGTCGCACGGGCGGGCCGTAGAGCCACGGCCCCGACTCCGACGGCTTAACTCCGCCTCGCACACCTCGTAAAGGAACCCCGTGATGCGCAAGTCATCCCTCCGTCGTGCCTGTGCGGCCCTCGCCGCCGTCTCCTCCCTCGCGCTCGCCGCCACCGCCTGCGGCGGCACGACCAAGGAGGACGTGAAGAACGAGAGCACCGGCGCGGCCGCCTCGGCCGGCAAGGCCGACCCGAACGCGGCCACCAAGAAGGGCCTGACCGTCGGCTTCCTGCCCAAGCAGGTCAACAACCCGTACTTCACCAGCTCCGACAAGGGCGGCGAGGCGGCTCTGAAGGAGCTGGGCTCCAGCTACAAGGAGGTCGGCACCAGCAGCGGCACCGACACCTCCGGCCAGGTCTCCTACGTCAACACGCTCACCCAGCAGCAGGTCGACGCGATAGCCGTGTCCGCCCAGGACCCGGGCGCCCTGTGCACCGCGCTCAAGCAGGCCATGAGCAACAAGATCAAGGTCGTCACCTACGACTCGGACACCAACCCCGAGTGCCGCAACGCCTTCGTCTCGCAGGCGTCCGCCGAGGACCTGGGCCGTACCGAGGTGCAGCTGCTCGCCGAACAGATCGGCTACAAGGGCGAGATCGCGATCCTGTCCGCCGCGCAGACCGCGACGAACCAGAACACCTGGATCGACTTCATGAAGGACGAGCTGAAGGACGCCAAGTACAAGGACATCAAGCTCGTCAAGGTCGCGTACGGCGACGACGACGCCCAGAAGTCCTTCCAGCAGACCCAGGGCCTGCTCCAGGAGTACCCGAACCTGAAGGGGATCATCTCCCCGACCACCGTCGGCATCAAGGCGGCCGCCCAGTACCTGTCGGGCTCCAAGTACAAGGGCAAGGTCAAGCTGACCGGTCTCGGCACCCCGAACGACATGCGCACCTACGTCAAGAACGGCACCGTCGAGGCCTTCGAGCTGTGGGACCCGGCGAAGCTCGGCGCGCTGGCCGCCCAGACGGCGGTGGCGCTGGTCTCGGGCCAGATCACCGGCGCGGAGGGTGAGACCTTCAAGGCCGGCACCACCACGTACACCATCGGCAAGGACGGCGTGATCAGCCTCGGCAAGCCGACGGTGTTCGACGCCAAGAACATCGACCAGTTCAACTTCTAGTCGCCGGTCGCCCCACCCCCCCCCACACGCACGAGGAGCGGTACTTCATGCAGCGCGTCTGTTTCCTGCTCAAGGTCCGTCAGGACCGGCTCGCCGAGTACCGCGAACGTCATGCCGCCGTGTGGCCGGAGATGCTGGAAGCTCTCTCGGCCACCGGCTGGCACAACTACTCCCTGTTCCTGAGAGACGACGGCCTGCTCGTCGGCTATCTGGAGACCGAGGACTTCGCCGCCGCCCAGGCCGGCATGGAGGCCGCCGATGTCAACGCCCGTTGGCAGGCGGAGATGGCCCCGTTCTTCGAGTCCCTCGACGGAGCCCGGCCCGACGAGGCGATGAAGCCTCTCACCGAGGTGTTCCACCTCGCCTGACACCCCCGTCCCCCCTGGCGTTTCCCTCTGTCCCCCTCCGTTTCCCGCTCTCGCAGACGATGGAGTCCCCCGAGATGAGACGACGCACCCTGCTGGCCGGCGCTCTCCTCAGCGCCGCGGCGTCCCCCGTACTCGCCGCCGGCACCGCACGCGCCGCCGACCCCGGCCCCTCGGTCACCAAGAAGGCCACCACCCGACTCGACGCCACGGCCGTGTTCTTCGTGTCCTACGACGGCCTGGTCAACAACAACTCGTTCCAGAAGAACGGACTGTTGACCTACAAGGGCTACCAGTACGCCGCCTGGTACACCTCCACCAAGAACGCGGTCGTCGCCCGCCGCGTCCTCGGCGGCACCACCTGGTCCACGGTCACCCTCGCCCACCAGCTCAAGGCGAGCGACTCGCACAACGTCATCTCCATGGGCGTCTCGAAGACCGACGGCCGTCTGCACCTCAACATGGACTCCCACAGCGACGGCTTCTTCTACGTGAAGTCGGTTGCCGGACTCCTGGACAACCCGGCGGCCACCGCCTGGACGTCGTCCGTCTTCGGCGCCGTGCAGACCACCCTCGACGGTCTCGCGCTCACCACCCAGTTCACCTACCCGCAGTTCCTCGCCACCCCCGAGGGCAGGCTCCAGCTCAGCTACCGGGTCGGCATCTCGGGCAACGGCCGCAACGCCCTTGCGGAATACGACGGTTCGAGCTGGACGAACCTCGGTGAGTGGTCCAGCTCCACCGGCACCTACACCAGCGAGCACGGCTCCTCGACCGTGCGCAACATGTACCTGCACGGCATCGACTACGACGTCAACGGCCGGCTGCACTCCTTCTTCACCTGGCGCGAGCAGAACGGCGCCGTGATGTGCTCCAGCGGCGGCATCACCAACCACGACACCGGCTACGTCCACTCCACCGACCGCGGCCGCACCTGGCTCAACAACGCGGGCGCCGTCGTCGGCACCACGGGCGGCTCCGACAAGGTCGCCGTCACGGACGCCGGACTCGTCGTGGACGCGCTCAACCCCGACCACTCCCTGATGAACCAGGAGAGCCAGGCCACCGACTCCACCGGCCTCCCGCACGCGATCATCAGCTACGTGCCCGGCCGCTTCGGCCAGTGCACCACCGGCTACGTCGCCGACCGCACCGCCAACGGCCGCGCCTTCCATCTGCGCAAGAACTCCTCCGGGAGCTGGCAGAAGACGGAGATCCCCGTCGTCCTCGGCTCCAGCCAGCGCACCAAGCTGGTCCTGGACAAGTACGACAACGCGTACGCGATCTTCCCCTTCGGCCGGATCGCCGGCGCCTCCAAGGCCTCCGGCTACACCGACTGGACCGTGCTCTTCGACGGCAGCGGCCTCAACGCCTTCGGCGAGGTCGTGATCGACGAACTGCGCGTCAAGGCCGACAACGTGCTGTCGTTCATGTACCAGGAGAAGTCGAGCGGGACGACCCCCTCGGCGCTCCACGTCGTCGACTTCGCACTGCCCGCATGACCCGAATCCGTACTCGGACAGGGGCGCGGCGGGGTGACGGTAATGTGAAGGCCGTCCCGCCGTACCCCGTTCACCTGGAGGTCCCCGCCTGATGGCCCAGCCGGTGGGAATCAAGGACGTCGCCCGTGCCGCCGGAGTCTCCGTCGGCACGGTGTCGAACGTCATCAACCGCCCCGACACCGTCGCCACCGAGACCCGGGCGCGCGTGCTCTCGGCGATAGACCGGCTCGGCTACGTGCGCAGCGAGTCCGCCCGTCAGTTGCGCGCGGGACGCAGCCGGATCATGGGGCTGCTCGTCCTCGACATGGGCAACCCCTTCTTCGTCGACGTCGCCCGCGGCGCCGAGCGGGCCGCCCGCGACGCCGGGCTCGGTGTGATGGTCTGCAACAGCGCCGAGAGCGCCGGCGAGGAGGCCGAGTACCTGTCGCTCTTCGCCGAGCAGCGGGTGCGGGGCGTGCTGCTCACCCCGGCCGACGCGACCGGCCGCAACATCGCCTCCTTCCGCCGGCACGGCATCCCCTTCGTCCTCGTCGACCGGGTCTCCGAGGGCACCACCGAGTGCTCGGTGTCCGTGGACGACGTGGCGGGCGGCGCGCTCGCCGTCCGGCATCTGATCGACGCCGGACACCGCTCGATCGCCTATGTCAGCGGCCCGCCCGGTTTCACCCAGGTCCGCGACCGCCGCACCGGAGCCCTGAACGCGCTCGCCGAGGCGGGCCTCGGCCCGGAATGCCTGCGCGAGCTGCCCACCGAACGGCTCGACGTGGCCGCCGGGCGGGACGCGGGCGCCCGCCTGCTGGGCCTCGGCGACCGCCGCCCGACCGCCGTGTTCTGCGCCAACGACCTGCTCGCCCTCGGCGTGCTCCAGGCGATGTACTCGGCGGGGGTGAAGGTACCGGAGGACCTGGCCATCGTCGGCTACGACGACATCGAGTTCGCGGCCGCCGCGGCCGTCCCCCTCACCTCGGTCCGGCAGCCCGCCGTCACCATGGGCGCCCTGGCCGCCGAGATGCTGCTCGAGGAGACCGAAGAGGGCGGAGCGGGCGGGGCGGGCGCCGGCCGGCACGAACACCGGCGGGTGGTGCTCCAGCCGGAGCTGGTGGTGCGCAGGTCCAGCCTCTCGGCGCGCTGAGCGGCGGTTCAGTACCGCGCTGAGTGCCCGTTCAGTAGCTGTTCATGATCCCCCGGGCTCCTGCACCGTCCGGACATGTGCTGAACTGGGACGCGGCCCTTACACCGATCGTCCCGGGAGCCTCCCTTGTCCGTCAGCTACCGCCAGCCCGGCGTCGTCCTCACCGACCGTCGCTTCACCGTCCCCCTCGACCACGCCGACCCGGACGGGGAGACGATCGGGCTCTACGCCCGCGAGGTCGTCGCGAGCGAGAAGGCGGACCAGGACCTGCCCTGGCTGCTCTACCTCCAGGGCGGCCCCGGCTTCGGCGCCAACCGGTTCGTCGGCAGGCCGGCCTGGCTCGGACGCGCGCTGAAGGAGTACCGCGTCCTCCTCCTCGACCAGCGCGGCACCGGCCACTCCACCCCGGCCAACCGCCAGACGCTCCCGCTGCGCGGCGGCCCGGCCGAACAGGCCGGCTACCTGGCGCACTTCCGCGCCGACTCCATCGTCCGCGACTGCGAGCTGATCCGCCCGGAGGTCACCGGCGGCGCCCCCTGGACCGTGCTCGGCCAGAGCTTCGGCGGCTTCTGCACGGTCGCCTACCTCTCCCTCGCACCCGAGGGCCTGGCCGCCGCCCTGATCACCGGCGGTCTGCCCGCCCTCGACGCGCACGCCGACGACGTGTACCGCGCCGCCTACCCGCGCATGGAGCGCAAGGTCGCCGCGCACTACGCGCGCTACCCGCAGGACGTCGAGCGCGTCCGCCGTATCGCCGACCACCTCCTTCACCACGAGGTGACCCTCCCGAACGGCTACCGCCTCACCGTCGAGGCCTTCCAGACGCTCGGTATCCTCCTCGGCGGCGGCGAGGGCAGCCACCGCCTGCACCACCTCCTCGAAGAGGCCTTCGTCCCCACCCCGCACGGCCCGGCGCTGTCCGACGCCTTCCAGGAGGAGATGCAGGGCCAGCTCTCCTACGCCGGACACCCTCTCTACGCCCTGGTCCACGAGGCGATCTACGGCCAGGACGGCCGCCCCACCGCCTGGGCCGCCGACCGGGTGCGCGCCGAGTTCCCGCAGTTCGACGCGGCGAAGGCGCTCACCGGTGACGGACCGCTGCTGCTCACCGGCGAGACGGTCCACCCCTGGATGTTCGACACCGACCCCGCGCTGCGCCCGCTCCGCGAGACCGCCGAACTCCTCGCCGCCCGCACCGACTGGCCGCCGCTGTACGACTCCGCGCGCCTCGCCGCCAACGAGGTCCCGGTCGCGGCGGCGATCTACCACGACGACCTGTACGTCGACACCGCCCACTCCCTGCGCACCGCCCGCGCCATCCGCGGCCTGCGCACCTGGGTCACCGACGAGTTCGAGCACGACGGCGTCCGGGCCGGCGGCCCCCGTGTCCTGGACCGGCTGCTCGCCCTGGCCCGCGACGAGGTGTGACAGCCCCGTCACCGGTCTAGTCTGCGGTCATGACCGAGCCGACGATCACCCAGCTCCGGCCCATGCCCGAGGACTGGGAGCGCGCCCTGGCCGTGGTGGCGCACCCGGACGACCTCGAGTACGGGTGCTCCGCGGCGGTCGCCGCCTGGACCGACGCGGGCCGCGAGGTCGCCTATGTGCTGGCGACCCGGGGCGAGGCGGGCATCGACACCCTCGCGCCCGCCGAGTGCGGTCCGCTGCGCGAGCGGGAGCAGCGGGCCAGTGCCGCCGTGGTGGGCGTGTCGGCGGTCGAGTTCCTGGACCACCGGGACGGCGTCGTCGAGTACGGCCCCGCCCTGCGCCGCGACATCGCCGCCGCGATCCGCAGGCACCGCCCCGAGCTGGTGATCACCCTCAACCACCGCGACACCTGGGGCGGGGTCGCCTGGAACACCCCCGACCATGTCGCGGTCGGCCGCGCCACCCTCGACGCCGCCGGGGACGCGGGGAACCGCTGGATCTTCCCGGAACTTCTCGAGCGGGGCCTGGAGCCCTGGAACGGCGTGCGCTGGGTCGCGGTGGCCGGCTCCTCGACGCCCACCCACGCGGTGGACGCGACCGCGGGACTGGAGCGGGCCGTGGGCTCGCTGCTCGAACACCGCGCCTACATCGAGGCGCTGACCGACGAGGAGCCGGAGAGCTACGTACGGGGGTTCCTGACCGGGGTGGCGAAGTCGGTGGGCGAGCGGTTCGGCGGCAGGCCGGCCGTGGCGTTCGAGCTGTTCAACCGGTAGCCGGGCCGGTCAGTACGCTGGACGGCATGCAAGACGAGCCGGACGGCGTCCACGACAAGACGAGGGACAGGACCGCACTGCGCGGCGACTGCGAGAACTGTTTCGGACTGTGCTGCGTGGCCCTGCCCTTCGCCCGCTCCGCGGACTTCGCGATCGACAAGCCCGCGGGCAGGGAGTGCCCCAACCTCGGCGAGGACCATCGCTGCGGGATCCACGCGCGACTGCGGCAGAGCGGTTTCACCGGCTGCACGGTCTACGACTGCTTCGGCGCGGGGCAGAAGGTCTCGCAGCTCACCTTCGGCGGCCGGGACCGGCGTACGGCGGAGCCCGCGGACGCCCGGCGGATGTCCGAGGTGTTCCCGGTCGTCCGGCAGCTCCACGAACTCCTCTGGTATCTCACCGAGGCGCTCGGCCTCCCCGCCGCCCGCCCGATCCACGGCGATCTGCGCCGGACCCTGGCGAAGACCGAGGAACTCACCCGGCTGGCCCCGGACGAGCTGATCGCCCTCGACGTCCCGGCGCACCGGCAGGACGTCAACGTCCTGCTGCTGAGGACCAGCGAACTGGCCCGGGCGGGCATCCGCGGACGCAGGAAGGAGCGCCGGGGCGCCGACCTGATGGGCGCCCGTCTCCGGGGTGCCGACCTGCGGGGCGCGAACCTCCGCGGGGCCTGTCTGATCGCCGCCGACCTCACCGGCGCGGATCTGCGCGGGGCGGATCTGATCGGCGCGGACCTGCGCGACACCGGCCTCGCCGACGCCGACCTGACCGACGCGTTCTTCCTGACGCAGCCGCAGCTGAACGCGGCCCGGGGGAGCGCGGGGACCAGGCTGCCGGAGTCAGTCACCCGCCCCGTGCACTGGACAGCGCGGCTCTGAGGGCGCCGTCGCCGCGCGCTCCTCGCCGCCCGGCCCGCCGGACGGCGTGGGCGTCTGTGGCTGTGGCTGTGCCGGCGGCTGTGTCGGCGTCTGTGTCGGCGTCCGCCGTTCCAGGTGCATCCGCAGCCCCTCCGGCATCAGCGTCAGCCGTTCCGTGACCCGCAGCCGGTACGCCGGGTCGGGCCGCAGCTCGTAGCGGCGCAGCAGCAGCCCGAGCACCAGCGTGGCCTCGTGCAGCGCGAACTGCCGTCCGATGCAGGCCCGGGCCCCGGTGCCGAACGGCTTGAAGGTGTGCGGGGCCCGCGCGCGTACGGCGGCCGCGTCGAACCGGTCCGGGTCGAACCGGTCGGCGTCCGGCCCCCACGCCTCGGGATCCCGGTGCAGCATGGCCGTCAGGATCAGCGCCCATCCGCCCCGCCGTATCGGATGCTCCCCGCCCAGCACGGTGTCCGCCCGGGCCTCGCGGGCGAACGCGGGCGCCGTCGGCCACAGCCGCAGCGCCTCGTCGAGGACCCTGCGGACATAGCGCAGCTTCGCGACCTGCTCGTACCCCGGTACGGGCGCGTCCCCCCACACCCGGTCCACCTCGGCGCGGGCGCGGGCCGCGATGCGGGGGTTGAGGGAGAGGTAGTGCAGGGCGAAGGAGAGCGCGCCCGAGGTGGTCTCGTGGCCGGCGACCAGGAAGGTGACGACCTGGCGCCGCACGTTCTGCGCCGACAGCCGTTCGCCCGTCGTGGGGTGGGCGGTGTCGAGCATCCGGTCGAGCAGGTCGCCGTCGCCGCCGCCGCCGTCGCGGCGCGCCCGCACCAGCTCGTCGACCGTGCGGTTCAGATGGGCGATGTCGGCCTCGTTGCGGCGCGTGGCCCGCCGCAACAGGGCGGGGGAGGGCACGGTGTTGAGGCGCTGCGCATAGGTGAGGGTGCCCACCATCGCCGTCACGAAGGGGTGCGGCCGGGTCCGCTCGAAGGACGCGAAGTCGTGCCCGAAGCCGGTGCGGGCGATCGTCTCCAGGGTCAGTTTGGTCATGTCGCCGGGCACGTCCACGGCCCGGCCCGCGGCCAGCTCCCGGTCCCAGTGGCCGGTGAGCCGCTCCGCCACGTCCAGCATCATCGGGTGGTAGGCCGCCATCGCCTCGCGGCTGAACCCCGGGGCCAGGACGTCGTGCGCCAGCTGCCAGTTCGGCTCGTGGTTGTACGCCGTGAACAGGGCGTCCCCGACGACGGGCCGCAGGTTGGCGATGCCCAGCCCCACATGCTTGGCGAACCGCGTCTCGTCCGCCATGTCGGCGGCCAGGGCGGAGCCCCAGACGAACACGAACTCCCGGTTGAACGCCTTGCGGCGGAAGATCGGCCCCAGCCGCCCGGCGTACCGCAGGGAGTCCTGGAGGGGTGTGCGCCGGCTCGCGCCCAGGACGTCGCCGAGCAGGGGGACCCGGCGCGGCGGATGCGGTATGCGCTCCAGCTCGGGCCAGCCGAACTCCGCGCTGCGGAACCCCTTCGGCAGGGTGTCCGCCGTCGCGGACCCCGTCGTCTCCGACGCGGCCGGTCCGCCTGTCGTCCCCGTCGTCCCTGCAGTCCCCGTCGTCTCCGCCATGACGCGATCTCCCTTGATGCAGCGGCAGGTTGAGCATGTTGTACGTGGGTTCAATAGCGGGCTCAGTCTGGTGCCGCTGTTGAACCGACGTCAAGTAAAGTGCGGGCATGGCCGCGAACCAGGGGGAGCGCACCCGGCGCCGACTCAGCACCGAGGAGCGCAGGGAACAGCTCCTGTCGGTGGGTGCGCGGCTGTTCTCGGAGAGCCCGTACGACGACGTGTGGATCGAGCAGGTCGCCGAGATCGCCGGGGTCTCCCGCGGGCTGCTGTACCACTACTTCCCGACCAAGCGGGACTTCTTCGCGGCGGTCGTGGAGCGCGAGAGCGAGCGCATGCTGCGTATGACGGCGGCGGTTCCCGGCATCCCGGTCCGCGAGCAGCTGGCGTCCGGCCTCGACACCTATCTGGCGTACGTGGCGGCCCACGCGCACGGCTACCGGGCCTTCCACCGTGCCGACGCCTCCGGCGACCAGGCCGTGCGCCGGGTCTACCGGCGGGCGCTCGCGGCGCAGGAGCGGCAGATCCTGGCGGCGCTCGGCGCCGACCCGGAGTTCGGTCCGGTCTTCGAGGGGCGCCCCGACGTGCGGCTGGCGGTGCGCGGCTGGCTGGCGTTCACGACGGCGGTCTGCCTGGAGTGGCTGCGGGGGTCGGACCTGTCGCGGGAACAGGTGGGGGAGTTGTGCGCGCGGGCGCTGCTGGGGGTCATCGCAGGCCCGGTGTGATCATCGACGGGACGGCCATGGTCACGGCCACGGTCACGGCCACGGCCACGGTCAGGCCACGGCCGCGAGGGCCGGTGGCCGATGTCCGCATGCGACGAGACGCGCTCATGGTTGGCGAACGTCCGGATCTCCGATAGGTTAGGCAAGCCTTACCTAAGGAGGTTTTGGAATGGGTGACAGCCAAAGCTGGGCGGCCGTGCCTGCCGCTGCCGAGCGGGCCCGTTCGGTACTCGCGGCCTCATGGTCCTGCGCGGTGACCGCGGACGGCGGGCGCGAGGAGTTCGTCGGCGCGCACACCGTCGACGAGCACGGCCGGGTGATCCTGCACGTCCCCGAGGACAGCGCCCTGCTCACGGCCGCGATCTGCGCGCCCCGCGGCGAGCCGTCCGCCGTGCTGGAGTTCGCGGACGTGGCGCCCGTTCCCGTACGCGGCCGGATCCGCGCCCGGCTCTGGCTGGCCGGCTGGTTCACCCCCGAGGACGGCCATCTCGCCTTCCACGCCACCCGCGTCGTGCTCAAGGAGCCCACCGGCGCGGTCGTCGTCGACCTCGATGAGTTCGCCGGCGCCGAGCCCGACCCGCTCGCCACCGCCGAGGCACAGCTGCTCACGCATCTCGCCGACGCCCACCCCGACGCGGTGGAGCGGCTCACCCGGCTCGTCCAGCGGGACAGTCTGCACGGCGCCGTCCGGGTCCAGCCGCTCGCCGTCGACCGGCACGGGCTGACCCTGCGCATCGAGCGCGCCCGCGCCCACGGCGACGTACGCCTGCCCTTCCACGCGCCCGCCGACGACGTCGGCCAGCTCACCGAGCGCATGCACGTCCTGCTCACCCAGGCGGCGGCCGCCGCCTGCCCCCGCGCCCTACAGCGGCAGCGCACAGACGGCGACGGGTGACGCGAACGGCTCGCCCGCGAGCCGCAGTCCACCGTCGGCGCCGTCCACCCGGAACACGCTGACCGTGCCGGAGCGCTGGTTGGCGGCGAACAGCAGGCCGCCGTCCGGCGAGAGGGCGATCTGCCGGGGGAAGTCGCCTTCCACCGGCACCGTGCCGAGCAGCCGCAGCCGGGCCCCGTCCGCCTCCACCGCGTAGCGGGCGAGGGTGTTGTCCCCGCGGTTGGCGAGGAAGGCGTACGCGCCGTCCGGCGTGACCGCCAGCTGCGCCGGGTAGTTGGTGTCCGCCTTCGCGCCCGTGGACTGCGGCCTCCCGATCGTCAGCCGGCCGCTCGACGGCTCGTACCCGCAGACCGCGACCGTGTCGTCCGCCTCGTCGGCGAGGTAGGCGTACCGGCCGCCGGGATGGAACGTGAGGTGGCGCGGACCGGCGCCCGCCCGGGTGTGCGCCTGCGCGACCTCCGTGAGCGTCCCGGCCCGCTCGTCCAGCCGGTAGCTGTACACCGTGTCGGTGCCGAAGTCGACGGCGAGGACATGGCCGCCGTCCGGAGCCGTGATGAACTGGTGCGCGTGCGGCCCCTGCTGGCCCGACCGGGGCGCCGGACGGTTGTGCGTCACCTGGTCGGTGCGCTCACCGAGCGCCCCCGAGGCGTCGATCGGGTGCACGGCCACGCTGCCCGAGCCGTAGTCGGCGCTCAGCAGCCACCGGCCGCCCGGATGGACCGACAGATGGCATGTGTGCGCCCCGCCCGTCGGCCGGCTGCCCAGCACCTTCCCGTCGGACAGCCGCACGGCGGTCACGGCACCCCGCTCACGTTCGGCGACCGCGTACAGCGTTGCGCCGTCCGGATGCGCCGCGAGGTACGACGGGTCCTGGACGCCGGTGATCGTGCCCCGGCCGGTGATCCGCCCCGAGGCGGGGTCGTACGAGGCGACCCCGACGCCCTTCCCGCCGCCCTCGGCGGAGGTGTAGGTGCCCAGGTAGAGGGCCCGGGGCCCGGAGGAACCCCGCGAGGCCCCCGGGGCGGCGGACGCCGACGAGGACGGCGGCCCGGACGGCGCGGCCTGCGGTGAGTCCGGGGCCGTGGCCTGGCCGCCTTCGTCGGCACCCCCGCAGCCGGCGAGAGCCGACGCGGCGGCCGTGCCGCCGAGCATCCCGACGAAACGGCGCCTGGTCCAGCCTCCGCCGGGCTCCCGGCCCGGCCCGGGCCGGGGCGACCCCCGGCGTGCCGCTTCCGTCCCACTGCCCATGCCCGCACCTCAGGTCGTCGTATGCCTCCGCCGTGACAGCCACCTTGACCCGGACCGGCCGTCGAACGCAAAAGCGGACCCCGGCGGCGTCGGCAGCGGCACGCCACCGCGCGTCAGCCACTCGGCGGGCACTCGGCGGGCACTCGGCGGGCACGGTGCCGGTGTGGTCGGAAACCCGCCGGACGGGAACACCCCGAGGCCGGACGGCAGGTCGTGCGTGCCCCGCTCCGGCAGCCGCAGCGTCCGCATGCACCGGACCACCACCCCACCCGGCACCGGCACCGGCAGCCTCAGCGTGTCCCCGCCGATCCGTACGGTGGTGTCGGCCGTCCGCGTTCTGCCCTCGTCGTCGCGCACATCACCGGGCACGACGGGGATCGCCGGACCGCTTCCGTCGCAGCCGGGCCGGAACGCGCAGCCGCTGCCTCAGCCGGTACAGCCCCGGCCGGCGCTCACGCTCCTCACGGCTGTTGCGGTCCAGCTCCTCCAGGAGCCGGCGGGAGCGGTGCTCGGTGTCGAGCTCGTCGATGATGCGGGTGGCCTCGGTCAGCACCGCCCCGTGCAGCTGCCACTGGCGGGCGTCGTGCTGGAGCTGCTCCAGCAGCAGCTGGGCGAGCTTGTCGCGGGTGGCCGCGGCCTGCCGCAGTTCGGCGGTGAGCCGCTCCTCGGCGGCGTCCGCGTTGAGGCTGACGCTGGTGGTCACCAGCACCGCGAAGCTGACCACGGCGTCGGCGATCTCGGACAGCAGCCGCTCCACCACCTCGCCGGTCCCGGCCGGGAACAGCGGATGCGGCTCGCGCTCCTTGGCGAGATCGGTGAGGGTCCGGGCGAGCACCCGCAGCACGACGGTGCAGATCTCCAGCGTGTCCAGACCGGTGCGCAGCACCACCCGGTGCAGCAGCCCCTCCCGCACGCGCGGATTGAACCGCAGACTGTCCTCGGCCTGCCGCAGGGCCGCGTCCACCTCGACGATGTCGTGGTCCAGACGGCGCGCCTCGTGCAGCCGGGCGGCCGCCTGCTCCACCGGGGTACGGTCCGAAGCCTCCTCGCCGATGCGCAGCATCAGCCGGCGCAGCCGGCGGGCCAGACCCTCGATGGACTCGCCCGCCTCCTCCACCCACACCGGGGGCGGCAGTAGCAGATTGCAGCCGAGCCCGACGAACGCGCCGATCAGCGTCTCCACCACACGCGCCCACGCCGTGTCCCCGACGGTGGTCACGCCCAGCACCAGCATGGCGCTGATCGCGACTTCGGGGACGTACTCGTCGACCCGCACCAGATGCCCCACCGCGAGCGAGGACACGATCAGCAGCGCGAGGCTCCACCAGGTCAGGCCCACCAGGAGGCTGAACGCGATGGCCACCAGCACACCGGCGACCACCGCGTTCACCCGGCGGATCCCGTTGGTGAGCGTCGCGTACAGGGTGACCTGGACGACGAGCAGCGCGGTCAGCGGCGCGGTGAGGGGCAGCGCCTCGGGGCTCAGGCGCAGGGCGATGACATAGGCGATCGTCGCCGCGGTGGCGGACCGCACTGCCTGGACGACGACGGGTTCCCGGTGGCGCTGTACCAATCGCACGAGCGGTGCCGCTCGCTCACGTACTTCTTGCATCGACAGTCCAGTTCCCCTTACCCCCCGGCCTCGAACGTTTCTTCACCACCTCGCGGCACGCGACGGGCGACCGGCTGCGTCGATCGGCTGCATCGAGGACCGTAACTGTCCTCAAGTGAGCCTAGATTGTTCTCATCAGCCGGGGAAGACACCGGGTACATGAAGCGGAGGGGGAAGCTCCATGGCGGACAAGGCTGCCGGGGCCGAGGAGACGGCCACGGCCGACCGGGCCGACGGGGTGGGCACACCGGGCATCGAGGTCCTCACGAGGGCGCACGCCTACCTGCGTGAGGTGGTCGCGGCGGTCGGCGACGGACAGTGGGGCGCGGCGACGCCGTGCGACGCGTGGACGGTACGCCAGGTGCTCAACCACGCCCGCATCGACCAGCAGGGCTACGGCCTCGCGCTGAGCGGCGGGCAGCCCGACAGCGACCCGTTCCACCCGGCGGACGCGCTCGACGGCGACCCGGTGGCCGAGCTGGCGAAGGTGCTGGACGCGGTGGCCGAGGCGTACGCCGGGCTGCCCGCGGACACCGAGCAGGTGCCGACACCGCTGGGCCCGCTGCCACTGCCCCTCGCGATCGGCGCCGCCGCGATGGACGCGGCCGTGCACGCCTGGGACATCGCCGTGGCCACCGGCCAGGACCGCCCCCTGCCGGCCGAGACGGCCGAAGGGATCGAGCCGACGGCGGCACACCTCGTGGACCACCTGCGCGACTCGTTCAAGGTCTTCGCCCCGGCGCGCGAGACCCCGGACGGCCACGACCGGTCGGCGACGCTGCTGGCCTTCCTCGGCCGCGACCCGCGCTGGTCCCCGCGCGCGACCTGAGGGCGCGGCGGGACGGGCGGCCACGCCTCCGCCGTGACCGGCTGTCTGCGCGGGCGGCACCCGGCCGTTCTGCTCGACGCCGCCTGCCAGGACCTCGGCGCCCCCGGACGGCGGTGTGGGAAGCCGTCCGGACCGCGCTCACCCGCTCGGATGGATTCCTGCGTCCGGTGAGGGCAACGCCGCTCGTGGTGGCCGTCGGCGGGTGCGGACGGCGGAAGGCTGTCGAACATGTTCACAGCACATGTTCGACCGGCGCGGCAGCGACACGGTGACCGCCGCCGGTCTTTCCCGGCCCGGGCAACGACCTCGCCCTGGCCCGCTTCGAGGGCGGTGGCTCCCCGCCGCCACCGCCCGGAGTGGACCTGTCGGTGACGAAGTCCGGTCCCACCACGGTCAGCATCGGTGACCGGGCGACCTACACGGTACGGGTGACCAACAACAGCACCACCGCCTCCGCCACCAATGTCTCCCTGTCCGACACGCTCAGCGGCGTCGCCGCCTCGGTCGTCTCGGCGACGACCGGTTCCGGCACCTGCACCACCACCGCCACCACCGCGAGCTGTTCCCTCGGCACCCTCGCCCCGGGAGCCGCCGCCACGGTGACGGTCGCCGCCGAACCACGGGCCACCGGCACCCTCACCGACCGCGCCACGGCCGGTGCCGCCCAGACCGACCCGAACCCCGGCAACAACACCGCCACGGCGACCACCACGGTCAACAATGCGCGCGGCTGCACCCGGGTCGGCACCAGCGGCAACGACACCATCACCGGCACCTTCGGCAACGACGTGATCTGTGCCCTCGGCGGCGACGACACCGTCGACGCGGGCAACGGCAACGACACCGTCCACGGCGGGTACGGCAACGACCGCCTCGACGGCGGCTCCGGCAACGACACCCTCACCGCGGGCCCCGGCAACGACAACCTGATCGGCAACTCCGGCACCGACAACCTGAACACCGTCGACAACGTGTCCGGCAACGACACCGCCAACGGCGGCCTCCAGACGGACACCTGCACCACGGACGCGGGCGACATCCGCCTCAGCTGCCCCTGAGCCGGTGCCCGGGGCTGCCCGGGCCACGGCTCGCTCACCGACGCCCTCCGCGGCCGGCCCCCGCCGCACACCAGATGTCCCCGTCCCGGCCTCCGGGACGGGGACATCTCGTCTGCGGCGACGGTTCACGAACGGCGCCGGGTGTCCGGGAGGCGTTCCGTACCCTGTACCGGGACCGCACACCAGGGGCCGGCGGCACGGCCGTCGGGGCGTGGCCCGACGGGCTGATCGCGGACGGCCGTCACGGGGAGGACGTCTACGCTGCCGGGTGACCGGGAGGAAGGAGCGGGCGGGGTGACGGATTCGTGGGAGCGGGCCCGGGGCGTGCTGGCGGCGGCGGGCATCCCGCCCGACCGGCTGGCCCACGTGGGGCCGCTCGGCGGCGGCACGTACAACACCGTCGAGGAGCTTCGTCTGACGGACGGCGGCCACTACGTACTGAAGGTCGCGCCCACGGCGCCGGGCCTGAGCCACGAGAGCCGACTGCTGTCCGCGGAGGCGGAGTTCTGTCGCGGGGCGGCCCTGGCCGAAGTGACGGCACCGCGTGTCATCGCGCTAGGCGAGCAGTGGCTGCTGATGACGGTGTGCCCGGGGGAAACCTGGAACGGATCACTGACGCCCACCGAACAGGTCGAGCTGCGCCGGGAGTTGGGTGGTCAGGTGGCCCGGCTGCACCGGGTGAGCGGGCCGGGCTTCGGCTATCCCTCCGGCGCCTTCGGCCCGCTCGCCGCCGACTGGCGCACCGCGTTCACGACGATCTTCGACGCCGTGCTCGCCGACGCCCGCCGTTACGGCGCCCGGCTGCCCCGCCCCGCCGACGAGGTGGCCGCCGTGGCGCGGGCCGCGTACGACGCCCTCGACGAGGTGACCGTCGCCCGCCTCGTCCACTTCGACCTGTGGCCGGGCAACATCCTGGTCGACCGGGCCGGCGCGAAGCCCCGGATCGGGGGCCTCGTCGACGGCGAGCGCATGTTCTGGGGCGATCCCCTCGCCGACTTCGTCTCCCTGGCGCTGCTCCAGGACATCAGGGACGACGAGGCGTTCCTGGCGGGCTACCGGGGCGCCGGAGGGCACGCCGTGTTCGACGCGTCGGCCCGGCTCCGTCTCGCCCTCTACCGCGCGTACCTCTACCTGATCATGCTGACCGAGACGATTCCGCGGGCGGTCGGCGCGGAGCAGGAGGAGTGGGTGCAGAAGGTGGTCGCCCCGCAGCTCGTGGCGGCACTGGACGAGATCGAGTCCGCGGGCGTCTCTTAGCTCACATCGTGAACTAAGGGTTGGAGGAATGTCGCGTGCCGCCCGCCCGCGGGGGTATGTTGCAGGTCGGGCAGGGCGTGAAGGGGAGCGACATGACGGGGCGGAACGGGCGCACGGTACGCGACCTGAGGCGGGCCAACCGTACGGCTGTGCTGCAACGGCTCTACTTCGACGGACCCCTCAGCCGTTTCGAGCTGGGCCCGGCCACCGGCCTGAGCTCCGGCTCGGTGAGCAATGTCGTCGCCGACCTGGTCGCCGACGGGCTGGTCGAGGAGGCGGGCAGCGTCGACTCCGACGGCGGTCGCCCCCGCATCCTGCTGCGCGTCGTCCCCGCCAGCGGTCACATGATCGGCGTGGACGTCGGCGAGACCCGGGTGCGGATCGAGCTGTTCGACCTGACCCTGACCGAACTCGCCCGGGTGGAAAGGCCGTTGGAGCAGCGGCGGTACGAGGTCGACGGGATCGTCGGTCACATCCGGGACGGCGTCGCCGAGGTGCTGGGCGCCGCCGGCCTCGGTCCGGAACAACTGCTCGGGGTCGGTATCGGCGTCCCCGGCATCATCGAGCACACCCCCGAGCGCGGAGCCGTCGTGCACGGCCAGACCATCGGCTGGGACGCCGTCCCCCTGGAGGCCCTGCTCCGCGAGCGTTCCATCCTTCCCGAGACCGTGCCGTACTTCATCGACAACGGCGCCAAGACCCTCGGCCAGGCCGAGATGTGGTTCGGCGGCGGACGCGGTGCGCACAACGCGGTCGTCGTCCTCTTCGGCTCGGGTGTCGGCGCCTGTCTCGTCACGCCCGAGGTGGAACACGGCCGGGCCGTCGAATGGGGGCACCTGACCGTACGGGTGCGGGGCCGCCGCTGCCGGTGCGGGGCCCTCGGCTGCCTGGAGGCCTACGCGGGCGCCGAGGCGCTGCTGGAACGCTGGCGCGAGCAGGGGGGCCGGCCGCCGGAGGGCGTGGACGAGGAGACCGCGCTGACGGCGATGCTCGGCGCCGCCTACCCCCTGGAGAGCGCGGAGTCGCCCGACCCCGTGGCGCTCGAGGTGCTGGAGGAGACGGCCGAGTACCTGGGCGCCGGCCTTTCCGACCTGATCAACCTCTTCCAGCCCGAGCGCATCCTCATCGGCGGCTGGGCCGGACTGCAGCTCGGCGCCCGTTTCCTGCCCGCCGTACGCCGCCACGCGACCGCGTACGCGTTGCGTCACCCCGCGCAGAAGGTCACCGTCGAGCTGGGACGGCTCGGCCCCGACGCGGTCACCGTCGGCGCGGCGATCCTTCCGCTCGCCGACTTCTTCGCCCGTGGCGGCCGACGCCCCGAGCCCACCCCCAGCGGCCCGGCTCCCGCCTGGCGCACGGTTCTGGAGGAACGCGCCCCGCGCTGAGCCCGCGCCCTTCCGAGCCCGTGCCCCGCTGAGCCCGCGCCCCCGGCCGGGCCCGCCGCCGCGCACCCGGTCACGCCGCGAGGTTTCGGTGATCACCGTGGAGGTACCCGCCTCTCACCCGGGCGATCGCCGTCCGGCGAAGTCGTCCGCGTCAGGCGCGGTGCGACGGTGAAGGGAGGACGTCGTGGCCGCACAGCGCCCCGAAGGCCCCGGCGAGAACGGCACGCCGATCCCGCGCGATCCGCCGGACCAGCAGGCCGACGGGGGAGAGGACCCCTGGGACGTCGACGCCCCCGAGCGGCCCGGCCGCCCCGGCGAGTCCGACGGACCCGCGCAGGACGCCCCGGACGTTCCCGACACCGACGAGTCGGGCACCGGCCGGCAGGGTGCCCCCCGTGCGGGCAGCGGTCGGTCCGATCGCCCGGTGCCCGACGAGCCGTCCGCCTGAGGAGCGCCTCGGGGCACGGCCGTCGGCCCTGCCCGTGGCCCGTCCACCGTCAGCTCACCGGCACCGACCGCCTCGCGGCGCATCCGCGGACGCCCGCGGCCGGCCGCTGACCCGGTGCCCGGCTACGCGAACGCGTTCACGCCGGTCAGCCGTGCCGACAGCTCCCACAGCCGAGCCGCCTGCTCCGGGTCCGTCGCCCAGGACTTGACGCCGACCCGCTCGCCGTCCGCCGGAGCGGGCTCGGCGATGTCGCAGTCCTCCAGATAGACGCCGCCCATACCGGCCAGCTGCGGCGAGGTCGCCGCCCACACCTGGGTGGCCGCGCCCTGCTCCGGGGTCTTGAAGCCCTCGACGTCGAGTACGTTCCCGTCCTCGTCGATCCAGCCGCGGTCCACCATCTCCTGCTTGGGCAGATGCCGCTGGAGGGGCGTGAGAATGCCACCGGGGTGGAGGGAGAACGCGCGGACGCCGCGGTCCCGGGCCAGCCGGTCGAGGTGGCAGGCGAACAGCACGTTCGCGGTCTTGGCCTGCCCGTACGCCTCCCACTTGTCGTAGCCGTCGCGCCAGTGGACGTCGTCCCAGCGCATCGGCGAGAAGTGGTGGCCGCGCGAGGACACGGAGACGATCCGGGCGCCGCCGGGCTCGATCGCCGGCCAGAGACGGTTGACGAGGGCGAAGTGGCCGAGGTGGTTCGTGGCGAACTGGGCCTCCCAGCCGGGGCCGACGCGGGTCTCCGGGCAGGCCATGATCCCGGCGCTGTCGATGAGGAGGTCGATGTTCCGGCCGGAGGCGAGGAACCGGTCGGCGAAGGCGCGCACGCTCTCCAGGTCGCCGAGGTCGAGGGCGTCCGTCTCGACGCCTTCGAGGCCGGCGAGGTTCTCGCGGGCGGTGTCCGGGCGGCGCGCGGGCACGACGACATGGGCGCCGGCCTCGGCCAGTGCGCGGGTGGTCTCCAGCCCGAGGCCGGAGTAGCCGCCGGTGACGACGGCCAGCTTCCCGGTGAGGTCGATGCCCCGCAGGACGTCGTCGGCGGTGCTCGTGGCGCCGAAGCCCGAGCCGATCTTGTACTGTGCGGTGTCGCTCATGTCCGGAACGCTACGGATTGGAGTGCGCTCGAAGTCAAGCGCTCCGGTGCGGGCGGCGGAGCCGTGGGGTCCGAGCCGGGCGGACAGAGGAGAGCCCCGACCGGACGGGGGAATCACGGTCGGGGCGGTCTGAGCGTGGGCGCGGACGGCGGTCGCCTGTCGGCGAAAGGCTCCACAGGGCTTCAGCCGGACGATCGTCCCTGTGGGCGAAAGGTGAGGCCCGGGGACACTGTCCCGTCCACACCCACGAATGGTTCAACGGGTGACTTCCTATGGGTGTTCCCGGGGGCGCGGCCACGCGCGGTGATGTGTGTCACCGGCCCGGAAGGCCCGCGCGGAGCACCGTCCCTCAGGCCGGCGGGCTGTCCGGCAGGGACGCCAGGAGCTCGGCGGGGTCGGCGTGGACCGCCTCCGCACCCGCCTCCAGCAGGTCGGCGCGCGGGATTGCCGCCGCACAGGACGCCCACGCAGCGCACCCCGGCCCGGCGGCCGGCGCGCATGTCCCCCACGTTGTCCCCGACGAACACGGCTCCTTCGGTGCTCGCCCCGACCAGCTCCAGCGCGTGTTCCACGGGTTCCGCGGCGGGCTTGCCCTCCTCGACGTCGTCCGAGATCGTCGGAGCCGAGTCCGACCGCCCGGTGCACGGCGGGCATCGGGACCCGGTGGCCCGCCTGCCGGAATGCCTCCCACCAGGTGGTGACGTGCAGGTGGTCGGTGTCGACCAGGGTGCCGTCGACGTCGAACACGGCGGCGCGTGTCATCACGGGTCCCGTCTCTCGAGCCCCCTCCCGAGCCCCCTCCCGAGCTCCGGGTACCACCTCAGGCGCCCGTCACGCCCGCCGGCACCCGCCCCTCCCGCGTCCAGGCCAGCAGGTCCGCCTGCGACCAGGCGGTGACGATCCGCTCTTCCGGCACCTCGCACTCCTCGGCCCGCGCACAGCCCAGGATCTGCCAGTCCAGCTGGCCGGGCGCGTGCGCGTCGGTGTCGACCGAGAACAGCGCGCCCGCCTCCACGGCCCGGCGCAGCAGCCGGCGCGGCGGGTCGAGCCGCTCGGGCCGGCTGTTGATCTCGACCGCCGTACCGGACTCGGCGCACGCGGCGAACACCGCGTCCGCGTCGAACTCCGACTCCGGCCGTTCCCGCCCGGTGACCAGCCGCCCGGTGCAGTGACCCAGGATGTCGGCGTGCGGGTCGCGTACGGCGTTCACCATGCGGCGCGTCATCGCGCGGGACTCCATGCGCAGTTTGGAGTGCACGGACACGACCACCACGTCGAGCCGCTCCAGCAGCTCGGGCTCCTGGTCCAGCGAGCCGTCGTCGAGGATGTCGCACTCGATGCCGGTCAGCAGCCGGAACGGCGCCCAGGTCGCGTTGAGCTCCTCGACCACCTCCAGTTGCCGGCGAAGCCGCTCGGGCGACAGCCCGCGGGCCACCGTCAGACGGGGTGAGTGGTCGGTCAGGACGGCCCATTCGTGGCCGAGCGCGGCCGCCGCCCGGCCCATCTCCTCGATGGGACTGCCGCCGTCCGACCAGTCGGAGTGGACATGGCAGTCCCCGCGCAGCAGGGCCCGCAGCCCGGCCCCCGCACCGTCCGTGAGCGGTCCGCCGGCCTCGTCCTCCAGCTTCTCCAGGTAGGCCGGGACCTGCCCGGCGAGCGCCTCGCGCACCACCTGGGCGGTCTTGGGGCCCACCCCCTTGAGCGACTCCAGCGTCCCGTCGGCCGCCCGCCGCGCGACCTCCGTCGCGGGCAGCGGGGTCAGCACGCCGGCCGCGGTCCGGAAGGCGCGGACCCGGTAGGTCGGCGCCAGGGACCGCTCCAGCAGGAAGGCGATCCGGTCCAGGGCTTCGACGGGATCCATCGCCACCTCCTGGCTCCAGAGTTCCCCACCCGCGCACGGACCGCACCAGGAAATCGGATGATTCGTACCGGTGGAATCCGCTTTACCCTCTATGTCATGACCGAAATCGCGAGTCTCCGTATCTCCCACCCGCGGATCATGGTGCTCGGGGTGCAGCCGGGCCCGGCGCCGTTCCGCATCGTGGAAATCGACACCGAGGTGGTCGGCGAGGCGAGGGACGTGACCGACGTCCTCGAGATCGCCGCCGCGTTCGGGATCACGGTCCACGACCTCGACGACCCCGACGTCGTGCGATGGGTGGGCGGGGACCGGTACACCTGGACCCCGCGCTGACGGCGGTCAGGCTCCCTCGCGGGCGCCCCGCCGCAGATGCCGTTCCCGTGCGTGCACGGCACGGCTCATCCGGCGGCCCACGAGCAGATAACCGATCAGGGCGCCCGTGGTGTTGAGGATGACGTCGTCGATGTCGAAGGCGCGTCCGGTCACCACCGCGCCCTGGGCGAACTCCACCAGCAGCATGACGGTCGCGGTCAGGAGCAGCACGCGCAGGACTCCGCGCGCCCGGGGAGCGACCACCGGCACCAGGACGCCGAAGGGCACGCCGAGCAGTATGTTCCCGCCGATCTGCTTGACCGCGTCACGGAGTTCGGGCTGGTCGAGGTAGGCGCGCAGGGAGTCGCCCGGGCGCAGGTTGGAGTGCACCAGTGCCACGGAGGCGGGTGACGGCTCCAGGGTGAGCCGGGCGAGCACGACGGCGAAGGCCACCATGAACGCGAAGGCGAACAGCATCGCCAGCAGCCGGAGCGGGAGCGGCAGCGGCCGGCGTTCGGCGCGTTCCGCCTTCTTCGACGAACCGGGCTTCGGTCCCGACTTCGAGCGGGGCTTGAGGCCGGGCTTCGAGCGCGGCTTCGAGCCCGATTTCGAGCCCGATTCCGGGCCGGACTTCGGGCCGGACTTCGGGCCGGATTTCGAGCGCGGCCCGAAGGGGAAGGCGCGCTTCGGGCCCGACTTCCCGGACCCGTCCTTCGTCGGGGCGGGCTCCTTGGTCCTGCCGGCGCGTGGGCGGAACACGGCAAGCGGACTTAGGGCTGTACGGGCCATCCGGTCCTCCAGTCTGCAACTTCCCTGAGTGGTAGGGCGATTACCCCCGAACGGCCGGGGGATGCGGTCCGTCCCGCCGCGGCCCGTGTTTCCGTTCGCGCTGCCGTGGTACTCCGGGCGCCGGCCCGGGCATGCCGTCTCCCCGCGCACGACGGGCGCCCCGCTCGGCGACGCCCGAGCGGGGCGACGAGCCCCTGCATGGCGGTCAGGTGTGGTAGGTCACCTTCACCTCCTTGAAGCCGAGGGAGTGCAGCAGCCCCTGGAGCATGTCGGTGGTGTTGGTCTCGGCGCGGGCGGTCAGTTCGCTCTCCGCCGCCGCCTCGGAGATGTGCTTGACCGCCAGCTTCTGCACGGCCTGCTCGCCGCTCGGGTTGTCCGAGAAGAGGTCGCCGAGGCGGTCGAAGAGGCCGCGCTGCTTGGAGACCGCGTAGGAGCGGTCGGGGTCCAGCGCCGGCTTGCCGAGCAGGGCGTGCGGCAGCCGGAGCGTGGCCGAGGTGCGGTCCTCGTCGACCGTCACGTCCTTGTCGCCGAGCTTGCCGAGGTCGACGTAGGCGTCCACGGTGCCCGCCCCGACGTACAGGGTCCGGGTGCCGCGGATCGCGTCGGGGAGGTACTTGGCGTCCTTCTCCAGGTCGACGACGACCTGGAAGTTGCCGGAGGCGGCGTCGTAACGGCTCATGTCCTGGATGGATTCCAGCAGGGCGGGGCCCGAGCGGTCATGGGTCTCGGTGCCGAAGAAGTCGCGCAGTCCCGGCAGCAGGCTCAGCCGGATCCCGGCGAACATCACCACGAGTACGACCACGACGGCGGTGAGCACCTTGGCCCAGCCGGGCATGCGCCGGGGGAGGCGCGTGGTGGGCTTGTCGGGCTTGATGGAAGTCGTCATGCGAACGGCCCTCCTTCCTGCTGTCCGGATGCCCGCCAATTGCCCCGTCAGACCGCGCTGTTGACAACCTGTGACAAGCGGGGGGACGGACCACCGGTCGCCCGGGCGGGCGGGCCGGAGTGTGCCGCGGGGCGGTCCCGGGGGCGCCGGGTGACGGCTCCGGCTCGCCGGCCCGGTGGCCTGCGGCCGTGGTGACGACGTCCGGTGCCGCGACCGGTGCGGTCGCGGCCGCTCCACCCGGTTGGCCGCTTCGAGCGGTCCGGGGCCCGGCGGCAGACGGCGACCGGTTTCCCCGGGGCCTGAGGGACTCCGAGTCGCTTCGAGTGGCCGGGCGGGACTCCCGCGCATTTCTGAGGGTGGGCAAAACGGACCCGGTCCGTAGCATGAGAGCTCCCGCCCCAGCCGGACATGATCAGCGAGGAGCCGATCGTGCGAGACATCTCCGTGTTCAGCGGCAGTGCCCACCCCGAGCTGGCCGCCGAGGTCTGTGCCCACCTCGGCGTGCCCCTGAGCCCCACCCGACTCAGCAGGTTCGCCAATGACTGCCTGGAGGTCCAGCTCCAGGCGAACTGCCGGGAACGGGATGTCTTCCTGGTCCAGCCCCTGGTCCGGCCCGTGCAGGAGCATCTCGTCGAGCTGCTGCTGATGTGCGACGCGGCCCGCGGGGCGTCGGCGGGCCGGATCACCGTCGTCATGCCGCACTACTCCTACGCCCGCTCCGACAAGAAGGACGCGCCCCGCATCTCCCTGGGCGGACGCCTGGTCGCGGACCTGATGGCGGCGGCCGGCGTCCATCGGGTGCTCACCATGACCCTGCACTCGCCCCAGGTGCACGGCTTCTTCTCGATGCCCGTGGACCACCTGCACGCCCACCGGGAGCTGGCCGCCCACTTCCGCCGCTACGACCTCACGCGCACCACCGTGGTCTCGCCCGACCTCGGCAACGCCAAGGAGGCCGCCGCCTTCGCCCGGATGATCGGCGCCCAGGTGGCGGCCGGCGCCAAACAGCGGTACGCCGACGACCGGGTCAGTATCAGCGCCGTGATCGGCGAGGTGGCCGGGCGGGACGTCATCGTCCTCGACGACGAGATCGCCAAGGGCAGTACGGTCCTGGAACTGCTCGACCGGTTGCGGGAGTCGGAGCCGAGGTCGATACGGGTGGCGTGCACGCACGGTCTGTTCGCGGCCGGTGCTCTGAAGCGGCTCAGCGAGCAGCCCGACGTGCTGGAGATCGTGTGCACCAACACGGTGCCGGTGCCCGCCGAGGAGTACACCGACAAGCTGCGGATCCTGTCCATCGCGCCCGCCCTCGCCGAGGCCGTGCGCCGTATTCACAACGGTGAGTCCGTCAGCGCCCTGTTCGACACGGCGCGCGGCCCATAGCCGGGGACCGGAACCAGGGGGCTCGGGGACTGGGGATCAGGGGGCCGCGGGAGGGACCGCGGGGGACGGGGCCGCGGGGGGACGGGCTGCTGGACCGGGGGCCAGGGGCCGGTGGCCGGGGGGCCGAGGTGACGGGAGGAGCGCTCGGAGCGCCGTCATAACGTGCCGGAGGTGGCCTCGGGCTGTTCCAGGGCCGCGTCCAGCGTCGTGGCGGGCGGCAGCAGCCGGTACAGCCCCGTGGCCCGCAGGATCCGCAGGGTGAGCCGATGCGTGCAGACGAGGTGCAGATGTCCGCCGTGGTCGAGGACGCGTCCGCGCGCGCGGTACAGCAGGCGCAGCCCGGAGCAGTCGAAGAACTCGATCCGGCTCAGGTCGATCACGATCCGGGGTGCCGGACCGCCGGTCGCGTCGTCGAGGAGCGGGGCGATCTCGGTCGCCGCGACGATGTCGATCTCGCCGCGGAACTCCAGCACCGTGTACCCCCGGTCCTCGCGGACGCGCAGATGTGGGGTGTCCGCTGCGGGTTTCTCCAGCACGACGACATCGCCTCCAACCCGCTCCACCGGTCGGGAGCCTCCAACGGGCGGGGAGCAGACAGCCGTTCCCCGCTCCAGCAAGTTACCCCCGATCGAGTGAATTCCAGCATGTTCGATTGACATATGTCTTCGAAATGCAACCGACTCGGCCGGAGTTTTTTCGCGCCGTGAGCGAAGGGGTGCGGTGAGTGCTACGACAGTGCGTGCCACGCCTTGGAGAGCGCTGTGCGCAACTGCTCCGTCTGGTGTGCGGTGAGTTCCCGCACCATGCGCTCCTCCAGCTCCCGCACCGGCCCGGCGTGCCGGTCCAGCAGTTCGCGCCCCGGTGCGGTGAGCAGGATCAGCAGCTCGCGCCGGTTGCGGGGATTGCGTTCGCGGCGGATGAGACCGCGCGTCTCCAGGGAGCGCACCAGGTCGGCGATGGACTGGGCGGTCACGAACGAGTCCCGGGCCAGCTGGGCGGCGGACAGGCCGTCGTGCCGTTCCAGCACGGTGAGCGCCGTGTACTGCAGGGCCGTGATCCCCGACGGCCTGACCAGCTCGTCCAGGTGGGATCGCACGACCAGCTCCACCTGTTTCACCATGTAGAGCAGGGACGGGGGCGCCTTGTGGGGCTGAGGTGCGGACGCTGCCTTGGTTGTCTGGGTGCCGGCCATGAGTCCGAGCGTAGACCATTGACAGGAAACCTGTCTGTAATGAGACTGCGGACCAACAGGAATCCTGTTTGTTGAAATCTTGGCGACGATGCTGAGGAGTGGCGATGACCACCTTCGAGATCGACCCCGGTCGGCTGTTCATCGGGGGACAGTGGCGCGAGGCCGCGGACGGAGCGCGGACCGAGGTGGTCGACCCGTCCCGGGGCACGGTCGTCACCACCGTGGCGGAGGCGGGTGCCACCGACGTCGACGCCGCCGTACAGGCCGCGCGCGCGGCCTTCGACGCCGGGCAGTGGTCCGCGCTGAGCGGCCGGGAGCGCGGCCGCGTCCTGCTCCGGGTGGCGGAACTGATCCGTGCGGAGGCCGACGAGATCGCCCGGCTGGAGAGCCTGGACGTCGGCAAGCCGATCACCCTGGCGCACGCGGTCGACGTCACGAACGCGGCCAACGACTACGAGTACTTCGCCTCCCTCGCCTTCTCCCTGGACGGCGCGACCCGCGACACCCCGATGAACGCCCTCGCCTACACCAAGCGGGGCCCGATCGGTGTGGTCGCCGCGATCACCCCGTTCAACTTCCCGCTGATCCTGGCCGGTTCGAAGATCGCCCCGGCGCTCGCCGCCGGCAACACGGTCGTCCACAAACCCGCCGACGAGACCCCGCTCAGCGCCCTGTACATGGCGGGACTGTTCCAGCGGGCCGGCGTCCCCGACGGCGTGGTCAACGTCGTCACCGGCGCCGGCCCGGTCGCCGGCGAGGCGCTGCTGCGGCACCCCGGCGTGGACAAGATCGCCTTCACCGGCTCCACCGCGGTCGGCCGGCACGCGGCGAGCGTCGCCGGCGAGAACCTCACGCCGGTGACCATGGAACTCGGCGGCAACGCGGCGCACATCGTCTTCGAGGACGCCGACCTGGAGAGGGCCGTCGGCGCGGTCATCAAGGGATTCGTCTTCAACACCGGCCAGTTCTGCATGGGCGGCCCGCGTCTGCTGGTGGCCCGCCCGGTCTACCGCACCCTGCTGAACATCCTCGCCGAGGCCGTCCCCGGGGTGCCGGTCGGCGACCCCCGGCAGGCGGAGACCGTCGTCGGCCCGATGGCCGGGGAGAAGCATCTGCGCAAGGTCGAGGAGTACGTCGAACTGGCCCGCAAGGAGGGTGCCCGCATCGTCTGCGGCGGCGAACGGCTCAACCTCGACGGCGGCTACTACTACCGGCCCACCGTGATCGCCGACCTCGCGAACGACTCCCGCGTCGTCCAGGAGGAGATCTTCGGGCCGGTGCTCACCGTCCAGCCCTTCGACGACGAGGACGAGGCCGTCGCGCTGGCCAACTCCACGCCGTACGGCCTGGCTTCGGGCGTCCAGACCGGCAACCTGGCCCGCGCCCACCGGGTCGCCGACCGCCTCCAGGCAGGCATCGTCTGGGTCAACGACTGGGCGATGCTCGACCCGGCCGTCCCCTTCGGCGGTGTCAAGGACTCCGGCTTCGGCCGCGAGTACGGCCCCGAGGCGCTCAACGCGTACACCAAGGTCAAGTCCGTCGTCGTCTCGCTCGACTGAACGCGCCGCGAAGCACAGGGAGTCCGACCCATGTCCATCACCACACGCGCCGCCGTCGTCGAGTCCGGCGGCGCCCCCTTCACCCTGTCCGACGTCGTCCTCGACGACCCCGCCCCGCACGAGGCGGTCGTCCGTCTGGTGGCGGCCGGGCTGTGTCACACCGACCTCGGTGTGGCGAGCGGCGGGCTGCCCTTCCCGCTGCCCGGAGTCCTCGGTCACGAGGGCGCGGGCGTCGTGGAGTCGGTCGGCCCGGCCGTCACCGCAGTGGCGCCCGGCGACCACGTCGTGCTGTCCTTCACCTCCTGCGGCGACTGCGGCAACTGTCACGGCGGCCACCCGGCCTACTGCGCCACCTGGCTGCCGCTGAACCTCATCGGCGGCCGCCGCGCCGACGGCACCGGCACCATCAGCCGGGACGGCGAACCCCTCGGCGGCCACTTCTTCGGCCAGTCCTCCTTCGCCGAACGGGCCCTGGTCGACGAGCGCAGCCTCGTCAAGGTCGACCCCGGCGTACCGCTGGCGTCGATCGCCCCGCTGGGCTGCGGAGTCCAGACCGGCGTCGGCGCTGTCTGGAACGTGCTGAAGCCGGCCACCGGCAGCACGATCGTCGTCCTCGGTGCGGGCGCCGTCGGCCTGTCGGCGGTCATGGCGGCCGCCCTCACCCCGGCCACCACGATCATCGCGGTCGACCGGGTCGCCGAACGCCTCCAGCTGGCCAAGGAGTTGGGCGCCACGCACACCGTCGACGCGGGCGGGACCCCGCTGGGCGAGGCCGTCGCGGAGATCACCGGCGGCCGGGGCGCCGACGGCATCGTGGAGACCACGGGCAACACGGCCGTGCTGCGCCGGGGTGTCGACGCGCTCGCCGCCCGCGGCACCCTCGTCGTCGTGGGCGCACCGCCCTTCGGCAGTGAGGTCGCCCTCGACGTCAACGGGCTGCTGGGCGGCAAGCGGGTCGTCGGACTCACCCTCGGCGACAGCGAGACGCAGTCCTTCATCCCGGCCCTGGTCGAGCTGGTGAAGGAGGGGCGGCTCCCGCTGGACCGCCTGATCGGCACCTATCCGTTCGCGGACATCGACCGGGCGGTGCGGGACATGACCGCGGGCCGGACCATCAAGCCCGTGCTCATCTTCTGACGGCCTCTCAGTCGACCGTCAGGACCAGCTTCCCGGTGGTCCGGCCGGTGTCGCCGAGCGTGTGCGCCTCGGCGGCACCGGCCAGCGGGTAGGTCCCCGCGATCGTGGCGCGCAGCTTCCCCGCCTCGACCAGCTCGGCGATCGTCCGCATCCCGGCCCGGTCGGCGTCCACGAGCATCCGCAGCGCCCGGACGCCGAGCCGCTCCGCCTCCTCGTAGAACTCGTTCGACCCCACCGGCAGGATCGACACCACGATCCCGCCCGGCCGCAGCACGCGCAGGGACCGCACGGAGGTGTCCCCGCCCAGCGTGTCCAGGACCACGTCGACGTCCTTCACGGCCTCGGCGAAGTCGTTCTCCCGGTAGTCGATCACCTCGTCGGCGCCGAGCTCCCGCAGGAAGTCGTGCTTGCCCGCGCTGGCCGTGCCGATCACGTACGCGCCGCGCGCCTTGGCGATCTGCACGGCGACATGGCCCACGCCGCCCGCGGCCGCGTGGATCAGTACCCGCTGTCCTGCCTCGAGGCCGGCGTTCTCCACGAGGGCCTGCCAGGCGGTCAGCGAGACCAGCGGCAGCGCGGCAGCCTGGACGTGGTCGATCCCGGCCGGCTTGTGCCACAGGGCGCGGACCGGGGCGATGGCGTACTCGGCGTGCGAGCCGTGGCCGAAGGGGTACGGCAGCATGCCGAAGACCTCGTCGCCCGGCCGGAAGGCGGCCACGCCGATGCCGACCGCCTCGACGGTCCCGGAGAGGTCCCAGCCCAGGACGAAGGGCGGTTCGCCCAGGAATCCGCCCGTAGCGCGGTGCTTCCAGTCGGTCGGGTTGACGCCGGCGGCGCGCACCCGGACCAGCACCTGGTTCGGTCGCGGCGCGGGCAGCTCCACTACTTGTTCCTCGAGGACCTCGGGACCGCCGAGGACGTTCTGGCCGATGACGCGCATGGTGTTCACAGTGCTCATGGTGAACCAGCCTGCCGGGCCGCGCCCGAGCGGGAAATGGCAAGATTGCCAAGCCTCGATAAGATCGTGCCATGCAGGCACAGCAGCGCAAGCACCGGGTGGTCGTCCTCGCCCTCGACGGCGTCTATCCCTTCGAACTCGGCATCCCGAGCCGGATCCTCGGCGCGGCCGACGGTCACTACGAGACCTTGACCTGCTCGGTCGACGGCGGTCCCGTGCACACCAACGCCGACTTCACGATCGGCGTGCAGCACGGCCCGGAGGTGCTGGCCACGGCCGACACGGTGGTCGTCGCTCCGGTGGCGTCCGACCGGATCACCGCCGAACTGCCGGAGGGGGTCGCCGAGGCGCTCGCCCTGATCCGTCCCGACGCGCGCATCGTCTCCATCTGCACCGCCGCGTTCGTCCTCGCCGCCGCGGGTCTCCTCGACGGCCGCCGGGCCACCACCCACTGGCAGGTCGCCGAGGCGTTCGGCCGGATGTACCCGCAGGTCGACCTCGACCCGGACGTCCTCTTCGTGGACGACGGCCTTGTGCTGACCTCGGCGGGCGCCGCCTCCGGGGTCGACATCTGTCTGCATCTCGTCCGCAAGGACCACGGCAGCGAACTCGCCAACAAGGTGGCCCGCCGCTGCGTGGTCCCGCCGTTCCGCGACGGCGGCCAGGCGCAGTACATCGAACAGCCCGTTCCCGAGACCGGCCCGGCGAGCACCGCGGCCACCCGCGCCTGGGCCCTGGGGCGTCTCGACGAGTCCCTCGCCCTCGCCGACCTCGCCACGCACGCCAGGATGAGCCCGCGCACCTTCGCCCGCCGTTTCCACGACGAGGTGGGCATCAGTCCCGGCCGCTGGCTGATCCAGCAGCGCGTGGTGCACGCCCGGCACCTGCTGGAGGCCAGCGATCTCTCCGTCGACCAGATCGCGGGCCGGGTCGGCTTCGCCACCGGCGCCTCGCTGCGCCAGCATCTGCACGCGGCCATCGGGGTCTCCCCCCAGGCGTACCGCAGGACGTTCCAGACGGCCCGCTGAACGTTCCGGATCGCTGCCGCGTCACAGGAGCGGGCGCGAACGGGCGACCAGGGGACGGGAAGCGGGGGGCGGGTATGCGCGCACGGTTCGTGGCGTCGGGGCTGCTGGTGGTACTGGCGGCCGTGGGATGCGGTGCCGGGGACGAGGCGGACGTGGTCGTCGAGGGAACGCCACCGGCGACGCCGTACGCCGGTCCGCTGGACATCGCCACGAAGGAGCTGGACGAGAGCACACCGGAGGCCTTGCGCACGGTGTCCGGCGCCGCGGGGCGGGCGCTGGAGTGCGACGGGGAGATCTCCTCGGGCGGCGGGCCGGACGGTTGGAGCGAGCGCGACGGCGGTGACACCCCGGAGGAGGGACTGCGGCTCTACTTCGACCTGTTCGAGCCGACGGGTCCGCGCTCCGGCTTCCGCGTGGAGCGCGAGGAGGCGGACCGGGTGCTGTTCTCGTACGACGTTTCCGGGCGGACGAAGGTCGCGGTCGTCGTCGCGCGGGACCAGAAGGAGCGGCCGGGCTGGGGTCCGGAGACCGACGCCTCCTGCGATCCGGCCGAACTTCCCGCGAGCGTCACCGACTCCGGCGGCGAGGAGATCTGGACCGACCGGCACGGTGCGCGGGTCGCGACCACGACCCTGAGCAGCTACCCCGGTGCCGAGCACTGCGACTGGCAGACGGCGCACTTCCTGGGGATGGGCCGCGGCGAGGACTACCGGCAGTACGTCCGCGACCCCGACGGCGTGATCGGCGAGGACCTGCTGACCTCGCCGTACGACGGTGACGCCGTGCTGCCCGCCGACGCGCACGACACCGGCTACCGCTACGGCGACCGGCGGTTGTGGCTGACGGACGACGCCTCGACGGCGTACATCCGCACCTCCGACGGCGTCGAGGCGTGGCCCCGGGCGAAGGACGCGGTGGCGTGCAGATGACCGCCGGTCAGCGGCTCGCGTGCAGGGCGACCAGCAACTGCCACACCTGGTCGGCGATCTCGCCGGGGGTGCCCTCCAGGTCGCCGTGCAGCCAGTCCGCCAGCACCCCCGCGAAGGTCGCGGCGACGGCCGAGGCGACCAGGGGCGCGTCGGCCGCACCCGCCCGTTCCCGCTCCCGCAGGCTGTAGGCCCGCAGGTCCCGGTGCAGCACGCGGCCGAGCGGCCCGCCGCCGCCCGGCGCGAGCAGGGTGCGGTACAGCGCGGCGTGCGGTGTCAGCGAGCCGAAGAACTCCGGCAGCGCGGCCGGCGCCCGTACCGGGTCGGGCCGGCCCTGCCAGGCGTGCAGTGCCTCCACGGCCTCGCGCACGACGTCCGCGCAGGTGTCGACCGCGAGCGCCTCCAGGTCGGGATAGTGCACGTAGAAGGTGGCCCGGCCGACCCCGGCGCGCCGCACCAGCGCGGCGACGCCGACCTCCTCCAGCGGCCGCTCGGCGCATTCCTCGAGCAGCGCCGCACGCAGCCTCGCCCGGGTGCGGGCCGCGCGCGGGTCCTCGGGCTCGCCGCGGGTCACTGCGCGATCAGGACGGCGGCCAGGGCGAGCGCGCCGGGCAGGGCCTGGGCGACCAGGATCCGGCGGTTCGCCGTGGCCGCGCCGTACACGCCGGCCACGATCACACAGGACAGGAAGAACACCTGCGCCCGGAATCCGGTCGGGTCGGCAGCGATCAGCCCCCACACCAGGCCGGCCGCGAGAAAGCCGTTGTAGAGCCCCTGGTTGGCGGCCAGCGCGGCGGTCCGCTTCGCCATCTCGGCGTCCAGGCCGTGGAACGACATCCCCGGCTTCTTCTGCCACAGGAACATCTCCATCACCAGGATGTAGAGATGCAGTGCGGCCACCAGAACGACCAGCACGTTCGCCAGGATCTCCATGGTCTCCCTCAATTTCTTGGACAGGTGTCCACTATAGCGGGACACCTGTCCAGGAAGTCCAGTCGCGGTAGGGACGCGTGCGGCCTCGGAGGGCGGACCTCTTGGTGCGAACCGGGCGGTTACGGCCACACTGAAACCATGACGCCAGCACCCGTTCGCTCCGCGAAGCAGCGCAAGCTCGACACCCTCCACCGGCTGGAACACGACGTCGACGCCTGGGTCGCCACGGCCGCCGAGGGCGGTGCGGCCCCCTATCTGGTCCCCCTGTCCTTCGTCTGGGACGGCGCGACCCTGCTCTTCGCCACGCCCGCCACCAGCCCCACCGGCCGCAACCTGGTGGCCACCGGTGTCGCGCGCATCGCCGTCGGCCCCACCCAGGACGTCGTGATGATCGAGGGCACCGCCGCGGCCGTGCCGCCCGTCGAACTGCCGGAGGAGGATGCCGAGATCTTCGCGGGCAAGACCGGCTTCGACCCGCGCGAACTGGCCGCGCCCTACCTGTACTTCCGAGTGCTCCCCGGCCGGATCCAGGCCTGGCGGGCGGCCGACGAGATCCGGGGGCGGGAGCTGATGCGGGACGGGGCATGGCTGGTGGCCGACTGAAACGGGGGTATCCGCAAGGTCCGGGGACGGGATCGGCCCGCCCCGGTCCGGATCTCGCGGAGGAGACAACGACATGGCATTGGTGAAAGCGGGCGTCGTGGTGCTCGACTGTGCCGAGCCCGAGAAGCTCGCCGAGTTCTACAAGGGGCTGCTGGACGCCGAGGAGATCGTCGCGTCCGCCAACCGGGTGGAGATCAGGGGCGAGGACGGGACCCGCCTGGCCTTCCGGCGGGACGTGAACGCGACCCCGCCGAGCTGGCCCCGCCCCGAGGACTCGTTTCAGGCCCACCTGGACTTCCTCGTCGACGACCTCGACGAGGTGGAGCGCAGGGTCGTGGGTCTGGGGGGCCGCCCCCTGGAGACCAGGGGTGCCCCCGGTCCGCACGAGGAGCGCGGCTACTCCGACCCGTCCGGCCACTCCTTCACCATCCGCCTCGAACCCCCCACGGCGCCGAAGCAGGGCTGAAGCCGGGTACGGAAGCGGCCCGGCACTCACCCGGGCCGCACCCACCGGGGCCGCCCCCGCCCGGCCGGCGCCGGGCAGGGGGCCGGGCCCGGACCGGGCCCGGCGGTGGCCCCACGGAGCCCGCAGGGGCGCCGCGTGGTCACCGCCGGCTCCCGGAGTTCCCGGGCGGGCCGCTCAGTCCCGGCCGCCCTTGTCCTGGGCCGGCCACACTCCCGTGGACCGTTCGATCGCCTTGGCGCCGGTGCGGTCCGCGGCGCTGCGGACCGCCGCGAAGATCGCGCCCTGGACTGCCGCGGCCAGCAGGATCTCGCCCCAGCCGCGGTCCCGGTCCAGGGCGTCCGGAGCGTCGTCCTCGTGTCGGATCACCTTCCACGCCTTGCGGAACGCGAGTCCCGCCAGGGCGCCGCTCGCCCAGCTCAGCGCGAATCCGACGGGCTTGTAGGCAAGGGGGAGCTTCCTCTTCTTCTTGGCCACGTGTGTCTCACTCCTTCTTCCGGTGCTGCGTGGATGGGGGTCTCAGGGCCGTCCCCGCGCCGGAACCGCTTCGCCGGCGCGGACCGGACCGGGCGGTGTCCCGGTGCCGGATAGACGGCGTCGAAACGCACGAGTGTGGTGAACAGCCGGAAGTCCGCCTCGGTGATCGTGTCGCCCACCAGGTAGCGCTGCCCGGCCAGCCGTGACGCCAGCAGCTCCAGCCGCCGGAACACACCCGCGCACGCCTCCTCGTACGCGCCCTGCTCACTGGCGAAACCCGCCCGGTACACCCCGTTGTCGACGTCCTCGTACACGTCGGCCATGACCGAGTCGATCTCGTCGCGCAGCAGGTCGGGGTAGAGGTCGGGGGCGCCGGCCAGCTCGCCGCTGGGCACGTCCACGACGGCCGGCACGGCTGACCACCAGACGGTAGCGGCCCTCCGCCACGGGCCGGCCGTCGCGGCCGTCCGCGGTGATCCGGTCGGTGAAGTGACTCTTCGACCGCCGGAACGCCTGGTGGCCGTACGCGCTGTTGCCGTGGCCCCCGCCGCTCATGGTGCCTCCTGCCGTCGTCGTGTCCTGTCGTGCGTGTCGTGTTCGCGTGTATGTCCTGCTGAACGCGTTCCCCGATTTCCGCCGACGGCACGGTATGAGCTCGACCCGCCCGGGCAGTCGGCGAAGGTGACAAGGACACCTTCAGAGCGCCGCACCGCACGGACCGCCGAATCGAACGCCGACCGCAAGACCCGCGTCACCGTCCTGGTGGCGCTCGCCGCCAACCTGGTGATCGCCGTCGCCAAGGCGGTGGGCGGCCTGTTCGCGGGCTCGCCCGCACTGCTGTCGGAGGCGGCGCACTCCGTGGCCGACAGCCTGAACGAGGTCTTCCTCCTCGCCGCGCTGCGCCGCAGCCGACGCCCGGCCGACGCCCGGCACCCCTTCGGATACGGCAAGGAACGGTTCTTCTGGTCACTGCTGGCCGCCGTGGGGATCTTCGTCATGGGCGGCTGTTTCTCCTTCTTCCAGGGCGTCGAGGCTCTCCGGTCGGGCGTCGACGAGAAGTTCAGCGGCTATGTGGTGGGCCTGATCGTGCTCGGCGTCGCCTTCCTCGCCGAGGGCGCCTCGCTGCTGCGGGCCCTGCACCAGGTCCACAAGCAGGGCGGCGGTGTGGCGGGTATGCGCGACCCGGCCCTGCGCACGGTCGTCGCGGAGGACGGCACCGCCGTGCTCGGCGTCACCCTGGCCGCGATCGGCATGGTCCTGCACATGGTGACCGGGCAGGTCGTGTGGGAGGCCTCCGCCTCGCTGGCGATCGGCGCGCTGCTCGTCTACGTCGCCTACCGGCTCGGGCGCGAGGCCCGCGACCAGCTCATCGGCGAGGCCGCCGACCCCGAGACCGGGGCGCGGATCCGCGCGCTGCTCGACGCCCAGCCCGAGATCGACAGCGTGGAAGCGCTGTTCACGATGAAGATGGGCCTGGACGCGGCCCTGGTGGCGGCCCGCGTCGACCTCATGCCGGGCCTGGACAGCGAGCGGGTCGAGGAGGTCGCCGTACGCATCAAGCGCTCGATCGCGGCGACGGTGCCCGAGGCGGGCCAGGTCTTCCTCGATGTGACCGACCGGGGCGCGCGCGAGGCAGCGGAAAGCCCCGCCGCGACGGGGGAACGCGGCGGGGCCTGACAGTCGGGTGCCCGGTGGGAGCACCGTCATGCCTGTCCGCGACAGATTTTTCTACGCGCCGCTCGAGGAACCCTCGAACGGCGCTCGAACGATCCCCACAGGGACACCTTTCCCGGCAGGGACACCTTCCCCCGCAGGGACACCTTCCGTGCCCGGACGGAGGCCGTCGTCTCAGCTGCCGGCGGCGGCCTCCACGACGAACACCGGGATCTCCCGGTCCGTCTTCTCCTGGTAGTCGGCGTACGGCGGGAACGCGGCGACGGCGCGCTCCCACCACTCGGCCTTCTCCGTGCCGGTGACCTCACGGGCCGTCATGTCCTGCTTGTGCGGTCCGTCCTGGAGCTCCACCTGCGCATCCGCCTTGACGTTGAAGTACCAGACCGGGTGCTTCGGGGCCCCGCCCAGCGAGGCGACCAGGGCGTACCGGCCGTCGTGTTCCACCCGCATCAACGGCGTCTTGCGGAGCTTCCCGCTCTTCGCGCCCCGGGTCGTCAGCAGGATGACGGGCATTCCGGTGTCCCGCAGTGTCGTCGCCTCGGTGCCGCCGGAGCGCTCGTACTGCTCCACCTGTTCGCGCACCCACTGCGTCGGGCTGGCTTCGTACTCGCCTTCGAGAGGCATGGCATCCGTCCCCTTCGTCATCGCGCCGCGTCGTTCGCGTCACGTACGTCCCACTCGCAACTCGGTCCAACACCGGTGGCCGCGAGATTCATCCGCCCGGGGGCCGCCCGCGTCGCCACCCGGTCAACCACCCGGTCAACCACCTAGGTCACCATCCGCACGGCCAGCACCGTCATCACCGAGCTCGACACGAGCGCCGTCACCAGCCGCCCCCGGTGACCGGTCAGCACCCGGCCCAGCAGCGCGCCGCCCCCGGCGAGCGACACCTGCCAGCTCGCGGACGCGAGGAAGGCCGCCAGCACGAACACGCCCTGTTCCAGGGGCCGTACGGACTCGGTGGTGCCGGTGCCGAGCACCAGCGCGGCGAAGTAGATCACGGTCGTCGGGTTGAGGAGGGTGATGCCGAACAGACTCAGACAGGCCCGGGCCGGGCTCGGCGGCGGGGGAGCGGACCGGGTGCTGAGCCGCCGGGCCCGGTACTGGCGTACGGCCGTCGCCGCGCCGCGCGCCGCCAGCGCCAGCAGGACCAGCGCCGAAGCCCAGCGCAACGGCGTCAGCACCGGCCGCAGCACGGCGGCGACGGCGGCGCCCCCGACCGTGGCGACCAGGGCGTAGAGGCCGTCCGCGAGGGCGACGCCGAGCGCGGCGCACACACCGGTGCGCAGGGAGGTGCGGGCGGTGAGGGAGACGAGGTAGGTCGCGACCGCGCCGACGGGTACGGCGATGCCGTAGCCCGCGACCAGGCCCGCGACGAGCGCGGCCGTCACGGTCGCGCGGTATCGGGCCTCCGGGGACGGCCGGGCTGCTGCCGGCTGCGCGCCGCGAGAGCGGTGGCGGACATCGGCGGCAGGAGGGCTTCGCATGTGGACATGGCCGGATCCTGCGGGTGAGGGCCGGGTGGCGGCAACCGGTTTTCCCGCCGCCGTCCCAAGAATGACGCTTCGGAACGATCGGTTCCGGCCGAATCGCCCCATTGGTCGATCTGGCCGAACTGCGCGTCGCCCCATAGATGCCCGGGGCATCTAATGAAGATCGGCATGACGCACTCTTCGTCTGCGAGGTCACCCATGACGGACACGACGGACACGACGGACCGGAAGAACGCCACGGACCGGATGAACGCGATGGACCGGAAGAACGCGATGGACCGGATGAACGCGACGCATGCATCGGATCCGGCGGAGGGGCGGTCCGGCCCGGCTCCCGTCGCCTACCCCCAGGACCGCACCTGCCCCTACCGGCCGCCCGCCGCCTACGACCCCCTGCGCGACTCCCGTCCGCTGGCCCGCGTCACCCTCTACGACGGCCGGCTCGTCTGGCTGGTCACCGGGCACGAGACGGCCCGTGCCCTGCTCGCCGACCCCCGCCTGTCGACCGACCGCACCCGCCCCGGTTACCCGGCGACCTCGCCCCGCTTCGTGGCGCTGCGCGACCGCCGCTCCGCCCTGCTCAACGTCGACGACCCGGAGCACCACGTCCAGCGCCGACTGCTGGTCGCGAGCTTCACCCTCAAACGCGCCACCGCCCTGCGCCCGGCCATCCAGCGGATCGTCGACGAGCGCATCGACGCGATGCTCGCGCAGGGACCGCCCGCGGAACTCGTGAACGCCTTCGCGCTGCCCGTGCCGTCCACGGTGATCTGCGAACTGCTCGGCGTCCCGTACGCCGACCACGAGTTCTTCGAGGAGCAGTCGCGGCGGCTGCTGCGCAGCCGGGTGCCCGACGAGGTACGCGCGGCGCGCGACCGGCTCGACGCCTACCTCGGCGCGCTGATCGACCGGAAGCTGGCGGCGCCGTCCGGCGACGGCGTCCTCGACACGCTGGTCCACGAGCAGGTGCGCGCGGGCACGGTGGACCGGGAGGAGGCGATCGCGCTGGCCACGATCCTGCTGGTCGCGGGCCACGAGACGACCGCCAACATGATCTCGCTGGGGACCTACACCCTGCTCCGGCACCCCGAGCGGCTGGCCGAGCTGCGCGCCGCCCCGTCGCGGCTGCCGGCGGCCGTCGAGGAGCTGATGCGGATGCTGTCCATCGCGGACGGGCTGCTGCGCCAGGCCACCGAGGACATCGAGGTGGCCGGGACGACGATCCGGGCGGGGGAGGGCGTGGTCTTCGCGACCTCGGTCATCAACCGCGACGAGAACGCCTACGCCGAACCGGACACCCTCGACTGGCACCGCTCCGCCCGCCACCACGTGGCGTTCGGCTTCGGCATCCACCAGTGTCTCGGCCAGAACCTGGCCCGCGCGGAGCTGGAGATCGCCCTGGGCACCCTGCTGGCCCGGCTCCCCGGCCTGCGGTTGGCCGTGCCCGCCGACGAGGTCCGCTGGAAGCCCGGGGACACCATCCAGGGGATGCTGGAACTCCCCGTGACCTGGTAGGGGGCACCCGTGACGGACATTCACATCGACACGGACGTCTGTATCGGCGCCGGCCAGTGCGCCCTGGCCGCCCCGGGCGTCTTCACCCAGGACGACGACGGCTTCAGCACCCTCCTGCCCGGCCGGGAGGGCGGCGGTGACCCGATGGTGCGGGAGGCCGCACGGGCCTGCCCGGTCGGCGCGATCAAGGTGTCCGAGACGGCCGGGTGAGGCCTCGCCTGCCGTCGTGAGGTGATCAACTGCCGTAATTCCAGAGGCGGGTGCGGAGCACGGCGGCCGTCGGGCCGACCGTTCCCGCACCTGTATCCCTTTCAACTGTCCTATGTTGAACGGCATTCGTGTACATCCTGGGATGCGAGAACGCAACCCGAGGCGGACGATGGAAGGGGCGGGGTCCCTCTCCGGAGCGGCGTGTGTCGCCCGGGGAGACGGCGTGGGGCTGTCGGCCCCGGGGCCCCTCATCTGCGCGGCACCGGCCCCGCCCTGTCCCCTGTCGCTCCGGGGCCGGTCACTTCACGGAGGCACACCATGCCTGTGCTCTTCTTCGATATCGGGGCGACGTTGGCGGATGCCCGTCAGGAGGCCGACGGCTCGCTGACGCTGCTGCCCCGGCCGCGTGTCCTCGCCGTGCTCGACGCCTTCCGCGACGTACGCAAGGGCATCATCTCCAACCCGGGGCCCTCCGCGGCCGACGAGGAACGGGCCGCTTCGGCCCTGCGGGAGGCGTTCCCGGACCGTTTCACGGACCGGGCTCTCGTGCACTGGGGCGCCAAGGACAGCCGGGAGCCCTTCGACGGGGCGGTGGCCGGCACGGCGGGCGCGGGGACGCCTGCCTCGGCGGCCGGCGAGTGCGTCTTCGTGGGGGAGGACGCCCAGGAGCGCGCGTTCGCCCGGGAAGCCGGGATGCGCACGGCGGCCCACCCCGTGTTCACCGCCGCCGCCGTGGAGAACCGGCCCGTCCACTGGGTGCGGATCGTGCTGCCCGAGGGCCTGGGGCTGCCCGCGCTGGAGGGGGTCGCGAACGGGACCGAGGTCGTCCCCGTGCATGTCGCGTCGGCGCGGCTCGTGCTGGCCATGGCGAGCACGCTGGGCGCCGCGGTGCTCGAACAGGCCGGGTTCACGGTCGACTTGCGGGGACCGGTGGAGGAGACGGCGGCCTTCCTGATCCGCGACGACCGTCCGATCGCCGCCGCCCGGAACGCCGCGGACGCCGGGGACGGGGCGACGGCGCGCGCCACGGCGGCCTTCGGCCTCGCCGCCGACGGCCTCGCCGCGGCCGCCGACCCGCCGCTCCTCCCCCTGGGGCCCGCGCCGGGCGGCGTCTACCTCGCGGCGCCCGCCGGTGTTCCGGTGGAGGACGTGCACCTGCCGGGTGCGAAGCCGGGGCACACCGAACGGCTGCTGCCGGACCCGGCGCTGCTCTCCCGGCCCGGCGAGGCTCGGGCGGAAGGACTCGCCGGCCGCCCGGCGGAGGGCGGCGCGGAGCCGGACCCCGCCGCGACGGCGGCCATGGACGGTCACCCCTCCCCGGAGACCATCGCGGCGGTGCGCGCGGCCGTGACCCCCGAGGTACTGCGCGGCCATGTCGCGCGCCTCTCCGGTGTCGAGCCGTTGAGAGAGGGCGAGGGGCTGCTGGTACGCAGCCGGGACGCGTCCGCCGAGGACAACCCCCGAGTCGTCGAGGCGCTCGCGGACCGTTTCCAGGACCTCGATCTGCGCGTGCGGCTGCACCGGTTCCGGTGGCGGGGGAACCAGTTGTCCAACGTGGAGGCCGAGCACCGCGTCGCCGGGGCGGACTCCACGGTGCTCATCACCGCGCACCTGGATTCCACCGCTTCCAGCGGCGACTTCGTCGACGCGAACGGCGACCCCCGCCCCTACGACCCCGCCGTGGACCCCGCTCCCGGCGCCGACGACGACGGGAGCGGAACCGCCGCAGTCCTGGCCGCCGCCGAGTGCCTGCACGCGGTGCTCGCGGACGGCAGGGCACCCACCCGGAACGTGCGCTTCGTGCTCTTCAACGCCGAGGAACAGGGCCTGGTCGGCAGCAAGTTCTACGCCCGGGCCGCCGCCGCGGAGGGGGACCGGATCGCCGGCGTCTTCCAGATGGACATGATCGCGGGCCGCCGGCAGGGCAGCACCCCGACCGTGGAGATCCACGCCGGTTCCTCGGTGTCGGGCCCGGTCGTGAGCGCGTCCGACGCCCTGGGCGCCCTCGTCGCGCACACCGTCCCGGCCATCGACACCGGGGTGACGGTCCAGCAGCTCACGGGCCCCGCCGATCCGGCGATCGGGCGCAGCGACCACGCGAGCTTCCATGAGCGGGGCTGGGCGGCCGTCGCCGTCTCCGAGGACATCTTCGCCCTCGACGGCGGGCCCGGCACGGGTACCCGGCAGTACCACACCCAAGGAGACACCCTCCTCGACCAGGACCACAGCACGCGGTTCGCCGCCACGGTCGCCCGCTCCGTCACGGCGACCGCCCTGACCCTCGCGGGCCTGTGACCCGCAGGCCCGCCCCGACACGGGCCTCGCGCCCTCGGGAGGAGCATCCGTCATGACACAGCTGATCGACAAGCGAGACCTGGGGTACGACCGGCTCGCCCGGCTCCCGGGCGCCGAGGCGTTCCTCGGCGAGACCGCTCGGGTGGCGGAGTCGGTGCGCCACACCCTCATCGCCGAGGAAGGCAAGGTGAACCGCTTCACCGGCCACCTGACCGAGCTGCGGGTGGAGGGTGCACCGGCCGGTCTCGCCGACCGGGCGGGCGCCGCGTCCACCGACGGCGACTACATCGCCAGGGCCAAGGAGTACCTCTCCTCGGTCTCGGCGGCGATCGGCTTCGCCGCCGGAGAACCCGCCGAGTTCGAGGCTGATCCGAAGGTGACGGTCACGAGCGGCGGCATGCACGTGGTCAGCCTCCAGCAGACACTCAACGGCATCGACGTGTGGGGCATGGCCCCCAAGGTGTGGCTGCGCGAGGACGGCACGGTCGACCGGGTCGTCGGCGACACGGCGAGTGTGCCGGGCAACGTCCCCACCATGCCGACCGTGCCGGTCGAGTCGGCCCTGGCGGCCGGCGCCGCGAGGGCCGCCGAAGCGGTCACGCTCGACGGCCTGCTCGGTACCGACGAGCTGCCGGCCCTGGACGTCTCGGACGGCTTCCGCCGGCTGAGCTCCCAGGCGCGCAACGACCAGCCGATGACGTTCGACAAGGGTGCCTTCGACGAGGCGATCCCCGCTCGGCTGGTGTACTTCTACATGGGCGACACCGTCCGTCTCGCCTGGTCGTTCAGGTTCTCCCGCGCACAGGGGGCCGTGCAGTACCACGCGCTGGTGGAGGCCGAGGGGATGACGGCGGAGGGGGCGGCACCGCAGGTGCTGTACCTCCAGGACCTGACGAATCATGTCGTCGGAGGACTGGTGTTCCGGCAGAACCCGGTCGAGACCGGGTTCGCCCTGGCCTCCTTCCCGCTGCCGCTGAGCGACTATCCGGTCGCGCCGCGGCCGACCACGGGGCCCGGGTTCCCCGGCCCGTGGGTGGACCGGCAGAACGGAAGCGTGGCGACCGTCGGGAACAACGTGCAGGCCGTCGACGGGGACACCGGTGAAAGCTTCGAGGTCGACGTCGACGCGGCGGGCAACGGGTTGTTCACCCCGGCCCCCGACACACCGGAGCAACTCGTCACCAACATCTTCTTCTTCTGCAACTACATGCACGACATCTTCGTGATGCTCGGCTTCGACGAGGAGCACGGCAACTTCCAGACCGTCAACTTCTCGGGCCTGGGCGTGGGCGCCGACCCGGTCGTCGCACACGCCCATCCCGGGCCGGTCTTCGGCACGGCCAACATGCTCACGCGCGCCGACGGCCTGGCGGCGGAGATGAACATGGGCCTGGTCGCCGCGACCGGAAGGCACACGGCCAACGAGGCGCACGTGGTGCGTCACGAGTTCACGCACGGGGTGACCAACCGGCTGGTCGGCGGCCTGCACGACGCCAACGGTCTGCGCGAGGAACAGTCCAGGGCGATGGGCGAGGGCTGGTCGGACTTCTTCGCGCTCACCATCCCCAACTTCTCCCAGGAGCAGGAGCACACCGTCGTTGGCGACTGGGTGATCGACAACCCGGCCGGCATCCGCCAGCGGCCCTACGACGACGCGTACCCCGGTGGCTTCGGGGACATCGGGCAGCTCACGGGCGATCTCGACTACACGAAGATCCACAACGTCGGCGAGATCTGGTGCGCCGCGCTCATGGAGATGACCCGCCGGATCAGCACGGAGCTCGGCAGCAAGCAGCGCGGCTACCGGGTCACCTGGCAGGCCGTCGTCGACGGGCTGAAGCTCACTCCCAAGAACCCGTCCCTGCTCACCGCCCGCGACGCGATCCTGCGGGCCCTGAAGGACCTCAAGGGCACGTCGCTCACGGCGGCCGAGTACGCCGAGGTCCGGACGGCGGCCTGGGGAGCGTTCGCCCGGTACGGCATGGGCTTCGACGCCTTCTGCCCCAACGCGTCCTTCATCGGCTGCCAGGCCGGTGGTCAGCTGCCCCCGGCCGGGCACGAGGACTGAGTCCGGCCCAGCAGCAGCCGCGCCGCCTCGCGTGCCTCCGCCGCCGGGGCGGCGCCGCCGTCGATCCCGGCGGTCACCATCGCGCCCTCCGCCAGCAGGAACAGCGGGCCGGTGAGTGCCTCGGGCAGCCCGGCGTCGGCCACGAGCTCGCCGAGGTACTCCCGGAACGCCCGCTTGTGCTCCCGTACCCGGCGGGCGACCCGCTCCGAGGTGGCGCCCAGCTCGCCGTACGCGTTGATCCAGGCGCAGCCGCGGAAGTCCGGCTCGCCGAACCACTCCGCCAGCCGGTCGAACACGGCCAGGATGCGCTCCCGGGGGTCCTCCCGCCGGGCGACGTACTCCGCGAGCAGCCCGCGCCAGCGCACGTCCCGCCGCTCCAGGTAGGCCTCCACCAACTGCTCCTTGGCCGGGAACAGTTGGTACAGGCGCTTGAGCGACACCCCCGAGGCGCCCCGGAGGTCGTCCATCCCGACGGACTGCAGGCCGCGCCCGTAGAACAGCATCTCGGCGGCGTCGAGCGCCTGCTCACGGGCCGTTGCGCTGTCCATGGCGACCACCGCTCCTCGGGGTTCGTGGTTCCTTGACGGGAGAACGTGCGTTCTCTACTTTAGCAGTCAGGACGGAGAACGCCCGTTCTCCGCTGTCTGGAGCCAGGAGAAGCCATGTCGGACGCCCGCCCGCCCCTGCCGCCCTTCACCCGGGAGACCGCGGCCCAGAAGGTCCAGGCCGCCGAGGACGCCTGGAACACCCGTGACCCGCACAAGGTCGCCCTCGCCTACTCCGAGGACTCGGTCTGGCGCAACCGCGACACCTTCCTCACCGGCCGTGCCGAGATCGTCGAGTTCCTCACCGCCAAGTGGGCCCGCGAGCACGACTACGCGCTCCGCAAGGAGCTCTGGGCGCACGACGGCCACCGCATCGCCGTCCGCTTCCAGTACGAGTCACGCGACGCCACCGGGCAGTACCGGCGCAGCTACGGCAACGAACTGTGGGAGTTCGACGAGCGCGGACTGATGACCCGCCGCGAGGCGAGCATCGACGACGTGCCGATCGAGGAGGCGGACCGCCGTATCCACGGGCCGCGCCCCGAGGCCGAACGAGGGCTGTCCTTCCCGCTTGAGTAGGGTGCGCGGGTGACCGAACAGGACGAACAGCCGCCCTTCCTCTACGTCGTCGTCTGCGCCGCCGGCGTCGCCGCGGACGTCGGCAGGCTGATCGCCGCGGCGCAGGAACGGGAGTGGCACGTGGGCGTCATCGCGACGCCGCACGCCATGAACGGCTTCTTCGACACCGCCGCCGTCGAGGCGCAGACCGGACGCCCGATCCGCTCCGCCTGGCGGCGCCCCGGCGACCCGCGGCCGTTCCCCGGACCCGACGCGGTCGTCGTCGCCCCGGCCACCTTCAACACCGTCAACAAGTGGGCGGCCGGCATCGCCGACACCCTCGCCCTGGGCACCCTGTGCGAGGTCGCCGGGCTGGGCGTGCCCGTCGGGGTCCTGCCCTGTGTGAGCGAGACCCTCGCGGGCCACCCCGCCTACCAGGACAGCCTGATACGGCTGCGCGGCATGGGCGTCCGGTTCGGATACCCGTACGACCGTGCCCAGGGCGAGGAGTTCGACTGGGAGCGGGCGCTGGACCTGATCGAATGAGTCATACGGTGACGTCCGTCGCCGTACCCAGGGGCAGCCACCGGAACCGTTCGCGCAGCTCCCCGGAGGTGGGCTTCGCCAACTCTGCCTCGATGACGCGCCGGCCCTCCCGGAAGTGCGACCAGCCCTCGTAGTGCACCGGCAGAACGGTGTGCGGGCGCAGCGCCCGGCACAGCTCCACCGCCCGGGGCGCCGTCAGGGTGTAGCGGACGGGCCCGGTCAGCGGGAAGCCCACCCCGCCCAGGTGCAGCAGGGCCGTGCCCACGTCGAGGCGGCCGGCCACCTCGCGCACCCCGCCGGACAGGACCGTGTCCCCCGAGATCCACAGCGCTCCGTGCCGCTGCCCCTCCCAGCGCAGGGCGAAGCCGGTCACCTCGCCGACCAGCGGGTGCGACAGGGGCGGGCCGTGGCGCGCCGGGGTGGCGGTCACCTCGATCGACGGCAGGCCGGGGGAGTCCAGCCGCCAGGTCGTCCACGGGGCGAGCCCGCGTGCGTTGCCGCCGAGCCTGCGTGCTCCCGAGGGGGTCGTGAGGACGATCCCGGCTCCCGGCAGCAGGGCCCGTCCGGCGGTGTCCAGGTTGTCGGCGTGATGGTCGTGGGTGAGCAGCACGGCGTCGATCGGCGGGAGTCCGGCGGCGTCCAGGGCCGGACCCGAGGTCTTGCGGGACGAGGTGCCCCAGCCGAAGGCGTAGCGACGGCCGGGCGGGTCGAACGTCGGGTCGGTGAGCAGCCGTCGGCCTGCCACCTCGATGAGCGTGGTCGGGCCGCCGATGTGGGTGATGCGGACCTCGGTCATGCGCCGGTCCCTTCCGGCAGGTCCGGGGTGGCCGCGCGGCCACCCCGGAGTCGCGGCTACTTCGCGTGCGCCAGCGCCCAGTCGAGGGCGAAGTCCGCGACCTCCTCCCAGCCGGGGGCGGCGGGCAGCAGATGCGGGCGTCCCGCGAACTCCTTGACCTCGGTGACCGTGTTCGACCTGTAGTGCCGGGCGTTGGACTCCTGCACCTTCGGCGGCATCAGATGGTCCTTCTCGCCGGAGACGAACAGCAGCGGCGCCCGGTCGTCGTTGTGGTAGTCGACGTAGGTGCTCTGGTGGCCGGGGCGCAGGGTGGCCAGGGCGCTGTCGAAGAAGATGCTGCCGGACGCGGGCACGGCGTACCGCTCGTACAGCGCCCTCGACTCCTCCTCGGGGAAGGTGTTGGTGAAGGCGTAGTGCCACTGGTCGAAGTTCAGACCGACCGCCCGGTGCCGGTTGGCCGGGTTCTTCAGGACCGGGAAGGCGGCCTTGATCTGAGTCAGCGGCAGCACCGCGACGCCTTCCGTGGGGGCCGAGTTGATCGCCACGCCCGCCGCGCCCAGGCCGTGGTCGAGCAGCAGCTGCACGAACACACCGCCGGCCGAGTGGCCGATGAGCACCGGGGGCCGGTCCAGGCCGCGGACCAGGGTCTCCAACTTCTCGACGATTCCCGGGACGGTGACCTGTTCGATCGGTGTGGTGTCGGCGTTGAGGGACTCGACCTCCGCCTCGAAGCCGGGGTACGCGGGCGCCAGCACCCGAAGGCCGCGCTTCTCGTAGTGCGCGATCCAGTGCTCCCAACTGCGGGGTGTCACCCAGAAGCCGTGGATCAGGACGATGGTGTCCGGTGCGGACATGGCTGCTCCGTAGGTTGTCCGGTCGCCCGGGAGCCGGGCGCGAGTCGGGCGGGGTCAGCGGGTGGCGCGGTCGGCGGCGCGGATCTGCCGGACCACGGCCTGCGGGTGCGACATCATCACCACGTGCGAGGCGCCCTCGACCTCGACGGTCCGGCTGCCGGCCCGCTCCGCCATGAACCGCTGAGCGGCGGGCGGGATGACCCGGTCGGCGGTCGCGACGACGTACCAGGACGGCACGGTCTTCCAGGCCGGCACCCCGCTGGGGCCCGCCAACCCGCCGATGCTGCCGGGCCGTTGGGCGGTCGCCAGGACCCTCGTGGTGGACCGGGGCAGGTCCTGGGCGAACACGTCGTGGAACTTCGCCGGATCGATGTAGCCGTCCAGGCCGGGCTCCGCGCCGGGGATCGGATAGGGCCGGCCGACCAGGGCGGGCTCCAACCGGCTGCCGGGGAACTTCCCGGCCAGCTGGAGCGCGCTCTCGCCCTCGTCCGGCGCGAACGCCGCCGCGTACACCAGCGCCTTGACGTTCTCGTGCCCGACTCCGGCGTTGGTGATCACCTCGCCGCCGTAGGAGTGGCCGACGAGGATGACCGGCCCGGTGATCGTGGCGATCACACTGGAGACGTACGCCGAGTCGCCCGCGAGGTCGCGCAGGGGATTGGCCGGGGCGATCACCCGGTAGCCGGCGTCCAGCAGGGCCGCGGTCACGGCGCTCCAGCCGGACGCGTCGGCGAAGACGCCGTGGACGAGGACGACGGTGGGGCGGGCGCCGGTCGCGGACGCCGGGGCGCCGGAACCGAGGGTGGCCGCGCCGGCGGCGAGCATGCCGCCCAGCACGAGGCGGCGGGAGGGGACTTCGGGAACCATCGAGGAGATCTCCTTCGGGAGCTCAGGAGTTGAGGAAGTCCAGCAGGTCGGTGCTCAGTTGCTCCTTGTGCGTGTCCGTGATGCCGTGCGGGGCGCCCGGATAGACCCTGAGGGCCGCGTTCTTGATCCGGGCCGCCGACGCCTTTCCGCCCACATCGAAGGGGACGACCTGGTCGTCGTCCCCGTGGATCACCAGCGTCGGCACATCGAATGCGTCCAGGTCGGCCCGGAAGTCGGTGGCGGAGAACGCCGCGACACACTCGTAGGCACTGCGATGCGAGGCCTGGAGACCCTGGAGCCAGAACGCGTCCCGGATGCCCTGCGACACGTTCGCGCCCGGCCGGTTGTGCCCGAAGAACGGCCCGTCGGCCAGGTCCCGGTACAGCTGCGACCGGTCGGCGAGCGACCCCGCGCGGATCGCGTCGAACACCTCGGCCGGCACCCCGCCCGGGTTGTCGTCGGTCCGCAGCATGAACGGCGGCACGGCGGAGACGAGCACCAGCTGCGCGACCCGGGCGGTGCCGTGCCGGCCCACGTAGCGGGCGACCTCGCCGCCGCCCGTGGAGAACCCGACGAGGGTCACGTCGCGCAGGTCGAGGGTGTCGATCAGGGTGGCCAGGTCGTCGGCGTAGGTGTTCATCTCGTTGCCGTGCCAGGTCGGGGTGGACCGGCCGTGGCCGCGCCGGTCGTGCGCGATCACGCGGTAGCCGTGCGAGGCGAGGAACAGCGCCTGCGCCTCCCAGCTGTCGGAGTTCAGCGGCCAGCCGTGACTGAGGACGACCGGGCGGCCGGTGCCCCAGTCCTGGTGGAAGATCTCGGCGCCGTCGGCCGTGGTGACGTACGGCATGGGGGTGTTCCCTTCTGCGGGACGTGTCCGACGCGCTCGATCCTGTCCGGCGGCGGCGCGGTCCGTATCCCGTGGAACACGTAGTCATGACCGGCCCCGGTCAGAGCTCCGGCGTCCGGGCCAGCTGGCGGCGGGAGGTGACGTCGAGCTTCCGGAAGATCTTGCGGAGGTGGTAGTCGACGGTGCTCGCGCTGATGAACAGCTGGGCGGCGATCTCCGCGTTGGTCGCGCCGCTCCTGGCGAGCCGGGCGACGGTCAGTTCCTGCGGGGTGAGGGAACCGGTGGTGCCGGCCGGCCCCCGGCCGGGGCGCTCCCCGGTCGCGGCCAGCTCCTGGGCCGCCCGGGCCGCGTAACGCCGCGCGCCCATCCCGTCGAACATCTCCAGCGCGCCGCGCAACTGCTCCCGGGCGTCCTTGCGGCGTCTACGGCGGCGCAGCCACTCCCCGTACAGCAGATGTGCCACGGCCAGATCGGCTCGGGCGCCGGTGCCCGCGAGCAGCGACAGCGCCTCGCGGTAGAACGGCTCGGCCTCGTCGTCGGCCGCGAGCAGGGCCCGGCAGCGCGCCAGCAGACCCAGCGCCCACGGGGTGCCGGTGGCCCGGGCGCGGTCGGCCAGGGTGCGCAGGGTCGCCGCGGCCAGCACCCGGTCCCCGCAGCGCGCGGCCGCCTCGACCAGGTGGGGCAGGAGACGGGAGTGGTAGGCGAACTCGTCGTGCCCGACCAGCTCGCGGGTGATCGTCCGGGCGCGGGCCCAGTCGCCGCCGCCGAGGGCGAGGACCGCCATGCCGATCCGGGCGATGGACTCGACCGCGCCGTTGCCGAGCCAGGTGCCGGCCTGCATCGATCCCGTCAGGAGGGCGTCGAGGTCGTCGGCCTCGGCATGCCAGGCGAGGAGTTCGGGGTGCCGGTACATCGCCCACATCTCGTCGGTGGCGCCGATCGCGGCTCGGATCTCGTTGCCCTCCGCGTGCAGGGTGTCGGCGGCCGCGAGCTCGCCGAGATTGGTCTCGTGCATCACCGCGCAGTACAGGACGGTGTCCAGCTGCATCAGGGCGCCGCAGGCGCGGGCCGCGTCCGCCGCCCGGCGCATCACCGCCCGCTGGGCCTCCTCGTCCCACAGCATCATCGACAGGGTGACGGTGGGCATATAGGTCAGCAGCACCTCCTCGTCCGGTGTGTCCGGCGCCAGCAGCCGCGCGTAGGCCGCCCGCATATGGGGAACCGCGTGCTCGTAGCCGTCGGTGACCAGCACGGCGAACGCCCGCAGCACCAGGTCGACGCCCGTGGCGGGACCCTCGCGCGGGACCAGCTCGTCCACCGCCCGCGCGATGTCGGCCACGGTGACGTCCCGCATCAGATGCTCGGCGGTGATGGCCCGGTCCGCCGCCCTCAGCAGCGCCTCCTTGGCGGGCCCGGGAGCCTCGTCGCCGAAGGCACGCGCCGCGTACAGGCAGAGCGCGGGTGCGCGGGAGAAGGCCCCCGAGTCGCCGAGCAGGCTGATCGCGTGCGCCCGGACGAGCAGCGCCCGGCCCCGCCCGACGCCGTCGAGCAGGTCGACCTCGACCAGGTCCAGCAGCGACTCCGCCTGCAACGGCGCACCCGCCGTGAGTGCGGCCTCGGCCGCGCCGACCAGCCGTCCGGTCCGCGTCCCGGCCTCGGCGGTCAGCTCGGCCGCCCGGGTCAGGAACGCGGCGCGGGCCGCGTAGCCGCCCCGGGCGCCCGCCCGGTCGGCCGCCCGTTCCACCTCGTCGGCGACCCGGGCGTCCGGGCCGAGCGCGGCGGCGGCCCGGTGCCAGGCCCGCCGGTCGGCGTCGGCGGGACGGTCGGTGACCCGGGCCAGCACCCCGTGCGCCCGTCTTCGCTGCACGCTCGTCGCGCCGCCGTACACCGCGGAGCGCACCAGCGGGTGCCGGAACCCGGCCCGGGCCCCCAACGTCACCAGCCGGGCGGCCTCGGCCGGGCCCGACGCCTCGGGACCGAAGCCGAGCAGCCGGGCCGCATGCGTGAGATACCCCAGGTCGCCGCCCGGCTCGGCGGCGGCGAGCAGCAGCCACTCCTGGGTGGCGGCGGGCAGTTCGTGGACCTGCTGGAGGTAGTGCGCCTCCAGTCGGCTGCCCACGGGCAGCGGTTCGGGCAACGCCAGTCCGCCCGAGAGCTGCTCTGCGGACAGCTCCGAGCCGAGATCGGTCAGGGCGAGCGGATTCCCGGCCGTCGCCGCCACGATCCGCGCCGCCACGCGCGCGTCGAGCGGCCCGCCGACCGTGTCGCGCAGCAGCTCCAGTGCGAACGGTTCCGCAAGACCGGTCACGTCGGTGACGGTGATCCCCGCCGGCACCGCGAAGCCGGTGCGGGCCGCGAACAGCAGGCCGACGCCCTCCGCGTGCACCCGGCGCGCGACGAACGCGAGCGCCCCGAGGGACTCGTCGTCGACCCACTGGAGGTCGTCGACGCACACCAGCACCGGACGGCTCTTCGCGCTCTCCGCCAGCAGGGTGAGCGTGGCGAGCCCCACCAGGAACCGGTCCGCCGCGGGCCCCTCGGCCAGTCCGCAGGCGACCCGCAGCGCCGTGTGCTGCGGCACGGGCAGCGCACCGGGTTCCTTCAGGTGCCCCAGGAGCGGTACGAGCAGCCGGTGCAGCGCGGCGAACGGGAAACCGGACTCGGCCTCGACCCCCGCCACCCGGAGCACCCGCAGATCGCCGGCCTCGCGGGCCGCGTGGCCGAGGAGCGCGGTCTTGCCGATGCCGGCGTCACCGCGCAGCAGCATCGCCTCGCTCAGCCCGCCACGCACTCCGGCGACCAGGCCGTCGAGCCGCTCCCGCTCCGGTCCACGCCCTACGAGGATCACGCCAACGCCCTTCGGGAAGGCCCGGACACGAAGGCCATCGGCAGATTGTGTGAAGCACCGCCATTCAATCAAGGCAGGGCGGCCCGGACGGTGTGATCAGCCGGTCCGGCCCGGCCGGCCGGGCCGGACGTACGCTCCACTTCTGTACCTCCACCGATGTCAGGAGCGGCCGCGATGCAGTACGTGAAGCTCGGTTCGACGGGTCTGGACGTGTCCAAAATCTGTCTGGGCTGCATGACCTACGGACTCCCCGACCGGGGCGCGCACGAGTGGACCCTCGACGAGGAGGCGTCGCGCCCGCTCGTCAGGCAGGCCCTGGACGCGGGTGTCACCTTCTTCGACACCGCGAACGTCTACTCCGACGGCACCAGCGAGGAGATCGTCGGCAGGGCCCTGCGCGACTTCGCCCGCCGCGACGAGATCGTGCTCGCGACGAAGGTGAACGGCCGGATGCGGCCCGGACCCAACGGCGCCGGACTGTCCCGCAAGGCGATCCTGACCGAGATCGACCACAGTCTGCGCCGCCTCGGCACCGACCACGTCGACCTGTACCAGATCCACCGCTTCGACCCGCACACCCCGGTCGAGGAGACGATGGAGGCGCTGCACGACCTGGTGAAGGCGGGCAAGGTCCGTTACCTGGGGGCGAGTTCGATGTACGCCTGGCAGTTCTCCAAGATGCAGTACACGGCGGAACGGCACGGCTGGACCAGGTTCGTGTCGATGCAGAACCACTACAACCTCCTCTACCGCGAGGAGGAGCGCGAGATGCTGCCGCTCTGCGCGGACCAGGGCGTCGGCGTACTGCCGTGGAGCCCGCTGGCCCGCGGCCGCCTCACCCGCGACTGGGGCACCGAGACCGGCCGCAGCTCCACGGACGGCTTCGGCGGCTCCCTCTACCCGGAGGGCGACCGCGGCACCGTCGAGGCGGTCACCCGCATCGCTGCCGACCGGGGCGTCCCGCGCGCCCGGGTCGCCCTCGCCTGGCTCCTCCACCAGCCCACGGTGACCGCCCCGATCATCGGAGCCGCGAAGCCGCACCACCTCGAGGACGCGGTGGCGGCCACCGAACTGACGCTTACCGAAAAGGAGTTGGCGGAACTGGAGGAGCCCTACACCCCCCACCCGGTCTCCGGCCACTGAAGGCGCACCGGCCGGGGCGCGGGGAACCGCGCGAACGGTCCCCGCGCACCGGCGGCCGAGGGACACCCCGACGAGCGGAGCGCTAGTGCGGGCCCTGCGGTGCGAACTCGGTACCGCAGGGCCCCGCCCCCTCGCTGACCGCCAGCGGCACCCGCTCCCCGCCCATGGAGACCGTCCGGTAGTAGCGGCCGATCCGTCGCGCGGACTGCCCGGCGTAGTGCCCGATGAACGACCGCCGGAACCGGTCCTCGCTGCGGTTGGGCCCCGACCCGTGCACCAGGCTGCCGTTGAAGAACAGCACGTCACCCGGCGCCATGTCGACCGGCACCGGGACGAGCCCGGGCGGCGGCGGCACGTACTCGCGCGCGAACGACACCTCGGCGTCCGCCTCCTCAGGGCAGAACAGCCCCATCCGGTGGGTGCCGGGCACGACCTCCAGACCGCCGTTGTCCCGGTCGATCACGTCACACGCCAGCCAGGCCGCCACACACGTGCCCGGCTCGACCCGGAGATAGAAGTTGTCCTGGTGCAGCGCCTGGCCCCGGGCGCCCGGCGGCTTGAAATAGAACATGCTCTGCGCGGCCAGCACCTCCTCGCCGAGCAACTCCTCCAGCACGCGCCGCAGTCGGGCGTCCAGCAGCACCTGCCGGGCCAGGGCGCCGATCTCGTGCGGATGCATCACTCTCGGGTAGGCGTGCAGCGGGTCGGCGGCGCCGGGGCGCGGCTCGAAGTGCCCGGGCACCGGCCGCCCGGCCGCGTGCAGTTCCGCGAACTCCCCGCACAGCCGGTCGACCTCGTCGTACCCGAACAGCCCGCGTACGACGGTGAAGCCGTCCTCCCGGTACTGCCGCAGCCCCGCCGGGGTCAGCACGGGTGCTCCGGCGGCGCCGGTGTCCGTGACGGTCATACTTGCCCTCCTCGGTCCACTGGTCTCGACCCGCCACGCTAGGCCGACGCGCCCTTCGGGAGGATGCCCATGCGTGCTGACGACCTGCCCAGGACTGCCGGGCCCGCCGATCCGTCCCCGCCGCCCGGTCTGGTGGTGGTCGGCCACTTCGACGAGGGCGCCGGGTACGGCGTCAACCGGCCTCAGGGATCGGACAGTTGGCTGTTCACCTGGACGACGGGCGGGCGCGGCCGGCTGCGGCAGGGCGGGAGCGAGGTGCGGGCGGGAGCCGGAGACCTGGTGGTGCTCGCGCCGGGTGTCCCGCACGCCTACGCCGTCGAACCCGGCGCCCGGCACTGGCGGTTCTGGTGGGCCCACTGCCAGGCCCGGCCCTCCTGGACGCCCTGGCTCCGCCCGTACGCCACCGGCGACGGCGCGGACGGTCTGTACGCCGTCGTCCCCGTCCCGGCCGCCCTGCACGAACGGATGGAGGGAGCCTGGCGGCGGACGCACGCCGACGCCCGGTGGACCGGCGCGGACACGCCCTCCGGCGACCTGGGGATCGTGGTCGCCCACGGCTCCGCGGCCCGGGAACTCGCCCTGTGCGGACTGGAGGAGGCCGTCCTGCTGGCGGCGGCCTCGGCCCGGTCTCCCGCCTCCCCGGCCGGCCTCGACGACCGTGTCCGCCGGGCACAGGCGCGGATGGCGGCGGATCCCGGCGCCCCGCACACCGTCCGCTCGCTCGCCGCGGAGGTCGCGCTGTCGCCCTCGCGCTTCGCCCACCTCTTCACGGAGCAGCTCGGCCGTTCCCCGATGCGGGCCCTGCTCGAGACGCGACTGCGGCACGCCGCCCGGCTGTTGGAGGGCACCGACCTGTCCGTGGAACGCGTGGCGTCGGCCAGCGGCTTCGCGAGCGCGTTCCACTTCAGCCGCGTCTTCCGGGCCCGGCACGGCACACCGCCCGGCGCGTACCGGGACGGAATGCGCCCGGCAATTACCGTGCCGAAAGGCACGTCGAAAGGGGCACCAAAAGGGACACCGATACAGTGACCACCCCACAGGGGTTCCGCCGTTGACGTTTCGTCAAAATTATTCGGCCCGCACGCAATGCACGAAACCGCGAGATCTCTTGTTCCGCCTGGTCCGGCTGTGCAAAGGTGAGCCCTGTCGGCGCACGGACAACGATTTCCCCGGTGCGCGCGAGACACCTCCCGTTCACACCCCCCACGCTTCAAAAGAGCGGTACCCCCCGCGGACGTCAGAGGTGCCGAACCCTGTGCGAGTCGATCCCGCTTCGTGGGCGGGATCGCATACCCGTTGGTATGGACTTTATGCCGCATGCCCCGGAAGGAATGCAGACCGTGAATGACGCAGGCCTGTCGAATTCCCCTTCGGCTCGCCGCTTCGACGCGACGGACGAACAGCTGAGCTCCGAGCTGAAGAAGTGGACGGGGGCGTCACCCGCACTGCATCCCGTCGGTGAGCTCCTGGACCGCCACTGGGCGGCCGCTTTCGCCTATGCACGGCTGTGCACCGACGGCGAGCGCGCGGCGGGCATGCTCACCACGGCCGCCTTCACCCGGCTGTTCGGTGAGAGCCTGCGGCAGAACGGGCCGACCGCCGCGTGGCGCCCCCATCTGCTGGTCACCGTGCGCCGCATCGCCGGCGAATGGGACGCCGACGGCCGCCGCGACCTGCTGCACCCGGCGCTGCGCTCCGACGGCGAGGACCGCGACCGCGCCGCCGCCCGGCTGCTGCCGCCGCTGAACCGGCGCATCCTGTCCCGCGCCTTCCAGCGGCTGCCCCAGTCCGCGCGCTGCCTGCTCTGGCACATCGAGGTCGAGGCCGAGCCCCTGGCGGTCCCGGCCGGACTGCTGGGCCTCGAGGACGAGGGCGCCCGGGTCGAACTGCGCCGGGCCCGCGAGCGGCTGCGCGAGGAGTGCCTCCAGGTGCACCGCGAACTCGCCACCGACGACGAGTGCCACCGCTACGACCGGCTGCTGGACGTCACCTGCCGCCGCGGCGGCGCCGATCTCGACCCCGATCTGCGCGCCCACCTGGAGCAGTGCCGGCACTGCCTGCACACCGCCGACCAGCTACGGCAGTTCGAGGGTCTGCTCGGTGCCGCCCTGGCCGAGGGCATCCTGGGCTGGGCCGCCGCAGCCTACGTCGAGGTCAGGGTGGCCGGCGACGGCGAATCCGTCGAGACCGCCGCGGAGCAGCCCCGGAGCTACTCGGGCGAGGCCTTCACCGACGGGACCCCCGCCCCCGCGGCGCCCGGCACCGGAGCCGACACGGCCTCCCGCGTCGGGCTGCGCGCCGGGGCGATCTCCCGCATCGGATCGCGGGTCGGTGCCGCCGCACGCGCCGGGGCCGTGCCCGGAGCCGACTCCCGCCCCGGAGGGAGCCGTTCGGCCCAGAAGGCGGCCCGCCGGGCCCGCCGCCGCAACCTCGCCGCCGCCGTGCTGACCGTGAGCGGACTGGTCGTGCTGCCGCTCGGGGTGTGGGCCGCCATCGGTTCCGGGGACGGAACCGCGCCCACCGCCGGCAGCAAGGCCGCGAAGACCCCGGCCCCCGGGACCGACACGGCCACCTCCGACCCGTCCTGGATCGACGCCGGTGAGGACGCGCAGGGCACCCTGCGCGGCCGTCTGCACAACGTGGCCTCCGGGCTGTGCATCGGCATCGTCGGCACCAAGGCCGTCAGCGGCGCCGAGACCGAACTCGCCGCCTGCTCCTCCGTGGCCGGCCAGCAGTGGTCGTACGAACCGGACGGGCTGGTGCGCAGCGCCGCCAACGCCGATCTCTGCCTCGACTCCCATCTGGGCTTCTCGGTGCGGCTGGCCCCGTGCGCGGGCGCCTCCCAGCCCGACCCCAAGAACGTCCGCTACGACTTCACGCTCCAGGGCACGCTCGTCCCGCGCTCGGGCCAGAACCTCGCGCTGGCGCCCGCCGCCACCGACGGATCGGGCGCCCTCGTCCTGAAGAACCGGGTGGACAGCGCGGCCCAGCGCTGGGTGATCGACACCTCGCAGCCCGACCCGCAGATGCAGTTCGTGAACTGGGGGGCCGACAGCACCCCCTCGGACGCCCCGGCGTCGACCCCGACGCCCAAGGCCGCGAAGCCCCCGACGCCCACGGCTGCGGCGTCCGCCGCCCCGACCACCACGAGCCCGACAGGCTCCTCCTCGGGCTCGAACACCACGTCCTGCTCGTACTACCCGTACTACTACTGCTCGTGGGGCGGCCAGTCGGGCTCGTCCGACGGCTCGGGATACGGCAACGGCGGTTCCGGATACGGCAACGGATCCGGGGGATACGGCTCGGGCTCCGGGTACGGCGGAGGGCGCAACTGACCCCGAGCGGTCAGACCCCGACCACCTGGAGCGACGCCCACAGCGCCACGACGGCCGGGACCAGCGCGGCCGGCACCGTGAGCAGCCCCAGCCGGGTGAACTCCCCGAGCCCGACCCGATCCTCGCGCGCGTGCACCACGCGCCGCCACAGCAGCGTCGCCAGCGACCCCGCGTAGGTGAGGTTCGGGCCGATGTTCACCCCGAGCAGCACCGCGAGCACGGCCCCGGTCCCGGCCGGGGCGGCGAGCGGCACCAGGACCAGCACCGCGGGCAGGTTGTTGATCAGGTTGGCGAGGACGGCGGCCAGCGCGGCGACGGCGAGCAGGGCGAGCAGGCCCGAGCCGTCCGGCAGGGCGTGCCGCAGCGCGTCGGCGAGGCCGTTGTCGACGACCGCGCGCACCACGATGCCGAGCGCCAGCACGAACGCCAGGAACCCGGGCGCGGCGGCCCGCACCACGGCGACCGGTGTCACCCGCCGCCGCGCCAGCGCGCGTGCGGCCATGACCAGGGCGCCGGCGAACGCGGCCCACGCCGGTTCGATCCCGACGGCGGACGCCACCACGAACCCGACGAGTGTGCAGGCGACGGTGACCAGCGCGAACAGCGGCAGCTCCGGTGCCGGACCCTCGTCCTCGGCCGGCTCGGCGGCGGGCAGGTCGGCGGCGAAGAAGCGCCGGAAGACCAGGTACTCGGCGCCGATCGCGACCACCCAGGGCAACGCCATCAGAGCGGCGAACCGGGTGAAGCTCAGCCCGCTCGCCTCGAACGCCAGCAGGTTGGTGAGGTTGGAGACCGGCAGCAGCAGCGAAGCGGTGTTCGACAGGTGCGCGCACGCGTAGACGTGCGGTCTGGCCCGTACGCCCATCCGGGCGGCGGTGGCGAACACCACCGGTGTCAGCAGCACCACGGTCGCGTCCAGACTGAGCACGGCGGTGATCACCGAGGCCAGCGCGAACACCGCGACCAGCAGGCGCCGGGGACTGCCCGCCGAGCGCCGGGCCATCCACGCTCCGCAGGCCGTGAAGAGACCCTCGACGTCGCACAGGTGCGCCAGCACCAGCACCGCGGCGAGGAAGCCGACGACCGGTCCGAGCCGTTCGGCCTCCGCCAGCGCGTGCTCGGGCGAGACCGCCCCCAGGGCGATCACCAGGGCGGCGGCGGGGACGGCGACGAGGGCTTCGGACCGCCCGGCGGGGCGCAGCACGGCCCATCCGAGGGCGGCGGCGAGCAGGACGACGGACAGCGTTTCGGCGAGCGGGGCGTTGATGTGGATCTCCGGGAGCGGGGGGTGGTGGTCCCCGCCCATCTGACGGGTCCGGGTGTCCGTCCATGAAAACACGCGCGGGTAAAACGCCCGCCAAATGACAGGAGGGCCGCCTCACTCCTCGTCGAGCAGGCTCAGCTCCGCCCAGATCGTCTTGCCCTCGGGCGTGTGCCGGCTGCCCCACCGCTGGGTGAGCTGGGCGACCAGCAGAAGGCCCCGGCCGCCCTCGTCCCAGGTCTTCGCCCGGCGCAGATGCGGGGCGGTGTGGCTGGTGTCGGACACCTCGCAGATCAGCGTGGTCGCGTCATGGATCAGCCGGAGCCGGATGGGGTGGGAGCCGTAGCGGATGGCGTTGGTGACCAGTTCGCTCACCACCAGCTCGGTGGTGAAGGACGCCTCGCTCAGTTCCCACCGGGAGAGCTGTTCGACCGCCTGTTTGCGGATGGGCGCGACCAGCGACGGGTCGGCGGGGATGTCCCAGGTCGCGACCTGGGAGGAGGGCAGGCCCCGGGTGCGGGCGAGCAGCAGGGCCACGTCGTCGGCGGCGCCGCCGGGCGGGAGCAGGGCGTGCAGGATCCGGTCGCAGGTCTCGTCCAGCGAGTCCGAGTACGCCGCCAGCGTCTCGCTGAGCAGCCGCAGACCGCCGTCCGCGTCCCGCTCGCGGGACTCGACCAGACCGTCGGTGTAGAAGGCGAGCACACTGCCCTCGCCGAGTTCCAGCTCGGCCGACTCGAACGGCAGCCCGCCCACGCCCAGCGCGGGACCGGCCGGCAGGTCGACCCGCCGGGCCGGCCCGTTCGGCCGCAGCACCAGCGGCGGCGGGTGCCCGGCCCTGGCCAGCGTGCAGCGTCGCGACACGGGGTCGTACACCGCGTACAGACAGCTGGCGCCGACCTCGCCGGGGTTGCCCTCGCCACCGGCCTCCTCCGAGAGCCGGACGACCAGGTCGTCCAGGTGGGTGAGCAGTTCGTCGGGGGCGAGGTCGATGTCGGCGAGGGTGCGTACGGCGGTGCGCAGCCTTCCCATGGTGGCCGAGGCCTGGATGCCGTGTCCGAGGACGTCCCCGACGACCATGGCGACGCGCATCCCGGACAGCGGGATCACGTCGAACCAGTCGCCGCCGACCCCGGCGCGGGCGGCCGGCAGATAGCGGGAGGCGGCGTCGACGGCGGCGGTGCGGGGCAGGGTGCGCGGCAGCAGACTCCGCTGGAGGGCCAGGGCCGTCTCGCGCTCGCGGGAGAAGCGGCGGGCGTTGTCGATACAGACGGCGGCCCGGGCCGTGATCTCCTCGGCGAGCAGCACGTCGTCCGGGGTGAAGGGGTCCGGCCGGCGGAACCGGGTGAGGACGGCGACGCCGAGCGTCATACCGCGCGCCTGGATCGGCACGGACATCGTGGAGTGGATGCCGAGTTCCCGGACCCGGGCGCCGCGGGCCGGGTCCCAGGCGAGCCACGCGTCCAGACCGCCGCCCGCCAGGGAGCCGATGATGGTGTGCCCGGCCACCAGCGAGTCGGCCTGCGGGGACCCGGTCGGGTACTCCTGTACCTCGCCGGGCTTGGCCACCGCCTCCGGGCTGCCGGTGTTCACCGAGTGGTGTGCGGCGCGCCGCAGCCCCACCGGCGGGCTGAACCGGCTCGGCGGCTCCCCGCCGTCCTGCGGGTCGAGCAGGTCGACGCTGACGAAGTCGGCGAGCGCGGGCACGCAGACCTCCGCCAGCTCCTGAGCCGTCCGGATGACGTCGAGGGTGCTGCCGATGCGCACGCTGGCCTCGTTGACCAGTTGGAGCCGCTCGCGTGCGAGGTAGTTCTCGGTGAAGTCGTGGGCGGACAGGCACACGCCCCGGATCCGGCCGTCGGCGTCGGTGACGGGCGCCATCCGGGCCAGCCAGGCGTGGGCCCGCGACTCGCCGCCGGTGCGGATGTACGTCTGCACGTCCTGCGGCCGGCCGCTGGTGAGCACCCGCAGCATGTGCTGTTCGAGCTCCGTGCTCTGCGGTCCGCCGCCGATCTCGGCGAGTCGCAGGCCCCGGACGCGCTCCTCGGGCAGTCCGATGACCTCACGCATCGCGTCGTTGATCCGGCGCAGCCGCAGCCGCTCGTCGTAGACGGCCACCGCGCAGGGGGACTGGATCAGGCCCGCCGCGGCGAGGAGGCCGTCCGAGGAGTCGGAGCCGCCCCCGGCCAGCGGGGTGACGACGAGCCAGTGGCCCGGGTCGTCGGCGTGGGCGGGGAGGTGGTGGGCGAGCAGCCACACCCGGACCGGGCGGCCGTCGCGATGGCGCAAAGTGACCGTTCCGTCCCAGCGCACACCGGTGAAATCGGGGGTCCCGTCGGTCAGCAAGTCCATGGCGGGCCGGCCCAGGACATCGGCCGGGGTCCAGCCGAGCAGGGCCCGGGCGCCCTCGTTCCACCCGATCAGCGCGCCGGAGTCGTCGACGACCGCCCGGGCCGTCGCGGCCTCGTCGAACGGATACTCCGGACTCATCTCGGCACTCCATCGCGGACACTCACAGTGAACAGGCACGTCACTTCCGTTCCAGCCTAGTGTGTCCCGCTCCCCGGCGGACGGGAACCCCCACAGCTCGGCTGAACAGCGAGTTCCCGCCGAGGTCAAGGGCTAAAACCGGCCTATCCCGTGCGATCCCCGTGCGAGGGAGCTCCCGTGTGCCGCCGGGGCGGGCGGACACCCCCGGCCCCTTGACGGGCAGGAGTGGCCCGTCGTCAGATTCTGTTTGTTAACGATCAGTTGTGAGTACTTCTGGTTCCTGATGAGGGAGAGCCGACCATGACGGTCACTCGCAGATCGGTCCTTATCGCCTCCGCGGCCGCACCGGCCGCCGGAGCGCTCCTCGGCACACCGACGGCGCGGGCCGCCGCGGCCGCCGTGAGCGCCGCCGGCCGCCACACGGTCGCGCTGCGTGACGGCTGGCGCTTCGCACTGGCCAACCCCGGCGGGATCACCGACCCGACCGGGCAGTACGCGGACGCCGCCGACCCCGGCCACGACGACTCGACCTGGCGCGCGGTGGCGGTTCCGCACGACTGGAGCATCGAGCAGACGCCCACCACGCAGAACGGCACGACCAGCGGCACCGGCTTCTTCCCCGGCGGCCTGGGCTGGTACCGCCTCGCCCTCACCCTGCCGCCCGGCCGCGCCGGCCGGCGGATCTCGATCGAGTTCGACGGCGTCTACATGGACTCCACCGTCTACTGCAACGGCACCGAGGTCGGCCGGCACCCCTACGGCTACACCGGCTTCGCCCTCGACCTCACCGACCTGCTGCACACCGACGGCACCACCGAGAACGTGATAGCGGTCAAGGTGCAGAACCGGCTCCCGAGCAGCCGCTGGTACTCCGGCAGCGGCATCTACCGCGAGGCCCGCCTGGTCGTGACCGAGCCGGTGCACGTGGACCGCTGGGGCACGTACGTCACCACCCCCGAGGTCACCGACGCGCGGGCCGTCGTCCGGGTCGCGACCACCGTGGCGAACGCGTCCGGAGCGAGCGCGGACGTCGAGGTCGTCTCCCGGATCCTCGCCCCGAACGGCCGCACGGTCGCCCGTACCTCCTCCACGGTCGCCGTCTCCGACCGGGCCACGGAAACCCAGGAACTCACCGTGACCCACCCGCGGCGATGGGACTTCGAGACCCCGCACCGCTACACCCTGGAGACCGAGCTGCGCGTCGCCGGCCGGGTCACCGACACCTACCGCACCCCGTTCGGCATCCGCACCTTCCGCTTCGACCCGGACGAGGGTTTCCACCTCAACGGCAGGTACGCCAAGATCAAGGGCGTCGACCTGCACCACGACCTGGGCGCGCTCGGCGCCGCCATCAGCGTCGACGCCGTCCGCCGACAGATGACGATCATGAAGTCGATGGGCGTCAACGCCTTCCGCACCTCCCACAACCCGCCCTCGCCCGAGATCGTCCGGGTCTGCGAGGAACTGGGCATCGTGATGCTGGTGGAGGCCTTCGACTGCTGGAGGACCGGCAAGACCAGGTACGACTACGGGCGGTTCTTCGACGAGTGGTGCGAGCGGGACGCCACCGAGATGGTGCTCGCGGCCCGCAACTCGCCCGCCGTCCTCCTGTGGTCCATCGGCAACGAGATCACCGACTCCACCTCCACCGCCGGCCTCGCCATGGCGGACCGGATCATCGCCGCCATCAGGGCCGCGGACGACACCCGTCCGCTCATCATCGGCTCGGACAAGTACCGCACCCCGCCCGCCAAGGGCTCCGCCGCCGACCTGATGCTCGCCAAGCTGGACGGCCTCGGCCTGAACTACAACACCGCCAAATCGGTGGACGTCCTGCACACGACCTACCCGCACCTGTTCCTCTTCGAATCCGAGTCGTCCTCGGAGACCTCGACCCGCGGGACCTACCAGGAGCCCCAGCACCTCAACACCGGCGAGAACCACACCCCGGGCAGGCGGGCGACCTCGTCCTACGACAACAACCTCGCCTCCTGGACGATGAGCGGCGAGTACGGGCACAAGAAGGACCGCGACCGGAAGTGGTTCACCGGGCAGTTCCTGTGGTCCGGCATCGACTACATCGGCGAGCCCACCCCGTACAACGTCTTCCCGGTGAAGGCGTCGTTCTTCGGCGCGGTCGACACGGCCGGGTTCCCGAAGGACATGTACCACCTCTTCCGGAGCCGGTGGACCGACGAGCCGATGGTCCATCTGCTGCCGACGACCTGGAACCACGAGGCGGGCGACACGGTCGAGGTGTGGGCCTACTCCAACGTCGACACCGTGGAGCTGTACCTCGACGGAAAGTCCCTGGGAGTAAGGAAGTTCGACACCAAGAAGACCGTCGACGGCCGCGCCTACCTGGAGACCACCGAGGCCACCGGCGACGACAAGACCTTCACGACAGGCCCCTATCCCGGCAGTTACACCAGCCCGAACGGCAGCGCCGGCAAGCTGCACCTGACATGGCAGGTGCCCTACCGGCCGGGTGAGCTGAAGGCGGTGGCCCGGCGGGGCGGCAGGACGGTCGCCACCGACGTGCTGCGCACGGCCGGCGCCCCGCACGCCGTACGCCTCACCCCGGACCGCACGTCCCTTCCCGCGGACGGGCGTTCACTGGTCTTCGTCACCGCCGACGTGGTCGACGCGCACGGGACCGTGGTGCCCGACGCCGAACACCTCATCTCCTTCGAGGTGACCGGCGGCTCCCTCGCCGGCCTCGACAACGGAAGGCAGGAGAGCGCCGAGCGCTATCAGGCCAGCACGCGCACCGCCTTCCACGGCAAGGCCCTCGCCATCGTCCGCTCCGGCACCGGGGCCGGCGCCCTGAAGGTGACCGCGCGCGTGGACGGCCTGCGCAAGGGCACGGCCACCGTGCGCACCACGCGCGCCCGCTCGGGGGCGACCACCCCGGCCGCCGTGTTCGCCCCCGACCTGCCGGCGCCCGTCGGCCATCCCTGCGCGGACGCCGGTTACTCCGGTCGACCGGACACCCTGCCGGCCGCCCTGCTGGACGGCGACCCGGCCACCGGCTGGTCCAACGCCTTCGCCAAGGCGGCCACCGCCCTGCTGCCCGCCTTCGGCGGGGCCCGGCCGCGCGACTGGGTCTCGGTGGACTACGGGCGCACCCGGGACTTCGACCGGGTGGAGGTGTCCTTCACCGTCGACGCCACGCACAGCCTGCCCGCGGCGATCGAGGCGGAGGTGTGGGACGGCGAGCGCCATGTGCCGGTCACCGGGGCGGCCGTCGACTGGGCCACCGCCTCGGACGCGCCGACGGCCGTCACCTTCGACCCGGTCCGCGGCTCCAGGCTGCGCCTGACCCTGATCAGCAGCGCACCCGGCACGACCCGAGGCTCGGTCCGCATCACCAGGTGGGAAGCCTGACCGGCCTGACCGGCCTGACCGGCCTGACCGGCCTGACCCGCTGACCGGCGGGTCTTCCATGCCGCCGGGGCCGGACCTCCCGGCCCGGCCTGCACACCTCGCCGGGACAGCCACGGCCTGCCCCGTCCGGCCGGGCCCCCCGGCTCGGACGGGCTCCGGCCCGGACCGGGCGGACCGTACTGGCCCGGCCCGCTGCTCCCGCCCGGCCCACTCCCGCCCGGCCCGGACCAGGCAGCCGGACGGGCCGGGCGGCCGGACGGGCCGGGGGGTCGGACGGCCCCGGCCCCCGCCGCCGTCCGATCGGCCCGCGCCGAAGGCGCCTCAGCCCGCGTCGGCCGCCTCGAACGTCACCTTCGCGGTGTCCACCGTGCCCGCGCCGCGCCCGGGTGCGCTCTGCCACGACCAGTACAGGTTGGTGTGGGCTATCACCTGTTCCGGCGCCGGAGCGCCGTACTTGCTCAGGTCCTCCGTCGTGTGCGCGTCGCCGACCAGTGTCACGTCGTATCCCCGCACGAAGGCGCCGTGCAGCGTCGAGCGGATGCACGCGTCGGTCTGCGCCCCGGTGACGACGACCCGGCCCACCCCGCGCTCCGCGAGCACCGACTCCAGCACGGTGTCCTCGAAGGAGTCCTGGTAGTTCTTGTGGACGAGGGGCTCGGCGTCGAGGCGGACCAGTTCCTCGACGTACTCCCAGTTCTCGCTGCCCTGTTCGAGGTCGTCGTCGGAGTGCTGCACCCAGACGACCGGCACGTCCCGCGCGCGGGCCGCGTCGATCAGGGTGCGGATGTTCGTGATCACCTCGTCGCGCCGGGGCGCGCCCGCCACCACGCCCTTCTGGACGTCGATCACGAGCAGGGCGGTGTTCGGCCGGTCGGGCAGGGTGGTCATGAAGATCTCCGGTTCCTCGTCATGGGCGTGATGGGCGCTCGGACGGTCCACATTAGGAGGTCGCACCGACAACGGCTCCGAAGCCATCTCGTCAGGACCGTTGACGGGGTGTCATGAATCCAACAAGCATGTCCTGCGACCCGCTCTGGGAGCGCTCCCACGCGATGGCACCTGAATCCCGTACGGAGCGTCCCGCCCTCCCCGAGGAGCCTGGACGTGAAACGACGCAGAACCACCCTGCTGTCCCTCGCGGCCCTGCTGGGCGCGGCGCTCACCGCGCTGCCCGCGCAGCAGGCCGGTGCCGACGAGGTCGAACAGGTCAGGAACGGCGGCTTCGACACGACCGCCGACCCGTGGTGGACCAGCAACGTCACCGCCGGCCTCACCGACGGCCGGCTGTGCGCGGACGTGCCGGGCGGCACCGTCAACCGCTGGGACTCCGCCGTCGGCCAGGACGCGATCACCCTGGTGAAGGGGTCGTCGTACCGGTTCTCCTTCAGCGCCTCGGGTGTGCCCGAGGGGCATGTGGTGCGGGCGATCGTGGGCCTCGGCGTCTCCCCGTACGACACCTGGTACGAGGCGACGCCGGTGCTGGGCGAGTCGGGAGACGCCCATACGTACACGTTCACCTCGCCGGTCGACAGCACCCAGGGGCAGGTCGCCTTCCAGGTCGGCGGGAGCGCGGATCCCTGGCGGTTCTGCCTGGACGACGTGTCGCTGCTGGGCGGGGTGCCGCCGGAGGTGTACGAGCCCGACACCGGGCCACGCGTGCGCGTCAACCAGGTCGCCTACCTGCCCGCCGGACCGAAGAACGCCACCCTGGTCACCGACGCCGGCGCCAAGCTGCCCTGGCAGCTCAGGAACGCCGCCGGGGCCACGGTCGCGCACGGCTGGAGCGTGCCGCGCGGCCTCGACGTCTCCTCCGGACAGAACGTCCACTCCATCGACTTCGGCGGCTACCGCACGCGCGGGACGGGCTTCACGCTGGTCGCCGACGGCGAGACCAGCCGCCCCTTCGACATCGGCACGGCCGACTACGACCGGCTTCGGCTGGACGCGGTGAAGTACTACTACACGCAGCGCAGCGGCATCGCGATACGGGACGACCTGCGGCCCGGTTACGGCAGGGCGGCCGGCCATGTGGACGCGGCCCCCAACCAGGGCGACTCCGCGGTCCCTTGCCGGCCCGGGGTGTGCGACTACACCCTCGACGTCACCGGCGGCTGGTACGACGCCGGCGACCACGGCAAGTACGTCGTCAACGGCGGCATCGCCACCTGGGAGCTGCTGAGCACCTACGAGCGTTCCCTGCTCGCCCGCACCGGCGACCCGGCCGCCCTCGGCGACGGCACGCTCGCCCTCCCGGAGAGCGGCAACAAGGTGCCGGACATCCTCGACGAAGCCCGCTGGGAGCTCGACTTCCTGCTGAAGATGCAGGTACCGGCCGGGCAGCCGCTCGCCGGCATGGCCCACCACAAGATCCACGACGAGCAGTGGACCGGCCTGCCGCTGCTGCCGAGCGACGATCCGCAGAAGCGCGAACTGCACGCCCCGACCACCACCGCGACCCTCAACCTGGCCGCCACGGCCGCCCAGGCGGCCCGTCTGTACCGGCCCTACGACAAGGCCTTCGCGGCGAAGGCGCTCACGGCCGCGCGCAAGGCCTTCGCCGCGGCCCTCGCACATCCGGAGGTCTACGCCGACCCGAACGACGGCGTCGGCGGCGGCGCCTACAACGACGACGACGCGACCGACGAGTTCTACTGGGCGGCGGCCGAGCTGTATCTCAGCACGGGGGAGAAGCAGTTCGCCGACAAGGTGGTGAACTCTCCCGTGCACACGGCCGACATCTTCGTCCCCAACGGCTTCGACTGGTCCCGCACGGCCGCCGCCGGCCGCCTCGACCTCGCGACCGTCCCGAACCGGCTGCCCGGCCGCGACAAGGTCCGCGCGTCGGTCGTGCGGGGCGCCGACACCTATCTCGCCACACTGGCCGGACAGCCGTACGGCATGCCCTACGCGCCCGACGGCAACCGCTACGACTGGGGCTCCAGCCACCAGGTCCTCAACAACGCCGTGGTCATCGCCACGGCCTACGACCTCACCGGCGCGTCGAAGTACCGGGCCGGTGCCGTCCAGGGCATCGACTACGTCCTCGGGCGCAACGCGCTCAACCAGTCGTACGTCACCGGCTACGGCGAGGTGAACTCCCACCATCAGCACAGCCGGTGGTACGCGAGCCAGCTGGACCCCGGCCTGCCGGACCCGCCGCGGGGGACCCTGTCGGGCGGCGCGAACTCGAGCATCCAGGACCCCTACGCGCAGGGGAAGCTCCAGGGCTGCGTGGGCCAGTTCTGCTATATCGACGACATCCAGTCCTGGTCCACGAACGAAACCGCGATCAACTGGAACGCGGCGCTGGCCCGCCTGGCCTCCTTTGTGGCGGATCAAGGATAGAACCGGATCGACAATAGGCCTCACCTGATCAGGTACGTACCGGGCCGGACAGCCTTCGGTACCGCGCGGTCGTCAGTTTGACCTGGGGATATTTACGAGTAAGTACCCGCGCGGTACCGTGAAGGGCATGCCAGCCCTCAATGTGGAATTCAGCGATCGCGAGCTGGAGGACCTGCGGCAGATCGCCAAGGAACGCGGTACGTCGATGAAGGCACTCGTGCGGGAGGCGGCCGCCGCCGACATCGCGCGGCACCGGGCGCTCCAGGAGGGCGCGGAGGCCTTCCGCAGGTTCTTCGCCTCGCACGCGGACGAGTTCGCCGCCGCCTTCCCCGACGACGAACGCTCCGTGCGGGGCGAGGGGCGGGTCGCCTGACCGATGACCTCCGTCATCCACATCGACGTGCCCTGGCTGCTCCAGCGCCACGAAGAGGTTCTGCCGGAGCAGCCCACCGTCAACGACTTCTCGGCGCTGGTCGCCGCCGTCGCCCGGCACCGGGTCGATCCGCCCAAGCTCGGCGTGGACTCCGACCCGGCCTGGCGGGCCGCCGCGCTGCTGCACACCCTCACCCTGCTCAAACCCCTGCCCTCGGCCAACGCCCGCTTCGCCTGCGCGACGGCCGTGGCGTACATGTTCACCAGTGGGGTCGGCATCGATCCGCCGTACGGCGCGCTCGTCGACCTCGCCCGCGATCTGCTGGACGGCAAGACGGACGTCTACGGCGCGGCGGACCGGTTGCGGTCCTGGCAGATCTAGCCGTGCGCAAAGCGTTTCGGGCCGCCGGCCGAGGGCGGGAGGAACAAGGCCGGCGGCCGTTTCGCGCAGGAGAGCCGCCGTCCTGCGCGGGGCCTCCGAGGAAGTGGCCGGTTCCAGCCAACTACGCGGGCCGGTGCGCCGGGAGCGTGCGCGGCGCCCCACTGTGTGCGCGTGTTTCACACGGGGCGCAAGGGCGGATATCGGCCGGGCCGGCAGAGGCCTTCGAAAGGCGCGAAGCCCGATGCGCGGCGGCCCCGCCTATCGACATTTCATCAACAAGGCGCAGCTTCAGCCGTCGCCTTGTTGTGCGCGACTCAGTTGTGCAAAGGTGAACCGCCCGCGCGGGGGGTCATGGCCGGGTTCCCTGCGTTCGTCGGCGGAGGCGAATTCACGCTCCCTGCCGCACCGAGACAGGTACGTACCAAAGGAATTCGCTCAGTGCCCACCCCCCAGCCCCCTCGTCCGCCCTACCCTCCGCCGGGCGGGGGTCCCGGAGAATCCGACGAGTCGCTCGCCGCGGGAATACGCGGCGGCGCGGACGGCGAGGTCGCCCAGTCCACCGCCCTGCTGATCGCCCGGCACTGGCGGCCGGTGCACGAGTACGCGGTCATCTGCCTCGCCTCCTCCGGGAGCGTCGCGTCGATGGTCACCGCGGGCGCCTTCCACCAGGTCCTCGACCGGCTGAAGCTGGGCGAGCCGGGGACCGCGCTGCGGCCCCGACTGCTGGTGACCGTGCGGGACATGGCCGGGCTGTGGTCCGCCGACGAGGAACTGTCCGGCGTGCTGCCGGTGCTGCGCAAGCCGGCCGGCGCCCGTGGGATGCGGACCGCGAAGTCCGTGATCCCGGAGAACCGGGTGCTGGCGGAACGCTCGTTCCAGGGCCTTCCCGCGGTCGCCCGGTGCGTGCTGTGGCACGTGGAGGTCGAGGCCGAAGAGGTCACCGTCGCCGCCGGTCTGCTCGGCATGGACACCGACACCGTGGCCGCCGCGCTGGAGCAGGCCCGGGACAAGCTGCGTGAGGGTGTGGTCCGCGCCCACCGGGACCTCGCGCCGAGCAAGGACTGCCGCTTCTACAACCGGCTCCTCGACGTCCCGATCCGCCGCGGCGGCGACCTCCTGCCGGACGTGCGCAAGCACCTGGACGAGTGCCGTTACTGCCGGGCCGCCGCCGAACAGCTCGGCCACTTCGAGAGCGGCCTCGGCGTGCTGCTCGCCGAGGCGGTGCTCGGCTGGGGCGCCCGCCGCTATCACGACACCCGCCCGGGCCGCGCCAAGCAGCAGACCGTACGGCTCAAGGGCTCCGCACGGCACGGCCGTGGCACCCGCGGCAAGGGCGGCAATCTGCTCTCGCGCCTCCCCTCGCCCCGTCGGCGGTCGTCGGGGGAGCCACGCTCGCCGCGCGCGCTGTTCACCGGTGTCGGCCTGGCCTCGGCGGGTCTGCTGACCACCCTCCTCGCCGCCGGCATGTGGTCGGACGACGGCGGCGCCGACCCGGCCGCCTCCACCAGCGGCAGCGTCCCCGGCATCGACTCGCAGGCCGCCACCGCCTCGCCGACCGTCCCGGGCACCGCCCAACTGCCCACCGCGCCACGGCAGACCCGGCTGCGCAACGCCGCCGCCGACCTCTGCCTGGACGTCCGGGGCGAGGCGAGGGCGGGCGCCTCCGTCGAACTGGCGGACTGCTCCTCCGACGCGACGCAGCAGTGGTCGTACGACGACGACGGGCAGTTGCGCAGCGTCGCCGGGCCCGGCCTGTGCGTGGACTCCCACGCGGACGCCGGGGTGGTCATCCTCGGCTCGTGCGTGGACGACACCGACGACCGTGGGGACGACGTCCGCTACGACCTCACCGTGCAGGGCGAGTTGCTGCCCCGCTGGGACGACGCGCTCGCGCTCGCACCGGCCGGTGCGGAGCCGGGCGCGGACGTGGTCGTGAAGGTCCGCGACCACTCCACCGGCCAGCGCTGGCTCACCGACGTCGCCTCCGCCACCCCCGGTTCCCTCGCGGTCACCGGCACGGACGCGCCCGCGTCGGCCCAGCCGATCGACCTGGCGGACGGCACCGCCTGAGGCACGAAGGGCCACGCCCCCGGCCGGCCCGGCCGCTCGGCGGCGACCGGTGGCCGGTGGCCGTGCGGTCACCCGTCTGTCGTCACCCGGCGTCCTCGACGAGGTCCGCCGGGCCCACGGTCGCCGGGCCGGCATGGCCGGACAGCGCCAGGGTGAGGTCGAACTCGGCGAGCAGACAGCGGATCACGTGCTCGACGCCGGGCTGTCCGTCCAGGCCGAGGCCATAGGCGTAGGGACGGCCCAGCAGTACCGCCCGCGCGCCGAGTGCGAGCGCCTTGAAGACGTCGTCGCCGGTGCGGACCCCGCTGTCGAACAGCACCGTCAGCCGGTCGCCGACCGCCCGCGCCACCCGGGGGAGCGCGTCGGCGGCCGCGACCGAACCGGCGACCTGGCGGCCTCCGTGGTTGGAGACCACCACGCCGTCCATCCCCGCGTCGGCGGCCAGCCGGGCGTCGTCGGGGTGCAGCACACCCTTGAGGACGATCGGCCCGTCCCAGTTCTCCCGCAGGAACGCCAGGTCCGGCCAGGTCTTTCCGGGGTCGGCGAACAGGCTGACGAAGTGCAGGACGGCCGCGTTCGGGTCCTCGTGGACCGGCTTGGCCAACCCCGCCAGGAAGGCCGGGTCGGTGAAGTAGTTGGCGGTGCCCACGCCGTGCAGGAACGGCAGATAGGCCTGGTCGAGATCGCGGGGCCGCCACGCGAGGAGCGGGGTGTCCAGGGTGACGACGAGCACCGTGAACCCGCTCGTCCGTGCCCGCCGGAGAAAGCTGCGGGTCACCTCGCGGTCCTTGGACCAGTACAGCTGGAACCAGCGCTCGGCGTCCCCCATCGCCTCGGCCACCTGCTCGATCGGCGTGCTGGACGCCGATGACAGGATGAACGGCACCCCCTGTGCCGCCGCCGCCCGGGCCGCCGCGGACTCGGCCTCCGGATGCATGATCGACAGCACCCCGACCGGCGCGAGAGCGAGCGGCGCGGGCAGGGCACGGCCCAGCACCTCGACCGACAGATCCCGCTCGTGCACGTCCCGCAGCATGCGCGGCACGATCCGGCGACGCTCCAGCGCCGCCCGGTTCGCCCGCGCCGTGCTGCCGTTCCCCGCGCTGCCCGCCACATACCCGACCGGCCCGGGCCCGAGGCGCTGCTCGGTGAGCTCCTCGAGCCGGGTCAGGTCGGTGGGCAGCCGGGGGACCGCGCCCGTCATGCCGTTGAGATAGATCTCGTACTGGAAGTCCGCCCAGTGCTTCGCCATCCGTACGTCCCGCCTCTCGCCGTCCCGTGGTCGATCGTCGTCGCCGTAGCAGGGCGACCATACCGGCGGGTCGGTGACGGTGGCCGGGCGGTCAGACGGTTCGGTCGACGGCCGACCCGGACGGTACGGCGGCGAACTCGCCGGCGTCCGTGCCCGGACCGGTGATCGGCGGCACCGGCGCCTCCACGGTCCTGGCCAGCCGCGCCCCCTCGGGCCCGTACACCGCCCGGGGTTCGGGGAACAGCCGCAGCAACGTCAGATAGATCGCGGCGGCGACGGCCAGGGACAGCGGCAGACCGATGTCGATGCCGTTCGCGAGATCGCCGAGCGGGCCGACGAACTGGCCCGGGATGTTCGTGAACAGCACACCGAGCAGCGCCGACACCCACCAGGCGGTCATGCCGCGCCAGTTCCAGCCGTGCGCGAACCAGTAACGTCCGCCGCGCTGACGGCGGTTGAAGACCTGAAGGGCCTCGGGGTCGTACCAGCCGCGCCGGGTCCAGAAGCCCAGCATCATCACGACCATCCACGGCGTCGTGCACGTGATGATCATCGTGGCGAACGTCGAGATGGACTGGACGAGGTCCAGGCCGAACCGGCCGACGAAGATGAACACGATCGACAGCAGACCGACCAGCACGGTCGCCCGCACCCGCGACAGCCGTGGGAACACCGACGAGAAGTCCAGGCCGGTGCCGTAGAGCGAGGTGGTGCCCGTGGACATCCCGCCGATCAGGGCGAGCAGACAGACCGGCAGGAAGAACCAGGTCGGTGAGATCGCCAGCAGCCCGCCCACGAAGTCGGGGGCGGCCGGATCGACGTACTCCGGGGCCTTCGACGCGATGATGCTCGCCGTCGCGAGTCCGAAGACGAACGGCAGCAGGGTCGCGATCTGCGACAGGAACGCGGCGCCGACCACCCTGCGGCGCGGGGTCGCCGCCGGGATGTAGCGCGACCAGTCGCCGAGGAACGCTCCGAACGACACCGGGTTGGACAGCACGATCAGCGCGGCGCCGAAGAAGGACGGCCAGAACAGCGCGTCGGTGGCCGCGTCCGCGGAGTCCGTGAAGACACCCGCGTACGACGCGTCGAAGTCGCCGGCGAAGGCGATCGCGCCGAGGACGAACAGTGCCGTGGCCGAGGCGACTGCGACCTTGTTGACGAACAGCATGAACCGGAAGCCGTAGACGCAGACCGCGAGCACCAGTCCGGCGAACAGCGCGTAGGCGAGGCTGTACGTCAGATCGCCGCGGGGCAGGCCGAAGAGGCGGTGCGCGCCGCCGACCAGGGCGTCGCCGGAGCTCCACACCGAGATGGAGAAGAACGCGATCGCCGTCAGCAGGGAGAGGAACGAGCCGACCACGCGGCCGTGCACACCGAGGTGCGCGGAGGAGGAGACCGCGTTGTTGGTGCCGTTGACCGGCCCGAACACCGCCATCGGACACAGGATCAGCGCGCCCACGACGACCCCGAGAAGGGTGGCGGCGAGGCCCTGCCAGAAGGACAGGCCGAAGAGGATCGGGAAGGCGCCGAGCACGCAGGTGGAGAAGGTGTTCGCGCCGCCGAAGGCGAGCCGGAACAGGTCGAGGGGGGTCGCGGTGCGCTCGGCGTCCGGGATGCGGTCCACGCCGTGGGACTCGACCTCGGTGAGGGACGGGGGAGACGCGGACGGCGCGGGTTCGGGGGACGGCGGGGTCAAGGGGAGCTCCAGCAACTGGCGGCCGACGGTGGAGCGCGGGGTGGCGCGGCACGGTGAACGGCCGTCCCGTCGCGGGGTGGGCGACGCGGGCGGATGCCGTCACTGATCGGGGTCTGCCGAACCTACGGCGTGGGGCAAGACCCCGACCAGAGGATGAATCATCCTTCTTCCGCGTCGGGAGTGGACGAATCCACCACCCCTCCGGAGTCGGGGCCGGAGCCGGAGCTGGAGTCGGAGCCGGCGCCGGAACTGGAACTGGAGCCGGCGCCGTCGGGGTCCGTGTCCGGACCCTGGGCCCGCACCCGCTGGACCTGTTCGAGGGAGTCCCGCAGCTCGGTGAGCCAGTCGTCGGTGTGGCGCTGGACCAGCCGCACGCACCAGGCGAGCGCGTCGCTGCGGCTGCGGGCCACGCCCGCGGCGATCAGGGTGTCGAGGACCTGGCGTTCGGGCTGCCGCAGCCGGGTCATGACGGGGGCTGCCACATGGGTGAACAGAGCGCGCTCCCCGTCGCAGACCACACCCCAGGACACCTTGCGCCGGAACCGGTGCTCGGCGTCGCGGGCCACGGCGATCCGGGTCTCCCGGGTGCGCTCCCGGAACTCCTGGATCCGGGCGGTGACCGCCGCCTCCCGCTCGGCGGGCGGGGCGTCCTCGGTGAGCCGGGGCGCGGGGATGCGGCCGATCACGGTGATCTCCTCGCGGTCGACCGTCACCTCGGCCGGCTCCTCGAAGAGGTCGTCGGGCAGGCGGCCCGCGAACCAGCCCCTCAGCTTCTCTTTCTGCTCGGTCGTAATCATGTAATGACGATTACTCCGCTGGTCGATGAACACAAGGGGTCGAGAAGAAGTCCGCCGAGAGCGGAAGGGAGGGGTGTGCGCAGCGAGCGGGACGGGCGATCGGAATGTTTCAGGCCGATTAACGAAGCTATGGAAACCGGTCATCGAGCTGACCGAAGGGATCATGAAGCGCTTGCTTCCGGCGTTGGAACGTTCGAATTCCGTTACTTCTCGCCACTGATTCAATACGCAAGGTTACCGAAACCCATGGGGTCGATGTGAGATTCGGCGGCGGACTCGGCAGACTCGCGCTCGCCGCGTTCGACACCGATCGAGTCGGACCGGCACACCCCCGAATCGAGCGGAAGGATGCACACAATGCGGAACACCGCGCGCTGGGCAGCGACCCTCGGCCTCACGGCCGCCACCGTCTGCGGATCCCTCACCGGGTCCGCGCTCGCCGCCCCGGCCGCAGCGCCGACCTCCCTCTACGCCCCGTCGGCCCTCGTGCTGACCGTGGGCCACGGAGAGAACGCCGCCACCGTCAACGCGGCCCGGGCCGTCACCCTGAACTGCGCCCCGACGCCCTCCGGCACGCATCCCGCGGCCGCCCTCGCCTGCGCCGAACTGCGCGCCGCCGGCGGCGACCTCGACGCCCTGGCGGGTCCGGGTGACGCCGTCTGTACGAGGCAGTACGACCCGGTGGTCGTCACCGTCGACGGCGTATGGCAGGGCAAGCGCGTCTCCTTCGAGCGCGCCTTCTCCAACGAGTGCGTGAAGAACGCTGCCGGGAGCAGCCTCTTCGCGTTCTGAGACCGGGGTCGCGTGGTCCCCGTGGACGCCGAGAGAGGCTCGCGAGGTGGGGAGTGCGAGCCCCTGGCACGGGAGCAGCGCGATTCCGTATCCGGAGACCGGACGGGCAGTGTGGGGCTGCCCGCCGGTCTCCGGTGCATGTACGGACGGAAGGGCGCGCCGCGAGGCCGCTAGGACCGCTCCCGGTGGCTGGTGTCGCACCAGGGATAGCGGCGGCTGCGCCGGCAGGTGCACAGGGCGACCCGGAAACGGTCGGAGGCGACGGTGTTGCCGTCCTCCAGTTCCACCTCGACCGGCCCTTCCACGAGCAGGGGGCCCCGGCGCTGGACGCTGATCCGGCAGGGCCTGTCAGCAGGGGAGTTCGGCACGGACGACCACCAGTTCCTCGTTCTCGTCGTCGGCGGACAGCAGACCCCGCTCCCGCAGCCAGTCCCTGCGCTCGCGCAGGACCGGGCCGAAGGGGATGCGGCGGCGACGCGTCACGGAGGCCTTCAGGCCGGACGCGCGCAGGACCGTCAGAGTGTTCGCGGGGTCACTGAGCGTGGAGTGGACCATCAGCAGGACTCCGCCGGGCCGCAGCAGCAGGGGCGCCTCGAGGCAGATCCGGTCCAGCACGAGCCTTCCGTCACCGCCGCCGTCCCAGGCCCGGGCCGTCCCGCGGCCCGCACGGCCACCGGCCGGGGCGGGCACGTACGGCGGGTTGGTCAGGATCAGGTCGAAGGACCGGCCGTGCACCGGGGCGAAGAGGTTGCCGCGGTGCACGCGCACCGGCAGTCGTTCCCGCCAGGCGTTGAGGCGGGCGGAGTACACCGCGCGCCAGGACACGTCGACCGCGGTGACCCGCGTGCCGCGCCGTGCGGCCTCCAGCGCCAGCGCGCCGCTGCCCGTCCCCACGTCGAGGACGTCGGCGCCCGGGAGCAACGGTTCTTCGGACAGGGCCCCGGCCAGCAGGGCGGTGTCCTCCTGAGGGGCGTACACGCCCGGAAGTGCGAGAGGATTCACGCCGACCAAGTACCCCGACAATCAGGAAATATGGGATTTTTCCGGTTCGGTGAGGGGGGTACGCAGGGAGGACTCCCCCGAGTGCCAGGCGCTCAGCAGGCGGGCGGCGAGGCGGTCCTCGAGATACCCGGTGGCGTCGAGGCCGAAGGTGATGTCGGGGGCCAGGTGCGGTTCCTCTTCCAGCAGACCGCCGATGACGTCGTGGCGCACCACCTGCTCGTGCACCGCGTCGGCCTCGACGTGTTCGTCGTAGAAGTGCACGGCGGCGGGCCCGGCCTCCACCCGGCGCATCGCCTGCGCGAGCCGCCGGGAACCGGGCGAGGAGGTGATCTCGACCGCCGCGAAGTGGCCCACGAGCGCGCCCCTGAGAGCCCGGTGCAGGCCGAAGAGGGACATCAGGTTGACCGTGGCCAGCGTCTCGGCGCACGCGGCGTCCAGGTACCGGCCGTAGGCGGTGTCGAGGTCCAGGTCCGTCATCAGGTGCGCGAACAGCTGTGCGTGGACGCGGTCGGGGCGGCCGCCGCCCCACTCGTCGAACTCCACCGCCGCCATCGCCGCCTTGGCCCGGCCCCACAGCCTGGGCAGCACCCATGCGTGCGGGTCCGCCTCCTTCAGGTGGTAGAGGGACCGCTGGGCCGCGTACTCGCGCACCTGCCACAACTCGCCCTCGGCCGCGAGGAAATGACTGACGCCCGAGCCCTCGACCGGCTCGACGAGCAGCTCGGCGAGCGCGTCCTCGACGGAGTCGTGGACCGGTGTGTCCTCGCGCAGGGCGGTCAGGAAGCGGTGCTCCAGCGCGGCCCGCACCCGCAGCAGGGCGGGATCCCACTCCCGGTCCGGGGCCACGCCCGCGAAACCGCGGTAGTGCAGCTCGTAGCAGAGGTACAGGGCCAGCTGGAGGTCGTCGCCGTACGCGGCCGCGGAGGCGACCGTCTCCGCCGCCGGAAGCGGATCCGTGCCCGCCAGACAGCCGCGGACGGCCGCGGACACTGGGCCACGGGCGACCGGCAGCTGTGGTCCATGGGGGTCGTGTGCCATGGGCGCCGGGTACCCAGCCGGTGCCCGGCCACCCGCCCGGGCACGGATCACGCGGAGCGGAGCTCCCCGCCGAACAGCCGGGAGCGGCGTCCCGCCGAACCGCCCGGGCGACTCGTCCCGACCGAAGAGGACCCCGGCCGGACCATGTCCACCCACCGGCCCGTGAGGTGGTCGTGGTCGTGGTCGTGGTGGGCGTCCGGGCAGGTCAGGGGCCGTGCTGTGCGAGGCGCAGGGGTACCGGCTCCGGGGGTGCGTCCTCCTCGGTGTCGACGAGCCGGGTGACCTCGGCCCACCAGGCCGGGCCGTCCTCCATGTGGCGCAGCATGACGCCCTCGCGGATCGCCCACGGGCAGACGGTCACCGAGGTCAGCCCGGTCAGCTTCATCGCCGTGTGCCCGATCACCGCGCCGGCCAGGCTCTGCGCGGCGCGCGGCGCCGAGATGCCGGGCAGCCGGGCGCGCTCGGCGGCGGGCAGCGCGGCCAGGGTGGAGATGGCCTCGCGCAGGTCGCCGCGGCGCAGGGTGCGGTCCATGAAGGGGCCGTGCCGTCCGGGGGCGGCCCCGCACAGCCGGCCGAGCTGCTGGAAGGTGCGGGAGGTGGCCACCGCGGTACGCGGACCCTCCCAGCGGACCCGGGCGGCCACGTCCCTGAGCTGGTGGCGGATCCTGCGCCGCGCCGCACGGAGGGCCTCCGCGGGCGGCGGGTCGTGGTCCGCGAAGAAGTCGTGCGTGAGCCGGCCCGCCCCCAGCGGCAGCGAGGCCACGAAGTCCGGCAACCGGCCCCGGCCGAAGGCCACTTCGAAGGAACCGCCGCCGATGTCCAGCAGGGCGAGCGGGCCGCAGCGCCAGCCCATCCAGCGGCGGGCCCCGAGGAACGTCAGCTCGGCCTCCACCTCGCCGGGCAGGGTGCAGAGCGCCACGCCGGTCCGGGAGCGGACCTCGCGCAGCACCTCGCGCCGGTTGGGGGCCGCGCGCACCACGGCGGTCGCGAAGGCCAGCGGGCCCGCCGCACCCCACCGGTCCGCGGTCCGGGCCGCCGCGGCGACCGCGCGGACGAGGCGTTCCACGGCCTCGTCCGGGATGGGGTCGCCCGGCGCGACCTGCTCGGCCAGCCGCAACCGCCATTTGGCCGTGTGCACCGGCAGAGGGACGCCGCCCGCCGCGTCCGCCACCACCAGGCGCACGGTGTTGGACCCCACATCCAGCACGCTGATTCTCATGGACCGCGAGTACCCAGGCTTAAACATCCGGGTGCCGCGCATCTCGGTGACACGGCACGAAGGGGCCGCCGTCCCTCGCGGACGGCGGCCCCTCTCCTGGTGCGGTTCCGCGGTTCCGCGGTTCCGCAGTTCCGTGGCTTCGCGGCTCTGTGGCCCTGCGGCTCATCCGGCCGAGGGCCCGTCACATGTGGACCACCGGTGCCGCGTCGGCGTCCTGCTGCGGAACCCCGCGGCGGAAGAGCAGGAAGGCGATGACCGCGCCCGCCGCGAAGAAGCCGGCCGACCACAGGAAGGCGGTGGTGTAGCTCTCGATGGTGGCCTGCGCCTGGACCAGCTTGTCCGCCGGGTTCTTCCCCACCAGGTAGTCGGCGGCGGCGCTCGCCGCCAGCGTGTTCAGCAGGGCCGTGCCGATCGAACCGCCCACCTGCTGCATGGCGTTGACCGTGGCGGAGGCCACGCCCGCGTCCTCGGCGGCGACTCCGCCGGTGGCCATCTGCATGGCGGGCGGCATGACCAGGCCGAGACCGATACCGGTGATGACGAGCTGCGGCAGCACCGCGCTGAGGTAGTGGGAGCCGACGCCGATCCCGGTCAGCCAGGCCATGCCCACCGCGGCGATCGCGAAGCCCAGCGGGATGACCGCCTTCGGGCCCAGGCGCGGCACCAGGGCCGTGGTGCCGATCTGCGCCGCCACCATGAGCGCTCCGACCATCGGCAGGAACGCCACACCCGTCTTCGTCGGGCTGAAGCCCAGGTTCAGCTGCAGGTAGTACGTGAGGAAGAGGAACACGCCGAACATGCCGGCGCCGGAGATCAGCACGGCCAGGAACGAGGCCGCCCGGTTGCGGTCGAGGAGGATGCGCAGGGGCAGCAGCGGGTGCGCGGCCCGGGTCTGCCACCAGGTGAAGGCCGCGAGCAGGGCCCCGCCCGCGATCAGGAAGCCCCAGGTCTGCGGCGAGTCCCAGTCATGGGTCTCCGCGTTGGAGAAGCCGTACACCAGGGAGAACAGACCGGCGGCGACCAGGACCGTACCCGGCACGTCCAGCTTGGAGTTCTGGGCGTCGCGGTGGTTGGAGAGCAGCAGCCAGCCGCCCGCGAAGGCGACGACGGCGATGGCCACGTTGACGTAGAGCGTCCAGCGCCAGTCGAGCGCGTCGGTCAGGATGCCGCCGAGCAGCAGGCCCACCGCGCCGCCCGCGCCGGCGATGGCGCCGTAGACGCTGAACGCCTTGGCGCGCTCCTTGGCGTCGGTGAACGTGGTGTTGAGCAGCGACAGCGCGGCGGGCGCGAGGAGTGCGCCGAAAGCGCCCTGGAGCGCGCGGGCGGTGACCAGCATCTCGAAGTTGGTCGCGGCGCCGCCGAGCGCCGAGACGGCGGCGAAGCCGACGACGCCGATCAGGAAGGCCGTCTTACGGCCGAAGAGGTCGGCTATCCGGCCGCCGAGCAGCAGCAGGGAGGCGAACGCCAGCGCGTACGCGGTGACGATCCACTGCCGGTTGCCGTCGGAGAAGCCGAGGTCGGCCTGGGCGGAGGGCAGGGCGATGTTCACGATGGTGGCGTCCAGCACCACCATCAGCTGGGCCAGGGCGACGACCGCGAGGATCCACCACTTCTTGGCGGATGCTGCGGACGGCCCCTGGTCGGCGCCCGTGCGGGGGCCGTCCGTCAAGGTCTTCGAGGACATGGGGAACCACTCCAGGACGCGTGAGGGCAAAGAACACGTAAACGAAACGGTTTCGTACACATCGAGGCTAGACCAGTTTCAGCGAAACGGCAAAGTTTCGTTAGTGAGGGAGCTCGGACAGGCGCGGTGGCGTGCTCGGCGTGCTCGGCGTGCTCGGTGCGGACCGGGGCGGAGCTGTGGGACGGGACCCCGTGAGCCGTGAGCCGTGAGCCGTGAGCCGTGAGCTGTGAGCCGGGAGCCGTGTCCGGTCGGACGCGGCCTAGGTCAGCTGTCGCCGCACCAGTTCGTGCAGTCGTCCGCCGGTGTCCGCGAGGAGCTGGGCGGGCGGGCCCTGCTGCGCGACCTTGCCGTTCTCCATCACCACGACCCGGTCGGCGTCCATCACCGTCGACAGGCGGTGCGCGATGACGACCCGGCTGGCGTTGAGCTTGCGGGTGCTCTCGATGACCGTGCGCTGGGTCTCGTTGTCGAGGGCGCTGGTCGCCTCGTCGAAGAACAGGATGCGCGGCCTGCGGATCAGCGCCTGGGCGATCATCAGACGCTGCCGCTGGCCGCCCGAGACCGACCCGCTGCCCGAGACGATCGTGTGCAGTCCCATCGGCATGCGCTTGATGTCCTCGGCGAGGCCGGCCAGTTCGGCGGCCGCCATCGCCTCCTCCGGCGTGTAGGCCTCGGTGCCGCAGATGACGTCCAGCAGGGAGCCGGTGAACGGCTGGGCGTGCTGGAGCACCACCCCGCACTGCCGGCGTACCGCCGACTGGTCGAGGGCCGCCAGATCCTGGCCGTCGTACAGCACGCTGCCCGAGACCGGTTTGTCGAAGCCGATGAGCAGCCGGAGAAGAGTCGACTTCCCGCACCCGCTCGGGCCGACGATCGCCACGAACTCGCCCGGCCGGACCTCGAAGGAGACGTCGTCGAGGACCAGAGGGCCGTCGTCGGAGTAGCGGAAGGAGAGCCGGCGGGCCTCGACCGCGCCGGTCAGCGGGCCGGGGCGGGTGTTCGCCGTGCGGACCTCCGGCGTCGCCTCCAGCACCGGCCGGATCTCCTCGAACAGCGGCAGCGCGGCCACCGCCGAGACGAAGGCGCCGGTCAACGAGGTCACCGAGGTGAGCAGCATCGTCATCGACGTGTTGAAGGTGAGGAAGTCCGCCGCCGACAGCGCTCCCCGCGCCGGACCGGCCAGCAGCATGAACATCAGCAGGGAGCACAACGGCAGATAGACCGAACCCAGCACCGTGTTGAGGTTCTTGATCCGGCCGAGGCGCTGCTGGAGTTCCCGGCTGCGCGCGAACTGCGCGGCCCAGGCCGCGTACGCGTAGTTCTCGGCGGCCGCCACCCGCAGCTTCGGCAGGCCCCGCAGGGTCTGGAAGGCCTGGTTGTTGAGCTTGTTGGAGAGCACCACGAGCCGCCGCTGCCAGCGCACCTGCCACAGCCCGAGCGCCAGGAACACGGACGCGATGACGACCAGCATGCCGACCGCGGCGAGGGCCATCGGCACGCTGTACCAGAGCAGCAGCCCCAGGTTCATCGCGCCGATGGTGACGGACTGCGCGACCGAAGGACCGAGTCCCGCCAGCAGCCGGCGGATCGCGCTGATGCCCATGGCGGCACTCGCCAGCTCGCCCGTCGAACGCTCGGCGAAGAACTTCGTCGGCAGCCTGAGCAGCCGGTCCCACACCGCCGGCTGGAGCGTCGCCTCGATCCGGCCCTCCAGCCGCAGCATGGTCAGGTTCTGCAGCAGTGTGAACGCCGCCGCCACCACGCCGCCGACCATCACCGCCAGACACACCTGCACGATCAGCCCCTCCTGGGCCTTCGGCACGTACTCGCCGAGCACCTTGCCGGTCGCGATCGGCACCAGCGCCCCGATCACCACCGTCACCAGCCCGCTGAGCAGCAGGTTCGTCAGATCACCGCGCGTGCCCCGCATGCTGAACCGCAACAGCCCGAGGGGGCCGAGGCCCTGTTCCGGCAGCGGACGGTAGAACATGACCGCCCGCGGCTCGAACTCCTCCGCGTTGGCCCTCTCCACCGGGGTCTCCCGCCCGGTCGCGGGGTGCACGGCGACATAGCCGCCGCGCCGCCACAGCAGCGCGACCGGCGCCCCGGACAGGGCCCGGTGCCCGACCAGCGGGCCCACGTCGTCCCGCCACCAGCGGCCGTCCAGGCGTACGGCCCGGGCGCGCACCCGTGAGGCGAGGGCGACCCGCTCCACCGGGTCCAGCCGGTCGCTGTCGGCGCCCGTCTGTGCGGGTTCGGCGAGGGTGATCCCGGCGGCCCGGGCGACGAGCCTGCACGCCGCGTAGGTCGCGTCGGCGTCGGCGGCGGTCGCGCGCCTGTCCGTGCTCCTGCCGTTCCTGTCGCCTCTGCCGCTCTTGCCGATCGACGCGAGCAGCGTCCGGTCGGCCTGCGCACGGACCGCCTCGCCGGCCTTGATCCCGGCCGCCGTGCGGGTCTCGTGGGTGTGCTCCAACTGCTCGATCCAGCGGTCCAGCGTGGTCAGCAGCCGGTACTGCTGGTCGACCATGCTCTGCCACACCGCCGGGTCCATCAGCAGGTCGGCGGCCGCCTCCGCGCCGTACGACGACCCGTACTGCACGCTGCCCGGCGGCACCTGCATCCAGAAGACGTCGTCGTCCTGGACCTCCGCCGCCCGCTCGGTGGCCATCGGCGCCTGGAAGAGGATCGACAGACCGCGGCCCGCGCCGAGGGCGAGTGCGTACTCCAGGGGGCTCGAAGTCGGCGGCACGTACTGCGGGTTGCCGTACTCGTCGTAGGACCAGGTCTGGGTGTTCGCGGGCTGGTACAGCTCGCGCAGCCCGATGCGGTGCACCACGCAGTCGCGCAACGGGCGTGCGACGAGCGTGTGGTGGGGCCCGGCGACCGGACCGAGCAGCAGGGCGCCCGCCTCCAGCCGGCCCAGATGGTGCCAGTGGCCCTGCTGTTCGGCGTCCACCGCGAACAGGTCCAGCGCGCCCGACGCGACCAGCCACAGCACCTGCGGCCCCTCCAGGTCGAGGCGGCCGAAGCCCGCGCAGTCGATCCGCGCGCCCAGCTGCCCCAGCGCGGCGAGAACGACGTCGCCCTCGGATACGGCAGTCATCTCATCGCTCCCTGACCAGCGCCGCGTACGAGCCGCCGCGCGCCACCAGTTCCTCGTGCCGCCCGCGTTCCACGACCGTGCCGTGCTGGAGCACGACGATCTCGTCGCTGTCGCGCACGGTGCTGAGCCGGTGGGCGATCACCACGCACGCGCAGCCGCGCCGGCGCAGGTTGTCCATCACGACCTGCTCGGTCTCCGCGTCCAGGGCGCTGGTCACCTCGTCCAGCACGAGGATGCTGGGCCGGCGGACCAACGCCCGCGCGATCTCCAGGCGCTGGCGCTGACCGCCGGAGAAGTTGCGGCCGTCCTGCTCGACCCTGCTGTGGATGCCGCCGGGCCGCCGCACGACCGTGTCGTGCAGTGCCGCGTCCCTGAGCGCGTCGACGACGGCGTCGTCCGGGATCGACGGGTCCCACAGCGCCACGTTGTCCCGCACGGAGCCCTCGAAGAGGAACACCTCCTGGTCGACGAAGGACACCGAGGAGGCGAGCGCCCCGCGCGGAATGTCCTCCAGCCGCTGCCCGTCGACGCGGATCACGCCCTCCCAGGGCGCGTACAGGCCCGAGATCAGCCGGGACACCGTCGACTTGCCGCTGCCCGAGCCGCCGACCAGCGCCACCTGCTGCCCCGGCCCGACGGTCAGGTCGAAGCCCGTCAGCAGCGGCTTGTCCAGCGGGCTGTAGCCGAAGGTGATGTTCTGCAGCTCGACATGGCCGTGCAGCCGGCGTGTGGAGTCGGCGCCGGCGCGGCGGTCGTAGAGCGGGTCGGCGCGGAAGTTCTCCACGTCCTTCAGCCGGGCCACGTCCGCCGCGAAGTCCTGGATCCGGCCCGCGACCCCGTTGAGGCGGGTCAGCGGGGCGGTGAAGCGGGTGACCAGAGCCTGGAAAGCGACCAGCAGACCCACCGAGATATGGCCCTCGATCGCCCGCATGCCGCCGATCCACAGGATCAGCGCGCTGTTGAGCGTCGCGAGCGTCGGCGCGACCACACCCAGCCAGGCACTCGGCACCCCGAGCCGCTGCTGCTCCTCCAGCGTGGTGGCGTGCTGCCCGGCCCACTTGCGGAAGTACCCGTCCTCGCCGCCGGTCGCCTTCATCGTCTCGATCAACTGCAGGCCGGTGTACGCCGTGTTGGTGAGCCGGGCGTTGTCCGCCCGCAGCTTCGCCGTCCGGGTCGCGCGCAGCCGGATGACGATCCGCATCGCGACGATGTTCAGCAGCGCCACACCGATCCCGACGAACGTCAGCTGCGGGTCGTAGGTGTAGAGGAGGACGGCGTACAGGACGACGACGATCGCGTCCACGCCCGCCGACGCCAGGTCGCGGGCCAGCGTCTCGGCGACCGCGTCGTTCGACTGGAGCCGCTGGACGAGGTCGGCCGGGCTGCGCTGGGAGAAGAAGGTGACCGGCAGCCGCAGCAGATGACGGAGGAAACGGGCACTGGAGAGGGTCGAGGAGATGATCCGGCCGTGGTGCAGGTTGGCCTGCTGGAGCCAGGTCAGGGCCACCGTGAGGGCCACGCACGTGCCCATCGAGACGAACAGCACGCCCAGCAGCGAGGTCTGTCGCCCGATCAGGAACATGTCGATGTAGGTCCGGCTGAGCGCCGGCACGGCCGCGCCCACCACCACCAGCAGCAGACTCGCGAGCACGGCCGCCGGCAGGGTGCCCGCGGTGCCGCGCAGCCGGGCCGGCATCGCGCCCAGCACACCCGGTCTGCGTCCGCCCCGCTCGAAGTCCTCGCCCGGTTCCAGCACCAGCACGACACCGGTGAAGCTGCCGTCGAAGTCCTCGATCGGCACGAATCGCCGGCCCTTGCCGGGGTCGTTGATGTACACGCCCCGGCGGCCGAAGCGGCGCCCCAGGCCCTCGTAGACGACGTAGTGGTTGAACTCCCAGAAGAGGATCGCGGGCGACCTCACCCCGGCGAGGGCCGCCAGGTCCATCTGCATGCCCTTGGCCGTCAGGCCGTAACTCCTGGCCGCCTTCAGCAGGTTGCTGGCGCGCGAGCCGTCGCGGGAGACGCCGCACGCGATGCGCAGCTCCTCCAGCGGGATGTGCCGGCCGTAGTGCCCGAGGACCATGGCGAGCGAGGCCGCCCCGCACTCCACGGCCTCCATCTGGAGCACGGTGGGCGTACGCACGGTCTTCGTCCGGCTCTTGGGAACCGTGCGCCGGGGCGGCGCGGCACGCCGGCGGGTCCGCGGCTGCTCGGTGGTGGTCACGGGAGCAGCCAATCGACGGGACGCTGGTCGGCCAGCCGGATCGAACCCGTGGCCATGGTCATGGAGGTGAGGGCGAACGGCGGCCCGTCCGCGGACGACCACCGGTAGCCGCTCCTCGTCGACGAGGACCTGTCCAGGCGGACCAGGACTGCCACCGGGCGGCCGTCCTCGGTGAACTGCCCGCCCAGCTGGCTGTCGCCGAGGAACGCGGCGATCGCCTGCGCCGACTGGGCCGCACGGTCCACCGACTTCACATGGCCGCGCAGCACGCCGTACTCCTGCGAGGGCACGGTCTGCACGGTCAGGTCGACGGCCGCGCCCGCCGGGACGGAGGCGGCGTTCTCCGCCGGGACGTACACCGTGGCGTACAGCGGGTCGTCGGCGCCGGCGACCTTCTCCACGGCGGCGACGTTCGCGCCGGTGGAGATGATCTGCCCGATGGTGGCGGCGAGTGCGGTGATCCGGCCCGCGGCGACCGTCCGCACCACGGCGTCGCCCTCGGCCGTACGCACCTTCAGCACGGGCGAGCCGGCGGGCAGCCGCTCGCCCTCCTTCGCGAGGACCGCGGTGACCTGGCCCGCGGCGGGGCTCTGGAGGATGTAGCTGCCCTCGCCGTGGGTGAGGACGGCGGGCGCGCTCACCGTGGAGGCGACCGAACCGGTCACCGCCCACACGGACGCGGCCGCCATGACGACCACGGTCACGGACAGCACCAGCCAGCCCTGAGGGCGCGCGAAACGTACCGGCAGGTCGAGTTCCTCCGGTGACTGGAGCTTGGCGAGGGCCTGTTGGCGGAACTGCACGGGCCTACCTCGGGAGGTTCAGGGCGCCGACGAGTCCCGGAGCCGGGTGACGGCTCCGGGACTCGAAGGGATCACGAAAGGTGCGGTCAGAGACCGGCGACCAGACCGGTGACCGGCGCCGTGTTGAGGCCGGTGACACCCTCGACGGTGCCGACGGCCGTGTTGAGCAGGCCGGAGACCGGGGCAATGCCGTCCACCAGGCCGGTGACGGTGCCGACGGCGTTCAGGGACAGACCGCCGGAGACGTTGTCCAGCTCGGCGTCGGAGATCTCGACGGTCTCAACCTGGGGGGTGGAGTTCATGGTGGAACTTCCCTTCACATGGATATCTCATAAGGGGGGAGCGGCCCCCTCTGGGGACAGATGACGGCCGCGAGCACGGGCACCGGGCACCCGTTTCCGGGAGACCGCGATGACCCTGCGGTGCGATGGATCAAAGCAGGTCCGCGGTCGGCGCAGCCAATCAATCACCGCGTTCACCTGGGAACTTGTGCCACGGGAGCAGGAAACGGTGCAGGCGCGCCCACCGCTTGTCGGCGACTTCTTCACAGCATGGGCGGGAACCGCTCCGATGAGCGTCCGGCGGTCTCGCGGCGAATCCGACACTCCCGCCCCAAAGGCGTGCCGAGCGCCCAGCAGTTGTGCAGAACCCCTGCCCGCGGTGGCCCGCTTGGGCATTCGCTGTGCAGATTCTCGGCAGTGGGGATTCAGTCCCCGGCGCTGAACGGAACGTGACCGCCCGACCACGAGAAGTGCCGCCCGAGGGGTGGCCCGTTCGGGAGGCACATAGCTGGCGCACAGGTCGGCAAGCGCTTTCGGGGACCCGGCTCCCTCCGTACCGCTCGGTTCAGGACATCCGAATCGGTCACCGCCCGCCGGAACGAAGTCGGCCTGCGCGCCGTCTTCCTTCTTCCGGGATCCCTCGGACGGCCGGCACGACGATCGCGGCAACCGTGTCCGTGGCCGCCGCCGGCACCTGCCCCCAGAGCCCCCACCCTCCCGCTCCGGTATCTGTGACCAGGGAGAACTCCGAACCGGCGGCGTTCGTCGACGACTTCGGCGAACGAGCCGGGAGCCGGCTCCCGGGCGCCGGGTCGACCGAAAGGATCTTGTCGGCCACGGCGGTCGTCGTCGTCATATGGGCGATTGTTCCCGCGGTCGCGGGGTCGGCCCCCGGTCATGGCCGATTCACGTTTGAGCAAAGGAAGTTGGCAAACGCGATTGAACAGACCCCACGACCCCTGCGTACTCATGGCCAACCAGGCGCCGCTGTACGGAGCTGCCGAACCCCGGCAGCCAGACCCCGTCCCCCAGGAGGTCGAGTTTTTTGAGTCACAAGCGAGTTACGAAGCGCAAGGCCATCATCGCGGCAGGCGGTGTGGCGGCGCTCGGAGCGGCGGCCATCCTGCTTCCCCAGGCCAACGCCTCCCAGGACGGCGGTTCCAACGACGCCGCCTCGGTGAAGACCCTCAAGGCGGGCGACGCCTCGGATCTCGCGGCCCAGCTCGAGAAGCTGCTCGGTGACGCCTTCGCCGGTTCCTACTACGACAGCGAGGGCCAGCAACTCGTCGTCAACGTCATCAACGTCTCCGGCGACGAGAACAACGTCATCGTGCAGGCGAAGAAGGCGGGAGCCAAGGTCCGCGAGGTCGAGAACAGCACGGCCGAACTCGAGGCGGCGGCCAAGACGCTGAAGACCGAGGCGACCATCACGGGCACCGCGTGGGCCGTCGACCCGAAGACGAACAAGATCCTCGTCACCGCCGACTCCACGGTCACCGGCAGCAAGTGGGACCGGATCGAGTCGACCGTCAAGACCCTCGGCTCGGGCATGGCGACGATCCAGAAGTCGGCCGGTACCTTCACGACGAAGGTGGCCGGCGGCGACGCGATATTCGGCGGCGGGGCACGCTGCTCCCTCGGCTTCAACGTGACGGCGGGCGACGGCTCCCCGGCCTTCCTGACGGCCGGTCACTGCGGGGTCGCGGCCGAGCAGTGGGCCGACTCCGAGGACGGCGAGCCGATCGCCACCGTCGACCAGGCGACCTTCCCCGGGGACGGCGACTTCGCGCTCGTGAAGTACGACGACCCCGCGACCGTGGCCGCGAGCGAGGTCAACCTCGGCGACCAGACCCTCCAGATCACCCAGGCCGCCGAGGCGACGGTCGGCACGCAGGTATTCCGGATGGGCAGCACCACCGGTCTCAACGACGGTCAGGTCCTCGGCCTCGACGCCACCGTGAACTACCCCGAGGGCACCGTCACGGGCCTCATCCAGACGGACGTCTGCGCCGAGCCCGGCGACAGCGGCGGCTCGCTCTTCACCCAGGACGGCCTCGCGATCGGCCTGACCTCGGGCGGCAGCGGTGACTGCACCGTCGGCGGCGAGACGTTCTTCCAGCCGGTGACCACCGCTCTCGAGGCGGTCGGCGCGACGCTCGGCGACGGCGGCATCGGCGCCGGTGACGCGGTCGGCGGCGAGGAAGCCGGCGCGGGTGCGGTGGACGAGAACGGTGACGGTATCGACGACAACACCGGCGAGGCCATCGTCGGCGGCGGCGAAGAGGCCGGCGCGGGTGCGGTGGACGAGAACGGTGACGGTATCGACGACAACACCGGCGAGGCCATCGTCGGCGGCGGCGAGGAAGCCGGCGCGGGTGCGGTGGACGAGAACGGTGACGGTATCGACGACAACACCGGCGAGGCCATCGTCGGCGGCGCGGACGAGAACGCCGACGGCGGCGCGGACGAGAACGCGGGCGGCCACGACCAGAACGACAACGGCGCGGAGGACGGCTCGGGTGTGACCGAGTCGCACTGACCCGCATCAGCTGAACGGTCCGACCCTCCGGCGGGGGTCGGACCGTTTCACGTTCGCGTCCGGCGACGGCTCTCAGCCGTCGTCCCGCGCCCGCAGCAGCAGCAGCGCCACATCGTCCATCCGCTCGTCCGCCACCGCGTACGGCCCCACCAGTTCGTCGGCCAGCTCCGCCAGCGGACGGTCCCCGGCCTCGCCGAGCCGCCGCCCCAGGTCGGCGATCGCGTCCTCGATGTCCACCCCCGGCGTCTCGATGAGCCCGTCGGTGTACAGGGCGAGGACACAGCCGTTGGTCAGCTCGACCTCCGTCGTCGGATAGACGGCCGAGGCGTCGATGCCCAGCAGCGGGCCGCCCGCGAGATCGAGGACGCGCACCCGGCCGTCCGCCCGGCGCAGCAGCGGCGGGGGATGCCCGGCCCGGGCCATGACGGCCCGCCCCCGGGCCGGATCCAGCCGCAGGTAGAGACAGCTCGCGAACAGGTCGGAGCCGAGATCGATCAGCAGCCGGTTGGTACTGCGCATGACCTCCCCGGGCTCCTGCCCCACCGTCGTGTACGCGCGGACGGCGGTGCGGATCTGCCCCATCAGCCCGGCCGCGGTCACGTTGTGCCCCTGCACGTCCCCGATCACGGCCGCCGCGTGCGGTTGCGAGGGCACCAGGTCGTAGAAGTCCCCGCCGATCTCCATGCCCCGGGTGGCGGGCAGATAGCGGGCGGTCGCCTCGATCCCGGCCAGCGGCGGCAGCGAGTGCGGCAGCAGCGCCGCCTGCAGCCCGTGCGCCAGCTGGTGTTTGACGTCGTAGAGCAGAGCCCGGTCCAGGGCCTGCGCGATCAGCCCGGCGAGGCTGGTCAGCACCGCACGCTCGTGCGTGGAGAACGCGTGCGGTTCGGCGTAGGCGAGCACACAGGCCCCCACCGGACGGCCGGAAGCGATCAACGGCAGGAAGGCCCAGGCGGCGAAGCCGTCGGGGGAGGAGCGCCGGGACGGGTACAGGCGCTCCAGGTGCTCCCGGGAGTCGAAGAACGCCGGTACGCCGTGGGCGACCGCGTGCGCGCCCGGCGTGGGGGAGGACAGCGGCGTCCGGTCGAACCGCTCCACGAGATGCGGGTCGGGGTACCCGTGGTGTCCGAGCACGTGCAGCCGGCCGGCCCGCGCGCCGAGCAGCGCCAGCGCCTGACTGCCCACCGCGGGCGCGATCTCGTCCGCCACCAGCCCCACCACGTCCTGCACGCTCACCGTCTCGGTGAGCGCCCCGGCCATGCTCAGCGCCTGTGACATCGACACCAGCCGGGTCGGCGCGTCCTCCGAGCGGGCGTCGGTCGGGCTCATCTCCGACACCGCCCGGGCCCGGCTGATCCGCACACTGATCCCGGTGGTACTCGGGTACAGGCGGAACGACAGCCACTGCGAGGGCGGGCGCAGCGCCACGAACGAGGTGGCCTCCTGGCTGAGCAGCGCGGCCCGGTAGCGCTCCTCGTACAGGGGATCGTTCAGCCAGGGGACCGCCGCCCACAGCTGCGAGCCCAGCAGCCCGCCCACCGGGACGCCGATCAGTTCGCAGGCGGCCTGGTTCGCGAAGCCGACCCGCCCGCTCACGTCGAGCGAACACATCCCGTACGGCAGCCGCGCGACCATCCGGGCCGCCTCGATCGTGCCGAGCGTGTCGGCGGCACCGCCCAGCGGGCCCACGTCCAGCACATCGGTCTCGGCCCGCACCGAACGGTTCTTCGACGCGGCACGCTCCAGCCGCAGCGCCAGCCGCTCGCAGGACGTCGTCAGCTCCCGGCGCTCCCGGTCGGAGAGGTCCGGCGGATGCGAGCCGGGCCAGGTCACGAAGACCGCGCCGTACACCCGGTTCGCGGTCAGTACGGGCAGCGCGGCCAGGGCGAAGGGATAGGGCAGCACCACGGCGATCCGCGGATAGCGGCGGGCCATGTCCTCCACCCCGCCCACCCACACCAGCCGCCGCTCGCGCACCGCCTCGGCGACCGGGATCGGCGCGCTCAGCCCCACCCGCTCCCAGGGCGCCGCGAAGGACCGGGGCAGCCCCGCCACCACCGCCATCTCCAGCAGCGGCTCGTCGCCCGGCCGCAGGTACACGGCGCCCGAGTGCGCCCCGACCGCGTCCATCATCGACGTCAGCGCCAGGGAGAGCAGCGGCTGGCCGACCGGCGCCCATACGGCCGCAGGTGCCTGACCGGACGACATCTGCCCGTCCGACACGGCGACCACCTCCTCGCCCGGCGCCGCGCGAGCTTCGGGTCCAAATCTGCCCCCTGGCGGCCCGGTGCGCACGGCGAGCGACGCGCCCGCCGGGGGCCGCCCCGTACCCCGTCGGACCACTCCCATGCCCCCTCGGTCGAAGCGCGCGGCGGCCCCCGGGCGCTTCGCGTGCGCCCCCGCGCATCCCGATGGCCGGATCTTCGCGCTGAGAAAAGGTCCCGGAGCCGAAGAATGGGCACGCGTTCAACACCACGGACAACACGACGGAACCCGCGTACGGCAAGAGCTGAAGGGGCACAGTGATCCGGGTACTTCTGGTGCACGACGCGTGTCCGGTCAGATCGGTCCTCGCGCAATGGCTGTCCCGGGAACCCGATCTCCGGGTGGACGACGTCCCCTGGCGCAGCGCGGCGGGCCGCGTCGGGGCGGTGCGACCGGACGTGTGCGCTGCGGATCTCGACTGCTCGGACGAACACGGTCTCCCCCCGCTGGGCGACTTGTGCCTGCGGGGCGGCGGCGGCCTGGTGCCGCCGCGTCTGCTCTAGCGCGGCCGGTGCCCGTACCACTCGCCGCCCTCGCGAAACGGCCACAGGGGCTGCGCGGGGGCACCTTTGGCGCTGTAATGGCGGACGTGGTCAGTGAGGGTGCCGCGGAGCGCAGAACGGGGCCCTTGCGTGCCGAAATCGCGCTCAAAACGATCACAGCCGATCCCGCCTCCCACGAACGGGTGAGGCGCACGCTCGAACAGGCACTCGTCTTCGCGGGCGCGGCCCTCGCCGCGGTGTACACGCCCGGCGGGGACGGCGACCTGCTCCGCCTGGTCGCTTCGGCCGGCGTCCCGAGGACCCTGTACGGACTGCGCGAGAGCTACCCGCTCGACGGCCACTCGCCGGCCGTCGACGCCCACCGTGCCGGACGGCCGGTGTGGCTGGGCCCGGCGGAGCTCGCCGACTGCGCCGAGGCGCGGCGGATGCCCACCCGGGACGTCCACCTGGCCGTCCTGCCCCTGCACGGCGGCACGGGCGGCTGTCTGCTGGCCGTGAGCGAGCGCCCCGGTGGCTTCGGCGCCGACGAGCGGGTCTGCCTGGAGCTCGTCGCCGAGGCCGTGACCGTGCCCGTCCCGTCCGTGCCCGTCCCGTCCGTGCCCGTTCCCTCCGTGCCCGTCCCGGCCGTCCCCGCCCCGGCCGTCCCCGCCGAGGACGAGGAACTGCGCCCCGACGCCTTCAGCCTGGCCATGGACACCGGCCGGGTCGAGGTGGGCGACGCGATCCTGGAGCTGTTCGGGGTGAGCCGGGACCGGTTCGACGGCCGGGTCGAGACGCTCCTCGGGCTCACCGTCCCCGAGGACCTGCCCTCGCTGATGTCCGTCGTCGAGGCCGGTCACATGTCGATCGGCGAGCGCGAGCTGGAGTTCCGTGTCCTGCAGCCCGCCGGGCCGCCGAGGTGGCTCAGGCTGCGCGGCCGGCTGCTGCCCGGCAACGGCCGGCCGGCGCGGCTCGTCGGCACCGTCACCGACGCCTCCACCCTGCGCGGCGAGGTCACCGACGTCGCCCGCGTCCAGCGGCTGGCCGCCGCGCTCGCCACGGCGGGCACCGTCAGGGACGTCGGGCAGGCCGTCGTGGCCGCGCTGCGCAAGCCGCTGCGGGCCGACCGGATCGCGCTCGCCGAACTGGAGAACGACCGGCTCGTCGTCACCGTCCTCGACCCGCCCGAGCCCGAGTCCTGGCCCGAGCTGTGGCAGCTGGAGTGGCGCGCCGAGTGGCCGGACGCGCCCGTGCGCGCCATGCCCACCCTCGCCGCCGCCCTGCGCGAGGGCCGCGCCCGGATCTGGCCCGCCGGAACCGCCCTGGAACCGGCCCTCGCCGAGGTCGGCCCCGGCGGCCTCGCCGTCCTGCCGCTGTCCGCCGGAGGACGCATGGCCGGCGTCTGCCTCATCGGCTGGGACGAGCCGCACGACTTCGGCCCCGACGAACGCGCCCTGCTCACCGCCTCCGCCGGCCTCGCAGGTCAGGCCCTGACCCGCGCCCGCGCCTTCGACGCCGAGCACGAACTCGTCGGCATGCTCCAGCGGCAGCTGCTCCCGCGCCGCCTGCCGGCACTCCCCGGCGCCGTCGCCGTCGCCCGCTACCTGCCGGCCACCGCAGGCCTCGAGGTGGGCGGCGACTGGTACGACGTCATCCCGCTGTCCGACCATCACGTCGCCCTCGTCATCGGCGACGTCCAGGGACACAGCGCGGGTGCCGCCACCCTCATGGGCCAGATGCGCACGGCTCTGCGCGCCTACGCGGCCGAGGGCCACCCGCCGGACGTCGTGGTCTCCCACTCCAACCGGCTTCTGATGGAGCTGGAGACCGACCTCTTCGTCACCTGCTGCTATGTCGACGTCGACATGGAGGAGGGCACCGCCTGGTGCGTACGGGCCGGGCACCCGCCGCCCGTCCTGCGCCACCCGGACGGATCGACCGAGATCGCCGAGACGGACGGCGGCCCGCCCCTCGGGGTCGTGACCCGGGCCGAGTTCCCGATGACCCCGCTGCGGCTGCTGCCCGGCACCGTCGTCGCCCTGACCACGGACGGACTCGTGGAGTCCGCCGAGATGGACATCGACACCGGCCTGGGCCGCCTCGCCCACGAACTGGCCGTGTCCGACCCCGCCCACCTCGGCCTCGTCGCCGACGCCCTGCTCGGCAACGCCCACCGCGGCGACGACGTGGCCCTGCTCCTCATGCGCTACGACGGCATGGCCGTCAAACCCCTGCGCGAGGGCTGGACGGTCTGGCGGGTGCCCGAGGCGGCCCGGCAGGCCCGCCGCTTCACCCGGCGCACCCTGCGCACCTGGGGTGTGCCCGCCGAGGCCATGGACACCGCCCTGCTGGTCGTCTCCGAACTGGTGACCAACGCCCTGGTGCACACCGACGGCCGGGTCCGCCTCGACATCGTGCTGATCGACCGCCGGCTGCGCGTCGCCGTCACCGACGCCTCGCCCCGCACCCCCGTCAAGCCGACCAGCCTGGGCTGGGAGGCCACCGGCGGCCGGGGCATCCTCCTCGTCGAGGCCATGTCCGACGCCTGGGGGACGGTACCGGTCAGCGGCGGCAAGCAGGTGTGGAGCGAGCTGGCGCTGGAACACTGACCCGCCGACCCGCCAGGTGTCCCGGAGTACGGACGGGGTACCCGCCCGCCCATGGACACCTTCGCCTCCGCCCTTCTCGCGGCATCCGGAAAGTCCGTGCTGGCCACCGTCGTCTTCATCGCCGTCGGGATCGTGCTCGTCGGCGGTCTGATCTGGGCCTTCCGGCTCGGTGTCAAGGTCCGGGCCCGCGAGCCCGCGCCTCCGAAGCCGCACGAACAGCCGCGCAGGCCCGGCTCCGGCCCGGCCCACGAGACGCGTCGGGCCCGGGAGCCCAACGAGATGCCCCGGGCGACGGACGGGAGCGAACGCCTCTCCCCGCACGAACTGCGGCCCACCGGCACCCGGGACAGCACCGACCAGCGCCGCCCCCGTTGGGACGAGCAGTCGTGACCGGGCGCCTCGACGAGAAACCGGCGGTCCGCCGGGCCGAGACCGGCTGGGCCAGGGCCCGCCGGCTGCGCCGCGCAGCGGCCGCTCCGCGTACCTGCCTGGCGGCCGTCGCCGTCCCCGGGGCGGTCGTCGGGATGCAGTCCGGCGCGGAATGGAACATTGTCAGGGGTGAGGACTGACCGGCAGACGGTGCGTCTGCGCGAATGAATCGGTTGCGGCCGGGCGACCGGGGCTGGAGTGACGCTGATGAAGGCTCTCGTGCTGTCCGGCGGCGCCGGGACACGACTGCGGCCGATCACCCACACCTCGGCCAAGCAGCTCGTGCCGGTCGCCAACAAGGCCGTGCTCTTCTACGGCCTGGAGTCCATCGCCGCCGCCGGCGTCACCGAGGTCGGTGTGATCGTCGGTGACACCGCGCAGGAGATCCGGGAGGCCGTCGGCGACGGCTCCCGGTTCGGGCTGGACATCACCTACATCCCGCAGGACAGGCCCCTCGGGCTCGCCCACGCGGTGATCGTCGCCCGTGAGTTCCTCGGTGAGGACGACTTCGTGATGTACCTCGGCGACAACTTCATCGTCGGCGGCATCACCGACCTCGTCGACGAGTTCCGCAGAACCCGGCCCGACGCCCAGATCCTGCTCACCCGGGTCCCCGACCCCCGCGCCTTCGGCGTCGCCGAACTCGGCCCCGCGGGACAGGTCGTCGGCCTCGAGGAGAAGCCCGCGCACCCCAAGAGCGACCTGGCCCTGGTCGGCGTGTACCTCTTCACGGCCGCCATCCACGACGCCGTACGCGCCATCGAGCCGTCCCGGCGCGGCGAGCTGGAGATCACCGACGCCGTCCAGCGGCTCATCGACACGGGCGCCCGGGTGCGCTCCACGATCATCAAGGGCTACTGGAAGGACACCGGGAACGTCGTCGACATGCTGGAGGTCAACCGGACCGTGCTGGAGGGCGTCGAGCGCCGGATCGACGGCGAGGTCGACGAGGCCTCCGAGACGGTCGGCCGGGTCGTCGTCGAGGCCGGCGCCCGGGTGGTGAACTCCCGCCTGGTCGGGCCCGTCGTCCTCGGCGCCGGCAGCGAGGTCCGCGACTCCTACGTCGGCCCCTTCACCTCCGTCGGCGAGAACTGCCGGATCACCGACAGCGAGCTGGAGTTCTCCATCGTGCTGCGCGACTCCTCCATCGACGGAGTGGGCCGCATCGAGAACTCCCTGATCGGCCGGCATGTCGAGGTCACCCCGGCGACCGGCGTGTCCAGCGCCCACCGGCTGGTCCTCGGCGACCACAGCAAGGTACAGATCCACACATGAACCTCCTCGTCACCGGGGCCGCCGGATTCATCGGCTCCACGTACGTACGCGGCCTGCTGGCCCGCGACCCGGACGTGCGCGTCACCGTTCTGGACAAGCTCACCTACGCGGGCAGCCGCACCAACCTGCCGGCCGGGCACCCCCGGCTGGACTTCGTGCACGGCGACATCTGCGACGCCGGCCTCGTCGACAAGGTGACGGCCGCCGCCGACCAGGTCGTCCACTTCGCCGCCGAGTCCCACGTCGACCGTTCCATCGACGGCGCGGGCACCTTCGTCCGCACCAACGTCCTCGGCACCCAGACGCTGCTCGACGCGGCCCTGCGGCACGGCGTCGGCCCGTTCGTGCACGTCTCCACCGACGAGGTGTACGGCTCCATCGAGACCGGCGCCTGGACCGAGGACCACCCGCTGCGGCCCAACTCCCCGTACGCCGCCTCGAAGGCCTCCTCCGACCTGATCGCCCTCTCCTACCACCGCACCCACGGCCTGGACGTCCGCGTCACCCGCTGCTCCAACAACTACGGCCCCCACCAGTTCCCCGAGAAGCTGATCCCGCTGTTCGTCACCAACCTCCTGGACGGCGAACAGGTACCCCTCTACGGCGACGGTCGCAACGTCCGCGACTGGCTGCACGTCGAGGACCACTGCGAGGCCGTCGACCTCGTCCGCACGAAGGGCCGCCCCGGCGAGGTCCACAACATCGGCGGCGGCACCCAGCTGAGCAACCGCGAACTGACCGGTCTGCTCCTCGACGCCTGCGGGGCCGACTGGGACCGGGTCGAGTACGTCGAGGACCGCAAGGGCCACGACCTGCGCTACTGCGTGGACTGGACGAAGGCCCGCACCGAGCTGGGCTACCGGCCCCGCCACGACTTCGCGGCCGGTCTCGCCGAGACGGTCGCCTGGTACCGGGACCACCGCGACTGGTGGGAACCCCTGAAACGCGAAGCGCGGATGCCATGAGATGGCTCGTCACCGGCGCGGGCGGGATGCTCGGCCGGGACACGGTGGATGAACTCGCCCGGCGCGGCGAGGACGTGACCGGCCTCGACCGCACCGGCCTGGACATCACCCGGCCCGCCTCCGTGGCCCGGGCGTTCGCCGCGCACCAACCCGACCTGGTGGTCAACTGCGCCGCCTACACGGCCGTCGACGACGCCGAGACCGACGAGGCCCGCGCGCTGCTGGTCAACGGCGAGGGGCCCCGGCTGCTCGCCGCCGCCTGCGCCGCGCACGCCGCCCGTCTGGTCCACGTCTCCACGGACTACGTCTTCGACGGCACGGCCCGCGCCCCCTACCGCGAGGACCATCCGCCGTCCCCCCGCACCGCCTACGGCCGCACCAAGCTGGCCGGCGAACGCGCCGTCCTGGCCGCGCTCCCCGACGCCGGCGTGATCGTGCGCACCGCCTGGCTCTACGGCGTCCACGGCCGCAGCTTCGTCCGCACGATGCTGGAACTGGAGACCCGCCGCGACACCGTCGACGTCGTCGACGACCAGCGCGGCCAGCCCACCTGGAGCGCGGACGTCGCCGCCCGCATCGCCGACCTGGGACCGAAGGTCGGCCGCGGCGCGACGGGCGTCTTCCACGCCACCGCGGCCGGCGAGGCCACCTGGTACGACCTGGCCCGCGAGGTGTTCCGCTCGGTGGACGCCGACCCGGACCGGGTGCGCCCCACCACCGGCGACGCCTTTCCCCGGCCCGCGCCCCGGCCGGCCTACAGCGTCCTGGCGCACGACCGCTGGCAGGAGGTGGGCCTGTCACCGCCCCGGGACTGGCGCGCCGCCCTGGGGCAGGCGCTTCCACCGATCCGCAAGGCGTCCTTCGACACGGTGTCCCTCAAGGAGTCCCTTCGTGAAACGCCATGAGTTCCTGCGGGAACTGCACAAGGCCACCGCCAACCGCAACTACCTGGAGATCGGCGTCAACGACGGCCGCAGCCTGCGGCTGTCCCGGGTGCCCAGCATCGCGGTCGACCCCGCGTTCAAGGTGACCTCGGAGATCCGCTGCGACGTCCACCTGGTGAAGGCCACCAGCGACGACTTCTTCGCCCGCCGCAATCCCCTGGCCCACCTGAAGGGCGGCCGCCACCCGGTGCGCAACCTCGCCCGGGGCCGCCACCCCCTCGGCCACTGGCGCCGCACCACCCTCGACCTGTCCTTCATCGACGGCATGCACCTGTTCGAGTACGCGCTGCGCGACTTCATCAACATCGAGAAGCACTCCGACTGGTCCAGCGTGATCGTCTTCGACGACATGCTGCCGCGCAGCGTCGACGAGGCCGCCCGTGACCGGCACACCACCGCCTGGACCGGCGACGTCTACAAGATCGTCGAGATCCTGTCCCGCTACCGCCCCGACCTGGTGGCCGTCCCCGTCGACACCCAGCCGACCGGACAGCTCGTCGTCTTCGGCGCGGACCCCCGCAACCCCGTGCTGCGCGAGAAGTACCACGAGATCATCGCCGAGTTCGACGTCCCCGACCCGCAGAAGGTCCCCGAGGCGGTCCTGGAACGGGTGCGCGCGGTGCGGCCCGAGACCCTGCTGCGGGCGGGCTTCTGGAAGCCCCTCGTACGGGCCCGCAACCGGGGCCTCGACCGCTCCCGGGGCTGGGAGCCGCTGCGCGGGGCGCTGGAGCGGGCGGCGGTCAGCCGCTGATCCTCAGCTCCCGGTAGCGCTCCTGGCAGGAGGCGTACGACGGCAGCAGCCCCGACGCCTGCGCCCCGGCCAGCGACGGAGCCCGCGCGTCCTTCGGCGACAGCACGGGCTCCACGCCCCGCGGCCATTCGATGCCCAGCGCCGGGTCGAGCGGGTGCACCCCGTGCTCGTGCTCGGGCGCGTACCCGGTCGAGCAGAGGTAGACCACGGTGGCCTCGTCGGTGAGGGCCAGGAAGGCGTGGCCGAGGCCCTCGGCGAGGAACACCGCGTGCCGGGTGTCGTCGTCCAGCCGGACCGCCTCCCACCGCCCGAACCGGGGTGAGCCCACCCGCAGGTCGACGACCACGTCGAGCACCGCCCCGCGGACACAGGTGACGTACTTGGCCTGTCCCGGCGGCACGTCCGAGAAATGGACCCCGCGCAGCACGCCCCGGCGGGAGACCGAGCAGTTGGCCTGGGCGAGTTCCAGGTCGTACCCGGTGGCCGCCCGGAACTCCGGGGTCCGGTACCACTCGTGGAAGCTGCCCCGCCCGTCGGGGAAGACCTTGGGCTCCAGCACCCAGGCACCCTCGATGTCCAGTGGCCGCATGCCGTCACCTCCTCCGGGGCGTGATGCTCTGCAGTGCCCGGTACAGCGCCCGGCGCACCCTGCGGGCCAGCCGTCGCGCACCGGCGGGCTGCGGCGCCGGCACCACGACGACACCGTCCGACGCGACGTGCAGGGCGAAGGGCAGCGGGTGGAAGCGCGCCGGGTCCGCGTCCGGGGTGAGGCACACCGTCGTCAGCCAGGTCCCGCCCAGCAGGTCGCCGACCGGCAGGACGGCCGCAAGCCGGCCGCCCGGCGAGAGCGTCCCGAAGACCTCGTGGGAGCCGCCGGACTTCGCCCCCGTCAGCCGCAGCAGCACATCGGTGGCCTCGGGCACGTGCAGCGGCAGGGCCACATGGAGCCGGTCCTCCGCCAGGGAGACGTCCCCGGCCGCCACGCGGCCCAGGCCCAGCCGCTTGCCCGCGTGGCCGACGTCCAGCGCGAGGCTCGCGTACCGGTCGGTCCAGTACGGCAGCACCACGCGCCCCGCGACCACCCCGGCGGTCGGGACGGGACGGCCGTGGCGGGGCGCCGGGCCCAGCCGCAGCTCCTTCGTCCAGCCGCCCAGACCGACGCGCACGTACACGTCCCACAGCCCCTCGCCCGCCGGACCGCCGCTGAGCGCGGTGGCGGGATCGATGGTGGCGGTCGCCCGCAGGACGAGCCGCACCTGGCTGCCGTCGCCGGCCGGGACCGTCTCGCGGACCACGTCCACCGGCTGGAAGTACTGCGCCGAGCTGGCCCGCTCCCGCAGCAGCAGGTCGGGCACGGCCCGGTCGAACCGGCCCACGGTGTCCGTGCCCAGCCACCGGACCGCCTCGGCGACGTCCCGCGGCGGCCACTGCGGGGAACCCCCGGCGGACGGGAAGGTCATCGGCCCGCCGTCGTGCGTCAGCTCGGCGGCGAAGGTGAACCGCAGAACGCCGCCCTGCCAGGTGACGTCCTCCGGGTCGACGGCGAGCGCGACGCCCGCCTCCCACTCCGCGAACGCGACGACGTCGTCGTACCGGCCGTCGGCGGCCAGCGCGGCGACGACCCGCTGGCTGGGCTGGAGCGGTGCCGCGACACCGGGCCCGAACCGCTCGACGACCACCCCGTGGATCTCCTCGAACAGCTCCCTGCGGTAGTCCTCGGGCAGGCCGAGGAAGCGTCTGCCGCGCAGCCGCTCGACCATCTCCACACGCAGCCACCGCCGGAACAGCCTGTCGCGCAGCGCGCCCGGCTCGGTGTACCGCTCGACGACGTCGAGGGCCTCCCGGAGGTTCTTGAAGTACCCCACCGGTTCGAACCGCCGGAAGCCCGCGTTCGCGGCGTCGTCGCGCCGGACGTGGTAGTAGCAGACGTAGTCGCTGAGCACCGAGACGTTGTCCGCGCGCAGATAGGCCTCGGTGACGAAGACATGGTCCTCCAGCCGGCGCCGCCCCTCGGGAAAACGCAGGCCGGTGCGGTCCAGGAACGCCCGGCGGACCATCTTGTGCGGGGTGAGGCTGTCGATCAGCGGCGCGTTCTCGACGGTGGCGTGCGGGCGGTTGGTGCGGAACAGCTCCACCGGCACCGAGCGCCCCTTGCCGGCCATCTTGCCCACGACGACGTCGGCGTCGTTCGCGACCCCGTAGGCGTACATCCGCTCCAGGGCCTCGTCGCCGAGGTGGTCGTCGTTGTCGACGAACATGACGTACTCGCCCCGGGAGGCGTCGATGCCGACGTTGCGGGGCCTGCCCGCCCAGCCGGAGTTCTCCTGGTGGAGGACCCGGATCCGGGGGTCCTCGGCGGCGGCCGCGTCGAGGAGGGCGGGGGTGGCGTCGGTGGAGCCGTCGTCGACGAAGATCACTTCGTACTCGTCCGGCGGGAGCGACTGTCTCAGCAGCGAGGCGAGACAGTCCTCGATGTAGGGACCGGGGTTGTAGACGGGGACGATGACGCTGACCTTGACCGGCATCGGGCTCCTGGCCCCCTTGCTGGATCGCTCTGCCGTGCTGGATCGCTCTGCCGTGCGCGGGACGGAGGGTGCGCGTGGCCCGATGCTAACCCCGCCGCCGACGCCCCACCTGTCCGGATCGGCCCGAGTCGGGGATTTTGTACTCTGGCGCCGTGCGCCTGCTGATGATGTCCGACACCCACCTCCCCAAGCGCGCCAAGGCGCTGCCCGCCCCGCTGCTCGACGAGCTCCCGCACGCGGACGTGGTGATCCACGCCGGGGACTGGGTCGACACGGACACCCTGGACCTGCTGGAGAGCCGCAGCCGCCGGCTCGTCGGCGTGTACGGCAACAACGACGGGCCCGGGCTGCGCGCCCGGCTGCCCGAGGTCGCGTTCGCCGACCTGGGCGGACTGCGGTTCGGGGTCGTCCACGAGACGGGCCCCGCCCAGGGCCGCGAGGCCCGCTGCGCCGCGCGCTTCTCCGACCTGGACGTCCTGGTCTTCGGCCACAGCCACATCCCCTGGGACACCACCGCCCCCGGCGGACCGCGCCTGCTCAACCCGGGTTCCCCGACCGACCGACGGCGTCAGCCGTACTGCACCTACCTGACCGCCACCGCGGCCGACGGCAGGCTCACGGACCTCGTCCTGCACCGGCTGCCCCCGCGCCGCTGACAAAGAACCGGGCCGCGCCCGGCCGAGAGGGTCGGGGGCGGCCCGGAACTTGCGAGTGTGCGTTGCTTCAACGGACCTCCTTCCTTCGCGAGACGAAGGACAGAGGACATGCTTTTCTGTCCGTTATGTGCGCGTACCCGGTCCGCGGGCGCTTCACACATTCCGGACCGGACCATCTCGCCTCGCCCGATGGATCGCCCCGGCCGTCGCGGTGAGCGGAGCGCCGCTGCCGCCCCAGCGCAGCGCGACGATCTCGGCGGCCACCGACACGGCGACCTCCTCGGGTGTACGGGCCCCCAGGTCCAGCCCGACCGGTGAGCGCAGCCGGGCCAGCTCACCGTCCGTGAGCCCGGCCTCGACGAGTCGTGCCCGGCGTTCGTCGTGGGTACGGCGGCTCCCCATCGCCCCGATGTACGCGGCCGGCCGGCGCAGCGCCACCTCCAGCAGCGGCACGTCGAACCTGGGGTCGTGGGTCAGCACGCAGATCGCCGTCCGGTCGTCGGTCTCCGTGCCGCGCAGATACCGGTGCGGCCACTCCACGACCACCTCGACGCCCGGCGGGAAACGCTTCGGGGTGGCGAAGACCGGCCGGGCGTCGCAGACCGTGACCCGGTAGCCGAGGAAGTCGCCGAGCCGGGCCACGGCGGCCGCGTAGTCGATCGCGCCGAACACCAGCATGCGCGGCGGCGGCGCGAAGGAGTGCAGGAACACCGGGACGGTGTCCTCGCGCCGCTGGCCGCGCGGCCCGTAGTGCCGTACGCCGGTGACGCCGAGGGCGAGTTCGCCGCGCGCGTCGGCCGTGACGGCCGCGTCCAGCCCCTCCGTGCCCAGCGTGCCGCGGGTCCGGTCCGGCCAGACGGCGAGGGTGGCCCCGCGGGGCGCGGGGCCGTCGGTCACCGTGGCCACCGTCACCGGCTCGCCCGCGGCGACCGACTCGGCGACGGCGCCGAACGACGGGTCGAGGCCGGGGGTGACGGCGCGGACGAGCAGCGTCATCTCGCCGCCGCAGGTCAGCCCCACGGCGAAGGCGTCCTCGTCGCTGTAGCCGAAGGTCTCCAGTCGTGCCGCCCCGTCGGCCACGACCTCCCGGGCCAGCTCGAACACCGCGCCCTCGACGCAGCCCCCGGACACGCTGCCCACCACCTCGTCGCCCGGCCCCACCGCCATCGCCGCGCCCGGATCGCGCGGCGCGCTGCGGCTGACGTCGACCACGGTGGCGAGCCCGAACGGCACACCGGCCGCGTACCAGCGGTTCAGCACCGGGAGAATCTCGCGCACATCGGTTCCCTTCCGGCAGCGACGGCCGAATCGGCCGTTTCTCCTGAACGGTAATCCGCGGCCGGGTCGTCCGCCGGTCCGCACCGCGCGGGACACCTGGTGAACCGACGGAGCCGGGTTGCCAACTGGGTTGACGGGGAATGAACTTACTCGCGGGTCAGAAGGTATTGACGGTGTCCGGAAATCACCGGACTGTAGTGGACATGCCGAATATCCGGGCACGTCTGCTCGCTGTTCTGGTGGTCCTCTGCGGACTCTGTGGCTTCCTGACGGTGGCGGGCTCCCCGACCGCCGGCGCGGCCACGCTCCCCGACTCCCTCTCCTTCGACGGCACGGCGCTCACCGTGTCGGGCGGCCGCTTCGTCGACGCGGCCGGCCGCGAGGTCGTACTGCGCGGTTACAACGTCTCCGGCGAGACCAAGCTCGCGGAGAACAAGGGCCTGCCCTTCGCCTCCGTCGCCGACGCCAGGAAGTCCGCCACGGCCCTGCGCGCCCTCGGCGGCGGCAACTCCGTCCGCTTCCTGCTCTCCTGGGCCTACGCCGAACCGGCGAAGGGCCAGGTCGACACCACCTACCTGGCCGCCGCCACCGCCCAGATGCAGGCCTTCCTCGACGCCGGCATCCGTGTCTACCCCGACTTCCACCAGGACCTCTACTCCCGCTACCTGTTCAACTCGGGCAGCTGGTACACGGGCGACGGCGCCCCCGCGTGGGCGGTGGCCCTCGGCGGCTACCCCGCCGAGTCCTGCGGCATCTGCTTCCTCTGGGGACAGAACATCACCCAGAACGGCGCGGTGAAGGCCGCCCAGTACGACTTCTGGCACAACAACTACGGCGTGCAGGACTACTTCCTGGCCACCGCCCAGAAGACCATGGCGTACCTCAAGGCGAACCTCACCACCGAGCAGTTCGCCGGCGTCCTGGGCTTCGACCCCTACAACGAGCCCTACGCCGGCACCTACGACTCCGGCCAGGCCAGCCGCACGTGGGAGCGCGACGTGCTGTGGCCCTTCTACGTGAAGTTCCGGGCCCGGATGGACGCGGCCGGCTGGGCCGACAAGCCCGCCCTCGTCGAGCCGAACCTCTTCTGGAACGGCAACGTCAGCAAGGAGGAGGGCGGCCTCCTCGACGCGGGCACGCTCGGCTCCCGCTACGTCTTCAACACCCACTTCTACGACCAGAAGGCCATCTCCGGCGTCCTGATGTGGGGCAACGCGGAGGACGGTCAGTACGTCACCGACTTCGCAACGGTCCGCGACCGCGCGTCGGCGGCCGGGACGACGGCGATCGTCAGCGAGTTCGGCCACCCCCTGAACGGCTCGACCGCAGGCAAGGCGCCGACCGTCCTGAAGGCGATGTACCAGGCACTCGACTCCCGGGTGAAGGGCGCGAGTTGGTGGACCACTCCCGCCACCTCCGGTCCGGTCCTGTCCGGTTCGCAGTGGCAGTGGGACATCTACAACGGCCGCCACCGCGAGCTGATGAACGGCAACGCCGACAAGGTGCTCACCACCGGCGACGCCTGGAACGACGAGGACCTCTCCGCCGTCCGCCTCGACGACAGCGGCACGGCGACCCTGCGTCAGGACGCCCGGCTGCTCGACCGGATCTATCCGAGCGCCACCTCCGGCACGACCGTCGCCTTCACCTACGAGGACCGCTCCCGCGACGGCTCCACGACACTCACCTGGAATCCGGTTCCCAGCACCCTGCCCAACACGAAACAGCTCGTCGGCTCCGGCCAGTACGGTCTGCTCGTGTGGCGCTCGAACGGCGGCACGGCGCCCACCGATCTGCATCTGCCGGCCTCCTTCCCGACCGCGACGACGACGGTCGTCTCCGACCTCGGCACGGTGTACGGCCCGCCCGCGTACACGACGACCACGAAGATCGCCGCGGCCGCCGAACCGGGCGGCACGGGCAGCCGGCGCCTGCTGCTCAGCGCGCCGGACTCGGGTGTCGTGCACTACGCCCTGGTCACCAACGGGGCGACCGCGCCGTCCGCGACCCTGCTGGCCGCCGCCCGCACGGAGCTGTCGGCGTGGGTGAGCCAGAAGGTGGGCTAGCCCCGCAGGGCACGACGCACGACACGACACCGGGGTGGGTGACGGTCATCGCCACCCACCCCGGTGTCCGAGGAGCCGTCAGCTGCCGGTTCCGGTCCAGTTCGCCGCGACACGGCCGATCCGGACCCGCTGCGGATGGTCGCCCACCGGCACGGACACGACCTTCTGCCCGGTGGCGAAGTCGATCGCCGTGACCTGGTCGGCGCCGCTCTCGGAGATGACGCAACTCCTGCCGTCGCCGCTGACCGTGGCCCAGTAGGGCTTGGAGGCGCTGATCAGCGGGCCCTCCTGAAGGGTGGCGCGGTCGACGACCGTCGCGTAGTCGTCCATCGTGCCCGCCACGCACAGCTTGCCGCCGTCGGGGCTCATCGAGATGCCGTGGTGACGCGAGTCGTTGACGAACGTGGTGCGGTCGTCGCTGGTCGCCGGGTTCTTCGGCAGGGTCTTCGTCCGCGTGATGCGGTCCGTGGCGAGGTCGTACTCGAAGAAGCCGTTGAAGAACGAGACCTGGAAGTACAGCTTGGACTCGTCCGGTGAGAAGACCGCGGGACGCACCGCGTCCGAGTAGTCCGTGAGGCCGATCGCGTCCAGCCGCTGCCGCATGTCGATGACCCTGACCTGCTGGTATGTGGTCGCATCGACGACGGTGATCCGCCGGTCGCCCTTCGTGAAGTCCTGCCACGGGGCGTCCTGCGAGGTGTTCACGTCGCCGATCGACATGTTGTAGATGTACTTGCCGTCCTTGGTGAAGATGTTCTCGTGCGGCTTGTCGCCCGTCTTGAACGAGCCCAGCTGCCTGCCGGTGCCGATGTCCAGGACGTGCACGGTGTTCGAGATGGACGCGGAGACCGCGACCCGGGTGCCGTCGGGCGAGACGGCCATGTGATCGGAGCGGTAACCGGACACCGGGAAGCGCCAGTTGATGTTCCCGGTGGCCAGGTCGATGGAGACCACGTCGGCGAAGCTCGGCCGGGAGACGACCACCGAGCCGCCGTCCGGTGTGGTGTACATGTCGTCGACGAACTGGTCGTGGCCCTCGCCGACACCGTTGCGGATGGCCTGGAAGTAGATCCACTTGATCGGGTCGGCGTTGATCTCCGCCATCCGGGCGCTCTTGTCGGGGATCACGTTGATCCGGCCGACCTTGGCGAAATCACCGCTGGACCTGATGACGTCCGCGGTGCCCTCCCAGTTGTTGCCGACGAAGAGCACCTCGCGCAGTGCGGCGGCGGTCGAGGCGTCGGAGACGGCGGTGGCGGCGGTGGCGGGAGCGGCGACGGTCAGTACGAGGGCGGCGGCTACGGAGCAAAGGTGCCTGGATCTGGAGGCGGGCATGGCTGCTCTCTCCTCTGGGCGAAGGGTGTGGGGGCAGGGCGGACCGGGTCCGCCCACATCTGAACACGGAAGCATTCAGACTTTACTTACTGGAAAGTAAGGAAGGGGGGCCCTTCGCCACAAGACCCGGTACACGACAAAATTGGCGATGGGGGAGCACGGAGCGACGAGGGAGGGTCAGTGGCGGGCAGGCTCAGGGCGCCGACCGGCCGGTACGGCGGCAAGTCCGCCGAGCAGCGGCAGGTCGAGCGACGCGGGAGATTCCTGGATGCGGCGCTGCGGTTGTTCGGGGACGTCCCCGGCTACCGCGGCACCACGGTCGCGTCGCTGAGCGAGGCGGCCGGCCTGTCGACCCGCCAGTTCTACGAGGAGTTCCGCACCCTCGAGGACGTCCTGGCGGCGCTGCACCTCCAGGTCAACGACTGGGCCGAGGAGGCGGTCCTGGCCGCCTTCGTCGCCGCCCAGGACATGCCGCTCGTCGAGCGGGTCACCGCGATCTTCCGCGCCTACGCGGCCGACGTGACCTCCGACCCGCGCCGCATCCGGATCACCTTCGTGGAGATCGTCGGGGTCAGCCCCCGGCTGGAGGAACAGCGACTGGCCCGCCGCGCCCGCTGGGTCGATCTCATCTGCGCCGAGGCGTCGGCCGCCGCCGCCCGCGGCGAGGCGGCCCCCCGCGACTACCGCCTCGCGGCGACGGCCTTCATCGGCAGTGTCAACGGCCTCCTCCACGACTGGAGCGCCGGATGGGTGGACGCGACCCTGGACGAGGTGGTCGACGAACTGGTGCGACAACTGCTGGGGATCCTGCGGCCGCCGGGGTGGACGCGGCGGCCGTCCTGAACGGCATCGGGGACGACGGGGGGCTGGGCGAGTTGCAGGATGACGAGGACCGGGAACTGCTGGCGGCCGGCCTGTACGACGTGGGGGAACGGGCGGCCTACGCACGGGCTCTGGAGGAGAGCCTGACGGGCGCCCAGGTGGCGATCCGTCTGGACCGGCGCCCCGGCGCGTTCCGGCTGGACATCATGCGGGCGATGCGTCTGCGGGAGAACGTCGCCCGAGTGCGGCGCGCGCCTCTGTACCAGGAGGCCGCGCTGCGCTACGAGGACGCGCGCGACAGGCGAGACGAGGCCGAGGGCCGCATCCCGCCCTTGCTGCCCCGCCTGACCTGGGACGTGCCGTTGGCCGCGGCCGCCCTGTCCCCGGCGGCCCCGGTCGTCCTGTGGGCGACAGGGAGTGGCTGGTGGCCCGCTGGGCTCTGCGTCGTGCTGACCGCGCTCGGAGGGGCCCTGTGGCGACCGGAGTCGCGCGGTCGGGTGCGGGCTTTCGTCTCGTTCGTCCTCGCGCTGACGGCCAGAGCCGGATGGGAGCGGGCGGTGCGACACCGGACCGCCGAACTCACACAGGTCGCGGCGCAGGACGTGTTTCCCCCGGTGGTGCAGAACGTGGTCTCGGAACTGCTCGGTGAGGATCCCGACTGTCTGCTTGTGGCTACGGAGTACGAGGGCATCAGGGACCACCGTGACCGACGGTTCGTGGTCGACAACCAGGCCATGGCGGAGATCCGGCAGAAGCTCGACGCCCTGGTCGACGGGACCATCGCCGTGTGCGGACCGCGCGGCTCCGGGAAGTCGACTCTGCTCGCCACGTACGGCGACACGCACGATCTGAAGGTCTCCGTGCAGGCGCCCGCCTCCTACGCGCCTCTGGAGTTCCTCACCTCGCTCTTCGTTGTCCTGTGCGAGACCTACATGACGGACCACGGGTACGGCTTTCCCGAGTTCCGTCGCCTCAGCCCGCTGCGCACCGGGCTGCGCAGGCTCGGCGCGGCCGTACGGGCGCTCGCCCGAAGCTTCGTCGTCGGCCTGCTGGCTCTCGGGCTGTTCCTGGTGGGTGTCTTCGCCGCCGCGCAGGACTTCGTCGAGCACGGCTCCGCAGCGCTCGCGCGAGACGGCGCCGACGCGGCAGAGCGGCTGCGGGACGGTCTGGGGGCCGTCCTGGAGGGCAGGCGGCCCTGGCCGGCGCTGGCGGCCGTCGTCCTCGGCTTCCTGGTCTGGAAGTACGTCAGGAGGTGGCGGTTCAGCGGCTTCACCAGCGTCGTGCGTCAGGTGTTTCTCGCTCCGGTCGGCCGGCTGCTGATGGTGCTGGGGCTGGTGACCGTGTGGTCACCGAGGTCGGTGATCGCCTGGTTCGAGGACTGGCGCCACGATGAACCGGCCGTCTACTACCCCACGATGACGGTCGTGGGGGTGCTCGCCGCCATCGCTGTCTGGACGGTGGTCACGCCCTTCTGGGAATACGTGCGCGGGACCACCGCGCGGGTCGCGGCCTCGGTCTTCGTCCTCGGGCTCGGCGGGGCCTTCGTCGACGACCGGATGCGACATGAGGCCTTCGGGTGGGACCTGTCGCAACGAGTGGCCCTGATCTCCCTGGGCGCCATCATGATCAGGGTGTCCCGGTGGAGGCGCGGAAAGCGGGAACCGACCCTGGCCAGACGGTGCCGGGATCACCTCTACCGGCTCCAGACGGTCCAGAGCGTGACGTACGGCGCGAGCGGGGCTCCGGCCGGCGGGCTGCTGAACCTGGGGTCCACCTACGGCACCTCCTTGACCGCGTCCCCCCTCACCCTGCCCGAGCTCGTCCAGCAGCTGAGGCGCACCCTGGCCGAAGTCGCCGGGGAACTGCGGTCGCAGGAACGGCGCCTGGTGGTCGCCATAGACGAGATCGACCGGCTCGGGTCCACCGCCAAGGCGCTGGAGTTCCTCGGGGAGATCAAGGCCATCCTGGGTGTCACCGGCGTGCACTTCCTGATCTCGGTGTCGGAGGACGTGGGGGCGGCCTTCGTCCGGCGGGGACTGCCCGGACGCGATGTCGCCGACAGCACGTTCGACGACGTCGTCCATGTGCGGCCCTGCTCGTGGGAGGAGTCGAAGCGGATACTGGGCCAGCGCGCCGCCGGTGTCTCGGAGCCGTTCGTCGCGCTCGCCCACGCCCTGGCCGGCGGTGTGCCGCGGGACCTGATCCGGTACTCCCGCGAGATGGTGTCACTGCGGGAGAGCAGAGGCGAGGTCGAACTTCGGAACATCGCCGCCTGGCTCGTCACCCGCGCGATGCGGGAGACGGTCGACGCCTTCAGGGCCGGGGTGAAGGAGGGTGCCCTGCCCACCCGGAGCGCGGATGTGGTCTTCGGGGCGACCAGGCGGCTGGCGGAATTCCTGCACGCCGACTGCCTGTGCGAACTCAACAGAATGCGAGGGCACATCGGCCGGTTCGCGCGATGGGCGGACGGTCCCGGCGGCGCCGAACTGCGCGCGGAGCTGCCCGCCGATGCCCTGGAGCGTCTGGAGGAGGCTGCCGCCTACGCCTACTTCTGCGTCACCCTCCTCGACGTGTTCGCGGCGCCGGGCTTCGAGCGCCGCCGTGCGCAGGCGCACGTGCACAGACCGGACGGAAGCCTCGAGCGGCTGGCGGTGGTGCGGGGGGAGCTCTCCCTCTCGCCGCGCAGCGCCCGTCGGCTCCTCGACGACACCAGGGCGGCGTGGGGGCTGCCGCACGTGCCTGCTCCCGACCTGCCGGAGATCGTCGAGACCGCGCGCAGGTCCTGCCCGCACTACGCCGACTGAGGCTGCCCCGGTCACCTCTCTCCCAGCCGCCCCACGGCCGCCACCACCCGCCCCACCCCGTCCTCCTCGCGCACCCGGGTGCCCAACTCGTTCGCGCGCCGGGTGAATTCGGGATCCCGGGTGGCCCGCAGGAGCGCGGTGGCCAGGGTCTGCGCGGTCAGCCTGCGCAGCGGTACCGACTCCGGCGCCACGCCGAGGCCGACCAGGCGGTCGGCCCAGAAGGTCTCGTCGAACTGGACCGGTACCGGCACGGCGGGGACCCCGGCCCGTACGCCCGCCGCCGTCGTCCCCGCCCCGCAGTGGTGGACCACCGCGGCCGTCTCGGGGAACAGCAGCGAGTGCGGGACCTCGTCGACGGTCAGCATGTCGTCGCCCTCGGCCGCGAGGCCCGCCCAGCCGCGCTGGATCACCCCGCGCAGGCCGGCCCGCCGCAGTGCCCGGACGATCTCGGCGCTCAGCCGGCGCGGGTCGGGCACGGTCGCGCTGCCCAGGCCGACGAAGACGGGCGGCGGCCCCGCGTCGAGGAACTCCCGCAGAGCGGCCGGGAGCCGGGTCTCCCGTTCGTACGGCCACCAGTACCCGGTGACGTCCAGCTCCGCCCGCCAGTCGCGGGGCCGGGGCACCACCAGCGGGCTGAAACCGTGCAGGACCGGCCAGCCGCGCCGGGCCCGGGCCCGCAGGCCGGTGCCGGAACGGCGTACGGGGGGCAGCCCCAGCCGGGCCCGTACGGCCGGCACGGCGGGGGCGAAGACCTGTTCGACGGCCACCCCGACGCCGTGCCCGGCGAGCCGGTTGCCGACCGCGCCCCATGAGCCGCCGCCCAGCATCGGCGGCGCGAACTCCCTTGTGGGGACGACGGGTTGGAGGTAGAGACCGAGGCTCGGCAGGGACAGGCCCGCGGCGATGACGTGCCCCAGCGGCGCCACCGGGGCGGACAGCAGCAGGACGTCGCTCGCTTCGGCCGCGGTCAGGAGGTCGTCGGTCATCCGCCCCACCAGTGACCGCGCCAGCCGGGCCATCCGCAGCAGCTTGCCCGGGCCGGTGGTGCTGCGGTGCAGTCCCCGGCCCCGCTCGGACTCCAGCTCCGCCCGCGGATCCACCGGCAGGGCGTGGAAGCCCACCCCCGAGCCCGCCACCAGCGGCGCGAACCGCGCGTGGGTGACCAGGGTGACCTCGTGCCCCGCCCGCACCAGCCCATGGCCGAGTCCCGTGAAGGGGGCCACGTCACCCCGGGATCCCGCTGTCATGATCGCCACTCGCACGACGGACAGTATGGGGGCGGGCGGGTGGCCCGGGCTGAACAACCCTACGAAAGCCGCCACTTCGTCTTTTGAGAGCGGTCACATCACTTCTGTCGCAGCCGTTGACTTCACTCTCCGGCGGCTCTACTTTCGGCGCGCAACGCGTTCGGTTCGCCGACCCTTGTTCGATATTTCGAAGCTTGGAGCCGCCGTATGTTTCCTCCACCCTCCGCGCGCCCGGTCCGGCGCTGGAGATCCGCCGCCGCACGGGTCCTCGCCCTGCTGCTGACGGTGACCGCCGCCCTGCTGTTCGCCCAGCCCGGCGCGGCCCAGGCGGCGACCTCGCGGCAGATCGCCGTGTCCACCGCCCCGATGGGCTGGGCCTCCTGGAACAGCTTCGCCGCGAAGATCGACTACAGCGTCATCAAGCAGCAGGTCGACGCGTTCGTCGCCGCGGGCCTGCCGGCGGCCGGATACCAGTACATCAACATCGACGAGGGCTGGTGGCAGGGCACCCGCGACAGCGGGGGCAACATCACCGTCGACGAGTCCGAGTGGCCCGGCGGCATGAGCGCCATCGCCGACTACATCCACAGCAAGGGCCTCAAGGCCGGGATCTACACGGACGCCGGCAAGGACGGCTGCGGCTACTACTACCCGACCGGCCGGCCCGCCGCCCCGGGCAGCGGCAGCGAGGGCCACTACGACCAGGACATGCTCCAGTTCTCGCAGTGGGGCTTCGACTTCGTGAAGGTCGACTGGTGCGGCGGCGACGCCGAGGGCCTCGACGCGGCGACGGCGTACACCGCGATCAGCGGCGCCGTCACGAAGGCGACGGCCGCCACCGGCCGCCCGCTCACCCTGTCCATCTGCAACTGGGGCTACCAGAACACCTGGAACTGGGCTCCCGGCCTCGCCCCGATGTTCCGGACCAGCACCGACATCATCTACTACGGCAACAACCCGTCGATGACGAACCTGCTGTCCAACTTCGACCAGGGCCTGCACCCCACCGCCCAGCACACCGGCTACTACAACGACCCGGACATGCTGATGGTCGGCATGACCGGCTTCACCGCCGCCCAGAACCGCACCCACATGAACCTGTGGGCGGTCTCCGGCGCTCCGCTCCTCGCCGGCAACGACCTGACCACGATGACGACGGAGACGGCGAACATCCTCAAGAATCCCGAGGTCGTCGCCGTGGACCAGGACGCGCGCGGCCTCCAGGGCGTCAAGGTCGCCGAGGACGTCACCGGAGCGCAGGTGTACGGCAAGGTCCTCGCCGGCAGCGGCAAGCGTGCCGTCGTCCTGCTCAACCGCACCTCCTCCGCCCAGAACATCACCGTCCGCTGGTCCGACCTGGGTCTGACCAACGCCTCCGCCACCGTCCGTGACCTGTGGGCCCGCGCCGACGTCGGCTCGTACTCCACGAGCTACACGGCGAGCGTCCCGGCGGGCGGCTCGGTCATGCTGACCGTCACCGGCGGCACCGAGGCGTCGGGCAGCACGTACACCGGCACGTCGAGCTTCTCCGGCGTGGTCGCCGGGAACACCGGCCTGAAGGTCGTCGACGTCGCGTACACCAACACCGGCTCCACGGCCCGTACCGCGACGCTGAAGGTCAACGGCCAGACCGCGACGACGGTCTCCTTCCCGCCGACGGGCTCCGCGCAGGGCACGATCACCCTCCAGGTGGCCCTGTCGAAGGGCTCGACCAACACGCTCGCCTTCACGGGCGCCCCGACCCTCGCCGACATCACGGTCAAGCCCCTCGCCGGCGCGAACGGCGCCCTCGTCGTCGGCAAGCAGTCGGGCCGCTGCCTGGACCTGTACAACAGCACGATCACCAACGGTACCCAGGCCGAGCTGTGGGACTGCAACGGCGGCTCCAACCAGGCCTGGACGTACACCTCCCGCAAGGAACTCGTGGTGTACGGGAACAAGTGCCTGGACGCCTACAACCTCGGCACCACCAACGGCACCAAGGTCGTGATCTGGGACTGCAACGGCCAGAACAACCAGAAGTGGAACGTCAACAGCGACGGCACGATCACCAACGTCAACGCGGGGCTGTGCCTCGACGCCAACGGGGCGGGCACGGCCAACCGCACCCCGATCGTGCTCTGGACCTGCGGCACCGCCGACAACCAGAAGTGGACGCTGACCTGACCCTCTCGGCGGGGGCCCGACCCGACGGTCGGGCCCCCGCCATTTGCGGGCGGAGACGCCCGGGGGCCGGTGACGGGGAACCGGCCCGGTGTTTCCCTTGTCTGTCGACATGCCGGACCAGTCGACGCACGGGACCAGGGGGACCATGTCGGACACCAGCGAGGCCGAGCCGGTCACGAGCGGGGGCGGACGCGTCCGGCGCGTGCTGTTCCGCCTCCTCATGGCCGTCCTCGTCCTGCTGCTCGCCGGACGCACCTACCAGGAGACGGCCGTGGCGCTCGCCCGGTCGGACGGATCCCTGCACACCGCGGACGCGAGCGTGACGGAGCTGACCTCGCGCACGGTGTCCGGATACGCGGGCGGCGGGCAGGCCGGCGGCAGCGGCGCGTACTTCACCCACACCGAGTACACCGTCGGACTCGCCCTGGGCGAAGGGCGGACGAGGGTCGACAAGGTCGAGGACCGGGTCGGGCGGGACCTCTGGGAGGGCAAGCGGGTCGTGGTCGGCCTGTGGCACGGCAGGGTCGTCGAGATCGACGGCCGGGACGTCTGGCCCGGCTGGCACTTCGGGACGCTGGACGTGACGTTGATGGTGCTCGCCCCGGTGGCGACGGCCTACGCGATCTCCCTCGCGGTGTCCGCCGCCGCCCTGCTGGCGGCCCGGACGGGCCGGCCCCGGGCGGGCCGCGACGACCGCTTCGGGCCCTGCGCGCTCGGCTCGGCCGTCGGCCTGGCGGCGCTGCTCGCCCTCCTCGTCCGCGCGGCCTTCGGGCACGTCCTCGTGTACTGGCCCGCCGTTCCCGTCTGCGCCGGTACGGCGGTGGCGCTGACGAGGCTGAGCGCGGTGATCCGGCGCCTCGGGCGTACCGCCGCCGAGGCCGGCCCCGCCGACGCGGGGACCGCGCCGACGCAGACCTGACCGCCGAACGCGGCCTGGCAACGGGAAACCGGTGACCGGCAACCGGCGTACGAGGGACGGGGGTTCGGCGCGCTCGGGTGCGGCTCACCGACGCCGGCCGCACCGTGTGCGGGAGACGGGCGGTGTCGCAGGGCGTGGACGCGACCGCACCGCTCGCAGCGCCGTCCGCAGCAGGGCGACGGACAACACCCGGCGGCCCGCCGTGGAAACCGGTGCCGGCAGAGCGGACCGGGCCGGACGCGACCGCCCCCGCACCGCCCGCACCGAGAAGGTCCAGGTCAGCCGAGAAGTGACCTGGACCCCGGCGGTCTTCCTCCCTACTCGTCCCATGCCTGGATCATGGTCTGCTCGACGATCTTGCCGTCCCGCAACGTGATCATCGACTCGGCGAGTACCTGCACACCGTCCGCGTACCGGCACGACTCGCTGAAGGCGGCACGGTCGCCCTGGACGATGCACTCCTCCAGCTTGTGGGTCATGTCCCGGCTGTAGACGTCCTCCAGCATCCGGCCGATCTCGTCCCGGCCGTGCAGAACTTTGGGTTGGCTGGGCTGGGTGTTGTGGTCGATGACGCGTATCTCCGCGTCGTCGGCGTAGAGCGACAGCAAAGCCGTCGCGGTGTCGCCCTCCACGCTCCTGCGCAAGGTCTCGGTGTCGAAGGCGGATCCTGCCGCGGTGCCCATGGTGACCTCCTGCGAGGGCCGCGGCCGAGGGGAGGTCGGACCGCCCGACCCTCACCTTCGAGGCTCCTCCGGCAGGCCGGGCTCGGCAAGCGCAGCCCGCCCCCTCCGCCTGTCGGGTGAGCGCCGGCGCCCACCCGTGTCCGCGAGGGCGCCGGGGACGTTGCTGTAGACATGATCTCCACTCGACGCATCGCCGCTCTCGCCGCTCTAGCCGCCGGGGTCACGGGCCTCGCGGCGCCCATGGCGAGCGCGGCCGAAGCCCCGGCCACCGGCAAAATCAACCCGTTGACCGCGCTGGACTCGCTGGCCATGAGCCAGATTCCCGCGGAGTACCGGTCCGACCTCCCGCCGGTCTCCAGGCAGCTGAGCGAGGTCAAGAACGTCAGCCGGATCGAGCAGCTGAGCGAGCTGCACCAGATCACCGACCTCGCCGCTCCCGTGGCCGGGCTGCTGCCCGGGATCGACGTCTGAGCCTCTCGTCCCTTCCCGCGGGGCCGTCCGGACGACCGGGCGGCCCCCACGCGCGTGCGGACCCGGTCACTCGACCGTCGCCAGGAACTGCGTGGCCGCCAGCTCCGCGTAGAGCGGGTCGCCCGCCACGAGCTCGCGGTGCGTCCCCACCGCGCGGACCCGGCCCGCGTCCATGACGACGATCCGGTCGGCCGTCGTGACCGTCGACAACCGGTGCGCGACGACGAGGACGGTGGTCGTCCGGGCGACGTCGGCGACGGTGTCGCGCAGCGCCGCCTCGTTCACCGCGTCCAACTGGGAGGTCGCCTCGTCCAGGAGGAGGAGCCGCGGGCGGCGCAGCAGCGCGCGGGCGATGGCCACCCGTTGCCGCTCGCCGCCGGACAGCTTCGTCCCGCGATGTCCGACCAGGGTGTCGAGCCCCAGCGGCAGCCGCTCGACCAGGCCCTCCAGACGGGTCGTCCTCAGCACGTCCCGCACGGTGCCGTCGTCCGCCGACGGATTCCCCAGCAGCAGGTTGTCGCGCAGCGAGCCGGACAGCACGGGGGCGTCCTGCTCGACGTAGCCGATGGAGGAGCGCAGCCGGGACAGCTCCCAGTCCGCGAGGTCCCGCCCGTCGAGGGCGATCGTGCCGGACTCGGGGTCGTAGAACCGCTCGATGAGCGAGAACACCGTGGTCTTGCCCGCGCCCGAGGGGCCGACGAACGCCGTCATGCCCCGGGCCGGCACGGTGAACGTCACCCCGTGGTGGACGTACGGCAGGTCGTCGGCGTAGCGGAACCGGACGTCGGCGAAGTCCAGCGAGGCCGGTTCGGCGGCGGGCGAGGGCAGCGGCTCGGGCCGGGACGCCGGCTCGGCGGGCAGCAGCAGGGCCTCCTCGATGCGGCTCAGGGCCGCCGAACCCGTCTGGTACTGGGTGATCGCGCCGACGACCTGCTGGATCGGCGACATCAGATAGAAGACGTACAGCAGGAACGCCACCAGCGTGCCGATCTCGATGGCGCCCGTCGCGACCCGTGCCCCGCCCACCGCGAGGACGGTGATGAAGGCCGTCTGCATCGCCAGGCCGGCCGTGTTGCCCGCGGCCGCCGACCACTTGGCGGCGCGCACGCTCTGCCGCCAGGACTCCTCGGCCGCCGCGTGCAGCGTCGCCTCCTCACGGTGCTCGGCTCCCGAGGCCTTCACCGTGCGCAGCGCGCCGAGCACCCGCTCCAGCGAGGCGCCCATCACGCCGACCGCGTCCTGCGCCCGGCGGCTCGCCCGGTTGATCCGCGGCACGATCACGCCCAGGACCGTCCCCGCGCAGACGATCACGGCCAGCGTGACCCCCAGCAGCACCGGGTCCACCACGCCCATCATCACGACCGTGGCGGCCAGCGTGAGCCCGCCGGTGCCGAGGCCCACCAGCGAGTCGGTGGTCACCTCGCGCAGCAGCGTCGTGTCGGAGGTGATACGGGCCATGAGGTCGCCGGGCTCGCTCCGGTCGACGGCCGGGATCCGCAGGCGCAGCAGATACGAGGACAGCGCCCGCCGCGCGCCGAGCACCACCGACTCCGCGGTGCGCCGCAGCACGAACGAACCCAGCGCACCCACCGCCGAGTTGGCGATGACCAGGGCCGTCAGCGCGAGCAACGCGCCGCATTTCGAACGGTCGTGGCCCAGGTCGTCGATCAACTTCCTTGCCACCAGAGGCAGGAGCAGCCCGGTGGCACCGGTGACCAGCGACAGAGCCGCACCCGTCAGCAGGGACCAGCGGTGTGGCCGTACGTAGTCGAGCAACAGTCGCCACGGGGGCCGTCCGCCTGCGGTCTCTGCGATGGTCACGGGGCTCCTCGGGAGATCGGGTCGCGGGCCTCAGGCTACGTCTGCCGCCGCGCGCCGCGACCGGCGAGGGCGTGTTCGGAGCGGGCGTCGGCCCTGCCGCCGGTGCTCTTACCGATCAGTCACGCGTAGGGTCGGCAGCGGGACGGACGACCGCCGACGAAAGGGGCAGCACCATGCCGCAGGAAGTGCGCGCAGTGATCGCGCCGGGGAAGAACGAGCCGGTAAGGGTGGAGACGATCGTGATCCCCGACCCCGGTCCCGGCGAGGCCGTGGTGCAGGTGCAGGCCTGCGGGGTCTGCCACACCGACCTGCATTACAAGCAGGGCGGGATCAACGACGAGTTCCCCTTCCTGCTCGGTCACGAGGCGGCGGGCGTGGTGGAGTCGGTCGGCGAGGGCGTCACCGACGTCGCGCCCGGCGATTTCGTGATCTTGAACTGGCGTGCGGTGTGCGGGCAGTGCCGGGCGTGTCTGCGCGGTCGCCCCTGGTACTGCTTCGACACCCACAACGCGAAGCAGCGCATGACCCTGACCGACGGCACCGAGCTGTCCCCGGCGCTGGGCATCGGCGCGTTCGCCGAGAAGACCCTGGTGGCGGCCGGGCAGTGCACGAAGGTCGACGCGTCGGTGTCGGCCGCGGTGGCGGGGCTGCTGGGCTGCGGGGTGATGGCCGGCATCGGGGCGGCGATCAACACCGGCAACGTGGGCCGCGGCGACACGGTCGCGGTGATCGGCTGCGGCGGTGTCGGCGACGCGGCGATCGCCGGGTCGAACCTGGCCGGCGCCGCGAAGATCATCGCCGTCGACATCGACGACCGCAAGCTCGAGACCGCCCGGAAGATGGGCGCCACGCACACGGTCAACTCCAAGGAGGCCGACCCCGTCGAGGCGATCCGCCAGCTGACCGGCGGCTTCGGCGCGGACGTGGTGATCGAGGCCGTCGGCCGCCCGGAGACCTACAAGCAGGCCTTCTACGCCCGCGACCTCGCCGGCACCGTCGTCCTGGTCGGCGTACCGACGCCGGAGATGAAGCTCGAACTGCCCCTGCTCGACGTCTTCGGGCGCGGTGGCGCGCTGAAGTCGTCCTGGTACGGCGACTGTCTGCCCTCGCGTGACTTCCCGATGCTGATCGACCTGCATCTGCAGGGCCGCCTGGACCTGGGGGCGTTCGTGACCGAGACCATCGGACTCGACGAGGTGGAGCAGGCGTTCGAGCGCATGCATCACGGCGACGTGCTGCGCTCGGTGGTGGTGCTGTGATGGCCGCGCGCATCGAACGCCTCGTCACCTCGGGCCAGTTCAGCCTCGACGGCGGTACCTGGGACGTCGACAACAACGTGTGGATCGTCGGCGACGACCACGAGGCGATCGTCATCGACGCCGCGCACGACGCCGACGCCATCCTGGCCGCCGTGGGCGACCGCCGGCTGACGGCCATCGTGTGCACCCACGCCCACAACGACCATGTCTCCGCCGCGCCGGCCCTCGCCGACGCGACCGGCGCCACGATCTGGCTGCACCCCGACGACCTGCCGCTGTGGAAGCTCACCCACCCGGACCGCGACCCCGACGCCCACCTGGCCGACGGCCAGGTCATCGAGGCCGCCGGAGCCGACCTCACGGTCCTGCACACGCCCGGGCACGCGCCCGGCGCGGTCTGTCTCCACGACCCCGGCCTCGGGGTGCTCTTCACCGGCGACACCCTGTTCCAGGGCGGACCGGGCGCCACCGGCCGCTCCTACTCCCACTTCCCGACGATCATCACCTCCATCAAGGACCGGCTGCTCGCCCTGCCGCCCGAGACGAAGGTGCTGACCGGTCACGGCGACGCGACGACCATCGGCGCGGAGGCTCCGCACCTGGAGGAGTGGATCGCCCGCGGGCACTGAGGGCGACCGCTGCCCGCGTCCGACCGGGTGACCCGGCGGGCAAAAGGTGACAGGAGATGTCCGGCTTCCGCGCGATCCTCGTCCACGCCATCGATCCTCGATGACGACACCGACGGAACACGCGCAGGAGGTCGGACATGTCCGGTCCGCTGGAAGGCAAGGTCGCCCTGGTCGCCGGGGCGACACGGGGTGCGGGACGCGGCATCGCCGTGGAACTGGGGGCGGCCGGCGCCACCGTCTACGTGACGGGACGCACCACCCGCGCCCGGCGTTCCGAGAGCGACCGCCCCGAGACGATCGAGGACACCGCCGACCTGGTCACCGAGGCGGGCGGTCACGGCATCGCGGTGCCCACCGACCACCTCGACCCGGCTCAGGTCCGCGCCCTCGTCGACCGCGTTGCGGACGAACAGGACCGCCTCGACGTCCTCGTCAACGACATCTGGGGCGCCGAGCACCTCTTCGCATGGGACACCCCGGTCTGGGAGCACGACCTCGCCAATGGGCTCCGGCTGCTCCGGCTCGCCGTCGAGACCCACGCGATCACCAGCCATCACGCCCTGCCCCTGCTGCTGCGCCGGCCCGGCGGACTGGTCGTCGAGATGACCGACGGCACCACCGAGTACAACCGTGACACCTATCGCGTGAACTTCTTCTACGACCTCGCCAAGACGTCCGTCCTGCGCATGGCGTTCGCCCTCGGTCACGAACTCGGGCCGCGCGGGGCCACCGCCGTCGCGCTCACCCCCGGCTGGCTGCGGTCGGAGCTGATGCTCGAACACTTCGGCGTCCGCGAGGACAACTGGCGCGACGCCCTGGACCGCTTCCCCCACTTCGCCATCTCGGAGACACCCCGCTACGTCGGCCGGGCGGTCGCGGCCCTGGCCGCCGACCCCGACGTGGCCCGCTTCAACGGCCGGTCCCTGTCCAGCGGGGGCCTCGCCCCGGTGTACGGCTTCACCGACCTCGACGGCAGCCGGCCGGACGCCTGGCGCTACATGGTCGAGGTGCAGGACCCCGGGAAGGCGGCGGACACCACCGGCTACCGCTGAGGACTCAGGCGTCCGGGAGCGGAGCGGTCGACCAGCGCGCCGGGTGCCCCGGCGGCAGGGCGAGATCCTCGCGTACGGCCGTGTAGTAGCCCTCACGGCCGGCGCGCTGCCGGTCCAGCAGCGCCTGCCAGGCCTGCGGATCGTGCGTCCCCTCGCGCATGAACCGTTCCATGTCCATCACCGTGGTCACCCACACCCGGGCCCGCTCCACCACCTCTCGGCTGCCCAGCATGATCAGCGCCTCCCCGGCCGGATCGCGTCCGTCGGTCGCCTCCGCGAGCAGCGGCTCGGCCTGGGCGGGGGACAGGGGATGCGGGTGCGGATCGTTGCCGAGGTGGGAGGCGACGCGGTAGGTCAGGTTCACCGACTTCTTCAGCGCCCGCGCGTACTCGCCGTACACGCTCAGCCGCCGCTCCTCCCACCGGGCCGCCGTCTCGCGCCGGAACCGGGCTCCGTCGCTGCGCACGATCGCCAGATACGAGCCGAGGGCACCGACCACGACACCTATGAGAGCGGGGAGTTGCTGAAGGAAAGCGGACATGTCCGCACGGTCTCCGTCCTGTTGACGCGGTAGAGGCGCTTAACGGCCCGTGCAGATCTTTTCACTTGTCCTGCCCCCGGGCGTCGGGCAGCGTGCAACCGTGCAGACCTCCACCGAACCGGCCGCCTCGCCCTGGCGCGTCGGCGACTTCCGCGTCCTGTTCTCGGCCTCCGCGCTGAGCCAGCTCGGCACGAACGTGAGCTATGTCGCCGTACCCCTGGTCGCGGTGACCGCGCTCGACGCGAGTCCCGGCCAGGTCGGCGCCCTGGCCGCGCTGAGCACGGTCGCCTTCCTCTTCATCGGGCTGCCGGCCGGGGTCTGGGTGGACCGGATGCGGCACGGCCGCATCCTGATCGGCGCGGATCTGGGCCGGGCCGTGCTGTTCTCCTCGGTGCCCCTCGCGTGGTGGTGCGACGCGCTCACCCTCGCCCAGCTCTACGCGGTGGTCCTGCTCAACGGGTGCGCGACGGTGTTCTTCGACGTCGGCTCGCAGAGCGTGCTGCCCCGGCTCGTCGGCCGCGCCGCCCTGGTGCGGGCCAATACGGCCGTCGTGAGCCTCCAGGCCGTGGGCAACATCGCGGGGCGCGGTGCGGGCGGTGGACTCGTCCAACTGCTCACCGCACCCGTGGCCGTGCTGTGCGCGGCCGGCGCCTACCTGGCCTCGGCGCTCCAGCTCTGCGCACTGCGGCCGGGCGACGACCCGCCCCGCCCGGCGCCCGAGAGCCGGCTGGCCGCCCAGATCGCGGAGGGCGTACGGCACGTCCTCGGCGACCGGGAACTGCGCGCGCTCGCGCTCACCGCCGCGCTCAGCAACTTCGGCTCGCAGCTCGTCACCACCATGCTGCCGATCCTGTTCGTCCGTGAACTCCACCTCTCGGCAGGCGTGTTGGGCCTGTTCTGGGGGGCGGGCGGGCTCGGGCTGCTGCTCGGCGCGTGGTGCGCCCGGCCGCTTGCCGGACGTCTCGGACACGGCCGGGCGCTCGGCCTCACCGGGCTGGTCCTGGCACCCGCGGCGCTGCTCGTGCCCCTGATCGGCCGGGGGCCCTGGCTGTGGATCGCGGGGGCGGCCTGGGTGCTGACCCTGCTCAAGACCGGCGTGGACAACGTCCTCGGCGTGAGCCTGCGCCAGCGGATGACCCCGGACGCCCTGCTGGGCCGGATGAACGCCACCTTCCGCTTCATTCTGACCGGGGCGCTGGCCGTGGGGGCCGCCGTCTCCGGCCTCATCGGCGAACTGGCCGGAGTGCGGGCCGCCCTCTGGGTGGGCGGCGCGCTGCTGGCGGTGAACTTCCTGCCCGTCTTCCTCTCCCCGGTCCGCTCCCGCCGTGAACTCCCGCAACAACGGGACACGGCGCCGGTCAGCCGGAGAGTGCCGCGGTGAGCGCCCGCAGCACCCGCTCCCCGTCCGCCCGCGAGGTACGCCAGTTGCTGAACGCCGCCCGCAGCGCCGGCACCCCGCCGTACACCGTCGGCGTCAGGAACGCCTCCCCGGACGCGGCCACGGCCTGCGCGAGCGCGTCGACCCGCGCCTGGGTCGGATCGTCGGCGAGGGTGAAGCAGACGACGTTCAGCCGCACCGGGGCCAGCAGCCGCAGCCCGTCCAGCACGGCGACACCCGCGCCGAGCCGGGTCGCGAGGTCCACGTTCCGCTCGACGATCTCGCGGTGCCCGGCCCGCCCGTAGGCCACCAGCGAGAACCAGGCCGGCAGCGCCCGCAGCCGCCGGGAGTTCTCCGGTGTGAGATGGACGAAGTCGGGCTCGCCGGTGGGCAGCCCGAGGTACGGCGAGGCGTTGTGGAAGACCCGTACCTGGAGGTCGCGGCGGCGGGTGAACTGCACGGCCGCGTCATAGGGCACGTTGAGCCACTTGTGCAGGTCCACGCAGACCGAGTCGGCCGCGTCGAGCCCGTCGACGAGGTGCGCGTACGCGGGGGAGAGGGCCGCGAAACCACCGAACGCCGCGTCCACGTGCAGCCAGAAGTCGTACCGCTCCTTCAGGGCCGCGATCGCCCGCAGATCGTCGAAGTCGACGGTGTTGACGGTGCCCGCGTTGGCCACGACGATCGCCGGCCGCCCGTCCAGCGCGGCCAGTGCCGTCTCCAGCGCGTCGACGTCGACCGCCTCCCGGCCGTCGAGCACAGGCACCTGCCGCAGCCGGTCCCGGCCGATGCCGAGCACCGAGAGCGCCTTGGCGACGCTGGAGTGCGGGCTGCCCGAGAGCACCTCCACGGATCCCAGCGCGGCCGCGCCCTCCCGGGACACGTCCACCCCCAGCCGCTCGCCCAGCCACTCACGGGCGACGGCGAGACCGACGGTCGTGGAGACCGTGGCCCCCGTCACGAACGCCCCGCTGTGCGCCTCGCCCAGGCCGAACAGCTCACGCAGCCAGGCCACCGTCTCCCGTTCCAGCGCCGCCGCCCACGAGCCGCCCGCCCCTGAGACGTTCTGGTCGTAGGCGCCGGTCAGCCAGTCCCCGGCGACCGACGCGGGCGTCGCCCCGCCGGTGACGAAGCCGAGGTAGCGCGGCCCGGCCGAGCCGGAGAAGCCGGGCGCCCAGTGCTCGGCGAACCGCGCGAGAGCGCCCTCGGCCCCGGCCCCCTCGCCCGGAAGAGCCGCCCGGCCGGGCGCCGGGTCGGGCGCCGGGTCGAGGCGGACCACCGGCCGCTCCGCCAGGCCGGTCACCTCACGGACGGCGAAGTCACGGGCGGACTGGAGGAGTTCGGGAAGCCGGGAGAGATCGGCGGCGAGAGTGCGGTGCATACGGGGAGCCTAGGGCGGGGGCGCCGGGCGGCACCCGATCCAATTGAGGGAAACTGGACCGGGTGGCCGCGCACGGCCACCCCGTACGAATCGGACAGTCGGAACAGACGGAACATACAGGGCAGTCGGGAAGTTCACCGTTCTGTCACAGCCGGGGTCGGCCTACAACCGGCGCCCGGTCACGGCTGTCTAGGAGTAAGAGATCGCAGCAACTGTGCCAGGGAGAGGGCAGCCATGGGGGACATACGCAGACGAGGGGCCGTCGTGCTCGGGCTCACGGGCCTGGTCGCGCCGCTGACGCTGGTGCTGGGCACCGCGCCGGCGCAGGCCGCGAGCTGTACGACGCAGGCCGGGCCGTACCAGAAGCAGGTGGAGAAGTTCCTCGGCCGGCCCGTCGACGGCAAGCAGTCGACCACCGACTGCAAGGCCATCCAGGCCTTCCAGAACAAGCACGGCATCACCCCGAACATCGGTTACGCCGGGCCTGTCACCTGGGGCGTGATGGACCTCATGAACAAGCAGAAGGCGGTCGGCACCAAGCCCAACAAGGCCGGCAAGTGCCCGACCAACAAGGGCCGCATCGCCTGTGTCAACCTCACCCTCCAGATCAGCTGGATCCAGGACGGCAGCAAGCTGGTCTACGGGCCCGTCCCGGTCCGCACGGGCCGCAACGGGTACGAGACCCGCACCGGTCTGAAGAAGATCTACTGGCGGCACATCGACCACGTGTCGAGCATCTACAACGTGCCGATGCCCTACAGCCAGTTCTTCGACGGCGGTCAGGCCTTCCACTCGGTCGGTCTCAGCATGTGGAACCCGCCGGGCTCGCACGGCTGCGTCAACATGACCACCACGACCGCCAAGAAGTACTGGTCGCTGCTGAAGAACGGCGACGACGTCTTCGTGTACGGCCGCAAGCCGGGCACCTGAGCCCACCCGGGTCGCCGAGGTGGCGCGGGCGCCCGGCCGTCCCGGGCGTCACGCTCCGGGCGCGTCCCCGAAGTCCGGGATCTCCAGCCTGGCCCCGCCCTGCCGCGCGGACTCGTGCGCGACGATGCCCGGCAGGGTGTACCGGGCCGCGACCCAGGCGTTGACGGACGGCAGCGTACGGCTGCCGACCGCCGTCACGAAGTCGTCCACCAGGAAGTGGTGGCTGCCCTCGTGCCCGTTGTGCAGCTCGTCGAACTCCCGAGGCAGCCGCGCCCGGTCGTGGACGGGTGCCGAACCCGAGGTGAAGGCGGCCCGCAGATCGGGCGCGATGTGCTGGAGCGACGGGTCGTCGGGGGCCAGGGTCGGCTTGGGTTCGAGCAGCTCGCTGATGTCCTTCACGCCGTTCTTGTCCTGCCACAGCGCCACCGTCGCGAGCTGCTCCATGCTCGCCTCGGTGCCGAAGAAGCGGAAACGGGACTCGCGGATGTGGGACGGGTATCCCACCCGCCGGAACTCGTTCGTGCGGAACGAACCGCCGCCCGCCACCTCGAACAGCGCGGTGGCGTTGGAGAAGTCGTTGCCGAACCGGCTGACCTCCTTGTCGAAGACACCGTCCCCGCGCTCGTCGACGACACCGATCGCCGACACGCTCACCGCGTGCGTTCCCCAGGCGCCCAGGACGCCGCCCACCGAGTGCGTCGGATACAGCAGCGGGGGATAGCTGGCGGTCGCCTTCCAGTCCGCGCCGCCGCTGTACCGGTACGCCTCGTAGAAACCGAGGTCCATGTCGTGGACGTAGTCGCCCTCGGCGTAGAAGATCCGTCCGAAGGCGCCCTCCGCGATCTGGTTGCGGGCGTGCACGGTCGCCGGGTTGTACTGGCTGGTCTCGCCCATCATGTACGTCAGCCCGGTCGCCCGCACGGCGTCGATGATCGCCGCGATCTCCTCGGTGGTGATCGCCATGGGGACGGCGGAGTAGACGTGCTTGCCGGCCTCGAGGCCCTGGAGGACCAGGGGACCGTGGGTCCAGCGCTGGGTGAAGACGGCGACCGCGTCGACCGCCTCGGACGCCAGCATCGCCTCGTACGAGGGGAAGGTCCCGGTCAGGCCCACGTCTGCGGCGAGCCGCTCGGCGCGTTCGGGCAGCAGATCGGTGACGTACACGTCGCTGACGCCGGGGTGGGCCAGGAACAGCTTGGCGAACTGTCCCGAGAACTGTCCGGCACCGACGATGCCGAGGGAGAACGTCATGGGGGGCGTGCCCTTCACTGGTCGAGGATGAGGTTGATCTGGCTGTTGGTCCGGTCGAGACCGCTCACGGAGCTGCCGTTGCCGAAGATGTCCTGCATGGCGGGGTGCATGAGCGCGTACACGTCGGCCGCGTAGTTGGTGATCGGATAGGAGAAGGTGGCGAAGTCCTTCTTGTCGGCGACCGGTTCGGTGAACGCTCCGACGTCGATGCCCTTCTTCTCGTACGCCGCCACCGCGGCCTTCGTGCCGTCGGGCGTCGCCGGGAAGACGATCCCGTAGCTCCCCACCGTCCGCTGGCACTCGTCCGAGGCCAGGTACGCGACCCACTTCTTCGCGCCCGCCTTGTTGCGGGCGTTCCGGGTGACCGAGTCGGCGAGGCCGTTCATCATCGTGGCGCGCTTGCCGGACGGGCCGGCGGGCGTGACGGCGGTGCCGATGTCCAGGCCCTTGAAACCGTCGTACGACGAGATCATCCACGCGCCGTCGAAGGCGGCGGCCGCCTTGCCCGCGGCCACCTGGGTGTTGGCCTGGTTGGACTGGGAGTTGTAGTCGGTGAAGGGCACCATGTACCCCTTCTTCGCCAGGTCGAAGTACCACGTGACGACCGACTGGAAGGTCTTGCTGTCGTACTGGTACTTCGTGCCCCACCGCTGTCGGTCCGTGTAGCTCCAGCCGGCGGAGGCGGTGAAGGTGCTCCACTGGGTCTGGCCGTCGCCGTCCCCGCCGCCGTTGGTGGCGAGGCCGTACACCTTGACGTCGTTCTTGTCGAAGCCGGGCTCGTCTCCCCGCCTGCCCTTGTTGTCGACGGTGAGGTGCGCGACGGCCTTCTCGAACGTGCCGCCGTCCTGCGGGTTCCAGGACAGGCCGTTCAGCTGCTCGGCGGTCAGGCCCGCGTCCTTCGCCAGCTCGCGGTTGTAGAAGAGGGCGACGGTGTCCCAGTCCTTCGGGGCGCCGTAGCGCCGGCCGTCCTGGCCCATCCAGTTGGCGCCGAGTCCCGGCTGGTAGTCGGCGTCGTCGATGCCCAGGTCGTCGAGCGGTTCCAGCACCTTCAGGTCGGCGAACTGACCGAACTTCTGGATGTGGTCGGTGAACACGTCCGGCTCGGTGCCCGCGATGAAGCTCGCGGTGAGCTTGGTCCAGTAGTCGTCCCAGCCCAACTGGGTGATCTTCACCGTGAGTCCGGGGTTCTGCTTCTCGAAGTCCTTCGCGCACGCCTCGTAGGCGGGCTGCTGGTTGGCGTCCCACAGCCAGTACGTCACCGTGTCCGCCGACGACCCGGCGCCCCCCTGGGCGCAGCCGCTCACCAGGGTCAGCCCGAGCGCCCCGGCCAGTGCGGTGACCGTACGCATCCGTATCCGCATGTCCGTCCCCATTACTTGATCCCGGTGAAGCTGATGGTGCTGACGATGCGGCGGGCGAAGAACCCGAAGAGCACGAGCATGGGCAGGGCCGCGATGAGCGTCGCCGCCATCAGCCCCGACCAGTCGGTGCCGGTCTGCGGGGTCTGCGCCCGGAAGACGGCCAGTGCCACGGTGAGGACCCGCGAGCCGTCGCTGTAGGACACCATCAACGGCCAGAAGTAGTCGTTCCAGGAGGTGATGTACGTCAGCACGGCCAGGGTCAGTACCGGCGTGGACGCCATCGGCAGCAGCACCCGGAAGAAGATCCGCACCTTCCCCGCGCCGTCGAGCAGTGCCGCTTCCTCGACCTCCCGCGGAAGGTTCATGAAGAACTGCCGCAGGAAGAACACCGCGAACGGCGTCATGAACATCGTCGGCAGCGCGATCCCCAGCAGGGAGTCCACCAGGCCGAGTTCCTTGATGAGCACGAAGTTCGGCAGCAGGGTGAAGATGGTCGGCACCATCAGACCGGCGAGGAACAGGGCGAACACCTTGTCCCGGCCGCGCCAGCGAAGGCGGGCGAAGGCGTATGCGGCCATGGCGGAGAAGAAGATCTGGCAGCCGGTGACCAGGGTCGAGACGATCACCGAGTTGAGCAGATAGCGCCAGAACCTCAGCCCGCCGCCCGCACCGCCCTGGGCGATCGCCTCCTTGGTGGACTGGAGGCCGAGGGCGCGTTCGAAGCCGCCCGCCGTCGGATCGACCGGCAGCGGATCGCCCGGGCTCGCGGCGAGTCCGGAGTTGGTGGACAGCGCGGTGCGCAGGATCCAGTAGAACGGCAGCAGGGTGACGAGCACGATCACGACCATCACCGCCCAGGCCACGATCCGCCCGAAGGCCGGCCTGCGCCTCGCGGGCCGTACGGGTGTCGCCCGGGGTGATGGTGCCGTCGTCACGGTCACAGCGGACATGTCGACTCCTTCCGCTCAGCCGAGGTCGGTCTGACCGGCTCGGGTGAGCCGGTACTGGACGAAGGTGATCGCGCTGAGCACGACGAGCAGGGCCACCGACATCGCGGAGGCGTAGCCGAACTGGAAGCGGCCGAAGGCGGCGCCGTAGATGTAGTACTGGAGCACGTTGGTGGCGTCCGCCGGGCCGCCCCTGGTCGTCACGGCGACGGTGTCGAACACCTGGAACGAACCGATCACCGTCATGATCAGCACCACCGCCAGCACGGGGCGCAACAGCGGCATCGTGATGCGCCAGAACATCCGCCACTCGCTCGCGCCGTCCACCTTCGCCGCCTCGTACATGTCGCCCGGGATGGCCTGCAGGCCGGCGAAGAGCAGCAGCGCGGTGTAGCCGACGTGCCGCCACACGTTGATCAGGGCGATCGTGGGGATGGCCCAGGTCTCGTCCGCCAGGAACGGGATGCGGTCGAAACCGAGCCCCGAGACGATCTCGTTGCCGATGCCGAGCTGGGTGTCCAGGATCCAGAGCCAGACGATGCCGGCGACGACGTTCGACATCAGATACGGCGTGAGCACGATCCCGCGCAGCAGCGCCGACTGCGTCAGCCGCTGGAGCAGGACGGCGATGGCCAGCGCCGAGACCGTCTGCACCCCGATGTTGATGACCACGTACACGACCGTGACCCGCAGGGAGCTCCAGAAGATCGGGTCGTGCACCATCCGTACGTAGTTGTCGAAGCCCACCCATTCCGCGGGTGTGAGCAGGTTGAAGCGGGTGAAGCTCAGGTAGATCCCGCGCAGCGTCGGCCAGAGCAGGAAGACCACGAATCCCAGCAGGGCCGGCGCGATGAACACCGCGGCCAGCCGCCCGTCCCCCCGGCTCCCGCCCGCTCCCCGCCGGCCCGTCCTCGGTTCGGTCGCGACCCCCTCCGCGCTGCCCGGAGGCAGACGCGACGGTGGACTGCTGGAGGCGATGGTCATCGTGAGACTCCCTTGTCCGCGGCGGCTCGTCCTCGGCACTTACTTTTGCGGCGAAAGAATCCAGCCGTCAAGGGGTCGGGGAACATCTTCTCCGAAGGTCGCTCGGTACGTATCCTGACCTAGATACTTCCAAGGCGAAAAGAAACCGACCATCGTGTGGGAGTCTGACCCTCATGACCACAGGTACCGCCAGCTGGCTGCCGCTGAGCCCCGGGGAGCGCTCGGTCGCGATCGAGGTGCTCGTCCACGGCCCGCTCTCACGCACCGACCTCGCACGGCGGCTGAATCTCTCCGCCGGCAGTCTCACCCGGCTGACCAAACCGCTGATCGAGTCGGGACTGCTGGTCGAGGTGCCCGACGGCGGCATCGCGGTGGAGACGCGGCAGGGCCGCCCCTCGCAGCCGCTCGACGTGGTCGCCCAGTCCCGGTCGTTCATCGGCTTCAAGATCACCGGAGACATGGTGTACGGCGTCGTCACCACCCTGCGCAGCGACATCGTCGCCCGTCTCGACCGGCCGCTCGGCACGCACGACCCCGAGGAGGTCGTCGCCCTGCTGGGTGAGATGACCGACGAGCTGGCCCGCGCCCATCCCGGTCTCGCCGGGATCGGCATCGGGGTGGGCGGGCGGGTCGAGGACCGCGCGAGGGTCGGGGAGTCACCCTTCCTGGGGTGGCGGGACATCCCGCTGGCCGCGCTGGTCGAGGAGCGCACCGGGCTGCCCGTGGTCCTCGAGAACGACGTCGCCGCCCTGGTGGAGGCCGAGACCTGGTTCGGTGCGGGACGCGGGCTCGACCGGTTCGTCGTCCTCACCATCGGTGCGGGCATCGGCTACGGCCTGGTGCTTTCCGGCCGGCGGGTGCCCTGTGTCGAAGAGGACGGCGGCTTCGGCCGGCACTGGATCATCGACCCGAACGGTCCGCTCACCCCCGACGGGGAACGCGGCAGCGCCGTCTCGCTGCTGACCATCCCCAGCATCCGCTACCAGGTGCAGGCCGCCACCGGCCGGGAGCGGACGTACGAGGAGATCCTGGCCCTCGCCGCGGCCGGGGAGCCCATGCCCGCCCGCGTCGTCGACGAGGCGGCCCGCGCGCTGGGCACGCTGATCGCGCAGATCGCCAACTTCGTCATGCCGCAGAAGGTCCTGCTCGCCGGTGAGGGGGTCGGCCTGATGGACGTCGGCGGGGCGACGGTGGAGGCGACGATCCGCGCCCACCGGCATCCGCTGGCGGTCCCGGTGGCGCTGGAGACCAAGGTCTCGGACTTCCACGACTGGGCGCGCGGCGCCGCCGTGCTGGCCATCCAGGTGCTGGTCCTGGGGGCGGCGGAGGGATGAAGTGTGCTCCGGAGGTTGACAGATGGACGTGATCAGTGACACGTCCGCTATGTCCGATTCGTTCGTGATGGTCTCACGCGGCCTTCACTTCCGAAGCCGTAAGCTTCACGCCATGTCCACCACTGTTGAATCCCTCTCCGAGCGATCGGCCACAGAGGTCAACGAGGAGATCCGGGCCCTGTGGCTCCGGTCGGGCGGGACACTGAGCGTCGAGCAGCGTGCGGAGTACCAGCGGCTCGTCCTGGAGTGGTCCACCGCTCCGTCCTCCGTCGAAGCGGCCTGACGGCCACCCGGCCGCGGGGCCGCCCGTGAGCGGCGCCCCGCACCGGGTATTCCCGGCCGTCGCCCCCGACCCTCACCCCCATGTCGCCGAGTAGTACCGCTGGTAGGCCTTGCGGTCCTGCTCGGCGCGGATGTACCGGGTCGCGACCAGGGCGACCATACTGCCCGCGATGACCAGCAGACCGGGGCCGATGTTCCTCGGATCGGTGAGCTTGGAGGCGAGGGTCTCACTGACTCCGGTCCCCGTCGCGGGAGTGGTCGTGCCCGGTGAGACCGAGCCCGGGGAGAGCCCCGCCTGGGTGGAGGAGGCGGACGGCGCGGGATCGGCGGACGACGTGGACGCGCCGGCATTGTCGGAGGGGGCGGCCACGATCAGCTGCACGCCGAGCTGCGCCAGCGCCTTGGTCACCGGCTGGAAGAACGTCGTCCCCCCGGTGGTGCAGTCGCCGCTGCCGCCCGAGGTGACGCCGAGGGCGATGCCGTCGGAGAACATCGGGCCACCGCTGTCGCCCGGTTCCGCGCACACGCTCGTCTCGATGAGCCCGCTGACCGTGCCCTCCGGATAGTTCACCGTCGCGTCGAGGCCGGTCACCTCGCCGTCGCGCAACCCGCTGGTGCTGCCGCTGCGGAACACCCGCTGGCCGACGGCCGCGTCGCCGGTGCCCGTGATCCGCACCCCGTCGCCGTTGCCGATGGCCACCACGTCGGCGCCCGCGCCGGCCTTGCCGCTCGCGTACTGCACGAGGGAGAAGTCGCTGCCGGGGAAGTTGGAGTTGACCGTCTGGCCCACCTGCTGCTTGGCCTGGTTGTCGGCGAACCAGGTGGACCCGGTGGGCCCGCAGTGCCCTGCGGTGAGGATGAAGTCGTTCGATCCGTTGGTCACGTTGAAGCCGGCCGAACAGCGTCCGCCGGTCGACAGGATCGGCAGGGCGCCGTTGATCCGGGTGGTGAACTCGCCCGTGGTGCGCTCCATACGGACGAAGCTGCCGATGCCGGTGGCCGTGTCCGTCAGCTGTGACCAGTCGGTGGCCGACACGGTGCTGTCGGCCTGCACGACGACCTGGTTCGTGCGGTAGTCCATCACCCAGGCGGTGCCGGGCACCTTGGGCGCCGAACGCAGGGTGGCGGTGGCCGACTTGAGCTCGTTCATGCTGTGCGGGACGACCTTGGCCTCGGCGCCCGCCGCCCGGACCGTGTCGGCCGTCTCCTCGTCGGTGACGGCGACGACCGGGCGCCCGTCGTCGGCGAGCCAGGTGCCCGCCGTGCGCGAGGTGCCGAGCTTCTTGACGAGGGCCGCCCCCGGATTCGTGACGACGGACTCCGCCGCACTGCGCGGGGTCGTGCCCGGCTCGCCGGCCATGGCCGCCTGAGTGACCATGGCCCCTCCCAGGAGGAGTCCGCCGACGGCCGCCAGCCGTGTCACTCGCCGGACGGTCCGTCGTCGTACATGCCTCATGTCATGGCTCCCGAAACCCCGAACGAACGGCCTCAACACCGCGGGGCGCTCCGGTCGTTGAGTGCCCCTACCTCCATACGTGCGAGCGCTCCGCAGCGTTCACCGCGGAGTTGATCAACTCAGTGCCTGCGCGCCACCCCGCTGGACATCGCGACCTCCTCCGGTTCGGCCCCGTCCCCGAAGCCCTCCGGTCGGCCTCGTGGCTGTCCCTGCCGCCGAGCCGGTAGTTCCAGATGCGGGCGGTGTGCGGCCGGGTGGTGTCGATCCGGGCCCGCGGTGACCGGGTGGCCGCGTCGACGGCCGGCGCGTCGTGGGGCATGGGTCGGCTTCTGTCCGCAGGATGGGTGACGGGCATCACCGACCGGCAATCCGGACGGGCGAGTCGAGCGGTGCGGACCGTCCGCCCGATTCCGTCGCGGGGCCGAGCCGGGCCCAGCTCCGCTCGTCGCCCCACACGGCCGCCGCGCCGGTGTAGGGGCGCAGCAGTGCGGTGAGCGCCGGGTCGCCGCGGCCGTTGAGTTCGTCGGAGGCGATCCGGCGGGCGATGCCGGCCAGGAAGTCGGCCAGCTGCACTCGCGCGTCGTGCCGCGAGACGACGAGCCGGAATCCGGCCAGGCGGATGCCCCGCGCCCGGGCCGCTCCCTCGATCCAGGCGATCCGCTCCGGAGTGAGCATGTTCTGCCGGTCGTGCGCGAGCCGGACCGGACGCCCGCCGGCGCTCCAGTGGGCGGCCGTGTGCAGGATCGAGGGCAGCAGGGGATTCAGGACCGGGGTCAGCACGAACGGCCCGTCTTGGATTCCGGCGCGGTAGGAGAGCGCGCGGGTCCTTTCCTTCGCGAGCCGCGAGAGCGTCTCCGCGGCCGCCGTCCCCGGATGTCGCTGCCGCAGTTCTTCGAGTGTGCGGAAGAAATGCTCGACGGGCGCATCCGGTTCACCTTCGTGGCGCACCCACAGCAATTGGTTGGCCGCCTCCAGGAATTGCCGCCATTCCGCTTCGGTGAAAGTCCGCCGACCGTGCCGGAACAGCGGGACGGCCGCTCCGGGGTCGCCGAGCAGCAGGTCGGCGGTCCGGTCCACGACGAAGAAGGACTTCTCGACGAGGTGCACATGGGCGTGCCCGTACAGCGGGCCCGACGCCGAGAGCAGCCATTCCAGAACCGCCCGGTGTTTCTCCCGGAGGAGATGGTTCGCCTTGTACTCCTCGGCGGGCGAACGGATCCGGTTCCGGATCTCCTGTACATGTCCGGCGGCGGAATCGGCAGACAGCAGCACACTCGCGTGGGCGAACACGTCCGTGTTCCCGCCGGTGAGGTTCTCGCCGTCCGAACCCGACTCGTCGCAGGCGATCTCCGGGATGCCGCCCGCGTCCGCCACAGCTGTCCCGTTCACGTGATCCCAGGTCACACCACGGCCCCCTATCTTGTGCCCCATGACCAGCATCCCGCACGAGACGCCCCGTGAAGCGAACCCTTTACAGGCCCTCACGCTCGATCGGCTCCGATGTCGTACGAGCATGAAGTGGCGTACCTACCCGGCCGACGTCCTTCCGCTGTGGGTCGCGGAGATGGACGTGCCCCTCGCCGAACCGGTCGTCGGCGCGGTGACGCGGGCCCTGGCGCTCGGTGACACCGGCTATCCGGCGGGTACGGCCTACGCCGAGGCGCTGGCCGTGTTCGCCGCGAAGCGGTGGGCCTGGGACGGGCTCGCGGTGGAGCGGACGGCGATCGTGCCCGATGTGATGCTGGGCGTCGTCGAGATGCTGAAACTGGTGACGGGACCGGGCGACCCGGTGGTCGTCAACCCGCCCGTGTACCCGCCGTTCTTCCAGTTCGTGGCGCACATGGACCGGCGGATCGCCGAGGCGCCCCTCGGCGCGGACGGCCGGCTCGACCTCGCCGTGCTGGAGGACGCCTACCGGCGCGCCGTCGCCGGCGGCGGCCGCGCCGCGCACCTGCTGTGCAGCCCGCACAACCCGACCGGCACCGTGCACACCGCACGGGAACTGGCCGCGGTGGCCGCGCTCGCCCGGCGGTACGGCGTCCGGGTCGTCGTCGACGAGATCCACGCGCCGCTCACCGCCCCGGGGACCGACTTCGTGCCCTGGCTCGCCGTCCCCGGCGCGGAGAACGGTCTGTCGCTGATGTCGGCGTCCAAGGGGTGGAACCTGGCCGGGCTCAAGGCGGCCCTGGCCGTCGCGGGCCCCGAGGCGGCGGCCGACCTGGCGCTGCTGCCCGAGGAGGTGTCCCACGGGCCGAGCCACGTCGGTGTGCTGGCGCACACCGCCGCCCTGCTCGAGGGCACGGGGTGGCTGGACGCCCTGCTGGCCGGCCTCGACGACAACCGGCGCCTGCTCACCGTCCTGCTGGCCGAGCAGCTGCCCGGCGTCGGGTACCGGCCGGGTGAATCCACCTATCTCGCCTGGCTGGACTGCCGGGCACTGGGCCTCGGGGACGATCCGGCCGCGGTCTTCCTGGAGCGGGGGCGGGTGGCCCTCGGCCGCGGGCCCGACTTCGGCACGGGCGGGGCCGGGCACGTCCGGCTGAACATCGCCACCTCGCCGGAGATCCTCGCCGAAGGGGTACGGCGGATGGCGGCCGCCCTTCGTTGAGCCGCAGGTCTTCCCGTCGGACCGTCGCCCCACCGGAGCTCCTGCGGTGGGGCGACGGCGTGCCGTGCGAGGGGCGTGACAGGCGCCCCACAGCCCCCGTGTCACGGACCCGCAATCTCCCGGCCATGTCTTGACATACGGCTGAAACCGTTCGTAGCTTGGGCGCTCAATTTAGATTCGTGAAGCAAGTTCACGGATATGAACGGAGTGTGCCCATGGGGGATCGCCGACGAAGTCGCCGCCCGGCCGCCACGCTTGCCGTCGCGGGACTGCTGTTCGCAACGGCCGCCTGCGGTTCCGGTGCGGACAGCGCCGGGAGCGGCGACCCGAACACCCTGGAGGTCTGGACCCGGAGCAATCCGGATCCCGCGGCCACCTATGAGCGGGTGTTCGCCGCCTTCACCGAGAAGACCGGTATCAAGATCGACTACCAGCCGGTCATCAACTTCGACCAGCAGCTCCAGAGCCGTGCGTCCACCAAGGACCTGCCGGACGTCATGATCAACGACACGGCGCTGATGGGCAGTTACCAGAGCCAGGGCCTGCTGAAGCCCGTCGACCCGGCCGACATCGCCGGCGGCGACCGGATCGACGCCAAGACCTGGGCCTCCACCGTCGGCGTCGACGGCTCCCACTACGGGATCCCGTACTCCCGTCAGGCCATGACCCTGATGATCCGCAAGGACTGGCGCGAGAAGCTCGGCCTGCCGCAGCCGCGGACCTGGCAGGACATGCTCACCCTCGCCAGGGCCTTCGCCGACGACGACCCCGACGGGGACGGCAGGAAGAACACCTACGGGATGGTCGTCCCCGGCAGCGCCCAGAACGGCTACGCCGCCTGGTGGGGCGCCAGCTTCCTGTGGCAGGGCGGCGCGCGCATCATCGAGGCCACGAAGGACGGCGGCTATCGGCCGGTCGTCGACTCGGCCGCCGCCGTGCGCTCCGTCTCCTGGCTGAAGAAGAACCTCTTCTGCACCTCTGACAACGCTGTCATCCAGCCGGGCGCCCTCACCGCCGTCACCGGCAACGCCACCAACTTCCAGGACGGCAACGCCGGTATGTACCTCACCGGCCCCTACAACATCGCCACCTTCGACCAGACCCTCGGCAAGGACAAGTTCGAGGTGGTGCAGGCCCCGGCCGGACCCGCGGGCAACGACGTCCTCGCGGACGGCGAGAACATCTACTTCGGCGCCAGGACCGGCAAGACCGAGCAGGAACAGGCTCTCGCCGCCTTCCTCGTCTCACCCGAGGGACAGCGCCTCGCGATGACCGGCAAGAACCAGCCCGTCGTCCGGATCCCCGTCAACTCCACGCTCGACGCGGCGGCCGTGCGCGACGACCCCCGCTGGGGCGTCGTCCAGAAGGCCTACGAGGACGCCTCCGTGCAGTTCCCCAACGCGCCGGACTTCGCCCCCATCAAGCAGGACACCGCCGACGCGCTCAACGCGATCTTCACCTACTGCGGCAGCGACGTCCGCACCGGCCTGAAAGAACTCGACGACACCCTCGCCGGCGACCTCAAGGACCAGGACCTGCTGAAATGACAGCCACCACAGCCCTCGTGCGCGGCTCCCGGGTCCGCAGCGCATTCAGCAAGCGAAACGTTTTGCCATGGGTGTTCCTCGCCCCCGGCCTGCTGCTCGCCCTCGTCTTCAAGTTCCTGCCCATGGGCAAGGGCGTCTGGCTCAGCTTCTTCGAGGTGCGGCCCTTCCTGGGCGACCGGTGGGTGGGCCTGGACAACTACACCCGCGTCCTCACCGACCACCGCTTCCAGGAAGCCATCGGCCACACCCTCCTCCTCGGCCTCGGGCAGTCCCTCGGCGCCATCGCCGTCGGCTTCGCGCTCGCCCTGCTGCTGGAGGGCCAGGCCCGCTCCCTGAAGATCATGCGCACGGCCGTCTTCCTGCCGGTCGTCACCGCCACCGCCGTCGTCGGCGAGATGTGGCGGCTGCTGTACTACCCGACCTCCGACGGCATCATCAACCAGGGCCTCGGCCTCCTCGGCCTCGGACCGACCCAGTTCCTCGACAACCCGGACACCGCCCTGTGGGCGACCATGGTGATGAGCGTCTGGATGCTCGCCCCCTACAACATGGTGATCATCCTCGCCGGACTGGCCGGAGTGGACCGGACGCTGTACGAGGCCGCCGCGATGGACGGCGTGTCGCTGTGGCAGCGCCTGCGGTACGTCACCCTCCCCGCGATCCGCCCCGCCCTCGGCATCGTCCTCACCCTCGCCGCCATCCGCGGCCTGCGCGTCTTCACCGAGGTCTACGTCCTCACCGGCGGCGGCCCGGCCGGCTCCACCGAGGTCTGGATGACCCGGGCCTACACCCTCGGCTTCACCCGCAACGACATCGGCGGCGCCTCCGCGGCCTCCGTCGTGCTGCTCTGCGTGACCCTGCTGCTCACGGTCACGGTCAACCACTTCCGCAAGAGGGGAGAGGTGCGATGAGCGCACCCGCCGTCGACCCCGTCCGGGCACCCGTAGCTAGGGTCACGCCGGGCGACTCCGCCAGGGCGGCCCGGGCCACCCCCGCCCGCTTCGACACCGCCCTCGGCTGGAGCGACCGGCCGGGCGCCGCCTGGGGCCTGCGGATCCTGCTCTGCGCCATCGCCATCGGCGTCTTCGCGGCTCCGTTCCTGACCGTCCTGTCCGGCGCGTTCACCTCGCACGCCGGCGGATCCTCCCTGTCCTTCCTCCCGCACCACAGCACCTGGCAGAACTTCGAGGTGGCGGGGGAGCGGGGCATCTGGGACTACTTCACCAACTCCCTCGTCATCGCGGGCGGCGCGCTGCTGCTCCAGCTGGCGGTGTCCGTGCTGGCCGCCTACGCGCTGGCCCGGCACCGCTTCCGCGGCCAGGCCCTGGTCCTGACCCTGTTCATGCTGACGATGATGCTCCCCGAGGAGGTCATCGCGATCCCGCTCTCCCTGGTCCTCGGCCATGTCCCGGTGATCGGCCTCGACCTGAAGGGCACCGCGTGGGGCGTGATCCTCCCGCTCGGCGCCTGGGGCTTCTCCGTGATGCTCCTGACCGAGTTCATGAAGGACATCCCCACCGAGATAGAGGAGGCCGCCCGGCTCGACGGCGTCGGCGAGTTCCGCATGCTGTGGCAGATCGTCCTGCCGCTGTGCAAGCCCGCGCTCGGCGTCGCCGGCGTCCTCGGCTTCGTCATGATCTGGGACCAGTACCTGCTGCCCCTGATCGCCTCCAAGGACCCCACCGACTACACGGTCACCGTCGCCCTGTCCATCCTGCGCACCGACCCCGAGGTCGGCTCGGGAGTGGTCCTCGCCGGAGCCGTCATCGCCCTCGTCCCCAGCCTGATCGTCTATCTGCTCCTCCAGCGCTCGCTGGTCTCCGGCATCGCGGCCGGCGCCACCAAGGGCTGACGGCCCCGGCCGACCCCCCCACGCACATCCACGTAGTTACGAGGGAGACATGAAGTTCCAAGGAGTGCTGTTCTTCCCGGTCACGCCGTTCGCCGCGGACGGCTCGCTGGACGAGGAACGGCTCGGCCGGCACATCGAGGCCGGCGTCTCGGCAGGCGCGGGCGGCGTGTTCGTCGCCTGCGGCACGGGTGAGTTCCACGCCCTCGACGCGGACGAGCTCGAACGCGCCACCCGGGTCGCCGTCGAGACGACCGCCGGACGCGTTCCCGTCCTGGCGGCCGCCGGCGGGCCGGTCCCCGTCGCCCGCGACCATGCCGTACGCGTGGCCCGGGCCGGCGCTGACGGCATCCTCCTGCTGCCGCCGTACCTGGTCACCGCACCCCCGCAGGGCCTGGTCCGCTACGTCGAGGAGGTCACCGCCGTCACCGACCTCCCCGTGGTCTTCTACCAGCGCGGCACCGCCCGCCTCACCGGCCCCGCCGCCGCCGGGATCGCCGCCCTGCCCAAGGTCGTCGGCCTGAAGGACGGCATCGGCGACATCGAGCGCATGCACCGCATCGTCCGGGCGGTGCGGGCCGTTCCCGGCACCGAGGACTTCCAGTTCTTCAACGGGCTGCCCACCGCCGAGATGACCGCCCCCGCCTACCGGGGGATCGGCGTCGGCCTCTACTCCTCGGCCGTCTTCGCCTTCGCCCCCGAGATCGCGCTCGCCTTCCACCGTGCCCTGTCGGAGGGGGACGACGCCCTCGTCGCCCATCTCCTCGACGAGTTCTACGGTCCGCTCGTCGAACTCCGCGACGAGGTCCCGGGATACGCCGTCTCCCTGGTCAAGGCCGGGGTGACGATCCGCGGCCTCGACGTGGGCGGTGTACGGGCGCCGCTGCTCGATCCCACGCCGGAGCATGTCGCCCGGCTCGCCGAGCTCATCGACCGGGGACTGGAGGCCGTCGCCGTATGACCACCCCTGCCACTCGCATCCGCGAACTGATCGTCACCCCCATCGCCTTCTCCGATCCGCCGCTGCTGAATTCCAACGGCGTCCACGAACCGCTCGCGCTGCGGGTGATCCTGCGGCTCGTCCTGGAGGACGGCACGGTGGGCCTCGGCGAATCGACCGGCGGCGAGACGCGCCTCGAACGGCTGATGGTCGCCGCCAGGACCGTCGTCGGCATGGACGTCTTCGACACGACCGCCGTCGCCGCCGCGATCGACGCGACCCTGCTGCCCGGCGTGCCCGGCTCGCACGAGCGCGGCTGGACCACCTCGGCCGTCGAGGTCGCCTGTCTGGACGCCCAGGGCAAGCTGCTCGGCCGTCCCGTCCACGACCTGCTCGGCGGCCGGGTGCGCGACTCCGTGCCCTTCGCCGCGTACCTCTTCTACAAGTGGGACGGACACCCCGCGCTCGACGGCCGTCCCGCCATCGGCGACGACTGGCCCGAGGCGCTCGACCCGGCCGGGATCGTCGAGCAGGCCCGGCTGATGCAGCAGCGGTACGGCTTCAGCTCCTTCAAGCTCAAGGGCGGGGTCTTCCCGCCGGACGAGGAGATCGCCGCGATCAGGGCGCTGGCGGAGGCGTTCCCCGGCCGGCCGCTGCGTCTGGACCCCAACGCGGCCTGGACGGTGGAGACTTCGCGTTACGTCGCCCGGCAACTCGACGGCGTGCTGGAGTATCTGGAGGACCCGACCGGCACCATCGAGGGCATGGCGGCCGTCGCGCGGGACTCGCCGCTGCCGCTCGCCACCAACATGTGCGTCATCGCCTGGGAACACCTCGGTCCTGCCGTCCGGCAGAACGCGATCCAGGTACTCCTCACCGACCACCACTACTGGGGAGGACTGCGCCGCACCCGTGAACTGGCCGCCGTCTGCGAGGCGTTCGGTCTCGCGCTGTCCATGCACTCCAACTCGCACCTGGGCATCAGCCTCGCCGCGATGACCCACGTGGCCTCGGCCATCCCCAACCTCGACCACTCCTGCGACACGCACTACCCGTGGAACAGCGCCGACGACGTGATCGTCCCCGGGGTACTGGAAGTGGTGGACGGCGCGGTGAAGGTCCCGACCGGACCGGGCCTCGGCGTGGAGCTGGACACCGACGCCCTCGACCGGCTGCACCGCCGCTACCTCGACTCGGGTGTGCGGGGGCGCGACGACACCGGGTACATGCGGCGCATCCAGCCGGACTACGAGCTGAGGCTGCCGAGGTGGTGAGGCGTGCGGATGCCTAGACTGCGGGCATGGCCGACAACGCGCTCGACCGGCTGGCAGCCGGCAAGTACCTGCTGATCACCAGCTACCGCAAGAACGGAACCGGGGTCGCCACTCCGGTGTGGGTGGTGCGGGACGGGGACGCGCTCGGGGCCTGGTCGGCCGCGGACGCCTGGAAGGTGAAGCGGATCCGGGCCCGCGGCGACGTCCTGGTGGGTCCCTGTGACGTCCGCGGCAACCCCACCGGCGAGCAGGTCCCGGCCACCGCCGAGATCTGCGACGCGCAGACCACCGCCCGCTACCGCACCCTGCTCGCGCGCAAGTACGGCGTCATGGGCCGCCTCACCCTGCTCGGCAGCCGGCTGCGCCGGGGTCTGGACGGCACGGTCGGGATCCGCGTCACGCTGTGAGCCCAGAAACGGAGAAGGGGGCCCGGACCGCACGGTCCGGGCCCCCCTTCGGACAGTGCCCGCGTACTACGGCGCGTCCACGACCGTCCCGGTCAGCACCGGCCGGTCCGGCAGCGGCTCGGCGTCGTCGCCGGTCAGCGCGAGGCGCATCGACTCGGCCGGCTCGGCCACCTGGTCCTTCACCGTGGGCACGGTGAAGTCGACGTCGGTGGTCCCGGCCGGGATGTTCAGCCAGACCCACAGGTTCGCGTCCGACAGCGGACGCTCCGGGTCGGGCAGGTCACCGGAGAAGTCCAGCAGCCACTGCGGGTCCACGTCCTTGGTGGACAGCTCGGCGCCCTCGGTGACCGGCAGCACCCGGACCGGCTGCCAGAAATTCACGTCGGCGGTCTCGGAGAGGGTGATCCGCCAGCTCAGCGACCCGCCCTCGGTCACCCGGTCGGCGACCGGAGCCAGGGTCACCTCCGGCGCCGGGTCGTCGTTCTGCACCGTGACCCCGCCCCGGTAGGAGCCGACGACCGCGCCGCGCACGGCCTTCACCAGGAGGTCCTGGGTCACGTCGTAGGCGAAGCGGGTGTCGCCCTTCACCTCGATCGGCACGTCGATCGGGGTGCTGCCGGGCCGGACCGTGACCACCTTCTCCGTGGCCTCAAGGGTCTCCGGGTCGACGACGTAGAAGCGGACCCGGCCGCTGCCGTGCCCGGACACCTGGACCGGGACGTGATAGGTGCGGGTGCCGGAGTCGCCCTCCTTGGCCGTGATCCGGCCGATGTCGACGCGCGGCAGCGCGGCCGCCCGCACCGCCGGCGTGCCGGGGGCCCAGCCCCAGGCGTCCATGAACCAGGCCTGACCGGACCCCGAACGCGGAGTCAGCGACAGGGACTTGACGTGCCTGAGGTCGAGACCGGCGCGGGTGGCGGCGGTCAGCGGGACCCGCAGCTCGCGGGCCCAGTACGAGGCGGTGCGGTCGGAGCCCGGCAGGCCGTCGACCGTGACCCGGCCGAGCGCGGCGCGCCGGCCGGCCGCATCGGTGACGGACACGTCCAGCTCGGTGCCGGTGGTGTTCGGCGGCACGAAGACGCGCAGCGCCAGGCTCCGGGCACCGGACAGGGAGACCGGAGCGAGGGAGCCGATCGTCGTCGGCGTGCCCGGTGCGGACCACTTCAGCGCGACCGCGCTCTTGCCGGAGTCCTTCTCCAGATCCCACCAGCCGAAGTGCGGGGACATTCCCGTGGCGTCGGCGTCCAGGCATGCCCTGGCCGGGTCGGGGTCGGCCCAGCACACCCGGCCGCCCGTCACCTCGACGCCGCCGTCGGGCACGAAGCCGCCCGTACGGCGGGCGCCGACCGCGTGGGTCAGGACGCGGGCCGGGTCGGCGGAGGGCGCGCGCTTTCCGGTGCCGTCGAGCAGCGGGCGCACCCGGTCGTCACCGGCGACGAACAGCCGGGCCGCGGCGGCGATGTAGGTCGCGCCGGCCCGGTGCTGCTGATCGGCGGTCAGCCGGGTGGGGGCGGCGGTGGAGCAGACCGGGTCGGGCTGCTGCGCGTCCGGGTCCTCCCAGAAGTCGTCGAAGGAGGGCGCCACGGCCTTGCCCGGCGTCCACTCGGTGTTGAAGAAGTTGTGGTTGGCGCCGACCATGTAGACCGCGCTGTGCAGGGCCGTGCCATTGCTGACGCCGCGCGTCCCGTCGAGGTACGTCTCGCCCTCGAGATCGGCGACGTCGCCGTCACAGCCGGGCAGGATGGTCGCGGACGGGACGTCGGCGACCGGATTCTGGCCGAAGATCGTCGGTCCGACGAGCACGGTTCCGCGGATCTTCCAGCGGACCGGGCCCCGGTAGCCGTCCTGCGCGGCGGGCGGCGGGTACAGGCTGTCCAGCGCGGCGCGGTTGACCCCCTCGCCGCCGCGCGAGTGACCGACGAGCAGGACACGGGAGAGGTCGGCCTTCGCCGCGTCGGGCACCGACGCCGGGGCGTGGCCCGGGTGGGCGGCCCAGTCGGCCCACTGGGCGAGGTGGCGGCGCACCAGCGAGGAGCGCGCCTGCGCACCGCCGTCCTCGGCCTCCCCGTCCTGGCCGTTGATGCCGTTCGCGGAGATCGACACCGTGACGTAGCCCTGCGAGGCGAGGAGCTTCTGGTCCTGGAGGTAGCCCCGGTGGCTCGGGATCGGCTTCGAACCGGCCGGGCAGGGCCAGGAGATGTCGAAGTCGTCGCTGCCGGGCCGGTAGCAGGTGGTGTGCCGGCCGTGCAGGAAGAGCGCGAGCGGCCGTTTGCCGGTGGCCCCCTTCGGCGCCACCACGACCGCCCGCATCTCCACCGGTCGGGCGAAGCCCGGCAACCGCACCGGTGCGAGGTCGTACTCGCCGCTGACCGTGCGGTACGCGCCCGGCTTGCCGGGGTCGACGGAGTTGGCCGGGGCCGGAGCGGGGGAGTGGGCCGGGGGCTGCTCGGCGGTGCGGGAACGCCGCCCGCCCGGGGCGGAGTTCTCGGCCGCCGCGTCCAGACGGCGGCCGCCGGCCAGTACGCGCAGGTCCTTCAGGGGGGCGGCGCCGACGTCGTCGAGGGAGAGCCGGAAGGTGCGGCCGTCCTTCCCCGCCTTCGGTACGCCGAGCAGTCGGCCGCCCGAGTGGAACTCCACACGGGCGTCGCCGAAGGGCACGGGGGTGGGCGACCGCCACACCAGCTCACGTGCGCCGCCCTCGCCGCCGACCTGCCAGCCCTGCGGCAGTCCGCTGTCGGCGGTCGTGGTCAACGGTCTTGTCTCGGACGGTTGTCGGGCTTGTGCCAGTCCCGGTGTTCCCGCCAGGGCCGCGAGCGCGGCCACGGCGGTGACACCTATTCGCCGGGCACGGATCAAGGTCCACTCCTCAACACTCGGAGCGCGGGGGCCCCGTCCGTATCGGGAGCCCCTCGCGCCCCGAAGGAAGCGAAAGCACCTCTGTGGGTTGCCTGTGTCCGGGAATCAGGGTGGCGGAGCGCAAAGAACCGGACAGCGGGTCTCCGCTGTCCGGCTTCGGCCCGCTGAGGCGAAGGCTCTAGTGCCAGGCCCGGTAGGGCTCGTCGAGGAGCTGGAAGACGGGTTCGCCGCGTACCGGGTCCTTGACCGTGGACAGCCGGACGCGGTCGCCGCTGTGGATGCCGATGAGCGGACCCATGACCCGGCCGCGCACGACGAACCCCTCGGCCATCTCGACCAGCGACACATTGCGGGCGCCGGGGGTGTTGCGGTTCACCACCGTGGCGTGGCGGACCGTGCCGGCGCCCTCGCTGCGTTCGGTGCGCAGGTCGCTGCCCTGACACACCGGGCACAGGAGCCGGTGGTACATGGCGGTGGCGCACCAGGTGCAGCGCTGGAAGAGGATCGTGTCGCCGTCGGCGTTCGCGCGGTCGAGGACGCCCGCCGCGGAGCCGGCGGCCTGCTGAACGGCGTTTCCTGAGTAGTGGTACACGCGGGTCAACTCCCTGCACTCGGCCGGAATCCACGTGCGCGGCTCGCCCGTGCACGCACGTGCCCGGTCAGCCGTGCCACCGTGCACGTCCACAGCGTATGGCACTCAGTGCCACGCGTAAAGGCACTGCGTACCCACAATCTTGCGTGGGTTCGGCGGGGGTCCGGCGTGGGTCCGGCGGAGGCTCCGAGGGGGTCTCAGTCCCGTCCGAGGGTCGTCTCGATCTCCTGCACCACGCGCCACAGCGGCGCCCCGCGTCGGGACACCACCACGACGACGTCCTGCGGCGACTCGTCGGCGGGCGGCACCGGGAGCGGCGCAAGCGCCGCGAACGCGGGGCGGGTCGCGGGCGCCGGGGCCGCCGGGGGCGCGCCGAACGCCGACTGCACGTACCCCAGCGCGTGCTCCACGGTCGCGCTCGCGTCGCCCTGCCCGTCCGAACGCAGCCAGGAGCGCAGCGCGTTGTTGTGGGCGGCGACCACCGCGGCCGCGATCACGTCGGCGTGCAGGGTGCCGTCGGGCCGACCGGTGAAGCGGCCCCGGAGGTACTCGGCGAGGGCGCGCTCGTAGCGCCAGACGACCGACAGCTCGTACGCCCGCAGCCCGGGCACCTGTTTGGTGAGCCGGTAGCGCTGCACGGAGAAGGAGGGGTTCTCGGCGTACATCAGCAGGACGAGCCGGGCGGCGTCACAGACGCGTCGCACCGGCTCGTGTTCCGGGCCGCTCGCGCCGAGGAAGGCCGTCATGTCGGCGAGGCACCGCTCGTGGTCGGGGAAGACCACGTCCTCCTTGGAGGGGAAGTAGCGGAAGAAGGACCGCCGGCCGACGCCCGCCAGGGCCACGATGTCGTCGACGGTGGTCTGCTCGTAGCCCCGCTCCAGGAACAGCCGGAAGGCCGCCGCGACCAGGGCGTCCCGCATGGGCGGTTTGGCCTCCGCCTTGTGAGTGGCGCTCATGGACGCGAACGTAACACCTGATCGGCGCCGATGGCACTCAGTTCCCTCCGGCGGGGAACCGAGTGCCCGGAACCGGGTGCCGGTGTCACATCCGCTCGGCGGCCTCGACCACGTTGGTCAGCAGCATCGCCCGCGTCATCGGTCCGACCCCGCCGACCGGCGGCGAGAAGGACCCCGCGACACCGCTCACGTCGGGGTGGACGTCGCCGAGGATGCCCTCGACCGTGCGGGTCAGACCGACGGACAGCACCGTCGCGCCCGGCTTGATCCAGTCGGGCCTGACCAGGTGGGCCACGCCGGCCGCGGCCACCACCACGTCCGCCTCCCGGGCGTGCGCGGCCGTGTCCTGGGTGGCCTCGTGGCACAGGGTCACCGTGGCGTGCTCGGTGCTGCGGGTCAGCATCAGGCCGAGCGGCCTGCCCACGGTGACACCGCAACCGATGACGCAGAACTGCTGGCCCGTGATCTCCACCCGGTTGCGGCGCAGCAGATCGATGATGCCGCGCGGGGTGCAGGGCAGCGGGGCCGGGATGCCCAGCACCAGCCGGCCGAGGTTCGTCGGGTGGAGCCCGTCGGCGTCCTTGACCGGGTCGATCAGCTCCAGCACGGCATGGGTGTCGATATGGGCCGGGAGCGGGAGCTGCACGATGAAGCCGGTGCACGTCGGATCGGCGTTGAGCCGCAGCACGGCGGCCTCGACGTCGGCCTGGGAGGTGTCGGCGGGCAGTTCCACGCGGATCGAGGCGATGCCGACCTGCGCGCAGTCGCGGTGCTTGCCGCCGACGTAGGAACGGCTGCCCGGGTCGTCGCCGACGAGGATCGTGCCGAGCCCCGGGTGGATGCCGCGTTCCTTCAACGCCAGGACGCGGAGGGCGAGTTCGTTCTTGATGTCGGCCGCGGCGGCCTTGCCGTCGAGCAGTGTTGCGGTGGTCACGGGAGTCGACGAGCCCTTCGGGAGAAAAACGACGGTCCTGTCATCGTACGGCCCGTCCGCCCACTGTCCCTCGGGAGTCCCACGGCCCCTCGGGAGTCCCACCGCCCGCCGGGAGTCCCACCGCCCGTCGGGAGTTCCGCCGTCCGTCGGGAGTCCCACCGCCCCTCTTGGGTGCCGGCGGTGACGGCCGTCCCGCCCCGGACCGCCCGCACGCCGTCTGACGTAACCTTTCCGCACCGTTCGACCGTCATCAGGAGACCGCATGTCCGCCGCCCGCCCCCGTCTCCTCTACGTGACCGACCTGGCCTATCAGGCGCGCGGGCGCCGCTACTGCGACGAGGACGTCTTCCTCACCTCCCGGCTGCGCGCGGACTTCGACCTGGCCCTGTGCCACCCGCTGGACGCGGCCGCCCTGATGGAGTCCTTCGACGGCGTCGTCGTCCGCAACAGCGGCCCGGTCCTGGGCTATCGAAAGGAGTACGAGGCATTCCGCGAGCGCGCGCTCCAGGACGGCGTACGCGTCTACAACCCGCTCACCGGCCGCGCCGACATGGCGGGCAAGCAGTACCTCCTCGACCTGAGCGCCGAGGGCTACCCGGTCATCCCCACCGTCGACCGGCCCGAGGACCTGCACCGGCTGCCCGAGGCCGACCGGTACGTCGTCAAGCCCAAGCTCGGCGCCGACTCCATAGGCCTGCGGATCCTGCCGCCCGACGCGCTCCCCGCCCTGGCCGACGGCTCGGTCCTGGTCCAGCCGTGCGTCGACTTCGCCTACGAGGTGTCCTTCACCTACATCGACCACGACTTCCAGTACGCCCTGTACGCACCCCACCCCGACCGCCGCTGGCAGCTCGAGCCCTACCGGCCCACCGTGCGGGACCTCGAGTTCGCCCGGCGCTTCATCGACTGGAACGGCCTCACGCACGGCATCCAGCGCGTCGACGCCTGCCGCGCCCCCGACGGCGAACTGCTGCTGGTCGAGCTGGAGGACCTCAACCCGTACCTGTCCCTCGACGCCCTGGACGAGGCCGGACAGGACGCCTTCGTCGCCGCGACGACCCGTTCCCTGCGCCACTTCCTCGCCGGCTGAACCCGTCCGCCCGTCCGCCCGTATCTCTCCTGGGGGACCCACGGGAGGGAGACGAGCGTGCCGACACCGGAGGAACCGGGAAAGCCGCACGAACGCCCGGTCCTGGAACCCATCCGGGTCCTGCGACCGCGCAACACCGACGCCCTCGCGGAGCTGTTCCGCGAGATGACCGAACTGACCCGGGAACCGGACTCCTACGAGTCGATACCCCTGGGGTCCGACCCGGACGGGGACGAGGCGGCGACGGAGGAACTCCCGCTCCTGGACCTCGGCCCGGCGACCACGGTGATCCCGCAGTCCGGGCCGAAGCCGCACGGTGGCCGCGACTGGGCGACCGAGGGCGGCGGCCGGGACCGGGGTGCCGAGGGCGGCGGGCGGGACCGGGCGGGCGGGTCCGGCGGCCCCCGGCCCCTGACCGGCGGCGGCCCCGGTGACCGCCCGGGTGAGGCGTGGGAACGGGGTGGAGCCCGTGCCGCACGGCCGGCGGACGGGGCGGGAGTCCGCACCCGAGCCGGCTCCGGTGCCGGTGTGCGCCGCGGCGCCATCGTGGTCGGCGTGTGCGCGGCCGCCCTCCTCGGCTTCGCCGGGGCGCTGCTGCTGCCGGGCCGGGGCGGCGAGGCCGCCGCGCAGACACCCCCGCCCACGACGGCCGGCCCCACCCCGACCGCGAGCGCGTCCGCCGACCCCGACGGCGCCGGCACCCTGCGGGAGGGGGACAGCGGCTCCGAGGTGACCGACCTCCAGCAGCGCCTGCTGCGCATCCCGAACGTGTACGACAACGGCCCCACCGACGGCCGTTACGACACCGTTCTCACCGAAGCCGTGGCCCGCTTCCAGCTCTGGTACGGCATCCGCGGCGACGAGAGCGGCGTCTACGGCGACGACACCCGCCGCGATCTGGAGTCCCGTACCGCCTCGGCCGACGGATGACGGGGTGACGGGGTGACGGGGTGACGGATGAGCGGTCGGCGGACGACCGGCCGACGGATGGCCGGGTGACGGGTAAACGGCTCGGAAACAGGCCGCGGTCGGCAGTGTGCCGCGTGTCACCATGGACGGCGGGCCGGCGCGCGTTCGGCACCTCGGCCCGTCGAGCCGAAAGCCGTCCGCATGAGCGTGTCCCGCATCCCGGGCCTGGTGCTGCCCGTCGTGTTCCTGCTGGCCGTCGTGGTCGGGGCGCTGTGGTACTGGCGGCACCGCGACGACTGAGCCGTCCCTACCGCTCGGCGTCCGGCGGCACCTGGATGTCGAGCACGCACACATCGTCGCGTCCCTCGGGTTCCAGCGTCGCGCCGAGCAGCTGTTCCAGGGAGACGAGGCCGGCCCCGGTCCGGGGCACGGCGGCCCCGGCCAGCCGCTCCAGGCCGCGGTCGATGCTCTCCGTGGGCCGCTCCACCAGGCCGTCGGTGTAGAGCAGGACCTGGTCGCCGGGCTTCAGCCGAACCTCCGCCGCCTCGTAGTGAGGCGTGTCGGTCGCGCCGAGCAGCATCCCGAAGGGACGCTCGAGGTAGCGCGCCTCACCGGCCCGCACCAGCAACGGCGGCGGGTGACCGGCCTGCGCCCACTCCAGCCGCCGTTCGCGCGGGCTGTAGCGGGCCAGCACCATCGTCGCCGAGCCGTGCGGGTCGCGGGAGTGCAGCAACAGGGCGTTGAGGCGGCTGAGGGCCCCGGTCAGCGAGGAACCCGTGATGACCATGCCCTTGGCGGTGAAGCGCAGCAGGGCCATCGAGGCCACCGCGCCCACACCGTGTCCGGCCACGTCCCCCACCACGAACAGGGCGTCGCCGTCGGGGAGTTCGATGGCGCTGAACCAGTCGCCGCCGACGCTGAGGCCCGACTGCGCGGGCAGGTAGGCGATGTCCACGCGCAGCCCGGCCAGCCGGACGGGCTGCCGGGGCAGGGGCAGCAGCGCGTTCTGCAGCCGGGCGGCCATCAGACGCTCGGCCTCGAGCACTCCGTGCTGGGTGAGCATGGCCCGCTCGCTCGCGACGAGGGCGAGTTCGGCGCTGCGCTGCGCGGTGAGGTCCTGTACGAAGCCGTGCACCTCGACGGGGGTGCCGCCGGCGTCCGGGACGGCCTCGGCGACGATCCGCAGATGCCGGATGCCGGCCCGGGTGACGATCCGGAACGGGACGTCGCACGGCCGCCCGTGCCGCACCAGCTCTCCGACGGCGCGGGCCAGCGTCGGCAGATCCTCGGGGGAGGCGAGCCGCGGCAGCCCGGAAAGGGGGACGACACCCTGGGCCGTGTCCCGCTCGAAGATGCTGAAGACCTGGGAGGACCAGTTCCCTTCGCCCGTGTCCAGGTTCCAGTTGACCCAGCCGAGGTTGCCCAGCCGCTGCACGTCCGCCAGCCGCTGCTCCTGCCGGTCGGACGGATCGTGCCGGACCCAGCTGACGACCAGCCCGTCGCCCGACCGCACCACCCGCGCCGAGTAGGTGGCCAGTTCGCTCACCCCGGACACGATCTGCTGCCGGGCGAACGGCTCGCTCTCGTACGGCAGTTCGTCGGCCAGCACATGCAGGCACCCCTCCCACAGCGCATCGCGGGCGACCTCCGGCCAGCACTCCAGGAAGCGCAGGCCGACCAGCTCGCGCCCGCTGCGGCCCACGGCGTCGGACGTCACGCCGGTCGCGGCGTCGATGCGGAAGTCCTCCACGTCCCCCGACGCGGAGCGCAGCGCGGTGAGCAGCACCGCGGCGACGGGCAGCCGGTCGAGCACCGTCTGCACGGCGTCCGCGACCCCGCCCGCGGCGGGGTCCGGCCGGGTGCCGAACGTGCGCAGCGGGCCCGCGCACAACTGGGCGACGGTCAGCAGGTGTTCCCGCACCGGGGGCGGGAAGGCGCCCTCACGGTGGCGCAGGATCCCGAGCACGACGTCGGCCGACGCGCCGGTCACCACCGGCAACCAGGCCCGGGACGGCCACCGTTCGGGCGGGTCCCCGATCAGCTGGTACCGCTCGGCGTCCTCGCGGAGGTCCTCCAGCCAGCGCGGCCGCCCGGCGGCGAGGGCGTCCAGCGCGGCGATCCCGCTGACCGGCGGTACCCGGCTCCACTGCTCGGCCAGCGTCCGCTCGACGCCGGCGTGTCCGGTGAGCTCCAGACCGCCGCCGGGCCGCCGCGCGAAGATCATCACGGCGTCGGCGCCCACGTCAGGGGCGAGCCGGTCCAGCAGGCAGCGGGCGAGATCGTGCGGGGTGCCGACCCGGACGAGGGCCCGGCTGAGGCGGCCGAGGGCGGCGGCGTCGATCTCGTCGGGCGCCCGGCCCGGTGCGGTCCGCCGGGCGGGGGGTCCGGCCGCGGCCGGCTCGGCGGTGCCGCAGGGTTGTGCGGAGAGTGCGCCGAGGCTGAGCCGGCACTCCTCCAGGAGGGTCCGTTCCCTGGCCTTGGCCCGCTGCCGAAGCTCCTCCTGCGCGGTGTCCGGCGAGCAGCCGAGCTGCGCCATCACGGCGCCCTTGGCGCGCTCCAGCACGGCCGCGGTGGCCGCCAGATCCTGCAGCCGGTCGAGCTCCGCGCGCTGGCGCGCCACGACCCGGGTCAGCGCTGCCATGTCGGGCACGTCACCGGACCGAGCGGGCAGGGCGGATTCGCTCGTCACGCCTTGAGCATGGCACACCGTGGTGACTTCGATCGGGGTCTTGCGCCATCGCTCCCGTCAGGTGCGATGTCCGTCGGGGAGATGCGAACGGATCTTCCCGTTCAGCGTCCGGAGCCCTGCTCGGCCAGGGCCTGGGTGACCGCCCGGACGCTGCGCGCGATGTGCTGCAACTGCATGACCTCGGCCGCGTACATCTTGATCGTGTGTTCGATGACCGACTCGGGCAGTCCGAGCCGGGGCAGGTCGGCGCGGGCGGTCTGCAGAGCGGTGCGGGCCACCCGGACCTCGTTCTGGACCTGGATCTGCGCATGGCGGGCGAGCAGTACCGGGTGGCGCAGCAGCGCCGGGTAGCTCGCGTAACGCGCGGGCACCAGCTCGCGCAGCCACTTGGCCGCCGAGCGCTCCCAGTCGTAGCTGCCGGGAGTCTTGACCTGGCACGGCCAGTCCGAGCTGATGCGCGTCGTCGTCAGGGTCATGATCATCGCTTCCGGTGTTGGCGTCGTGACGGTGGTCCGACGGTTCGGGGTGGCCCCGGCCCAGGGGAAGACCGGGGCCACCACGGGCGCTCGCGCAAGCGATGCCCCGAACACCCTGGGCGCCGACGCGGGTAGGGGACGGCGGCTTCGGGTGCCCGTACATGAGCCCTTGGCGGGCGGATGCAGCCGTGAGCAGTATTTATATATGCCGACTGCTTTGCAAGACGTATGAAAACATTCATGCGCGAAATGCCCGCAATGATCCCTCTGTTTATTACCGGGGGAGGGGGTGGCCTGGGAAAGGCCGGTCACTCACGCAGGAAGAACTGGTGCTGCTCGGCGATCTGCTCGTACTCCTCGAGCCGCGCCTGGGTGCGCTCGGGGCCCGCGTCGGTCATCGCCTGGAGCAGCGCCGCCGCCATCACGCCCGGGGCGGCGTAGGAGTCGAAGACCAGACGGGAGCCGGTGCCGGTGGCGAAGGTGGCGTCGGCCTCGTCGGCCACCGGCCCCAGCGCCAGGTCGGTGATCAGCGCGACCTTGAGTCCGGCGCTGCGCGCGACCCGTACCGCGGTCAGCGTCTCCTGCGCGTGCCGTGGCATCGAGAACGCCAGCACCCAGGTCCCGCCCGCCTCCCGGGACTGCAGGAGCGCGTCGTAGGCGACGCTGCCGCCCCGGGTCACCAGCCGTACGTCCGGGTGGACCCGGCGGGCGGCGTAGGCGAAGTACTCGGCGAGCGAGACGGAGATCCGCAGCCCGAGGACGGTCAGCGGCGTCGACTGCGACAGCTTGCGGCCCACGTCGATGACCCGGTCCGGGTCGGCGAAGTCGCGCCGCAGGTTCTCCAGGTTCTCGATCTCCGCCTCGACCGCCGCCTGGAGTTCGTTGCTCCGGTTCACCTCGGCCGCCGCCGGACCGCCGGCCAGGGCGCCCAGCGCGATCGACTGGAGCCTCTCGCGCAACGCGGGGTACCCGCTGAAGCCGACCGCCGCGGCGAACCGGGTCACCGAGGGCTGGCTCACCCCGACGCGGTCCGCGAGGTCGGTGATCGACAGGAACGCCGCCTCGGTGATGTGCTCGATCAGATACTGGGCGATGCGCCGTTGACCCGGGGACAGATGAGGTCCGTCGAAGAGGGCCCTGAGCCGGGAGGTCGGGGACACCTCCGTCTCCGGACCGGTTCTGCCCGAGGTGATCGCGGATGCCTGTGCGCGTGCCTGTTGCGGCGATGGCACCGGTGCGCCTCCTTTGTCTTCCACGGGCTCAACATACTTCAGGGACCGGGCCCGTCAGGGTGGGCGAAGACGCCCCTCGCGCACCCGGTGATCGCGGATTACCGCCGGTACAGCGTGATCGAGTCGCCGACCTCGTCGACCGGCCGGCTGGACCGCAGCAGCACCGCCAGCCCGCCCCTGGCCTCGGCGACCGCGGAGTCCGACACGACCAGCAGCCCGTGCACCTCCGCGGGCGGCACCCGCCTGGGGTCGGAGGCGTCGATGCCGTAGTAGGCGGGCACCCCGCTGCCCTTGTACACGAGCCACACCCGCTCGCCCCGGTAGCCGCTGTGCAGCCGGTCGGCCAGCCGTCCCAGGTCCTGGCCCCAGTCCACGTTGGAGTCGTGCAGAAGCAGATGCGTCCCGGCCGGTCCGCCGAACGCCTCGTTGGAGTACGGCAGGTAGTAGGGATACGTCCGCACCGAGCTGACGGCGACGAACGCCACCAGCGCCCCCACCACCGCGGGGACCCACCGCCGGCGCACCGTCAGGACGCACCCCGCGGCCACCGCGAGGAACATCGGCAGGAAGACGGCGTACCGGGTCCCCAGGTCCCGTGCCCCGGTCATGGCCGAGGCCAGCAGCACGGCGGCCGGGACCAGCACGTACGGCGCCACGGGCCGCAGCCGTCGCACCGCGACCATCGCGACCGCCCCGGCCGCCCACAGGGCGAGCATCCCGAGCGGGGTCTTCACGACCAGGGCGACCGGCAGGTAGTACCAGCGGGCGCCGGAGTACACGTGCCCGAACAGGAAGCCCGCCCACGACCGATTCTCCAGACCGAACTGGATCCGCATGCCGTCCCGGTACGCCTCGGGGAAGGGCAGCAGCCGGACGAGGTGCCCGCGCAGGCCGTGCACGACGGGCACATGGGTCGACCCGGCATCACAGCGCAGCCGCGGATCGACCGCGAGATACGTGGCCCAGACGACGGCCACGGCGGTCACCGTCACCACCACCGCGCCCAGCAGCGCCCTGCGGACGTCGCGGGGCCGCCGGGCGCACACCGACAACGCCGCCAGGGCCGCCAGCACGGGGACCGCGGGCAGCGTGCTCATCTTCGTGGCGAGCGCCGCGCCGAGAGCGGCCCCGGCGAGCGGGAGGTACCGGCGCGCCCGGTCGTGCCGGGCCCGCCACAGCAGCCACACGGAGGTCAGCAGGAAGCCCGCCGCCGGGACGTCGAGCGTCGCCAGCGAGCCGTGCGCGACGACGTCGGGGGAGAGGGTGTACAGGGCGAGCGCCGCCAGTGCGGGGGCGGGTCCGGCGAGGTCACGGGTGAAGGCGAACACCACCAGACTGAACAGCAGGGTCAGCGCGATCACCGGCAGCCGGGCCCACAGCATCAGCTGCCAGGGGTCGTTGCCGGACCCGTACAGGAGGTGCCGGCCCGCCGCCTCCTGGGTGCCGGTGAACGCGGCGTCGACGTGCGGGCGGGCGAAGGCCACGCCGACGGCGACCACGAGCTTGCCGAGGGGCGGGTGCTCCGGGTTGAGGCTCACCCGGTGCTCGTGGAGGTAGCCGGCCGCCGTGGCGACGTACACCGGCTCGTCGATGGTCGGGGTCTGCCGCACCGCGCCGGTGACCATCGCGACGGCCATCTGGGACAGCAGGACGACCACCAGGACCGGGACGAGCAGCCGCCGGCAGGCGGGCGGCGAGGGCCGCGCCGCCTTCGCGACGGGGGTGGTCTCCAGGACCGGGTGCGGTTCGGTTGCCATCGTCCGCCCTGCGGTGACACCGGCCGGGCGGTGGCCGGAGCCGGTGCGCGGCAGCCTCGGGGGCCCGCCGCGCACCGGCTCCCGCCGCGAAGGGTGTTACCGCTTCAGGAGTCGTACCGACAGACCGTCTGCCGTGTACACGGGTACGGCGCGCAGGCGGTCGGAGTTCAGCTCGACGCGGTCGAACTGGCCGCGCAGCGCCGAGGCGTCGATCACCGGGACCGTCGTCCCCGCGGCCGGCGGCCGCTCGGCGTCCAGGCGCAGCGACAGCACGGCGCCCCGGTCCAGCCGGACCCGCCCGGACACCGTGAGCACGGGCCCGTGGTGCCCGCGCAGCGTCAGGTCCAGGACCGCGCCGGACTCCTGGGCCCACGCGCCCCGCACCCGCACCGGCGCGCCCGCGCGCAGCGTGCCGCCGGTCAGCCGTACGTCGCCCTGGCCGAGGGCGTTCGCGTGCCCGGCGACGAGCACGCCCTCCGCCAGCACGGTGCCGCCGTGGTAGCGGTTGTGCCCGGTCAGGGTGAGCGTGCCCGAGCCGCGCTTGGTGAGGCCGCCCTCGCCCTCGATGTCGTGGCGCCAGGCGTCGGCCGCGTCGAAGCCGCCCTTCGACGCGTCCAGCGTGACCGTGACGTCGGAGTCGAAGGCGCCGTACCCGTCCGCCGCGGCGAACAGGTTCAGCCGGCCCCACTGCTCGAAGCCGTCCAGCATGACGTACCCGGAGGGCAGCGCGGTCGTACGCAGCACCTCACGGCGCTGGGCGGCGGTCAGGTACGGCAGCCGGGTCTCCAGCAGCACCTCGGCGCCCTTGGGCACGACGAGGGGGGTCCTGCGGCCCTGGCGCTCGAGGACGTAGGTCAGCCGGGGCTCGTTGGCCCGCGCGTTGGCCTCCCGGTCGGCGTATGCGTCCGAGGCGTCGGAGTGCGCGTAGGCGGACAGGGTGTCGGCCGTGGTGCCGGTCTTCTCGGTGAAGTAGGCCAGGGCCTGGGCGCGGGCGGCGGCCTTGAGGTCGGCGTTGGCCGGATCGGCGAGCGCGGCGGCGGCGAGGGCGGTGGCCATGATGCGGCCGCCCAGGACGTCGACGGTGGAGTGCATGCCGGAGACGATCCGGGTGTGGCTGAGTTCGAGGGCGCGGGTGACCAGCTCCTGGAACCGCTCGGGCACGGCGTACGCGAAAGCCAGCGACGCCAGGTGGAAGGCGTTGGTGTGCCCGCTGGGGAAGCCGCCGTCGTCGGTCGCGGAGGTACCGCGCTGACGCAGCAGCTGCGGGACGACGACCACCTTCGAGTCGTACACCGGGAAGCCGAGGGCATCGGTCCTCCCGGTGTCGACGACCTCGCTGTTCTCGTTCATGCGCCACGGGCGCGGGTACTGGAAGGCGTACTTGCCCGGGTTGCCGGAGGCGAACGGGCCGCGCACGGTGTCGACGAGCTTCGCGACCTGACCGAGGTCGGAGGTGTAGGAGCCGGCGCCGATGGCGGAGCCGGCGGGCGCGTCCGCGGGCACGGCGTCACTGATCGTGGTGGCGGGAGTGGTGTCCGGCGCGCTGGTGATCGAGGTGACGGCCTTGGCGCCGGTCCGGTAGAGGTCCGTCAGGGGACCGAGTCCGGCGATCATCGCGTAGCTCTGGTGCTGGCGGTCGTAGACGAACGCCTGCCGGCCCGCGGCCTCCGTGCGGGAGCGGGTGATCGCGATGCAGTAGCGCATGTTGGCGCGCAGTATCTCGGGCCGCAGCGGGGTGCCGGTGTTCCAGGCGGCGCCGGTCTTCCACACCTGGGCGAAGCCGCCCAGGATCCGCACCACGGCGTTGGTCTCGGGGGTGAGGTTCGCCGTGGTGTTCGTCTTGTAGTCGTCGACGAACGGGAGCGGGCTCGTGGCGGCCTTGGCGTCGGCGGCGCCCAGCCAGGAGACCAGCGTCGGGGCGGCCACCAGGGCCGCCGAGCCGCCGAAGGAGACCTTCAGGAAGCGCCTTCTGTTCACGGCCGAGGGGGTGGACTGCCCGACGGGTGACGGCATGAGTGTGCCTCTCTCGAGTTCTTCGGCCGTGCGGCCGGGAAGGACGTGCGGGATACCTGCGGGAATACGTGCGGGGTACGTGTGATCGCGTGCGACTCGACCGTCCTGTGACGACGTGTGAGCCGGAAGACGCGTACGAGCGAAGATCTACGGCCGAGGTGTGTCGCTTCCGCGATGACCCGGCGACCGGTGCGTGTCCTGCGGGTGAACGCGAGGCCGGCGTCTCACAGGAGGGAGCGCGCCAACGCCACCGCGCCCTCGACCGGCGGCACGGTGAGCGGCTGTGGCCGCGCCCCCGGGACCGCGTCGGCGAGCGCGACGGCGAACGCCTCGTAGAGCGCCGGCTGGCCGAGCACGGTGCCGCCCGCCACCACCACGTCGTCGACCGGGACCCCGCGCGCGGCGAGGCGGGCGACGAGCGCGGCGAGCGCCGTACCGGCCTCGGCGATCACGGAGCGGGCGAGCGCGGAGCCGTCGGCCGCGGCCGCGAAGACGGCGGGGGCGTGCCGTCCCCACTCGGCGGAGACGTCCGAGGCGCCCTCCAGGGCCGCGCCGAGCGCCGGGACCTCGGGCACGCCGAGAGCGGCGAGGAGGCCCAGAGCCAGGGCTCCGGGTTCCTCGCCGCGGTCGTGGGCCGCCCATACGGCCCGGGCCGCCTCGCGGACCAGACCTGCGGCGCCGCCCTCGTCGCCGAGGACCGCGCCCCAGCCGCCGACCTGGACGGGGTCGCCGCCGGGCAGCCGGCCGACCGCCACCGAACCGGTGCCGGCCACGAGGCCGACACCCTTGTCCAGTCCGGCGGCGGGAACGAGCAGTTCGGCGTCGCCCACCACGCGGGCGGGCACACCGAGGGAGAGCTGAAGGGCGTCGCGGATCTCCGCGCACTGGCGTGGTGTCTCGCAGGCGTGCGCGCCCACCGCGAGTGCGGCCGGGCGCGCGCCCTCGGGCAGCGTCTCGCGGACGAGGTCGGTGAGCCGGCGTGCGGCGGCCGCGGGGTCGTGCGGCCGCCAGCCGGCGCTGGAGCGGACGTGGTCGGCCACGACGACATCGCCCGTGAGGGCACGCAGATGTGTCTTGGTGCCGCCCACGTCGACGCCGACCACGAGGGGGCCCGAAGGGGGAGAGTCCTGCACGGATCCTCTTTCGTCGTTGCTGCGCAGAGCTGCGACGGCGGGCGAACCGTGTCTGAGGGGTTGCGGATCGGTGAACTAGGGAAGCCCCGGGACGGGCTTCTGACGAGCACGGCAGGCGAGTACCGTGAAGTTCGTTAGGAAGTTAACTAACGAAGTACAGTGCGTCAAGAGTAATCGCGCACTCGACCGTCCAGGCTCCCGTCCGGGCCGCCGCGGGACGGGAACGCGCGACGTCGGAGCATCCCATCGCCGCAGCCCGCCGAGAGATCGGTCCGGGCGCGCGGCCCTGTACCCGTGTGGGGGAAACTGTGGAACTCGACGTGGCGGAAGCCCCCCGCCTGACCGAGAGCGCGAGTGCGGTGTTCGCCGTGCTGGCCCAGGCGGGCAGCGCGACCCGGCCGCGGCTCGCGAGCCTGGCGGGCCTGTCCAAGCCGACGGTGTCCGCCGCCGTGGCGGAGCTGGAGAGCGCCAGGCTCGCCACGCACTCCGGCACCGCCTCCAGCGGCACCGGCCGCTCCGCGGCCGTCTACTGCCTCGGGCCGGCCGCCGGCGCCGTGCTCGCCGTCGACCTCGGTCCCGCCCTCACCCGGGTCCGCGGCTGCGCCCTCGACGGCTCCCTGCTCGCCGAGGCGACCGCCTCCCGGACGCACGCCGCCGACGCCGTACGCGAGGCGCTCTCCGCGCTGCCCGGCGGCATTCCGCTGCGCACCATCGTCGTCGCGGTCGGCGACGTCGCGGCGCGGGACCGGCAGGGCAGCGGCATGCGCCCCGCGACCGCCAAGGCGGGCCCGGTCTTCGACGCCATGGCCGTCGCGCTGCCGCCGGGGGTGCCCGTCCACCTGGAGAACAACGTGAACTGCGCCGCGCTCGCGGAGCTGCACGAAGGGGCCGCGCGCGGCCGACACACCTTCGGCTATCTGCGGATCGGCGTGGGCATCGGCCTCGGCATCGTCGTCGGCGGCGCGGTGCTGCGCGGCTCGAACGGCGCCGCCGGTGAGCTGGCCCGGCTGCCCTACCCCTGGGACGACGGCCGTGAGCCGCGGCAGGAGGCCCTGGAGGAGTACATCGGCGCGCGTTCCCTGCTGCGCCGTGCCGCGGCGGCCTGGCGGAGCGCCGACGGCCCCTGCCCGCGCACCACCGAGCGGCTCTTCGCCCTCGCGGGGGAGGGCCACGCCCCGGCCCGTGAGGTGCTCGGCCGCCATGCCGCGGACGTGGGCCGGCTGGCCGCCGCCGTGACCGCGGTGCTGGACCCGGGCCTGATCGTGCTGGGGGGCAGCACGGGCGCCGATCCGCAGCTCCTGCCCGGTGTGCGGGCCGAGCTGGGGCGGCTGAGCTGGCCCACCGAGGTGGTCAGCAGCACGGTCGGGGACACCGGCACCGTGGCGGGTGCCGCGCGGCTCGCGGTCGCCCGGGGAGTCCAAACCGTGACCGAGGCCGCGCGGGCCAAGGATTGACGGCCCGCGACTCGGTCTGCCAATGTCCGGACAAGCGCTTTCTAAGTCGGCCGGGACGCCGACTCCGGATGAGCCTCCCGCCCGTACTCGAAGTACGGCAGCCGCACGAGGGCGTGCTTGTGCGACGACGGCCCTCAGGGCCGGGGACCCCATCCGTCAAGGCGACGCGGCCGGGCGAGGCCGACGCCATCGGAAAGCAAACCTTCCTGCAAAATGCACCCGTGCCGCTTCGGTCGGCGCCGTGCTCCGTCCCCTACGACGAAAAAAAGGGATCGAAGATGACCACTGTGGGTGTGCGGCGCTCCCGCCGACTCGGCCTCGGCGGCATAGGCCGCCTGGTTCCGCTCGCTGCCGGGGCCGCGGCAGGTGCCCTGCTGCTCTCCGCCTGCGGGTCGGGATCCGACTCGGGCGGAACCTCCAAGTCGCTGACGTTCTGGATCTCCACGGTTCCGGGGCAGGACGCGGGCTGGAAGGCGTCGGTGGCGGCGTACAAGAAGGAAACCGGCGTCAACGTCAAGCTCGTCAACATCCCGTACGACGGCTACGACGCGAAGCTGCGCAACGCCGCGCAGGCGAGCTCCCTGCCCGACGTGGCGGCGGTGCCGAAGATCGACCCGATCTGGTCGAACAAGCTGCTCGACCTCGGCTCCATCGCCAACAACAAGACCAACAAGATCAACGCCAACTTCGTCGCCAAGGACTCGTCCGGGAAGGTGCTGTCCATCCCCTCGGACGTCACCGCGTCCGGCATGTTCATCAACAAGTCGCTCTTCGACAAGGCCGGCGTCTCCTACCCGACCTCGCCCTCCAGTACCTGGACCTGGACCGAGTTCATCAAGGCGGCGAACGAGGTCCGGGAGAAGACCAAGGCCAAGTACTCCCTGACGTTCGACCAGTCGCCGTCCAGACTCCGCGCCATGGTGTACGAGATGGGCGGGCAGTACATGCACGCCGACTCCTCCGGCAAGTTCTCGGCGGACGAGGCGACCAAGAAGGCCGTGAACACCTTCGTCGGCTGGAACGACGACAAGACCATGCCGAAGTCGGTGTGGACCAGCGGCGCCGACCCGTCGGCCATGTTCCAGAGCGGTGACGTCGTCGCCTACTGGTCCGGTGTGTGGCAGGTCGCCTCCTTCGCGGAGAGCGTCACGAAGTTCGAGTGGGCGAGCGTCCCGACCCCCGCCGAGCCGGTGCAGGCCAGTGACGTCAACAGCGGCGGCATGGTCGTGGGCTTCAACAACAACGGCGACGCGGCCACCGCCGCGAACAAGTTCATCTCGTGGCTGTACGAGCCCGAGCACTACAAGGCGCTGTGCGAGGCGTCCGGGTTCCTGCCGGTCGAGAGCGGCCTGAACCCGACGTACCCCTTCAAGTCCGAGGCGGCGCAGGCGGCGTTCAAGCTCTACAACGAGTCGATTCCGCTCTACGCCCCCGTCTCCGGCTACTTCAACGTCGCGCAGACGAACTGGGCGCTGAGCGGCAAGAGCCTCACCGACGACCCGACCAAGGCGGAGATCGGCAAGGCGATCAACGGTGAGCAGTCGGCCGACAAGGCCCTGGAGAACATCGTGGCCGGCTACAACCAGCAGGTCGGCGGCGTGAAGTAGGTCCCAGGTCCGGGCGGCGGTGCGAGCCGCCGCCGCCCGGACCTGGACGTCCGCGTGATGCCGGGCTCATGGCGTGAGCCCACCGCAATCCCATCCACCAGCACGGAGTCAGGAAGATGACAAAACGAGCCTCGGACGTGTCCGTGAGCCCGCCCAGGAGCCGTAGTAAGTACACCCTTGCGCCGCTCGTCCTGATCGCGGCCAATGTCGTGCTCTTCGCGCTGTTTTTCGTCTGGCCGGCGGTGATCGGGCTCGTTTACTCCTTCACGAACTACACGGGCGTGGGGTCGTTCCAGTTCATCGGACTGGACAACTACCAGAAGCTGCTCGGGGACTCGACCTTCTACGACGCGACGACCCGGACGCTCCTGTACACCGTGCTCTTCGTTCCGCTGAACTTCGTGCTGTCGCTGCTCATCGCCAACGTGCTGGTGAGCAAGCACGCCAAGGGTGCGTCGGTCGCCCGGCTCTTCTTCTTCATCCCGTGGCTGCTGTCGCCCATCATCGTGGGTGTCCTGTGGCGATGGCTGTTCGGTGAGAACTTCGGACTGGTCAACTACCTCATCGAGAAGCTCGGCGGAAGCGCCGTTCCGTGGCAGTCGAACGCGGACCTGTCACTGATCGTGGTCGTGGTGGCGGCCTCCTGGGCCTGGACGGGCTTCTCGATGCTGCTGTTCATCGCGGCGATCAAGAACGTGCCGACGTCGTACTACGAGGCGGCGGCGCTCGACGGCGCCGGTCCGTGGCGCCAGTTCATCAGCATCACACTGCCGAGTATCGCGCCCACCTCCTTCATCGTCATCCTGCTCAACACGATCCACGCGATGAAGGAATACGCGGTGTTCGCCTCCCTCAACAGCGGCGGACCCGGAACGTCGAACAATCTGCTGGTCCAGTACATCTACCAGACGGGGTTCAAGGCAGGCCAGATCGGCTACGCGAGCGCCGCCTCGTTCGTGCTCATGCTCATCCTGATGGGCGTCGCGGTCATCCAGATGATGGTCAACCGGCGGGTGGAGAACCGATGACAACCACAGACATGCCGCGCAAGGCCGACGCCGACTCCGTACGGGCCGTCTCCAAGAAGAGGTCCCGCGGGTCGGCGACCGGCGGACTTCGGCGCGCGATCGCCCCGACGACTCTGCTGTGGGTCCTGGCGGGCCTCTACGGGATCCCGGTGCTGTGGTTCGTCCTCAGCTCCTTCAAACCGGCGGGAGACCTGTTCTCCCTTCCGCTGACGGTGCTCCCGCAGAACCCCACCGTGTCGGGTTACAAGGAAGCGTGGGCAAGCGCCAACTTCGCCCAGTACTTCATCAACACGACCCTCGTCTGTGTGATCGCGACGATCCTCACGGTGGGAGTCAGCTGCTGCACCGGGTACGCGCTGGCCAAGTACGACAACAGATGGCTCAAGGCCTTCTTCCTCTGCATCCTGGCCACCACGATGCTCCCTGCCGAGGTCATGCTCGCCCCGCTGTTTCTGGTGGTCCGCGACCTGGGCTTCTACAACTCGCTCGCCGGCATCATCCTCCCGGCCCTGCTCACCGCGACCGGGTGCTTCATGTTCCGCCAGTTCTTCCTGACGGTCCCCGACGAGCTCATCGAGGCCGCCCGCATCGACGGCGCCAAGGAGCTGTCGATCTTCCTGCGGATCATGGTGCCGCTCTCCCGGCCCATCATGCTGACGCTCGCCATCCTGTCGTTCCAGTGGCGGTGGAACGACTACATCTGGCCGCTGCTGATGCTGAACGACCCCGAGAAGTTCACCGTGCAGATCGGCATCCAGAGCCTCGTAGGGGCGCAGAACATCAACTGGTCGGTGCTGCTCGGCGGTTCGGTCATCTCCATGATCCCGCTGATCGTCGTCTTCCTGGTGTTCCAGAAGTACGTCATGAACGCCGACATCAACGCCGGACTGAAGGACTGACCTTGCCCACCCCGCTCGACCACGAGTTCGTCCGGTCGGCGGCCCGCGCCGCCGACCGGCCGGCCGTCCCGTTGGCGGCCCGCCCGGACGAGGAACCCGCCGGTGTGCCGCACCGTGGTCTGGCGAGGCGGGTGAAGACCCTGATCGCGGCATACCGTTCCCCGGACTCGGCACTGCACGGCAGCGGGCAGGCCGTCGCCGCCGCGACGACCCATCTCCGCGCCCTGCGGGCCGCGCAGACAGCCACCGGCCTCTTCGCCGGCGGCGACAACGTGCAGTCACCCCCGGACTCCGCCTTCACCGTCAACGACGTGTGCGACGCGCACGTCCTCGCCGCCGGCGCCGGGCCGGAACTGCACGAGGTCACGGCCGCGCTCGCCGAGATCGCCGGCGCCGCCTCCGGCAGTCTCCTGACCGGCGGGGTGCACACCCCGAACCACCGCTGGGAGCTGTGCGCGGCGCTGGCCCGGCTGCACCGGTCGTTCCCGGACGACCGGCTGCTCGACCGCGTCGAGGAGTGGCTCGCCGAGGGCGTCGACATCGACGCGGAGGGCCTGTACTCGGAACGCAGCGCCAACTACGCGGCCCACGTCTCCAACCCGTCGCTGCTCCTGCTCGCCGAGGTCCTCGGCCGCGCCGACCTGCTGTACGCCGTCGAACGCAACCTCGCCACCACCCTGGACCTGATCAGGCCGGACGGCACGGTGGAGACCGTCCACTCGCGCCGCCAGGACCAGAAGAGCCCCTTCCCGCTGGCGCCCTACCTGCCCCACTACCGGCTGCTCGCGATCCGCACCGGCCGCGGCGACTTCGCCCGCGCGGCCCGGTTGGCGGCGGCCGGCGGCATCGACGACCCCGATCTGCTCGCCGAGACCCTCCTCACCCCGGACCTGTGCCTGGCCCTGCCCGAGGAGGTCGCGGAGCCCCTCCCGCGCGACCGGTACCTCACCACCGCACGCCTCGCCGTCCGCGCCTCGGCCACCGCCCACACGGTGGTGTACGGCGGCTCCGACGTGCCCGAGCACCGGCGCATCCGCTCGGGCCTCGCGTGCAACCCCACCTTCCTGCGCCTGTTCGCCGGTGACGCCGTCCTCGACGCGGTCCGTCTCTCGCGCGGCTTCTTCGACCTGGGCCCGTTCCGCGCCGCCGAGATGGAACAGCCCGCCGAAAACGCCTACCGGCTCACCCAGACCCTCACGGCCGCCTACTACCAGCCGCTCCCGAAGGACGAGAGGCGGGACGACGGCGGCTACCGGCTGGTGGACGACGGACGCTTCTCCGCCTCGATGGCCTTCCCGGACCGGCCCCAGGACGAGGTCTCCCACACGACCCGCGTCGAGGTGGACCTGCGGGAGGACGGCGCGGACCTGCGGATCGACATCAGTGGACCCCGGGTGCCCTGGTCCCTCGAACTGACCTTCCGCCCGGGCGGCGAGCCGGAGGGAGCCGTCCCGCTCGGTGACGGGCGCTGGTGTCTGACGACCGGCCCGATGACCTACCGGGCCGGTGACGACGAGATCCGGGTCGAGGTCGACGTCGAGGCAGGCGAACCGCTCGCCGGGCCGGACCGCGGCGACGTACTGCGGTACGACCCGGGGCAGGACTACACCGTGGCGGGCGGCACCGACGCGACGACCGGGAACCGCGTCTGCATCGGCGGCCTCGGCCCGCACACACTGACCCTCGCACTGCGCGCCCACCGGCCCGCACCTGCCGTGTGACTCCCACGACCACCCACACCATGACCGTCTCAGGTATGAAGGGCTGATCCCCGTGCACCTCACGTCCCCTCCCGTGCACCTCACGCACCAGTGCGGACCGCTGCACGACCTGCCCGACACCCCGCAGGCGTACGACGCCGTCCTCGCCGACGTCACCGAACAGGCGCTGCGCCGCCTCACCCCGCGGGGCAGCCTGGAGCACCCCGACTGCGTCGACGACATCGGCGACACCTCGCTCGGCATCACCTCCCTGCTGGCACTGGCCTGGCAGCGCACCGAGGACCCGCGGCTGCCGGAGGCGGTCCGCCGCAGCCTCGCCTTCCACCTCCGCGAGCGGGTCTACCTCGACGACAACCCGGGCTACCCGAACCTGAGGGTGCGCGGCTGCGGACTCCCGTACGCGCGCTACACCCTGGCGGCCGGCGCGCACCCCGTCGGCGACTGGCCCAGCACGGTCTGGGCGCTGCTCCAGGCCGTGAACGTCCTCGACACGGCCGACGGCCTGGTGGCGGACGAGCAGCGCGCCGAACTGCTGGAGGTGGCGCGCGGCTACTGGAGCTGGCTGACCGAGGCGACCTTCTTCAACCCGCAGGAGGCGGGCAACCAGGCCATCGGCTGTGTGGTCGGCGGCCTGATGCTGGCCCGCCACCTTCCGCCGGAGGACGGCGAGCCGGTCCGCGCCCGGGCACTCGCGCTGTACTCCGACGAGATCCGCGCCCACCGGGTCCGTGACCGGGGCGCCCTGCTGCCCCCCGAACACGGCGGCGCCTACGACAACAACTACGGCCCGATCTCCCTCTCCTTCCTCGCCCAGGCCCACCGGGTCAGCGGCGAGGAAGTCTTCGCCGAGGACGGCGAGGCGCTCGCCCGTTACCTCGACGCCCGTCTCACCGGCGGCGGCTTCGACAACGGCGGCCCCCGCTACAGCGAGCAGCACTCCGCCTTCGAGTCCGTTCTCGGCCTGCGCTACTTCGGCGCCCGCATCGGCGCCGACCTGGGCCGTTACCGGGGCGACAGCCGCTGGGCGCGGCACGCGGTCAAGGCGGACGGCGGTGTCGACGGCCACTTCGCGTGGATGCTGGTCTGGCAGATCCAGGACGCCACGCGCTGGCACCGCGAGCCGTCCACCGCATCCGCACGGCACCAACTGCGCGCCGGCACGGTCTCGGTGGCCTTCGACGACCGGATGACCCCGGCGGTCGTCGAGGCGGCCGGGACGTACTATCTGCCCGCCGCCGTCAACCGCCAGCACGGCTTCGGTCCCGTCACCGACGGCTTCCTGCTCTGCCGGCCCATGGGCGAGGTCAGGGTCCGCGATGTCCGCGCCGACGGCCTGACCGCCAAGCTGGTCACCAAGCCGGTCGTCGGCCGCGACCACGTCCTGCGCAGCGTGCGCTCCCTGTACGTCACCGACGGCACCGCCCTGTGGACGACGGTCGCCGTGGAGCGCCTCGACGGGACGCCGTACCTGCTGGCCGGCCTGCCGTACGCCGAGGACGACGGCGACAGGGTCCGGCGCACGGCACACGGCGCCGTCTCCTCACCGGGCGGTCTGCGCCTCACGCACCCCGACGCGCAGGGCGCCGAGCACTTCGACGCGCGCGCCGAACTCACCCAGGAGCAGGCCGCGTTCGCGCTCGCCGCCGACCCGCGCGGCTACGGCAACCCCGACGAGGGCTGGCGCCACCTGGTCAGCTCGACGGCACTGGAGGCGGGACCGCTCCCGGACGCGCCGGACGACCTGCACGTGTTCGCGGTGCGCCACGGCACGGAGGAGCCGTTCGGCGTGACGGTCGAGCGGCGCGAGGAGGGCCTCACGGTACGGACAGACGTCTTCACGGCGGTCATCGGGGCCGACGACGCGCACGGCGAGCCGCGGCTCACCCTGCGGCGGGCCGGCGCCTGAGGCGCACGGACGGGCAGCCGGGCGGAACGGCCGGCCGGGTGGAACGGCCGTTCCGCCCGGTGACCGGCCGGCCGGGTGACCGGGCGGTTCACCGGGGTGCGGCCACCACCAGATCGGCCCGGTCCCTCGTCGTCGCCACCAGTTCGGCGTTGCGCTGGTCCGTCCCGCGCACCCAGGCCACGGCCGCCTCGTGCGGCTTGCCGAACTCCTCGTGCCGGGCGACCAGCCGGCGGACCCGCTCGTCCTCGTCGATCTCGAGGAACCACACCTCGTCCAGGGCGGCCCGTACCCGCGGCCACGCACCCGTGCCGACGAGGAGGTAGTTGCCCTCCGTGACGACCAGCCGGGCCGTCGGCGCCACCGGCACGGCCCCCGCGACCGGCTGTTCCAGGTCCCGCTCGAAGCCCGGCGCGTACACGGGGTCCTCGCCGTCCGCCTCCTCCCGCAACCGCCGCAGCAGGGCCGCGTAGCCGGCCGCGTCGAAGGTGTCGGGCGCTCCCTTGCGGTCCCGCCGGCCGAGGCGGTCCAGTTCGACGTCGGCGAGGTGGAAGCCGTCCATCGGGACATGCGCGACCCAGGGGTCCCCGGCGCCGTTCAGCTCCCGCACCAGCCGCTCGGCGAGCGTCGTCTTGCCCGAGCCGGGGCTGCCCGCGATGCCGAGCAGCGTCCGCCTGCCGCCGTCCCCGGCGAGAGCACGGGCGCGTACGAGCAGATCGTCGAAAGTGAGCACACAGCAGAGTGTCGCAGTCTCCTGGAAGGTGACCCGCAAGGTCGCAAGGAGAGGAGGACGACCATGTCCGACGACGAGTGGCAGATCCGCACCCTGATCACCCGCTGGGCCGACGCCGTCCACCGGGGCGACCTCGACACCGTCCTCGACCAGCACGCCGAGGACCTGGTCATGTACGACGTGCCGGCGCCCCACGAGGGCATCCGGGGCCTGGCCGCCTACCGGGCGACCTGGCCGCCCTTCTTCGTCTGGCAGGCCCAGGGAGCCTGCTTCGACATCGACACCCTCGACGTCACCGCAGGTCACGACGTCGCCTATGCCCACGCCCTGCTGCGCTGCGGCACGCCCGAGGAACTCGCCGAGTGTCCGGGCCTGCGGCTGCGGCTCACCTTCGGTCTGCGCAAGGAGCACGGCCGCTGGCTCATCGCCCACGAGCACCACTCCTTCCCGCACGACTGACCGCGCCCGGCCGCCGTACGGACGTGGCCTGCGGGGCCGGCGCGGGAATGTGTCGTGCGACACAGCGGTGAGGGACCCGATGTGGGGGAACGAGGGCGGTATGACGTCGACGCTAGGTCTCCCCGAAACGATCCAGGCCTGTCTCTTCGACCTCGACGGGGTCGTCACCCGAACGGCCGTGGTGCACGCGGCCGCCTGGAAGGAGACCTTCGACGCGTTCCTGTACGCGCACGGAGGCAAGGACTTCCGGCCGTTCGACGAGGCCCACGACTACGCCGAGTACGTCGACGGCCGCCCCCGCGCCGACGGCGTCCGCACCTTCCTCGCCTCCCGGGACATCGAGCTGCCCGAGGGCGAACCCGGTGACCCGCCCGACGCGCGGACCGTCCACGGGCTGGGCAACCGCAAGAACGAGCTGCTCCTGGAGAGGATCCGCACCGAGGGCGTCGAGCCGTACGACGGCACCCTGGGCTACATAGCGGCGGCCCGCGCGCACGGCCTGCGGACGGCGATCGTCTCCTCCAGCGCCAACACCCGCGACGTGCTGCGCTCGATCGACGCAGAGGACCTCTTCGAGGTACGGATCGACGGTGTCGTGGCGGCCGAGCGGGACCTGCCGGGCAAGCCGCGCCCCGACACGTTCCTGGCCGCCGCCCGCGACCTGGGCGTCGAGCCGTCGAGGGCGGCCGTCTTCGAGGACGCGCTGGCCGGGATGGACGCGGGCCGTGCCGGGAATTTCGGGTACGTCGTCGGCGTCGACCGGGTCGGGCAGGCCGACGCGCTGTACACGCACGGCGCGGACATCGTGGTGAAGGACCTCGCGGACCTCGCGGAGCTCGCGGGCGGCGCCGGCGGGGAGGACGGGAGTGATCACTGACCGGTCCTACGCCGTCGAGCCCTGGCATGTGCGCGAGACGCGGCTCGACCTCGACGTCCTGGCGCAGAGCGAGTCCGTGTTCGCGCTCTCCAACGGACACGTCGGCTGGCGCGGCAACCTGGACGAGGGCGAGCCGCACGGCCTGCCGGGCGCCTACCTCAACGGCGTCCACGAACTGCACCCGCTGCCGTACGCCGAGGCCGGCTACGGCTACCCGGAGTCCGGGCAGACCGTCATCAACGTCACCAACGGCAAGATCCTGCGGCTGCTGGTCGACGACGAGCCGTTCGACCTGCGCTACGGGCGGCTCGTCGCGCACGAGCGGGTGCTCGACCTGCGCCGGGGCGTCCTGGAGCGGACCTGCGAGTGGACCTCGCCCGCCGGTTCCACGGTCCGGGTGCGCTCGACCCGGCTGGTCTCCCTCACCCAGCGGGCCGTGGCCGCCGTCGCCTACGAGGTGGAGGCCGTCGGCAGCAGCTCCCGGGTGGTGATCCAGTCCGAGCTGGTCACCAACGAGAGCCTGCCCGACCCGAACGGCGACCCGCGCGCGGCCCGGGCCCTGAAGTCACCGCTGGAGCCGGAGGAGGACGTGGCCGTCGGCCGGCGGCTGCGGCTCGTCCACCGCACGAAACGCAGCGGGCTGCGGGTCGCCGTGGCCGCCGACCACGAGGTCACCGGCCCCGAGCGGACCACCGTCAGCAGCGAGAGCAACGTCGACGTCGCGCGGCTCACCGTGACCTCCGTGCTGGAGCCCGGCGAGCGGCTGCGGGTGGAGAAGCTCGTCGCCCACGGCTGGTCCGGCGCCCGCTCCCGGCCCGCGATGAGCGACCAGGTGGAGGCGGCCCTCGCGGCGGCCGGACACAGCGGCTGGGCGGGCCTCCTCGACGACCAGCGCGCCTACCTCGACGACTTCTGGTCCCGCGCGGACGTCGAGGTCGACGGCGACGAGGAGATCCAGCAGGCCGTCCGCTTCGCCCTCTTCCACGTGCTCCAGGCCGGTGCCCGCGCCGAACAACGCGCCATCCCCGCCAAGGGGCTGACCGGGTCCGGTTACGACGGCCACGCCTTCTGGGACACCGAGACCTTCGTGCTGCCCCTGCTCACCTACACCGCGCCCGGAGCCGTCGCCGAGGCCCTGCGCTGGCGGCAGAACACCCTGCCCGCCGCCCGCGAACGGGCCGTCCAACTCGGCCTGCGCGGCGCCGCGTTCCCCTGGCGGACGATCGAGGGCTCGGAGGGATCGGCGTACTGGCCGGCCGGGACCGCCGCCTTCCACGTCAACGCCGACATCGCCGATGCCGTGGTCCGGTACGTCACGGCGACCGGGGACCGGGACTTCGAAGCGGCCACCGGCGTCGAACTGCTGGTGGAGACCGCCCGGTTGTGGCGCTCGCTCGGCCACCACGACGCGCACGGCACCTTCCACATCGACGGCGTCACCGGGCCCGACGAGTACAGCGCGGTCGCCGACGACAACATCTACACCAACCTCATGGCCCGGGCGAACCTCCGCGCCGCCGCCGACGCCGTCGCACGGCACCCGGGCGAGGCCGCCCGGCTCGGTGTGGACGAGGAGGAGAGCGCGGCCTGGCGGGACGCGGCCGAAGCGGTGCACGTGCCCTACAACCACGAACTCGGCGTGCACGAACAGCACGCGGGCTTCACCCGCTACCAGCAATGGGACTTCGCGGGCACCCGCCCCGACCAGTACCCCCTGCTGCTCCACTTCCCCTACTTCGACCTCTACCGCAAACAGGTCGTCAAGCAGGCCGACCTGGTGCTGGCGATGTACACCTGCGCGGACCACTTCGACGAGGAGCAGATCGCCCGCAACTTCGCCTACTACGAGCCGCTGACCGTCCGCGACTCCTCCCTCTCGGCCTGCTGCCAGGCAGTGATCGCCGCGCAGGCCGGCCATCTGGGGCTGGCCTACGACTACACGACCGAGGCCGCGCTGATGGACCTCGCCGACCTGGAGCACAACACCCGCGACGGGCTGCACATCGCGTCCCTCGCGGGCACCTGGATGGCCCTGGTCGCCGGCTTCGGCGGGCTGCGCGGTGACAGCGAGGGCCTGCGTTTCGCCCCCCGGCTGCCGGAGAGGTTCAGCCGTCTCGCCTTCAGCGTCCAACTCCTCGGCCGCCGCCTTCGGGTGGAGATCGGCCCGGACAAGGCCACGTACACCCTCCTGTCCGGCTCACCCCTGACGATCCGTCACCACGGTGCCGAGGTGCTGGTGAACGGCGACGGCCCCGTAGCACGCCCGGTACCGCCCGCCCCGGCCCGGCCGGTACCGCGCCAGCCCCCGCACCGGGGGCCGAACACCCGCTGACACCCGGGCCGGCGTCCGGCGGTGTGTTTCCCGGCCGCCGGGCGCTGGTAGGTAGTGGGGGTGTCCGAGGCGGCGAAGGGGAGCGGCATGGCGGAGAGTGGGCACGACGGGCGGCTCGCGGACGAGTTCTTCACGGCCGGCGGCTCGTCCTTCAGCGACTTCCTGGCGGCGCACCGGCCCGAACTGCTGCCGACGAGACGCCCGTTCGCCGACGGCGTCCGGGCCGCCCCGGACAGCTTCCCGCACGGTACGACCGTGCTGGCCCTCGTCTACCGCGACGGGGTGCTGATCGCCGGCGACCGCCGGGCCACGATGGGCAACCTCATCGCCCAGCGCGACCTGGAGAAGGTGCACCCGGCGGACGACCACACCGCCGTCGCCTTCGCCGGCACCGTCGGACTCGCCGTCGACATGGTGAAGCTGTTCCAGGTCGAGCTCACGCACTTCGAGAAGGTCGAGGGCATCCCCATGACCCTCGGCGCGAAGGCGCGCAGACTGGCCACCATGATCCGGCAGAACCTCGACCAGGCCATGCAGGGCCTCGCCGTCGTCCCGCTCCTCGCGGGCTACGACACGGCGGCCGGCCCCGGCGCCGGGGGCCGCATCTTCAGCTTCGACGTGGCGGGCGGCCTGTACGAGAAGGCGTCCTTCCACGCCGAGGGCTCCGGATCCCCTTACGCCCGCGGGGCGTTGAAGAAGCTGTACCGGGCCGGCATGTCCCGGCGCGAGGCGGCCCTGGCCGCACTCCAGGCGCTGTACGACGCGGCCGACGACGACTCGGCGACCGGCGGCCCCGACATCGGACGCCGTATCTTCCCGATCGTCTCGGTCATCACCGAGGACGGCTTCGAGCGGCTGCCCGAGCCGGAGACGGAGCGGCTCAGTCACGAGATGGTCGAGCAGCGCCGCACCAGGCCGGACGGCCCGCACGCCACCGAGCCGCGCTCGTCCCAGCGGGCCCGTGGGACCGGGTGAGCCGGGCACGGCGTGCGCCTGCACGCAATCGCGGGGCCCGGCGGGGGAGTTCCCGGTCTCAGTCGCGAACCCCCCACTCCTTGCGCCGTCTTGCGATCTGCTGGACCGGATCGCCGGTGTACGACCAGGGCGTGCGGGTCACCCGGTGGCCGAGGATCCGCAGCAGCGGCGCCGCCACCTCCGCCGTGCCCGCCGAACACGCCGCGTGCGCCAGGTAGTTGACGTCGCGCAGCTCGCCCGGGGCGACGGCGTCCTCCTTGCGGCCCGTCATCCAGCGTTCCCAGGTGCGGCGGACGTCGCTGACGGCGCCGTCGTTGTTCCAGTGCTGGCCGAGGCCCACCGCGGTGGAGCGGTCCTGCGTGGCGTCGAGGGCGTGGCGGAACTCCTCCACGCGCGCGTACTGCACCAGCACCGGCAGCGGACAGCCCGGCGGGGCCGCGCCCGCCGCGTCACGGGCGAAGTCGTACATCAGCCCGTGCGAGCCGTGCCAGCGGGCGGAGTAGTAGTGCAGCACCTGGAGGTGCCCCTCCATGCTGTACGGATCCCGTTGGTGCAACTCGTCCCACCAGCGGGCCAGTTCCTGTCGGCGCACCCCGGCCGGATAGAGACGGGCGACCGAGATCAGCGAGGTCCACGGTGTCGGGTCGTCCAGGTACGCCTCGGCGGCGGACAGACACGCCAGCACCGCGCCGTCGACCCGGGTCTGGTCGATCGGCACGCCACGGCCCGCTGCGATGGCCACGTTGAACGCCCGGGCCGTCTCCGTGGCCGCCCGCAGCACCAGCGCGTCGGCGCTGTGCGGCTCGGCGGCGAGCCAGGTCTCCACCGTCGAACTTCCCGCGCAGGCCTGCGCCAGCAGCCGGACCCGGTGGCCGCGGGAGAGCCAGTCGGGGCCGGTGGCACGCAGCAGGTCCCGCAGGCCCTGCCAGCGGCCGATGACGATGTCGTGCCGGGTGGAGGAGAGGGGAGCGTCCCCGCAGTCGGGGTCGAAGTCGGGAGCGAAGCGGTCGCGCGCCATCGGGTCCCCTCTCAGAAGTCGGTGGAGAGACCCTCGTGGCCGGCGGAGTGCGTCGCCGGGCGCCCCTCGGGCACGTAGTCGGCCTCGACGGTGCGCGAGGCGTCCAGCCGGGCGGGCCGGTAGTAGTCGCTGCCCTGCCGCCAGTACCAGAGCATCGGCACCAGCCCCACGGCGAGTCCGCCGATGCCGATGGCGACCGCCGCGGGGTTCAGCTCACCGAGCGACTCCACGAAGATCCAGAACATGAACACGGCGCCGAACAGCGGCCACAGCCCGCCGAGGAGGAAGTCGGAGGGGGACTTCAGCAGCGTCTTCCGGTACGCGACGACCGCCGCGAGGCCCGCCAGCCCGTAATAGACGGCGATCTGGAGGCCGATCGCCGCGATGGCGTCGGCGAGGATGTCGCCCACCGAGCCCAGCGCGTTGGAGGCGACGAACAGCACCAGGGCCACCCCGCCCACCACCGCGATCGCCACCCAGGGCGTGTTCCAGGTGCGGTGCACCCGGCCCAGCGCGGACGGCATCGTACGGTCGCGGCCCATCGCGAACAGCGAGCGCGTGACCTGGATCAGGGTCGTCTCCAGGGTGGCGACGGTGGACAGCATCACGGCCACGATCAGCACCTTGCCGCCCCAGCCGGGCCACACCTCCTCGCCCAGCGCCGCCAGCACGTTCGCGCCGTTGTCCTCGATCCGCTGCGAGCTGAGGATGACGTTCACCGCGATGGTGAAGACCTCGAAGAGGAGAAAGACGATGCCCACCCCGATCAGCCCCGCCAGGCCCGTCGTACGGCGGCTGTCGCGGGTCTCCTCGCTGAGGTTGCTGGTCACGTCCCAGCCCCAGTAGTAGAAGGCGGCGACCAGCGCGCCCGAAGCGAAGCCGGACACCCCGTCGAAATGGCTGAATCCGAGCCAGGACCAGTCGAACGGCAGCGAGTTGTCCGTGTGGAAGAGGGCGAGCACCGCGAACAGCGCCAGGATGGCCAGCTCCACACCCGACATGATCAACTGCGCGCGTACGGTGAGCCGGGCCCCGCCCAGCACGACGGCCAGCATCACCACGAACCAGGCGGCGCCGACGACGGTCGACAGCGCCGTGTCGTCGGCGAGGCCCTCGTCGAACAGGGCGAGCGTCATCGACCCGGCCGGCAGCGAGCCCGCCACCATGAAGATGGTCGCCGAGATCACCAGCGCCCAGCCGCTGATGAAGCCCAGGAAGGGGTGGAGCGTACGCCCCACCCAGGAGTAACTGGCGCCCGCGTTGACGTCGATCCGGCTGAGTCGGCTGAAGGCCAGCGCGATGCCCAGCATGGGTATCGCGCAGTACAGCAGCGCCGCCGGTCCGGCCAGGCCCACGGCGCCTGCCAGGACCGCCGTGGTGGCGGCGATGGAGTAGGCCGGCGCGCTGCCGGCGACCGCCATCACCACCGTGTCGAAGGTGCCCAGGACGTTCGCCTGGAGGCCTCTTCCGGTGCTGTTGCTCATGGTTGCGCTGCTTTCCGTCGTGCACGCCGCCCGAGCGGGGAGGACCCGGCGGTGTATGGGGGGTGAGGGTGAAGCGTCGCCGTGCGTCGCGAGGGGGTGACCTCGGGGGACGGCGGCGGAGAGGGGCGCGGAGGGGACCGTCCCAGCACTGTGTTCGCGGACGGTCACACCGAGTGTGCGAGTGACTATAGCCCCAGCGATTGAGGTTTCAAGATTGACGGATGGGTAATGTCTACGGCCGCCCGTGCTGCCGGCATGTGCCGTGAGGGGACCGGGTCGCACGGGAAACGCGGACGGGGACACAGCAGCCCCCGACGGCGTAGGAGGAACCCAGGAGGAACCCATGGGTACGGAGTCCGAGGCGATGGGCGACGACGTCCACCGGCCCGCCGGAACGAACGGGGAACAGCAGGACACCGCCCCGCCCGACCTCCAGGACGCCGTCGGCGAACGCACCTACGACGACACCCTCGACGAGGGCTGCTCCCCGCCGGACAAGCCGCTCGGCGTGAACAGGCACGGCACCACCGCGGCCGAACAGCACGGCGGCGAAAGCCTCGACCAGGCCGCCGCGGGCGCCGGGGAGGCCGCCGTCCACATCGTCGGGGAGTGAACGCCGACGCGCCCCTCAGTCGCCGATGCGGTCCAACTGCCGTAGCCGGTTGGTGGCGTCGAGGGCGGCGACCTTGTACGACTCCGCCAGCGTCGGGTAGTTGAAGACCGCGTCGACCAGATAGTCGACGGTCCCGCCACAGCCCATCACCGACTGCCCGATATGGATCAGCTCGGTCGCTCCGGTGCCGAAGCAGTGCACCCCGAGCAGCTTCCGGTCCCCGGGCGAGACCAGCAGCTTCAGCATGCCGTGGGCGTCGCCGATGATCTGCCCGCGGGCCAGTTCGCGGTAGCGGGCTATGCCCACCTCGAACGGCACGCTCTCCTCGGTGAGCTGGTCCTCCGTCCGCCCCACGAAGCTGATCTCGGGGATCGTGTAGATGCCGATCGGCTGCAGGTGGTGCATCTGCCCGACGGGCTCGCCGCACGCGTGGTAGGCGGCTGCCCGGCCCTGTTCCATCGCCGTCGCCGCGAGCGCCGGGAAGCCGATGACGTCGCCGACGGCGTAGATGTGCGGGACGGGGGTGCGGTAGTGCTCGTCGACCTCGATCCGGCCGCGCCGGTCCGCCGCCAACCCGGCCTTGTCCAGGTCCAGATCATCGGTCAGGCCCTGCCGGCCCGCCGAGTACATCACCGCGTCCGCGGGGATCTTCTTGCCGCTCTCCAGCACGGTCAGCGTGCCCCGCGCGTGCCGTTCCACGGCGGCGACCGTCTCCCCGAAGCGGAAGGTCACCGCCAGGTCCCGCAGGTGGTACTTGAGCGACTCGATGACCTCGACGTCGCACATGTCGAGCATCCCGGCCCGCTTCTCCACCACCGTGACCCTGCTGCCGAGCGCGGCGAACATGGACGCGTACTCCATGCCGATCACACCGGCGCCGACGATCACCATGGACTGCGGAACCCGCTCGATCGTCAGGACGTTGTCGGAGTCGAGGATGGTCCGCCCGTCGAACTCCACACTGTCCGGCCGGGCCGGCCGCGTCCCGGTGGCGATCACGATGTTCTCGGCGCTGATCAGCCGTTCCTGCCCGGTGATCTCGCGCAGCGCGACGGTGTGCGGGTCGACGAACCGGCCGGTGCCGGCGAACAGGGCGACGTGGTTGCGGGACAGCTGACTGCGGATGACATCGATCTCCCGCCCGACCACGTGCTCGGTACGGGCGGTCAGATCGGCGACGGTGATGTTCTCCTTGAGGCGGTAGCTCTGTCCGTACAGGTCCCGTTGGGTGAGGCCGGTGAGATAGAGCACCGCCTCGCGCAGGGTCTTGGAGGGAATGGTGCCGGTGTGGAGGGAGACCCCGCCGACCATGTCCGGGCGGTCGACGACGGCGACCCGCCGGCCCAGTTTGGCCGCGGCGATGGCGGCCTTCTGGCCGCCGGGACCTGATCCGAGGACGAGCATGTCGAAGTCGGGCATCCTCCGGAGTCTGGCAGCCGGAGGGCCCGTCGCGAAAGGGTGAGCCCCGATTGCCCCGATTGCCGCGAACGGCTAGGGCAGCAGCTTCTCGATGGCGCTGGGTCCCTCCTCGGCGAGCTTGCGCCGCGCCCACTCGAGATTGCGCGGGGTGATGTCCCGGCCGGTGGCGAGGACCATGTCCTCCGGCGACACCTCTGTGCCGGTACGGGTGTGGAGCAGGTTGTCCGGGGTGGCGCGGTCCGGGGAGGGCTGGGCGGCGCCGGGTTCTGACGTCGGCATGATGTCTGCTCCTCGCGTCCGAAGGGAGGCTTCGGCCCGGTGCGGTCATCGGGTCCACTAACACCATTCATCCTGGAGCCGCACCCTGCAATCCGATCAGCTCCGGTCCGAGATGCCGGGAAGATCGCTCGGGCGTCTAATGGGCTCCATGGCACCCTCCACCGCCGGGAACCCGCATCGCGGGGGACTGCGCAGGCTCGGCGCCTGGTGCGCCCGTCACTTCCTGATCGTCATCATCGCGTGGCTCGTCGCCGTCGTCGCCCTCCAGGTGGTCAGCCGCTCCGTCGGCGGGACCTACGAGGACAACTTCCAGCTGCCGGGCGTGCAGTCCACGGACGGCCTGGACGTGCTCAAGGAGCACGATCCGCAGGCCGGCGGCTACAGCAGCCAGATCGTCCTGCACGACGACCAGGCCGTGAGCACGCTGAGTTCGCAGCTGTCCACGACCGTCGGCGACCTCCAGAAGCTTCCCCATGTGCTCACGGCGGTGAACCCGCTCTCCGTGACGTCGTCGAAGGTCGGCCCGGTGTCGAGCGACGGCAAGACCGCGTATGTCACCGTCCGCTTCGACGTGCAGCCCTCCACCCTCGGCGACGACTATCTGGACGGCGTCGACAAGGCCGTCCAGCCGCTGCGGGCGGCCGGCGCCGACGTCGAGTACGGCGGTTCGCTCGGTGAGCTCGCCCGGCCCGCCGCGAACGACCGGATCAGCGAGGTGATCGGCTTCGCGGTCGCCATCGTCGTCCTGCTCGTCGGCTTCGGCAGCGTCATCGCGGCCGGACTTCCCCTGGTCACCGCCCTGATCAGCGTGGTCGGCGGACTCGCCTGCCTCGGGCTGCTGGCCGCCGCCTTCACCTTCGCCACCGTCTCGCCGACCCTCGCCACCATGATCGGACTGGGCGTCGGCATCGACTACGCCCTCTTCCTGACCACCCGGCACCGGCAGAACCTGATGGACGGAGCCGATCCCGCCGAGGCCGCCGGACACGCCAACGCCACCAGCGGCCGCGCCGTGCTCGTCTCCGGCACCACCGTGATCATCGCGCTCTTCGGTCTGTACGCGTCCGGGGTGTCCTTCATCGGCAAACTCGGACTCGCCGCCGCCATCACGGTCGTCTCCGCCGTCATCGGCGCCCTCACCCTCGTGCCGGCCCTCCTCGGGCTCATCGGCAGACACATCGACCGCTACCACGTGCGCAAGCCGGTCGCCGAGACCGACGCCGAGCCGGGCGCCACCCCGCACGGCACCTGGCACCGCTACGCCAAGCGCGTCGAGCGCCGGCCCTGGCAGTACCTGGGCGCCGGTGTCGCCGTCATCGCGGTTCTCGCGATCCCGGTCTTCTCCATCCAGCTCGGCCACATCGGCGACGGCGCCGACCCGACCTCCTTCACCGACCGGCGGGCCTACGACCTGATGACCGACGCCTTCGGGCCCGGCTCCAACGGACCCCTCACCGTCGTCATCGACCAGACGTCCGTCCCGTCCGACAAGCGCTCCGACCTCTCCGCCCAGGCGCAGAAGACGCTGAGCGCGGTGTCCGGCGCCGCCACGGTCACCCCGCTGACCCCCACCAGCGACGGCGACGTCCTCCTCGCGACCGTCTACTCCCAGCAGGCCCCGCAGGACGCGAGCACCACCGAGCTGACGAACCGGCTCGTCGACGACACCCTCCCCGACGCGGTCTCCGGCTACGACGCCAAGGGCTACGTCACCGGCACCACGGCCGCCCAGGTCGACTTCCGGGACATCGTCGCCAGCCGGCTGCCCCTGATCATCGGCGTGGTCGTCCTCCTCGCCTTCCTGATCATCCTCGCCGTGTTCCGCGGCCTCCTCGTCGCGGTCAAGGCCGCCGTCCTCAACGTCCTGTCGATCACCGCCTCGTACGGCGTCGTCGTCGCCGTCTTCCAGTGGGGCTGGGGCGGGCCCGCGCTGGGCGTCCACGGCGACGTGCCCATCGAGAGCTATGTGCCGATGATGATGTTCGCGATCATCTTCGGCCTCAGCATGGACTACGAGATCTTCCTGCTGTCCCGGGTGCACGAGGCCTGGCTGCGCACCGGCGACGCCAAGGACTCCGTCGCCCACGCCCTGGAGATCACCGCCCGGGTCATCACCTGCGCGGCCCTGATCATGGTGAGCGTGTTCGCGGCGTTCATCATCAGCGACAACATCGTGGTCAAGATGCTGGGCCTCGGCCTCGCCGTCAGCGTGCTGATCGACGCCACCGTGGTGCGGCTGCTCATGGTGCCCGCCGTCATGACCCTGCTGGGCGCGCGCGCCTGGTGGACCCCGCACTGGCTGGACCGGATCCTGCCGCACATCGACGCCGAGGGCGACGCGGAGAACCTCAGCGGTCCGCCCGATCCACCGGCTCGACAACGAGCATCGTGACGTCGTCGCGGACGGCGGGGCAGTGGCGCCGGACGTCCGTCCACACCCGTTCGGCCGCCGTCGCCGGGTCGGCGCCGGCGGCGAGGGCGGGCAGCCGGTCGAGCAGGGGATAGAAGACTCCGTCGGCGTCCCTGGCCTCCGAGACGCCGTCGGAGGCCAGGAAGAGGCGGTCGCCGGGGCGCAGCGGCAGGACGTGCGCGGTGAGCGGGGCGCCCTCTGGGAGACCGAGCCCCAGGGGCGTCCACGGGACGACGTCCAGCTCCGTGGCCGTGCCCCCGCGCAGCAGCACCGGCGGCGGATGCCCGCAGACGACCACGCGCACGGCGTCCGCGTCCGGCGTGAACTCCATGAGGACCGCCGTCGCGAACAGCTCGGCGTGCCTGACCCGCGCCGAGTCCACCGTCAGCCGCCGGTCCAGGCGGGCGGCGACCCGCGCCAGGTCCGGCTGGTCGAGCACCGCCTCCCGGAACGCCCCCAGGAGCGAGGCCACCGTCGCCACCGCCGCCAGCCCGTGTCCCTGCACGTCGCCCAGCACCGCCCGCACCCCGTGCTCGCTCGTCCGGACGTCGAAGAAGTCACCGCCGACCAGCGTCCCGCGCTGCGCCGCCCGGTACAGACCCGCGCAGCGCAGCGGACCCACCCGGTCGGGGACCGGCGGCACCACGGCGTTCTGCGCGGCCTCGGCGATCGTGCGCTCGGTGTCCAGCTGGGCGTCCCGGCGACGGCGGACGAACGCCACGAACACGCTCAGCAGCGCGACGAAGGACACCGTCAGCACATCGGTCTGGCCCGGCTGGTCGAGCTGGAAAGCGGGCAGGTTGAGCATCACGACCACGGCCGCGCCGAGCAGCGCGGTCGCCGCCGGACCGTACGACAGCACCGCCAGCGGCGGGATCGCGCCCAGCATGAACCCGATGTCCAGCGGCTCGGGGCTGACCAGGGTCGCGACACAGACGCCCGCGACCAGCACCAGCGGCAGCGCCCGCACCCAGCGCGGCGGCGGCGCGCCCCGCAGCCAGCCCCGCCGCTCCCCGTCCAGTCGTCCCACACCACCACGCTCCACCGTGGCCGGGGCGGGCGCACGCCGAAAAACCGGTGGACGCGATCAAGGAGGGCCGCCTACCGTGTGACCGCACGCCCGGACACCCACGGAAGGAGGCGAGCGCCATGCGATCCGCATTCATCCCGCGCTCCCGCTCCGTGACCCCGGCGTGCCGCGTCTGACTCTCGTCCGACGCCCCGGGAGCGCACCACGCCTTACGCGACCCGGAGGAATCCGTGACCGATCTGGTCATCCGCGCTCTCGACGAGAGCGACGTCCATCTGTTCGACACCCTGCCCGACCCGCTGCGCGCCGCCGACGCCTACGGCAGGATCACCTACCGGCCCGACTGGAAGCGCGTCGCCCTGCGGGACGGCCGGGTCGTCGCCCGCGCCGTCTGGTGGGGCGGGCCCGAGGACACCGAACCGCTCGTGGTGGAGTGGTTCGACTTCGCCGACGGCGAGGAGGAGGCCGCCGCCGAACTCCTGCGCACCGCCCCCTGGCAGGTCGGCCTGGAACTGGTCATGCCAGGCGGCTGGCGCGAGGATCCCGCCATGCGGGCCGCCTCCGAGGCCCGCCACGCCGTCGCCCGCGCGGCCGGCCACACCCCGCTGGTGGAACGCTTCGTCTACCGCTGGACCCCGGAGTGCGGGCTGCCGGAGCGTCCCGGCCGGCTGCGCTTCGCCCCCGAACCGGACGACGCGGTGTTCTTCGACGCCCTGCGCCGCATCCACTCCGACACCCTCGACGCCCACGCCCGCAAGGCCATCAAGGAGGGCGGCCTCGACCAGGCCGCCCAGGAGGAGATCGACTTCTTCCGCTGGTGCCCGTCACCGCGCGAGTGGTGGCAGGTCGCCCGCACCCCTGAGGGCGAACCGGTCGGCATCCACATCCCGGCCCACAACCCCTCGGGGCCCTGCGTCGGCTTCATCGGCGTGCTCCCGGACCACCGGGGTCACGGATACGCGTACGACCTGCTCGCCGAGTGCACCCACTATCTCGCCGAGCGGGGCGCCGAGTTCATCGCCGGCGCCACCGACCAGGGGAACTTCCCCATGGCGGCGCACTTCACGAAGGCCGGCTACCCGATCGTGCGGGAGCGGGTGAACTTCGAGATCGGCTGACAGCCGACCGAGCCCCTGGGACGGGGCTCGGCGGGACTCGGCAGGGACTCGGCGGGTCCCGCCGAGTCCCTGCCGGTGCCTGCCGGTGCCTGCCGGTGCCTGCCGGTGCCGGTAGGACCTGGCGGGTTCCAGGGGCTCCGAGGGGGCGGTGCGTCAGTGTGCTCCGGCCGTCAGCAGGGCCTCGGCGTCGGCCAGGATCTCCGTGACACGCAGTCCGAACGCGGCGTCGCAGGCGTGGGGGCGGCCGTCACGGGCCGACGCGAGCAGCTCGTCCGCGGCCCGGGTGAGGGCGTCGGCCGCGTCGCCGCCACCCTGGGGCAGCCTGGTCACCCCGGCCGTGCCGCGCAGCTCCACGCCCGCGCCCGTCGCCGCGGGCGGCGCCGTCAGACTGAGCGTCAGGGTGCTCGAGGCGCCGTCCACATGGTCCAGGACCACATGGACGGTGTCCCGGGGACCCCGGGCCGCGGCCGTCACCCGGCGGACGTCGCCGAGGACCGGCAGCAGCACGGACAGCGCGTGCGGACCCACGTCCCACAGCGCGCCCTTCTCACCGCGCCAGGGCGTGGCGAAGGGGTGGTCGCCCGTCCCGTGGAACACGTCGCCCAGCCACTGGGCGTGCCCGGTGAACCATCCCCCGGCCTCCGCCTGTTCGGCGATCCAGGCACCGGCCTCGGGCCCGAACCGGGTGGTGAAGAAGACGACCGAGGCGACCCCGGCCTCCCGCGCGGCCCGGACCACGCCCCGTGCTCCCGCCACCGTCGCGGCGACGGGCTTGTCGAGCAGGAGATGACAACCGGCCCCGGCGGCCCGCACCGCGAGCCGCGCCTGGACGTCCGGCGGCAGTGCGACGGCCACCGCGTCCACATCCGTGAGCAGGGCGTCCACGTCGTCGTAGGCCCGTGTCCCGTGCCGGTCGGCGAGTTCCTTCGCCGCCTCCGGGCGCCGGCCCCAGACGCCGACGAAGTCGAGCGCGTCGTGCGCCTCCAGAACGGGGGCGTGGACCATCTGTGCCCAGGGGCCGGTGCCGAGCAGACCGATGCGCATACCGCTGACTCTCCCTGATGCCGACCGACGTGAGGGGTGACGTCCTCGCCGGGACGCCGACTCCGGACGCGAGCCTCGCACACCACCGTCGTCCGGGACACCCCGGGCGGCAGCCCCGGGCCGTCAGGCCGCCCGGACCTCCGCAGAGCGGGGGTCGTCCGCCACCGCGGCGGCGGAGGCGCCCCGGACCAGACGGAGATGCCGCCGGTGCCCGGCATGACGCCGCTTGGCCCGGACCGGCGCGAGGAGGCGGTCCTCGACCCGGTCCAGGACCGCCAGCAGCACGGACAGCAGCGGCAGCAGCAGTACGGCGACCCAGAGCACGGTTCTCTCCTCGGCAGGCGACGGGGTGCCGGGTGCTCCGGATCGGGCCGCTGATGCCTGCCGGGCGCGGATCAGGGCCGGGGCGGTGCGGCGAAACCCGTCAGCAGGGCGTCCGCCTGGGCCAGTCCGCTTTCCGCGGAGATCTCCCCGACGGTCTGCGCGGACCGGATCGTGGCGAACGCGACCCGACCGTCCTCGAGCCGGTAGCCGTACACGGCGGGCCTCGGCAGGCTGTTGTACGACCAGTGCGCCGAGAAGTAGTACCCGCCCGTGTCGTGCAGCACCACCAGGTCCCCCTCGCAGAGGGCGGGCAGCGGCCGGTCGTGCGCCACGACGTCCCCGGCGAAGCAGAGCGGCCCGGCGACGTCCTGCCGCACGAGGGGCGTCCGCTTGGGCGTGCCGTCCGGGCCGTACGCGGACACCCGCAGCGGCCAGGCCTCCGGCATGAAGACGGTGCGGGTGGCGACCTGCCCGCCGGCGTGGGTGAGCGCGACCCGGCGGCCACCGGCGTCCTTGACGTACTCGACGAGGGCCGCCGTGAAGCCGTTCTTCGCGATCAGGGAGCGGCCGAACTCGGTGACCACCTGGTAGCGGCCGTCCAGCAGCGCCGGCTCGGCGGCGGTCAGCTCGGCCACGTACTCCGCGTAGGTGGGCGTGACCGTGTCGTCGGCGAAGTTCACCGGCAGTCCGCCGCCCAGGTCGAGGCTGGTCACCTGGCGGCGGCCGACGTACGCGTCGATCTCCTCGGCGAGCCGGTGCGTCCGGGCGAGGCCCTCCGCGATCAGCGGCAGCGGGCAGCCCTGCGAGCCCACGTGCGCGTGCAGCCGGGTCAGCCACGGCCGCCGTGCGAAGGCCTCGACGACGCGGGTGCGGGCCCCCGGGTCACCCAGGGCCACTCCGAACTTGGAGTGCGCGGTCGCCGTGCTCATCGCACCGATCGACCCGCCCCCGACCTGCGGATTGACCCGCACCCCGAGCACCGACGCGCAGTCCTCGGGGCGCAGGGCGTCGATCCGGTCCAGTTCGTCGAGGTTGTCCGCGTTGAGCGCGACGCCCAGGGCGAGGGCTTCCCGGATCTCCCGGCGGGTCTTCGCCGGCGAGTCCAGCACGATGCGCGTCGGGGCGAACCCCGCGTCCAGCGCGAGGCGCAGCTCGCCGGGGCTCGCCACCTCGCAGCCCATGCCGGCGTCGGCGAGCAGCCGCAGGACGGGCACCAGCGGACAGGCCTTGGCGGCGAAGGTGTGCAGGACGTCCGGCACCCGCGCGAACGCCTCGTGCAGGGCGGCGACGCTGTCGCGCACACCCCGCTCGTCGACGAACCCGGCCAGCGGCCGGTCCTCGCCGAGCAGCCCATCCTCGACGGCCTGCCGTACGGCGAGGGCGACGGGAGAGTCGTCGTCCGGCTGATCGCCGCTTCGATCGGTCTGCCGGCCGGTCCGCTGGTCGGTGCGCCGGCCGGTCCGCTGGTTCTCGGTGGGGAGCAGCACGTGCTCGTCTCCTTCGGGCGAGGAAGGCTGTCACGCGGTCGGGTGACACTTCCAGACTCCTCCCGTGCCGGGCGCACGTCTTCGGGGACAGGCCAAAGACACGCGGAACCCTTGTGCGCGCGGACGAACCCCACGCACAGCAGCCGGGTGCCGTGCTCGTCGAGGTCCACGCCGTACCGCTCCCGGACCCGGCCCAGCCGCCTGCCGCACGGGGCCCGTCTCCCGGTTCCCCGGTGCAAAGCCACGAGACCGGGGCCCACGAACCGGGGCTTACGAGACGGGGCCACGAGACCGGTGACATCGCCGATCCCCGCGCACCGGCCCCGCCCCGACAGTGGCACCCCCAGCCCAGCGGCGGCGCCCCTCGCGGCCCGCCCGACCGAGAGGACGACTCCTCGTGCAGCATCACGTGCGCACCGGTGCGGCCCATCGCGCCTCCACCGGCTCCCCCCACCGCAGGTCCGGACAGCTCGCCCGGCTCGCGACGGCGGTCGCCGCCGTCGTCGGCCTCACCACGCTCAGCGGCCCCGGCGCGCAGGCGGCGGACAACCCCTACGAGCGGGGCCCGGCACCCACCACCGCCGGCATCGAGGCACTGCGCGGCCCGTACGCGGTCTCCCAGACCACCGTCTCCTCGCTCGCCGTCACCGGCTTCGGCGGCGGCACGATCTACTACCCGACCAGCACCGGCGACGGCACCTTCGGCGCGATCGCCGTCTCACCCGGCTACACCGGCACCCAGTCCTCCATCGCCTGGCTGGGCCCGCGGCTGGCGTCCCAGGGCTTCGTCGTCTTCACCATCGACACCCTCACCACGCTGGACCAGCCCGACTCCCGCGGCCGTCAGCTGCTCGCGGCCCTGGACCACCTCACGCAGGTCAGCTCCGTCCGGACCCGCGTCGACAGTGGGCGGCTCGGCGTCATGGGCCACTCCATGGGCGGCGGGGGCAGCCTGGAGGCCGCCAAGGCGCGGCCCTCGCTCCAGGCCGCGATCCCGCTCACCCCGTGGAACCTCGACAAGTCCTGGCCCGAGGTCAGCACCCCCACGCTGATCGTCGGCGCCGACGGCGACACGGTCGCCCCCGTCGCGAGCCACGCCGAGCCGTTCTACACCAGCCTGCCGTCCTCCCTGGACCGCGCCTATCTGGAGCTGAACAACGCCACGCACTTCACCCCGAACTCGGCGAACACGACGATCGCGAAGTACGGCATCTCGTGGCTCAAGCGCTTCATCGACAACGACACGCGCTACGAGCAGTTCCTGTGCCCGCTGCCGCAGCCGAGCACGACGATCGACGAGTACCGGGGCAACTGCCCGCACACGTCCTGAGACACCGTGAGGAGAACGGGCCGCTGTCGCTGTCCCCGCTGCCGCTGCCGTCGCCGCGCCGGCGCCTGTGCCCGTGCACGCGGCGCGGCGGCGGCCGTTGGGACCCGGCACAAGGTGTGCCACGCCCGTCGCACGCGAACCCACTGGTGACAGGCCCCGAACGGCCCGTGCCGCCCTTCTCGTCGCCCCGGTCGGACGGCTTCCACCGCCCGTTACCCGTACGTAACGTCACAGGAATGACCGGACAGACGACCGTCGGCGGCGGTGTGCGGGTGGTGACCGGTGAACCCGGTTGCGGCCGCACGGCGTTCCTGGCCCGCGCCGCCCGCTCGTGCCCGGCCGCGTCCGTGGTCGGTGTTCGGGCCGACCGGGCGGCGTCGGCCGTACCCCTCGGAGGCCTGCGCGCGCTGCTCGGCGCCCTCGGCGACCTTGGCGCCCTCGGCGCACCGGTGGGCCCGTGGTCCGTCGCCGGCCCGCCCTGCGCGGTGCTTCTCGACGCCTTACGGGCCGCCTCCGCCGGTACGCCGCTGCTGGTGTGCGTCGACGACGCGCATCTGTGGGACGCCCCCACCAGGGCCGCGGTGGGCCGTGCCGCCGAGCGGCTGCGCGGGAACGGCCGGGTGAGCGTGCTGCTGAGCGTGTCCGGACACCGCCCCATCGACCGGGAGTTCACCGCGCTGCCGGTGGTCCGCGTCGACCCGCTCTCCCCGACGGAGGCGGCCGCGCTCCTGGACGAGGCGACGGACGGGGCCCTCGACCGGGCGGTGCGCGACGACCTGGTGGACGCCGCCGAGGGCAGTCCGGCCCTGCTGCTGGCCATGGTCCGGCGGCTCTCGCCCGCCCAGATCCGCGGTCGTCGGAGGCTGCCCGGTCCGCCGGTCGACGCCGAGCTCCTGACCGGCCTGGCCGGCGGCTTCCTGACCGGGTTCACATCCGCCCAGGAGGACCTGCTGCTGACGGTCGCGGCGGCCGTACGGGACGCGGACGACACGCAGGACACCCGGATCGGCCTGGCACTCGCGCGGCGGGGAGCGGAGCATCTGCGGGGGACCACTGCAGGCGTGGCGCCCGCACCGCCCTCCGATCCGCTGCCCGAGGTGCTCGTCCTGGCCGACGGCGAGGTCGGGTTCCACAGCGATCTGCTGCGCCGCGCGGTGTACGCGGGGGCGCGGCCCGAGCGGCGCCGTGCCGCGCACCGCGCGCTGGCCCGGGTGCTGGAGGACGCGGGAGCCGCCGGTCTGCACGCCCTGCTGCACCGGGCACGGTCCACCGCCGCGCCTCTGCGCGGGACGGCGACCGAACTGGCCGCGGCTGCCGACGACCCGGCGCATCCCCGCAGCCTGCGGTGCGCGGCGTACACCCGTGCCGCCGGACTGGCCGAGGACGGCACGCGGCGCGCGCAGTGGTACACGGCCGCGGCCGAACAGGCCCTGCTCGACGGACGTACGCACCGGGCTCTGCGGCTGCTCGACAGGGCCCGGGACAGCGCGGCGCCCGCGGCGCTGCGCGGCCGCGTCGAGCTGGTGCGCGGCACCACGGTCCTGTACGACGGCCCGGTCGACGAGGCCCGCGCGTCCCTGCTGCTGGCGGCCCGTCTGCTGGCCGGGTCGTCCCCACGGCAGGCGCAGTCGGCCCTTCTGTCCGCGGTGGACGCCGCCTGGGCAGCGGGCGACGCCCAGGGATGCCGCCACCTGCTGACCACCGAAGACGACCCCCCGCCCCCCGACGCACACCCCGACCCCCCACCGCCGTCCGGGGACCAAGCGACGGACCGGCCGGGACTTGCTGGGCACGCCCCGCGTCGCCTGCCCCGGCCGGGGTCGCCGGGCGACGCTCCTGGCCGCCGGCCCCTGCTGGGTGGCGGGGACGACCGCCTGGATCCGGACGCGCGATCCGACACCTGGCCGGCCCGGGGCGTTCCGGCGATCCGGCCCGGGTTGTCTGGCGACGCCCCTGGCCGCCGGCCCCTGCTGGGCGGCGGGGGCGGTACCCCGGATCCGGACGCGTGTCCTGACATCACGCCGCCCGGAGGCCAGGCGGCGGACCCGCCGGGGTCTCCGGGCGACAACCCGGGCAGCCGGCACCGGCCGTGCGGCAGGGCGGATGCCGTGGACGGCGTGGACGGCGTGGACGCCGTGGACGGCGAGGACCGCGTGGACGCCGGCGCGCGGGTCGGCATCCGGCCGGCCCGGGACCTTCCGGCGGGCCATGCCGGGAGCCATGCCGGGGGTCAGGGCGGGTCGGCGCTCGGGCGGGGGGCGGTGAGGGCGGGCAGCGGGGCCGTGTCGTGTGGCTATCGCACCGGCCTCCGGGCCCTGCTCGAAGGGCAGTTCGCGCAGGCGGCGGGGCCTCTGCGGCGGCTGGTGGCGGACGCGGAGGCGGTGGGTGGCGCGGGCGGCGGGGCGAGCGTGGCTGCCGTCGACGAGCCGGACACGGCGCTGCGCGCGGCTGCCGCCGCCCTGCTGCTGGGCGACCTGGCGGCCGCCCGCCGTGCCGGGGCGCGGGCCCTGGCCGCCGCCCGCACCCCCGGGACCGCCGCGGCCCTCGCCCGGGCCCGGGAGTACCTCGCCTACGCCGAACTGCGCGCCGGACGGCACGTGCTGGCCAGGACCCACGCGGAGGAGGGACTGCGGGCCGCGCACCGGACCGGGCAGCGCAACACCGCCGCCCACCACCACGCGGTACTCGCCCTCGCCGCGTCGATCGAGGGCGCCCCCGAGGAGGTCGCCGCCCACGCGGATGCCGCGCTGGCCACCGCCCTGCGGCACGGCCTCGTCCAGGCCGCGACGCTGGCGGAGTGGGCGACTGCCCGCGCCGACCTCGCCCGCGGGCGCCCCCGGGAGGCCGCGGACCGGCTCGGGCCACTGGTGCGTCCGGGGCCGCGCAGGGGGCACTTCGCGGTGTGGATGCTCGCCGTGCCCTGCTTCGTGGAGGCCGCCGCCTCGACCGGGAGGGCCGACGACGGTGTCACCGAGGTCGTGGAGGAGTTCGCCCGGTGGGCCGGATTCGGCGCCGACCCCCAGGCTCCCGCCCAACTGACGCGCTGCCGTGCGCTGCTGGCCCCGGCGGACCGGCCCGACGCCCTGTACCGTCGCGCGCTCGACCTGCACGACGCGGCCGGCGGCGGCGACTTCGAACGCGCCCGCACCGAGCTGCTGCACGGCAAGTGGCTGCGCAGGCGCCGCCGGCTGAGCGAGGCGCGCGATCGTCTCGGCGCGGCCCTGGTCGGGTTCGAACGCTGCGGCGCGCGGGCCTGGGCGGACCAGGCCCGCGCCGAACTGCGGGCCGGCGGTGTGGCGCCGGGCGGCGGAATGCGGGCGGCGGGGCTGGGCGGACTGACTCCGCAGCAGCTGCGGATCGCCCGGTGCGTGGCCGAGGGCGCCACCAACCGGGAGGTGGCGCTGACCCTCTCGGTCAGCACCCGGACCGTCGACTACCACCTGCGGAAGGTCTTCGCGGCGCTGGGGGTTCGCTCCCGCGTCGAACTGGTGCGCATGGTCGAGAAGGCCGGACAGGAGGGTTGATCGGACCGAAAACAATGGTGCACACCCCTAGGGACCGACCGGACGGTATGCCATCCTTCGTGGCAGGACGAGTCGGACGGCCGACCACTGCCCCGGGGGAGGACCGCGATGCATCAGGCCCTACGGTCACGGACCGTGTTCCGTCCCGCGGCCGGCGCACCGGCCGCGCCCGGACCCCGGCCGCATCCGCAGCCCGTCCGGTCGCTGATCGACGCGGACGCCCTGCGGGTCCTGCACCGCGCCGCCCGGGTGCTCCTGGCGGACCTGCCCGACCTCACCGACCGGCTGGTGGCCGCGCTCCAGGACCAGGAGCCCGCCTACCGCGCGGCCGTGACGAGCGATCCCGCCGCCACCTGGCAGGAGGTGCACCGCTCGCTGCGGCACAGCGTGTCCTCGCTGATCGACCCGCGCGGCAGCCGGGACGCGGCCCGCCGGTGCTCCTGGAAGATCGGTGCGACCCGAGCGGAACAGGGCCTTCCGCTGGACGCCCTGCTGCACGCGTTCCGGCTGGGCGGCTCCCTGGTGTGGCAGGGCCTCATCGAGGAGACCTGCCGCACAGCCCCCGAGGACGTGCGGCTGCTCGTGCACATCGCCGCCGACGTGTGGAACTTCGTCGACGAGCACTGCACCCTCGTCGCGGACGCCTACCGGCAGGTCGAACGACAGCTCGCCTGGCGGCGCGAGAACCGGCTGCGGGTGCTGGCCGGCGCCCTGCTCGACGGCGCCAGCCGGATCGCGGACCTGCCCGAGACCGCCCAGGCGCTGGACCTCCCCGAAGAGGGCCGGTACGTCGTCGTGGCGGTGACGGCCGGCTGTCCTTCCGACGGCGCCGGGGCGCGGGCCGCCCACGGCCGGGGCAGGCGCGTGTACTGGCACACCGGGGTCGAGGTGGACTACGGCATCGTCCTGCTGGGCGAAGGCGAGAGCGGGAGCGAGGGCGAGAGCGGGAGCGAGGCCGTGGGTGCGGGCGTGGGCCGGGGCGGGAGTCAGGGCGCAGGCCTGCGGCAGTACCCACCGGCCGTCGTCCCACCGGCCGTCGTCTCCTCGACTGCCGTCCCGTCGGCCGTCGTCCCGTCGGTCTCCGGCAGCGCACGGACCGGGGTCAGCACGGCGGTGTCGGGACTGGCCGCGGTCGGGGACGCCCGCCGCCTGGCGGACATCGCGCTGGACATGTGCCCGCGGACCGGCGGCACGATCCGGCTGACCGAGCATCTCCCGGCCGCACTGGTGGTCTCCACCCCCGACCTGGGTACGGCGCTGGTCGAGCGGGTGCTCGGACCGCTGGGCGGTCTGGAACCCGCGGACGAGGCCGTGCTGCTCGACACCCTGGCCACCTGGCTCGCCTGCGACGGCTCCGCCCAGCGGGCGGGGGAGCGGCTGTACTGCCACCGCAACACGGTCCTCAACCGGCTGCGCCGCTACGAGCAGCTGACGGGCCGTTCCCTGGCCCGGCCGACCGATCTGGTGGAGATCAGCCTCGCCCTGACGGCGCGGGGACTGCGTACCCGCTGAGCGTCCACCGGCGGTGTTATGGCACGGGATATACCCGATGACCCGAATTACCGATCGGTCTTTCATGCGGCACCTGTGAATGTCGTCCGCCTTGTGAGATGGACCTACATGTATGCCGCACGGTTGTGCGAGGATTATTTTCAGTCACCGTCAGCGGACCGGCTTCTTCACACTTCTGACACAAATTTCACGCTTTCACTAGGTGAGTTATAGTCACGGTCCAAGCATCAACTATTTGGGGGGCGCTCGGACCAGGTGGGGGCTTGGTCCGGACGGCGTGTGCCTGGCATCGTCTGCGCACCCCCGCAGCAGTCTCGTGGGGGATGGGTAAGTGGAACATTGGCTGGATGACGCCCAACCTGAAGGGTCGGACGATCCATCCGGGCCCGACGGCACCGTGTTCGCCGGGCGCCGAGCCGGCATTCAGGCGAGAGCGGTACGGACCGGGAGCTTCTGGGAGGCCGCGGAGGAACCCGGTTCCGCGCGCGCCGAGGCGTCGGCCCCGCCGTCCGGCGGCACCGCGGTGTACCCGGCCTTCACGGACACCGGTGCGGCCGAGCCCCTCCACGACGCGGACGAACTGACGGTGCAGCTCGCGGGCGTCGACCCGGCGGCCGCCGCGGGCGCCTCCGGAAGCCGGCTCGAGTCCCAGGACGGCGCCGGCACGCCCGTCTTCGTCGACGAGTCGGGCCGTCGCAGCCGCCGGTTGCGCCTGCTCGGTGTGGCCGTCGGCGTCGCCTGCGCCGTGTACGCCCTCGTCATCGTCGTCACCCTGGTCTCCGGAAACTCCAGCGCGCCCTGGCTGCCCCTGCCGGGACTGGGCGGCGACACGCCCGCCGCGAAGGTCGAGCCCTCGTCCGTGCCCTCCGCCTCGGCGAGCCCCTCGGGCTCGGACAGCGCCGTGCCGAACGCCGGCTCGACGGATTCCGCGGCGTCGGTGTCGGCCACGGGCGGCGGCGCCACCGACGCGCCCGGCGCCACCGCGAGCCCCGGTCTGCCGGCGGCGTCCGCGCTGCCCGAGGCGTCCACCGGGACGACGCCCGTGAACCCCACCGCCACGGCGGTCGCGCCCAGTCCCGCCGCGTCGGAGTCCGCCGTGGCCTCGCCCGAGGCGAGTCAGCCCGACAGCGGCGCAAGCGCCTCGCCGAGCGCCGTCGACGACACCGGCGGGACGGGTGAGGTCGTCGGCGAGGCGAACTCGGCGTCGGTCGGCTGACCCCTCTTCGCCGCAGCCCCGCTCACTTCCTTCCGGTCCCTACCGGTCCTTGCCGGTCCCTTTCTGGAGCACACCTTCCGATGGCATTCCCCGCCCGCCGTCGCAGAGCCGCAGCCGCGGCCCGTGACAGCGCCGCCCGCCGCCGCCGCGTACCGATGCGCCTGATGCTGCCCAGCCTCGTCCTGGTCGCCATGATGGCGATGCTGATGGTGCGTGGTTACGTCCACAGCGAGATCCTCGCCGACCACCGCATCCAGCCCGAGGCGGCCGTCGACAAGGTGCCCGACGAGATCCTGGACGGCGGCCCGGTCATCGACAGCCGCGGCGGCCGCAGCACCAGCCGTGAGGTGCCCGACCACCGGCTGGTCCTGACCTTCGACGACGGTCCCGACCCGGTCTGGACCCCGAGGGTCCTGGACGTCCTCAAGAAGCACCACGCGCACGCCGTCTTCTTCGTCACCGGCACCATGGCCTCCCGCTACCCGGACCTGGTCCAGCGCATGGTCGACGAAGGCCACGAGGTCGGCCTGCACACCTTCAACCACCCCGACCTGTCCTTCCAGTCGAAGAAACGTATCTCCTGGGAGTTGTCCCAGAACCAGCTCGCACTGGCCGGCGCTGCGGGCATCCGCACCTCGCTGTTCCGTCCGCCGTACTCGTCCTTCGCCGACGCGATGGACAACAAGTCCTGGCCGGTCACCGAGTACATCGGCTCGCTCGGCTACCTGACCGTCGTCAACAACACCGACAGCGAGGACTGGAAGAAGCCCGGCGTCGAGGAGATCATCAGGCGCGCCACGCCCAAGGGCGGCAAGGGCGCGATCGTCCTGATGCACGACTCCGGCGGCGACCGCCACCAGACGGTCCAGGCGCTGGACCGGTTCCTGCCCGACCTGCAGTCCCGGGGCTACGAGTTCGAGAACCTCACCGACGCCCTCGGCGCGCCCAGCGCGCACACCCCGGTCACCGGCCTCGACCTGTGGAAGGGCAAGGCGTGGATCTTCCTCGTCGGGGCCGCCGAGAACGTCACCGGAGTGCTGATGGTCGGCCTCGCGGTGATCGGCGTCCTGGTCATCAGCCGGTTCGGGCTCATGCTGCTGCTGTCCGCCCTGCACGCCCGCAGGGTGCGCCGGCCCGGATTCGGCTGGGGCCCCGCGATCACCGAACCGGTGTCGGTGCTGGTTCCGGCGTACAACGAGGCCAAGTGCATCGAGAACACCGTCCGCTCGCTGATGGCGAGTGAGCACCCCATCGAGGTGCTCGTCATCGACGACGGCTCCTCCGACGGCACCGCGCGGATCGTGGAGGACATGGGGCTGCCGAACGTCCGGGTCGTCCGCCAGCTCAACGCCGGCAAGCCCGCGGCCCTCAACCGGGGCATCGCCAACGCCCGGTACGACCTGATCGTGATGATGGACGGCGACACCGTCTTCGAGCCGTCCACCGTCCGTGAACTGGTGCAGCCCTTCGGCGACCCGAAGGTCGGCGCCGTGGCCGGCAACGCCAAGGTCGGCAACCGGGACTCGCTGATCGGCGCCTGGCAGCACATCGAGTACGTGATGGGCTTCAACCTCGACCGCCGGATGTACGACGTCCTGGGCTGCATGCCCACCATCCCCGGCGCGGTCGGCGCCTTCCGCCGCTCGGCCCTGGAGCGGGTCGGCGGCATGAGCGACGACACGCTCGCCGAGGACACCGACATCACCATGGCCATGCACCGCGACAACTGGAAAGTGGTGTACGCGGAGAAGGCCCGTGCCTGGACCGAGGCCCCGGAGACCGTGCAGCAGCTGTGGTCCCAGCGCTACCGCTGGTCGTACGGCACCATGCAGGCGATCTGGAAGCACCGCCGGGCGGTCTTCGAGCGCGGCCCGTCCGGCCGGTTCGGCCGCGTGGGTCTGCCGTTCGTCTCGCTGTTCATGGTCCTGGCCCCGCTGCTGGCCCCGCTCATCGACGTCTTCCTCCTCTACGGAGTGGTCTTCGGCCCCACCCAGAAGACGATCGTGGCCTGGCTGGGCGTCCTCGCCGTCCAGGCGGTCTGCGCGGCCTACGCCTTCCGGCTCGACCGCGAACGCATGACCCACCTGATCTCGCTGCCCCTCCAGCAGATCCTCTACCGCCAGCTCATGTACGTCGTGCTCCTCCAGTCCTGGATCACCGCCCTCACCGGCGGCCGGCTGCGCTGGCAGAAGCTGCGCCGCACCGGCGCCGTCGAGGCGCCGGGCGGTCCGGTGCCGCGCGAGCGCACCGGCGGCACCAACGACCGGAGGCCTGTCGCATGACCCAGGGTTACCCGACCGGGACGAACGCGGGCGCCGAGCGGACGCCGGCCTTCGGCGTCCCGCGGCAGCGGACCGGGCCGGCCGTCCCGGATCCGTCCGCCACGGCCGCGGGCCATGCCGCCGCGAAGAAGCCGGGACGCGACCGCTACCTCGACCTGCTGCGCACGATCGCCCTGGTCCGCGTGGTCGTCTACCACCTGTTCGGCTGGGCCTGGCTCACCGTGGTCTTCCCGTCCATGGGCGTGATGTTCGCCCTGGCGGGCTCGCTGATGGCACGCTCGCTGAAGCGCCCGCCCCTGGGCGTGATCCGGGACCGCGTGCGGCGACTGCTGCCGCCGCTGTGGCTCTTCGGCGCGGTCGTCCTGACGCTGATGTTCGCGGGCGGCTGGAATGTGCTGGACGACCCCGACCACGGGGGCACTCTCGGCGTCGTCGAACTGCTCAACTACGTCGTCCCGCTCGGCGCGCCTCCGTTCCCCTGGGACATCGGTTCCAAGTCCGGCCTGCTGGAGAACACCTGGGCCATCCAGGCGGCGGGCGTGCTCTGGTACCTGCGGGCCTACCTGTGGTTCGTGCTCGCCTCGCCGCTGCTGCTGTGGGCGTTCCGCAGAGCGCCCTGGCCCACGCTGTTCGCGCCGCTGGCGCTGACGGCGGTGGTGGGCACCGGCCTGGTCTCCATACCCGGCGAGACGGGCAACGCGGTCAGCGACTTCGCCGTCTACGGCAGCTGCTGGGTGCTGGGCTTCGCCCACCAGGAAGGCGTGCTCGCACGCATACCCCGCTACGCGGCCGTCTCCTGCTCCGTACTCGTCATGGCCTTCGGCCTGTGGTGGGCCTCGGGGCACCTGGGACCGGACGGCTGGGACCTCAACGACATCCCGCTGGCCCAGGCGGCCTGGTCCTTCGGGTTCGTGGTGATCCTGCTCCAGTACTCGCCCTCGTGGCAGGAACTCCCGCGCGGGCTGGCCCGCTGGGACAGGCTGATCACGCTGTCCAACAACCGGGCCGTCACGATCTACCTGTGGCACAACCTGCTGATCATGGCCACCGTCCCGATCATCGACCTGCTGTACGGACTCCCCTTCATGGAGTCCGGCAGCGCCACGGACTTCCTCGACTCCACGTACATGCTCTGGATGTTCGTGCTGGTCTGGCCCCTCATCGCAGTGATGATCCTGGCGACCGGCTGGATCGAGGACATCGCGGCGAAGAGGAAGCCACGCCTGTGGCCCGACGGCCGCAGGAGCAAGGCGCGACGCGCCAAGTAGGAACCACGCACCGATGAGCAGGGTGCCGCCGCAGCACGCGGCGGCACCCTGCTCGCTCCCGGCCTCCGCGCCGGCGGCACCTCGGCCCTCCTGCGTCACTCTCCACCCCCAGGGCACTCCCGCCCCACCTCGTACGGGCACCCGCGGCCCGTCCCCCTGGGCACCCGCACAACCCCGCCGACCTCCCGTTGGGGTGGCGCAGCGACCCCGCGTCCGCGCCTGTACCGCCCCTCCTCCGTCGTGCTGTCGTGAGCTCCCCATCCCCCGAAACTCCGTGCCCGCCGGCACGGATCCGAGGAGCCGCGATGCCCGCAGTACCCCCGCAGGAGCGGCCCGCGCTGCACGTCGAGGGTCTCGACGTGACGTACGGGCGGGCCTTGTCAGCCCTGCGCTCCGTGTCCCTGACCGTCCCGCACGGCGCGGTCGTGGCGCTGCTGGGCGCCAACGGCGCCGGCAAGTCCACGCTGCTGCGGGCGGTGTCGGGCACCCTGCGCCTGCACCGCGGCACCGTCACGGCCGGCCTCATCCGCTACGCGGACACGGTCCTGGACGGCCGTGACCCGGTGGCGGCGGTACGGGCCGGCGTCGTCCAGGTCCCCGAGGGCCGCCGGGTCTTCGCGGGTCTGACCGTGGAGGAGAACCTGCGCACCGGTGGCCTCGGCCTCGGCCGGCGGGCGCCCGAACAGGTCCGGGAGGCCCGCGACCGTGTGTACACGCTGTTCCCCGTGCTCGCCGAACGCGGCCGGCAGGCGGCCGGTCTGCTGTCCGGGGGAGAACAGCAGATGCTCGCCATCGGCCGGGCGCTGATGGCCGCACCACGGCTGCTCCTGCTCGACGAGCCCTCCCTCGGCCTGGCCCCGCGCATGGTGTTCCGGATCGCCGAGGTGATCCGCGAGATCAACGCCCAGGGCACGGCCGTCCTGCTGGTCGAACAGAACGCGGGCATGGCGCTGTCCCTCGCCGACCACGCGTACGTCCTGGAAGTGGGCGAGGTCCGGCTGTCCGGTCCGGCCGACGACCTCGCGCGCACGGACGCGGTACGGCGCCTCTACCTCGGTGACGACGCCGGCGACCAGGGGGCCGCGTGAGCCTGCGCCCCACCACCGGTACCGCCCCGGGCCGGCTCGCGGCAGCACCCCCGGAACTGCGGGTCCGGGACGTGACCGTGCGGTTCGCCGGCCTGACCGCCCTGGACGCGGTCTCGTTCACCGTCGCCCCGGGTTCCGTGCACGCCCTGATCGGCCCCAACGGCGCCGGGAAGTCCACCTGCTTCAACGTCCTGTCGGGCCTGTACCGCCCGTCGTCCGGGCAGGTCCGGCTCGGCGACGCGTCACTCACCGGACTCGCGCCCCACCGGATCGCCGCCCTCGGGGTGGCCCGCACCTTCCAGAACATCGTCACCACCGAGGGCACCGTCGCCGACAACCTCATGCTCGGCCGGCACGTCCTCTCCCGCGCGGGCTTCGCCGCGACCGCCCTGCGTCTGCCCCGAGCGGTGCGCGAACAGCGCGCCCACCTCGCGCGGGCCCGGGAGATCGCCGAACTCACCGGGCTGGCCGCCCGCTTCGAGACGCCCGTCGCCCTGCTGTCGTACGGCGACCGCAAACGCGTGGAACTCGCCCGGGCCCTCTGTCTCGAACCGCGCGTCCTGCTGCTCGACGAGCCCGTGGCCGGCATGAACGGCGCCGAGCGCGCCCGGACGGCCGAGGTGATCGACACCGTCCGCGCCGAACTCGGCCTGTCCGTGCTGCTGGTGGAGCACGACATGGGCCTCGTGATGCGGCTCGCCGACGAGGTCACGGTGCTCGACTTCGGCCGGTGCATCGCCCACGGCACCCCCGACGAGGTCCGCCGCCATCCCGAAGTACTGCGGGCCTACCTCGGCACCCCGGGCGAGGACACCCCGGGCGAGGACGACCCAGGGGAGGACAACCCGGCGGAGCACACCGCTCCCGCACAGGACGCCACCGACACCACCCCCGCACAGGGCACCGCCCTCGAAGAGGAAACCCACTCCGAAGGGGACCCCGTATGACCGCCCTCCTCGACAGCATCCTCACCGGGCTCGCGCTCGGCTCGGTCTACGCCCTGGTCGCGCTCGGCTTCGTCGTGATCTTCAAGGCGTCGGGGGTGCTCAACTTCGCCCACGGATCGCTGCTGCTGTTCGGCGGCTACCTCGTCGCCGTCCTCCACGACGACCTCGGTTTCGCCGGCGCCCTCGCGGTGGCCGTGCTGGCGACCGCGGCGCTCGCCGGAGCCCTGGACCGGCTGCTGCTGCAACGCGGCGACCCCGACCCGCAGGCCGCCCATGTGCAGACCATCGTCACCATCGGCGTGGACATCGTGCTGCTCACCGACCTCTCCCGGCGCATCGGCGGCGACCTGCTGACCCTCGGCGACCCGTGGGGCGACTCGGTGACCCGCCTCGGCTCGGTGACCGTCGCCGACAGCCGGCTCGCCGCGATCGCCGTCTCCGCGCTCGCCATCGGCGCCGTCTTCGCCCTGTTCCGCTTCACGTCCTGGGGTCTGGCCCTGCGGGCCGCCGCGGAGGACACGGAGGCCGCCGCCCTGATGGGCGTACGGCTGAGCCGGGTGCGCATGCTCGCCTGGTGCCTGGCCGGCGCCCTGGCCGCGCTGGCCGCCGTGTTCCTCGCCGCGTTCCCCGCCCCCGGGCTGGAACGGACCACCGGCCAGATCGCCCTCAAGGCCTTTCCGGCGGCGATCCTCGGCGGCCTGACCTCCCCGCCCGGCGCCCTGGCCGGCAGCCTGCTGATCGGCCTGACCGAGGCCCTGGCCGCCGGCTACCAGACCGAACTGCACGTGCTGGGCGAGGGGTTCGGCGACGTCGCCCCCTACGCCGTGATGGTGGCCGTCCTGCTGGTACGGCCCACCGGACTGTTCGGCGCGAAGGGAGCGGCTCGTGTCTGAACGCATCCCCAAGGGCGCCGTCGTGCTCCTGGCCGCCCTCCTGCTGTGCGCGCCGCCCTTCTACCTGGACGCCTTCTGGCTGCGCATCGGCCTGTTCTCGATGGCCGCCGCCATCGGCGCCGTCGGCCTCGGCCTGCTCACCGGCACCGCCGGCCAGCTCTCCCTGGGGCACGCCTTCTTCCTCGCGGTGGGCGCCTACGGCTACACCTGGCTGGCCGGCGAACCCGGCCCCGGACTGCCGACCGCGCTCGCCGCGCTCCTGGCCGTGCTGCTCGCCGGGGCGGCGGGCGGACTGTTCAGTCCCGTCGCCGGGCGGGTGCGCGGCATCTACCTGGGCGTCGCCACGCTCGCCCTGGTCTTCCTGGGCCACCATGTGCTGCTCACCGCCGACTCCGTCACCGGCGGGTTCAACGGCCGCTCCGTGCCGCCGCTGAGCATCGGCGGGTTCTCCTTCACCGACGACGACCCGGGACTCGTCCTCCTCGGCGTGCCGTTCGGCGCCGAGGAACGCCTGTGGTTCCTCGGCCTCGCCCTGCTGGCCGGCACCTGGTGGACCGCGCGCGGTCTGCTGCGCGGACGCCCGGGGCGCGCCCTCGCGGCCCTGCGCGACAGCGAGACGGCGGCCGCGGTGATGGGCGTCGACATCGCCCGCCACCGCTCGGCGGCCTTCGTCGTGTCGTCGATGTACGCGGGCCTGGCGGGGGTGCTGCTCGCGCTGGCCTTCCGCCGGGTCGTCCCCGACTACTTCGGCCTGGCCCTCTCGGTCGACTACCTGGCGATGATCGTGATCGGCGGTCTCGGCTCGGTGGCCGGGGCAGCCGCGGGCGCCGTCTTCGTCACCGCCCTGCCCCTGCTGATGACCCGTTACGCCGACCAGCTGCCGCTGGTGACCGCCCCCGGCACCACCGACGGCGGGGTGGGCCCGACCGAGGCGGCCCGCTACCTCTACGGCGCGGCGATCGTCCTGGTCCTGCTGTACGCCCCCGACGGACTGCGCGGTGTCACCCGCCGCGTCCGCACCCGACTGCGCCCCGCCTCCCCGGCCCCGGCGCCCGCCACCCGTCCACCAGCCTCCGCCGTCCGAACCAAGGAGCCCACCCCGTGAACCGCACGCACCACGGACACCGTGTCCCCGGAACCCTCCTCGCCGCCGCGCTCGCGGCCCTGCTCGTCGCGGCCACCGGCTGCAGCTCCAAGGCGGACGGCGACAGCGGCTCCGAGAGCGCCGACGGCGTCAAGTCCGGCCCCGGAGTGACCGCGAAGACCATCAGACTCGGCGCCCTCACCGACCTGACCGGCCCCTACGCCACCCTCGGCAAGAGCATCGTGCAGGCCCAGCAGATGTGGGCCGACGAGACCAACGCGGGCGGCGGCATCTGCGACCGCAAGGTCGAGATCGTCGTCAAGGACCACGGCTACGACGTCCAGAAGGCGGTCACCGCCTACGCCGACCTCGCCCCGGACGTGGTCGCGCTGCCGCAGGTCATCGGATCCCCGGTCGTCGCCGCCCTCCTCGACGACATCGAGAGCGACCATCTGCTCACCTTCCCGCAGGCCTGGGCGGCCTCCCTGCTGGGCAAGGACTCCGTCCAGGTCATGGGCACCACCTACGACGTCGACATGCTCGCGGCCGTCGACTTCCTCACCCGCACCAAGGGACTCGCCAAGGGCGACAGCATCGGCCATGTGTACTTCGAGGGCGACTACGGCGCCAACGCCCTGGAGGGCTCGACCTGGGCGGCCGAGCAGGCCGGGCTGAAGATCGTCCCGCAGAAGATCAAGGCGACGGACACGGATCTGACGGCTCAGGTGTCGGCGTTGGGCAAGGCGGGTGTGAAGGCCGTCCTGATCAGTGCCGGCCCGGCCCAGACGGCCTCCCTGGTCGGGGTCGCCGCCTCCCGCGGACTGAAGGTGCCCGTCGTCAGCAGCGCGCCCGGCTTCGCGCCGCAGCTGTTGAAGACGCCCGCGGCACCGGCCCTGCTGGGCCTGCTGAACGTGGTCAGCGCGGCGCCCGCCGTCAGCTCGGACCTGCCCGGTGTCCAGAAGATGGTGACCGCGTACGGGAAGAAGTACCCGGCCTCCCCGGTGGACTCCGGGGTGCTCTCCGGATACAACGCCGCCCAACTCCTGGGCGCCGACCTGAAGAAGGCCTGCGCGGCCGGCAGCCTTGCCCGGGAGGACGTGGTGAAGGCGCACCGCGGGCAGAAGAGCGTCGACACCGGACTCGGCTCCCCGCAGGACTTCTCCGACGTGTCCCGGCCCGCCGCCCTGTCGACCTATGTGCTCAAGCCGGACGCGAAGGCGGTCGGCGGCCTGGTGGGCGTGGAGGAGGCGCACCGGGCGCCGGGCGTGACGGAGTACCTGGCGAGCCGCTCCTGACCCGCACCCCGGTGATTCAGCGGCCGAGCTGCTGAATGCGTTCGCTTATCTCCATTGGACCCGCGGCCGACGGCGGGGCCAGGCTGGAGGACGTCCGGTGCACCGCGATCACCTTCCGGTGCACCGGACTCACCCCTGCCCGCCCGCATCCGAAAGAGGCCGCGAGCCCATGCAGACCCGCCGTATCGGTGACCTGGACATCAGCGCGATCGGCCTCGGCGCCATGCCGATGTCGATCGAAGGACGACCCGACGAGGCCCGGTCCCTCGCCACGATCCATGCCGCGCTGGACGCCGGCATCACCCTGATCGACACCGCGGACGCCTACCACGTGCACGCCGACGAGGTCGGCCACAACGAGACCCTGATCGCCAAGGCCCTCGCCGGACACGACCGGGGACGGGACGTCCTGGTCGCGACCAAGGGCGGCCATCTGCGCCCCGGCGACGGCAGCTGGACCCTGGACGGCAGCCCCGGACACCTCAAGGCGGCCTGCGAGGCGTCACTGCGCCGGCTCGGCGTGGAGGCCATCGGCCTGTACCAGTTCCACCGCCCCGACCCGCGGGTCCCCTACGCGGAGTCGGTCGGCGCGGTGCGGGAGCTGCTGGACGAGGGCAAGATCCGCGCCGCCGGCATCTCCAACGCGAACCCCGAGCAGATCGGACAGGCGAACGACATCCTCGGCGGGCGCCTGGTCGCCGTACAGAACCAGTTCTCCCCGGCCTTCCGCTCCAGCGAGCCCGAACTGCGCCTGTGCGACGAGCTCGGCATCGCGTTCCTGCCGTGGAGCCCGCTCGGCGGTATCTCCCGGGCCCGTGGACTGGGCTCCTCCTACGCGCCGTTCGCCCATGTCGCCGAGGCCCACGGGGTCAGCCCGCAACGGGTCTGCCTGGCCTGGATGCTCGCCAAGTCGCCGGTGGTGGTGCCCATTCCCGGCGCCAGCCGCCCGGAGACCGTCCTCGACTCCCTCGCCGCGACGGACCTCGTCCTCACCGACGGTGAACTCGCGGAGCTGGACGCCGCCGTCTGACACGACCACCGGGAGGACCGCCGTCCATGGCGTCGTCGTACGAAAGACCGCTCGATCACCGGTACCGGGGCGAGCACCCGATCCGCACCCTCGCCTACCTCCTGCGCGCCGACCGGCGCAGCCTCGCCGGCGCGGTCGGTGTGTTCACGGTCAAGCACAGCCCGGTGTGGCTGCTGCCGCTGATCACCGCGTCCATCATCGACACCGTCGTCCAGCACCAGCCGATCGGCACCCTCTGGACGAGCACCGGCGTCATCCTGTTCATCCTGCTGGTCAACTACCCCCTGCACCTCCTCTACGTACGGCTGCTCTACGGCAGCGTCCGCCGCATGGGCACCAGCCTGCGGTCCGCGCTGTGCACCCGTATGCAGCAGCTGTCCATCGGCTACCACTCCCGGGTCAGCGCCGGCGTGCTCCAGGCCAAGGTGGTGCGGGACGTGGAGACCGTGGAGCAGATGGTGCAGCAGACCGCCGAGCAGGGGCTCGGCGCGCTGACCGTGCTCACCGGCGGCCTCGTCATCATCGCCGTGCGCACCCCCGAGTTCGTGCCCGTCTTCCTCGTCGTCGTGCCCGTCGCCGCCGTCCTCGTGGACCGGCTCAGGGCCCGGCTGCGCAGCCACAACGAGGACTTCCGGCACGAGGTGGAGACCCTCTCCTCACGCGTCACCGAGATGACCCGCCTGATCCCGGTCACCCGCGCCCACGGGCTCGAGGGCAAGGCGCTGCGCCGTATGGACGGCACCCTGAGCCGCCTGCTGACCTCCGGGATGCGCCTCGACCTGCTCAACGGCCGCTTCGGCTCACTGGCCTGGGTGCTGCTCAACGTGATCGGCGTGCTCGTCCTCACCGGCGCCGCGCTGATCTCGTACTACGGCGTCTGGGGCGTCACCGCCGGTGACGTCGTGATGCTGAGCGCCTTCCTGACCACCCTCACCAACTCCACCACCACCCTGACCGGCCTGGCCCCGGTCATCACCAAGGGCCTGGAGTCGGTGCGTTCGGTCGGCGAGGTCCTCCAGGCACCCGAACTGGAGGACAACGAGGGCAGGTCCGAACTCACCTCGGTACACGGCTCCGTGACCTTCGAGGACGTCGGCTACGCCTACGACAGCGGCAGCCCGGCGGTGCGCGACTTCTCCCTCTCGGTCACTCCGGGGGAGACGGTCGCCCTCGTGGGGGCGTCCGGCGCGGGCAAGTCCACGGTGCTCAGCCTCGTCATCGGCTTCATCCGGCCGACCTCGGGCCGGGTGCTGCTCGACGGGACCGACATGAACACCCTCGACCTGCGCACCTACCGGCGGTTCGTGTCGGTGGTGCCGCAGGAGTCGATCCTCTTCGACGGCACGATCCGCGAGAACGTCGCCTACGGCATGGAGGACGAGGCCGACGAGGAGACGGTCCGCGCGGCCCTGCGCGACGCCAACGCGCTGGAGTTCGTCGAACGGCTCCCGGACGGTCTGCACACCCTCGTCGGTGAACGCGGGGCACGGCTGTCGGGCGGGCAGAAGCAGCGGCTGGCCATCGCCCGCGCCCTGATCCGGGACCCGAAGGTGCTGGTCCTGGACGAGGCGACGTCCGCGCTGGACACCCGTTCCGAGGCGCTCGTCCAGCAGGCCCTCGCCCGGCTGCTGCGCGGCCGCACGACCTTCGTGGTGGCGCACCGGCTGTCCACCGTGCGCGGCGCGGACCGGATCGTGGTGATGGGGGAGGGCCGGATCCTGGAGACCGGCACGCACGACGAACTCCTGCGCCGGGGCGGTGCGTACACGGAGCTGCACAGCGGGCAGGTCGCCTGAGCGCAGGTGGCCGGATCATGACCCCGGCGGGTGACATTTCCGTCTGCCGTGCATGATTCGCCCAGGTCCGGGCACACGCAGCGCAAACAGGAGAGAGGGGCGCTCGTGATCGTTCCGGACCCTAAGGTCGCCAGGACGTTGCTGACCAGGTACGCGACGCTGAGGATCGCTCAGGCGGAGTGGGACAGGCCGCAGACGGCTCGTGAACTACAGGACGTGACGTACACCTTGTGTGTGCTGATGGACACGCCCGACGTGCGGGAGGCGGTCGCCGCGGCGGACGCCCTGCTCGAGTCCGCTGCGGTCGTGCCCGCGCAGGACCCGGAGAGCGGACTGTCCCTGGCCGTCTGAGGGCGGCCAGGAGCCGGACCCGGCGCGGCGGTGTGCCCCAGCGGCGCCCGCCGCGCCCGGACGTCTCATGAGGCGGTGGAGCCGCACCGGTCGGCCTGCCGGGCATCGTGTTCCGGGGGGTCACCGGCCAGCCACTCCGCGATGGTGCGGGCGATCGGCTGCCCGGTGTCCACCTCCACGAAGCCGAACTGGCCCGACTGGTTGCATTCGAGGAACCACCACGTCCCGTCGGCGTCCTCCGCGAAGTCGAAGGCGCCGTAGGCCAGTTCCGCCTCCCGCAGATACCTGCGCACGGCCTCGGCGAGGCGCGGGGGGACGTCGGCGGGACGCCACGGTGCGGTGGAGGGCGAGTAGCGCACGTCCACCACATCGGGGTCGCCGCCGGGGACCGTCTCCTTGCGGGCGGCCAGGATGCGGTCGCCGACGGCGGTCAGCCGTATGTCGGCCCGCTTGGCCACCCGGCGCTGGAGCAGCGTCGGACCGTAGGCGACGGCGGCGAAGTCCGCGCCCGGCGGGACCCGGGTGGTGGGCACCGCACGGGGCGGATCCTGCGGATGCGCCCCGGACACCGGCTTGACCACCAGATCCGGGTAGCGGTCCGCGAACTCGCGGGCCGCCTGCGGGAACGTTGTGACGATCGTGGCCGGTACGGGCAGCCCGCTGAGCTGCGCGAGCCGCAGCTGCCAGGGCTTGTGCCGGGCGCGCCGGGACGCGTCCGGGTGGTTCATCCAGCGCGCCCCGGTACCGCGGAGCATGCCGTACAGCGCCTGCGAGGCCTCCTCCGTGAGCCACGCGGACGGCTGGGCGGCCCGGGCCGCGGCCGTGCCGGGCCGCCGGACCCATACCGATCGCAGCCCCTCGAGGCTCACCAGCCGTCCGGCGGACGACAGGTGGCCCCGGAAGGCACCGTGCACGTACTCGCCGGAGAGCGCGACGGAGTGGGTGAGGTCGGCCGGGTCCAGCCGGACGACGGGGACGCCCGCGGCGTTCAGGTGCACGACCACCATGTCCGCCGTGACGTCCTCTTCACAGGTAAGGATGAGCACGGTCATTTTCGTCGGCCCGTGTTCAGTCGTCGAAGTGGGTCTTGGAGCCCGCCGTCGAGGTCGTGGTCCCGAGTTCTCTCAGGAGGGCGTGGTCGCGAGCGGCGATCCGGCCGTCGAGAGTTACGTTCAACTGCATTCCGGGGTCATAGGCGTACGGAGTGCTGAACTCCAACTCGGCCGCTGGGCGTGCGTAGTTGAGCGTGAACGGTTGCATCGTCTCTCCCTCGTCGGTACTGCTTCGATCAAGCGGTGCCGCTGTGCGACGTCACTCGGGCCCGCTGCTGGTGCTGGATAGGTGCGTCCTTCAGTCACTTATACGAATCGAACGGGTGGTTGGTTTCCTTACTCTCCGTGATCATCGCGCGGTCGGGCACCGAACAGGGCGCGGAGCAGGGGAGATCGGGTCGAGCGGGGGTGAAAACCTCTTCCCGGACGGTCAGTCGGGCAGGCGCCCGGGAGCGTCGTCGGGGGTGCGGCGCAGGGAACGCAGGGCCAGCAGGAGGACACCGATGTCGTCGAGGTAGACGGGGTCCGGCAGTACGTCGGTGGGAAGCACGAAGTACAGGACCGCCCCCCAGAACACCCAGCGCGGCCCGGTGGGAAGCCCTGCCCGCCTCAGGCCCCGTCGGGCCCGGACCAGACGCACGAGCACGGTCGCGGCCACGGCGAACACGGCCACGGCCGCCAGCACCGCGATGACGACGAGCGTGGTTGGCGCATCCACTGGCCCTCCCTTGTGGTCCGTCGCGCGGCGTCTGTCCTTACTCGGTTTCCCCGCCTTCGGTTTCCGGATTCCCCTTTCCGGCGGGATTACCGCATCGGACGCACACGCACGGCGGCCACGCCCGTGGGCCCCGGCACCCGGGCGGACGTCCGCCCAGCGGGTGATCAGCCGGTCGGAGCCGGGTGCCGGGGCGACTCCAGCAGGCCCGTCAGCACCCGGTCGGGGGTGAGCGGCGGTTCGCGGAAGCGGACGCCCGTGGCGTGGTGCACGGCGTTGCCGATGGCGGCCGCCGTGCCCACGATCCCGATCTCGCCGATCCCCTTTCCGCCCAGGGGATTGAGATGCGGATCGTCCTCGTCGATCCAGTGCGCCTCGATGTCCGGCACGTCGGCGTGCGCGGGCACGTGATAGGCCGCGAGATCCGACTCGGTGAAGTCGCCGAAGGCGGCGTCCAGGGTGCTGCCCTCGGTCAGCGCCATGCCCAGGCCCATGGTCATCCCGCCGACGAACTGGGAGCGCGCGGTGCGGGGGTTGAGGATGCGTCCCGCCGCGTACACGCCGAGCAGCCGGCGCACCCGCACCTCTCCGGTCACCGTGTCCACGGAGACCTCCGCGAAGTGCGCCCCGAACGCGTGCCGCGCGAAGGGGCTTTCGGCGTCGGCCGCCCCCTTGGTGTCGGCGCTCACCGCCAACCCCTCTTCGGGCAACGGGTCCTGACGTCCGGCCAGCCGGGCGGCGAGCCGTGCACAGGCCTCGTGCACCGCCCAGCCCCAGGAGGCGGTACCCGAGGAACCGCCCGCCAGCGGGGCCGTCGGCAGATCACTGCAGCCCACCCGGATCCGCACCCGCTCCAGGGGCACCTCCAGGGCGTCCGCCGCGACCTGCGCGAGGACCGTACGGGCGCCGGTGCCGATGTCCGCGGCGTTCACCTCGACGAGGAAGGACCCGTCCGGCAGGGCACGTACCGCCGCCCTCGACGGATACACCTGCGCCGGGTAGGTGGCGGCGGCCACGCCCGTCCCGAGCAGCAGCGGGCCGGCGGAGCGCGTGCGGGGGCGGGGATCCCGGTCGGACCACCCGAACCGGCGGGCGCCCTCCCGCAGACACTCCACGAGGTGCCGGCTGCTGAACGGCTTGCCGCTGTCCGGCTCGGCGTCCGGCTCGTTGCGGATCCGCAGCTCGACCGGGTCCGTCCCGAGCGCCTCGGCCAGCTCGTCCATGGCCGACTCCAGGGCGTACATGCCGGGCGCCTCCCCGGGCGCCCGCATCCACGACGGCGTCGGCACGTCGAGCCGGACCACGCGGTGCAGGCTGCGCAGATGCGGTGCGGCGTACATGACGCGCGCCGGGATGCCCGCGTACTCGACGAACTCCTTGATCCGGGACGTGTACGTGGTCACCTCGTGCACGAGCGACGTCAGCCGGCCCTCGGAGTCTGCGCCCAGACGCAGCCGGTGCAGGGTGGACGCCCGGTGGCCGACGGAGGTGGGCAGCACGCGGCGGGGGAGGACCACGGTGACCGGGCGCCCGGTGTGCCATGCGGCCATCGAGGCCAGGACCACGTCAGGCCGGGGCATGCCCTTGGACCCGAAGCCGCCGCCGACATGTTCGGCGAGCACCGTGACCCGTTCGTTCGCCAGCCCGAACATCTTGCAGAGCACGGCGCGCACCGCCGTGGTGCCCTGGCTGGAGGTGTACACCGTGAGCCGTTCACCGTCCCAGTGCGCGGTGCTGGCGTGCGGCTCCATGGGGTGGTTGTGCAGGGGCGGCACCCGGTAGCCGACGTCGACCCGCACGTCCGCGTCGGCGAACGCGCCGTCGGGATCGCCCAGTTCCCGCAGGCCCGGAAAGACGCCCCCGACCTTCTCGGGGACGTACGCCTGCGGGTGCGCGGCGGTGAGCGTGACGTCGTACGCCTCCTCGGCGCAGGCGACCCGCACGGCGGCGGCGCCGGCCCGGGCCGCCTCCGGGCTGTCGGCCACCACCAGGGCGACGAACCAGCCCCGGTTCGGCACCTCGGGACCCTGGAGCACGGCGAGGGTGGCGTCGTCCTGTGCGGCGAGGCGGGGCGCGTTGCGATGGGTGAGCACGGTGACGACGCCGGGCAGCGCCAGCGCCGCGGTGTCGTCGACGTCGGTCACCCGGCCCCGCACGATCGTCGCGAGGACGGGGCGGGCGAACAGCCTCCCGGGAAGGGGCTGTTCGGCGGCGTAGCGGGCGGTTCCGGTGACCTTCTCCCGGCCCTCCCTGCGCTCGGCGGGAGCGCCCACGGCGGTCATGAGTCCTCCTCGTGCGGTACGAGCCGCGTCAGGACGTCGACGGCGAGGTTGCGGGCCAGCGGCACCTTGTGCGCGTTGTCACGCAGCGGCCGGGCCTCGGACAGCTCCAGCTCGGCCGCGCGTTCGAAGGCCGCCCGGGTGGGAGCGGCGCCCAGCAGCGCCGCCTCGGCCCGCCGGGCCCGCCACGGGCGGTGGGCGAGCGCCCCGAAGGCGATCCCCACCCGCGCGACGACGCCGTCGGCGACCTCCAGGACCACCGCGACGGAGGCGAGCGCGAAGGCGTACGAGGCCCGGTCGCGCGCCTTGCGGTACGCGGACGGCAGCCCGGCCGCGGCGGCCGGCAGCAGGACGGCGGTGACGAGTTCACCGGGTTCGATCACGGTGTCCCGCTCCGGTTCCTCCCCGGGCAGCCGGTGGAACCCGGCCGCCGCCACCCGGCGCACCCCTGCCGTGCCGTACAGCTCGACCTCGGCGTCCAGCGCGGCCAGGGCCACGGCCATGTCCGACGGGTGGGTGGCGATGCAGTGCGCGGAGTGCCCGAGCACCGCGTGGTCGCGGTGCACGCCGTCCCGGGCGGCGCAGCCGCTGCCCGGTTCCCGCTTGTTGCACGGCTTGGAGACGTCCTGGAAGTAGGGGCAACGGGTGCGCTGGAGCAGGTTCCCGCCGGTCGTGGCGGCGTTGCGCAGCTGCCCCGAGGCGCCCGCGAGCACCGCCTGGGAGAGCACGGGGTAGCGCTCGCGCACCCGTGGATGCGCCGCCAGGTCGCTGTTGCGCACCAGGGCGCCGATCCGCAGCGATCCGTCCGGCAGCTCCGTCACCTCGTTCAGCGGGAGCCGGGTGACGTCGACGAGGGCGGTCGGCCGTTCCACACCGAGCTTCATCAGGTCGACGAGGTTGGTGCCGCCGCCCAGATAGCGTGCGCCGGGATGCGCGGCGAAGGCCTCGGCGGCCTCCGCGAGACTGCCGGCCCGTACGTAGGCGAAGGTGTCCACCGGATCACGTCCTCTGGTTGCCCCGGTCGTGCCCTTGAGCCGCCGGCCCGGTCATGTGCTGCCCGCCCCGGTCACGTCCTCGACGGCGTCGACGATGCGCGGATACGCGCCGCAGCGGCAGAGATTGCCGCTGAGCCGCTCGCGGATCTCGTCCCGGTCCAGCGCCACGGGCCGTCCGGAAGGGGTCGCCGGGTCCGTGACGTGCGAGGGGTGGCCCGACTCCGCCTCGGCGAGCGCGCCGACCGCCGAACAGATCTGGCCGGGCGTGCAGTACCCGCACTGGAAGGCGTCGCGGTCCAGGAAGGCCCGCTGGAGCGGATGCGGCTCCTCACCGTCGCCGGACAGGCCCTCGACGGTCGTGATGTCGCTGCCGTCCAGGGCGACGGCGAGCAGCAGACAGCTGTTGACGCGCCGCCCGTCGACGAGGACCGTGCACGCGCCGCACTGACCGTGGTCGCAGCCCTTCTTCGCTCCGGTGAGGTCCAGATCCTCCCGCAGCACGTCCAGCAGGACGCGCCGGTGGTCGACGGTGAGGGTGTGCGGCTTGCCGTTGACGCGCAGCGTCGTGTCGGATCGGTGGGGCGATGACCGGGGGCCGTGCTCGCTGCCCATGTCCTGGTCCCTTCCGGGGCGGTCCGTGGTGCCGTGGGGACCGCGTATCCAGAGTGAGGCGTGTGACACGTCCCGGTACGAGGCAATTCGTCCACGGCCGCCGGCCGGCCGCCTACCGGTCGGTCGCCTCGGACCCGTCTGCGCCCGTGGCGCCGGTGCCGTGGTCCTGTTGCGGCGACTCGACCCGGTCCGCCGGAGCGGCCGACGTCACCGGGCGCAGGCCCTTGGTCGTCTCCTTGAACCGCTCCAGGGTCCGGCCCAGCTGCAGGAACGGCGAGCCGCTCTTCCTGGCCGGAGCCGACCGCGGCTCCCCGGCCTCGGCGGCCGCCTCACGGTACGCGGCCAGCGCCTCGTGGGCGTGCTCGGCGGCCTCCCGGTACAGGTCCCGGGACTCCGTCATCGCCTCCAGGGCCTCCTTGTACATCACCACGAGCTTGCGCTCCCGCGCCAGCTCCTCCTCCGGGGTCAGCAGCTGCCACTCCTCCCGCAGCGCGGTGAGCGCTGCGTCGGCGCCCTCCGGCAGCGGCCTGGGCAGCGCCGCGAAGCGCCTTACCGCGTCCAGCAGCTCGGTGGGATGCGTACCGTCCAGGAAAACGCTGCGCACCGAGTGGTCGGCGGGGTCGTAGTCGGCCGGAGCGGGCACGCCGGGCAGCACCAGCGCCCCGCCGCGCGGCACCTCCACCCCGGACTCCTTGAGGGCCCAGTTCACGGTGCGCAGCTGGTGCGGGGCCGCGCGGTGCTCGATGACCCGGTGGTGCAGGCCGGGCGGCAGCAGCGGGACCAGCGACCGCCGGCCGCGCTCGTCGGGCGTCATGGCCTCGTGCACGACGAGATGGACGGTCCAGGTGTCCCGCAGGGCGCCCCGGAGCGTGCGCCGCAGCTCCTTCTCGTCCGCCGGAAGCGGGTTGGTGGTGAGGAACCGCTCACCGGTGACGGTCTCGTTGCCCCACGGGGCGTCCGCCTCCCAGGACCAGAACATCCCGGCGGGCGACGGCCACCGCTGGTCCCACGGCCGCTCCGCCTCCGCCGTCAGCGTCCACTCCTGGCCCGGACCCGACCACTCGGCGAGCCTCAGCCGGGCACGGACAGTCACCTCTTCCGCGACCGGCCACCGGGCCTCGAAGGCCGTCTCCCCCTCGGGGGTGTCGGCGTCGGGCAGCTCCGTGAAGTCCTGGACGGTCCCGGCGTCCTTGAGTGCCTGAAGGTGCTTGCGCAGGACGTCCGGAGCGGTGGGGCCGGTGTGACGGCCACGGGTCTGCCACACCGTGGAGGGCGTCGTGGGCGGAACGGTCGCGGCGATGAGCATGAGTCCATTCGTGAGGGCGGGTGACGACGTGGCGACGACGTGCGAAGGCCAGTATCACTCGCCACGGGCGGTGCGCGATCAAGCGGGTCGGCGGCGCGGACGCCGGGAGGCGCCCCCGCCGGGATGCACCTTCCCCGGCGCGACACAGGTCACGCGTCCGGATCCGGTCCGTCGGCCGCCGGCCGGTGCGGGGGTGCGCGCCACTCGTACGGGGTGTGCGCCGTTCACCACGGCCGGTGACCCCGCACTCATGGGCCCGCCGGCCTCCGGGAACCGAGAATCGGAGCCGGTGGACAGGGCTCGCCCACCATCCGCGTCGGGGCGGGCCCTGTCCGCGCATGTTCCCCCCACGGGGGGCCGGGGCTTCCTCAGGGAGCACGGCATGGAGAAGATCGTCGTATGAGCGACATCGAGGATCCCGTCCTGCTGCACACCGCCGGCCGAGCCGCCCACATCACGCTCAACCGGCCGAGGGCCATCAACGCCCTCAACCACACGATGGTGCGCCGGATCGACGACGCGCTGAGCGCGTGGGAGCGCGACCCGGCCGTCGAGACCGTCGTCATCTCCGGGGCGGGGGAGCGCGGGCTGTGCGCGGGCGGCGACATCCGCGCCGTCCACGACGACGCCCGCGACGCCGACGGCGCCGCCTCGGCCGCCTTCTGGCGCGACGAGTACCGCCTCAACGCCCGCATCGCCCGCTACCCCAAGCCCTACGTCGCCGTGATGGACGGCATCGTGATGGGCGGCGGGGTCGGCGTCTCCGCGCACGGCGGTGTCCGGGTGGTCACCGAGCGGTCGAGGATCGCGATGCCCGAGACCGGCATCGGTTTCGTGCCGGACGTCGGCGGCACTCACCTGCTCGCCCGCGCCCCGGGCGCACTGGGCACCCATCTCGCCCTGACGGGCGCCCGGATCGGCGCCGGGGACGCGGTGCTGTGCGGGCTCGCCGACCACTACGTACCGTCCGTGTCGCTCCGTCGGTTCGTCGACGACCTCTCCGGTCTGCCCGTCCAGGCAGCCCTGGACCGTCATGTACGGCCCTTGCCGGCCGGGGAGCTGGCGGGCCACCGGGCGTGGATCGACAGCTGCTGCGCGGCCGACACCGTCGAGGAGATCGTCCGACGGCTGTTCGCCCACGGCGACCCGGCGGCGAAGGAGACCGCGGAGACCCTGCTGGCCAAGTCGCCCACCGCGCTCAAGGTCACCCTGGCCGCCGTGCGCCGCGCCGGGCGGCTCGGCGTGCTGGAGCGGGTGCTGGAGCAGGAGTACCGCGTCTCCTGCGCGGCCCTGACCACGCCCGACCTGGTCGAGGGCATCAGGGCCCAGGTCATCGACAAGGACCGCGACCCGCGTTGGTCGCCGGCCACTCTCGCCGAGGTCACGGCGGCCGATGTGGAGCGTTTCTTCACCCCGCTCGGCGAGCGTGAACTCCGGCTTCCCGGGCCCGATATGGCCACGGAGGCGGCCCGGTGACCGCAACCGGGGCGGTGATCCGGGCCACTTGGCCGTGGAGAGGGCAATCACGCCAGGTGGGGCGGTATTGGCCAGCGGCCCGACACGCGGTACCGTCGCTCTGATATTTGACGACGGCGAGACGGAAGCCGGTGAGAATCCGGCACGGTCGCGCCACTGTGGACGGTGTACCCCGAAGGGGCGCACCGCGAGTCAGACCCGTGGCCGTCGTCATGTGCACCACCGAGATGGGACGCGAACTCCCAGAGGAGGTCTTGCCATGGCGCAGCATGTCGCCCAGCCGACTACCAGCACGCCCGTCGTACCCGCCAAGTTGCCGCTGAAGGACATCGCCCCCTGGGCCGTCTTCTTCGGCGTCCTGATGCTGGTCCTGCTCTACTTCGTCGGCGCGGAGCAAGGCGCGACCGCCGTCGTCTCCGGCGAGGACGTTCACGAGTGGGTGCACGACGCCCGCCACCTGCTCGGCTTCCCCTGCCACTGACCCGAGGGGAACCCCAGCACACCCATGAACTCCGCAACGGTAAGAAACCTGCTCGTGCGGGGCATGCTCGCCGGCCTCGGCGCCGGCGTGCTCGCCCTGATCGTCGCCTACTTCCTCGGTGAGCCGAACGTCGACAGCGCGATCGGCTTCGAGGAGTCCCATGCCGCGGGCCACGAGCACCACGAGGTGGAACTCGTCTCCCGCAGCCTCCAGTCCACCGCCGGCCTCGCCACCGGCGTGCTGATCTACGGGGTGGCCTTCGGCGGCATCGCCGCCCTCGCCTTCTGCTTCGCCCTCGGCCGCGTCGGCCGGTTCACCCCGCGGGCCACGGCCCTTCTGCTGTCGGGGACCGCCCTGCTCGCCGTGTACGTCGTGCCGTTCCTGAAGTACCCGGCCAATCCGCCCGCGGTCGGCGACGGCGACACCATCGGCAAGCGGACCACCCTGTACTTCCTGATGATGGTGCTCGGCGTGCTGCTCGCGGTCGCCGCGGTGATCCTGGGCAAGCGGCTCGCACCGAGGCTGGGCACCTGGAACGCCACCGTCGCAGCCGTCCTCGGCTTCGTGCTCGTCATCGGGCTGGCCTACGAGTTCCTGCCGACCGTCAACGAGGTGCCGAGCGACTTCCCCGCGACCCTGCTGTGGCGGTTCCGCCTGTCCGCCCTCGCCATGCAGCTCACGCTCTGGGCGGGCTTCGGCCTCGTCTTCGGCGAACTGGCCGAACGGCTGCTGCACCCCAAGCCCGCCACGGTGACCGCGGGCACGCCGGTGGCCGCCCCGCAGTGACCTGACCGGCATCACGACCCGACGAGAGGGCCCACGGAACCGTTCCGGGGGCCCTCCCGCGTTCGCGAGCCCGCCGGACCGGCGGCCGGTGAAACTGCCGGGACGAACATCCGACCGGCCGCCGGTACACGGCAACTGCCTCCGGCCCCGCCGTCACTCCCGCCGGTACACGGCAGCCGCCCCCGGCCTCGCCGTCACTCCCCGCCGGTTCGCGCCGCTCGCCGCCGACCCCGTCGCGTCGGGGGTCCCGGTCCTCCTGACATCCGAGGACCCGGTCGCCCGTACGATCGAGTCCGCCGGCATGGCCCGCGTTCCGCTCGTGGGCACCGGCCGGATCCCCGGGGAGGGACTGTGATCGCCGTAGTCGGCGCCGGACTCATGGGCGCGGCCACCGCCTGGCAACTGGCCCGCAGGGGCCACGAGGTCACGCTCGTCGAGGCGTACGACGTCGGCCACCGGCACGGCAGCTCGCACGGGAGCTCACGGATCTTCCGGAGGGCGTACGCCGACCCCTTCTACGTACGGCTGACCGGACAGGCGTACGAGCAGTGGCGGGAGCTGGAGGACGACAGCTCGACCCCCTTGCTGCGCACGACCGGTGGGCTCGACATGGGCGAGGACCACGACCCGAAGGTGATCGCCGGTCTCCTCGCCGCGGCCGGAGTGCCGCACGAACTCCTCGGCGCGGAAGCCGCCGCGGAGCGCTGGCCGTACATCCGCATCACCGGTCCGGTGCTCCACCACCCCGACGCGGGCGTGGTCCACGCCGACGAGACCGTCGGGGCCTGCGTACGGCGGGCGATCGAGCACGGGGCGCGGGCGATCATCGGCACCCGCGTCACCGGCATCGACGTCCGGGGGAGCGGGAAGGCGCGGCTGCACACCGACGACGGCCGCGAGATCGTCGCCGACACGGTGGTGGTCGCGGCCGGCGCGTGGCTGCCCGAGCTCGGACTGCCCGTCGCCCTGCCACCGCTGCGGGTGACCCAGCAGCAGGTCTTCCACTTCCGGCAGCGGGACCCGTCCGTCATGTGGCCGACCCTGATCTGGGACGGGGAGCTGCACCTCTACGGCCTGCCGTCCGGGAGCGACGGGGGCCCGTTCCCGGCGGTCAAGGTCGCCGAGCACGACCGCGGTACCCCGGCCACCGCCCGCACCCGCAGCAAGGTCGTGGATCCCTCGTCGCGGACCCGGGTGAGCGGCTTCGTCCGCGACCGCCTCCCGGGTCTCGAGCCCGACCCGGTCGCCGAGGCGACCTGCCTCTACACGACCACCCCGGACGAGGACTTCGTGCTGGACCGCCACGGCCCGCTCGTCGTCGTCTCCCCGTGCTCCGGACACGGCGCGAAGTTCGCGCCGCTCATCGGCGCGATGGCGGCCGACCTCGCCACCGGCCGCGCCGAGCCGCATCCCCGCTTCCGCCTGGGACGCACGGCGTAGGTCCGGGGAGCGAGCGGCGCGGCCGGAGAGGGTCGCGCCGCCACCGCTGACGTCGGCGAGGCCGGCGGCCCTGTGCCGGGTTCCGCCGGGCGGTCCGGGCGGGTGATCCGCAGCGGATCACGCCGGCCGTACGAGTCCGGTGTCGTAGGCGAAGATCACGGCCTGCACGCGGTCGCGGGCGTCGATCTTGGTGAGGATCCGGCCGATGTGGGATTTGAACCGAAGGTGATCACCAGGGCGACCGCGGCCACCGCGAGACCGATGAGCTCGGCCGCCTTGCTCGCCGCCTTGTCCTCGACGGCGTCACCGCCCATGCTGACCGTCGGTCCGGCCTTCTCGCCCTCCTCGGCGACCTTGTGCAGGGCGTCGTGCGCGGCACCGCCGACGTCGGACTTGGCGACCTCGTAGGTCACCTGCGTGTAGGCGATGCCGCCGTCCTTGCTGACCAGGCCGGCGGAGAACGGGTCGGAGACGCCGGCCACCTGCGGCGCGGTCCTCAACTCGGCGAGCAGGGACTCGATCTCGGACCTGTCGGCCCCGGAGTTCAGCTTCCGGCCGGCGGGGGCCTCGAAGACGACCCGGGCGGTGGCGCCGGCGGCGGAGGCCTGCGGGAACTCCTTGTCCAGCAGGTCGATGGCTTTCTGGGACTGGGTGCCGGGCAGCGTGAAGCTGTCCGAGGTGGAGCCGGTGGAACTCATGGCGCCGATACCGACGGCGGCCGGCACGGCGATCCACAGCATCAGGACGATGCGTCGTCGCCGGAAGGCGAGCCGTCCCAGTCGATAGAGGAAGGTGGCCACGGATTACTCCCACCGGAAGAAGAGATCGTTACCTGCGAGGGGGCCCGATCGGCCCTCGATCTCAAGCTAGGGGCGGGTTTTCGCCGTTCCCGCCTCCTGCGGGACCGAATCCGCGCGCGGCGACCGGTACCGCAGTACTAGTGCCTGACCGGCACCTACGGCGGTACCGGCACCTACCGCGGCGGTGGTGCCTTCCGCGGTACGGATTGCCTTCCTCGGCACGGATGTTCCGCAGGACCGCTGCCGCTCCGGTCAGCCGGGGACGGTGACCAGCACCCGGCCGCGACCGCCCGCGTCCACCCGGTCGTGCGCCTCGGCGATGTCCGCCAGCGGGAAGCGGTCTCCGATGTCGACGGTGAGGGCACCGACCGCGGCCGCCGCCGTGAGATCGCGGGCGGCCTGCCGCTTCGCCGCGGCCGGGAAGTCGTCGCTGCCCAACAGGCGCAGGGTGACGTTGTGGAACAGCAGGGGCCAGAAAGGCAGTTCGGTGCGGTCGGCATGGGTTCCGTAGGCGGCGACGACGGCGTCGAGCGCGGTGACCGCGTTGTCCAGGTCCGCGTTGGCCGACAGGGACACCTCGACGACCCGGTGCACACCGTCGGGCGCGTGGGCGCGGATCGCCGAGGCGGGGTCGCCGCAGTCCAGGGCGACGGTGTGCGGGACGACGGCCGGGTCGACCCGGTCCAGGTCACCGCCGCGCCGTACCGTGCCGATGACGGTGGCGCCGCCCCAGTGGGCGAGCTGGGCGGCCAGCGAACCGACGCCGCCGAGCACCCCGTGCACCAGCACGATCCTCCCGTCGACCGGCCCGTCGGCGAAGACGGCGCGGTGTGCGGTGATACCGGGGATGCCCAGACTCGCGCCCAGTTCGTCGCCGAGATGGTCGGGCAGGGGGACGGCCTGCTGATCGGGTACGACGGTGTACTGGGCGGCGGTCCCGAAGGCCCGGTAGGACTGGGCGCCGTACACCCAGACCCGCTGCCCCACGCGGCGGGCGTCGACCCCGCTTCCGACGGCGTCGACGACTCCGGCGGCGTCACTGTGCGGGATCACCCGGGGGTAGGGCATCGAGGAGCCGAGCCAGCCACCCCGCTTCTTGGTGTCGCCCGGGTTGACGCCGGAGACGGTCACGCGGACGCGGACCTCGCCGGGGCCGGGCCGGGGGTCGGGCAGCTCGCCTCCCCGCAGGACGTCGGCGGCCGGTCCCTGTCCGTCGTACCAGGACGCGATCATGTGGAATCTCCCGTAGTCGTTCGGGCGCCGGGGCGGGCGGAGTCGCCGGGGGAGGCGGGACCGCTCTCGAGCGGCTCCTCGCCGAGGACCTCCCGCAGCCAGGCACGCTCGGTGCGGCTGACGGCGCGGGCGGTGAGCAGTACGCCGCGCCGGTACGGATCGTCGACCTCTTCGGCGCGCAGCGGTTTCCCGCCGTCGTGGAAGAAGCTCGCCGGTTCCTCCAGGAAGGCCAGACGGCGCCGCAGCACGGCGTGCTGTTCCGCCACGTCGGGGAGCTTGGACAGGAAGGCCAGGAGGGTGAAGAAGCGGGTGAAGTCGGTGATCTCGTGGTCTGCCGGTGTGCGCAGGCGCTCCAGCATGTCGGCGTGTCCGGCCCCGGTCAGGCTGAGCAGGAAGCGGCCGGCGCCGGCCCGGGGGTCCGCCCGACGCACCAGGAGTCCCGCTTTCGCGAGCCGGTTGATGGCCGGATAGAGGCTGCCGTCGCTGACGGGTCGCGTGTACCCGATCAGCTGGGAGACCTTGCGACGCAGCTCATGACCCGGGAGGGGGCCTTCGGCGAGGAAGCCCAGTATCGCGAGTTCCAGCATGGGGCCATCGTCTCATGGTTCACATCGATTCGATATGCGCATCGAATCGATGTACTGCGCCTCCCCATGGAAACCCACTACGGCCGCGGAGGCTCCGCACGGAATTGTTCAGGCCCCTCACGTGCTGTTGTATCCACAGAGGCTGGGACGTCGACGGTGTGCGAGCGAGCAGCGCACGTGGCCGAGGCGAGAGATACGGAAGGTGCTGAGATGGCAGCGCAGACACAGAGGGCCGTACTTGCGGGCGGATGCTTCTGGGGGATGCAGGACTTGATCCGCAAGCTCCCGGGTGTGACGGAGACCCGGGTCGGATACTCCGGGGGTGACGTAGCGAACGCCACGTACCGCAACCACGGCACGCACGCGGAGGCCATCGAGATCCTCTACGACCCCGAGAAGACCGACTTCCGCACGCTCCTGGAGTTCTTCTTCCAGATCCACGACCCGAGCACCAAGAACCGCCAGGGCAACGACATCGGCCTCAGCTACCGCTCGGCGATCTACTACGTGGACGACGAGCAGAAGCGGATCGCCGAGGACACCATCGCGGACGTGGACGCCTCCGGACTGTGGCCGGGCAAGGCCGTCACCGAGGTCGAGCCGGTGGGCCCCTTCTGGGAGGCCGAGCCCGAGCACCAGGACTACCTGGAGCGTTACCCCGAGGGCTACACCTGCCACTTCCCCCGCCCCGGCTGGCGGCTCGCGGCCCGCACCCAGGGCTGAACCACCCCGCCGTCGGCACCGGCAGAGGCGTCGTCCTGTGCCGGTACGGCAGCCCGGCAGGCTCCGGACACAGTCCGGGGCCTGCCGTTCGGCGTCCAGGGGGCATCACCGGGACGTCACCGGGAAGCCTGAGGGATGAAGTCCGGGTCCGGAAGGGCAGGAAGAGGGAAACTCCCGGGCACAAGGGCGGACGCCCGGTGCGGTGTGGGTGGCGGGCGGGCGTTCTGCCGAGCCTGCGGTATCCGGAATCCGGTGCTCTCCACGGGGCGGCAGCGGGCCGGCACGCTCGCGTCGCCGTGTGGAAATCAGCCGGATTCATGGCTTCTGCGGATTCCCGCGGCCGGGTTGACGGTTTCGGGAACGCCTCGCGCGGGCGCAACTTCTGTTCGGTGTCGTCGAGTTGGCCGGAAACGGGAAGGGCGGGCCCGTCCGGCATACTTGCCTGCGCGGACCACTGTGCTCACCAGCACGCAAGCCAAGGCCCAGCGCGTGGGTTCGAGCGCTGACGCACACCTCCGGGGAACAGTCGCCATGAACAACCTTCAGCCTTCGGATCCGACGTCCATAGGCGGCTATCCGCTGCTCAGCAGGCTCGGTGCGGGCGGCATGGGGCAGGTGTTCCTCTCCCGCACGGGTTCGGGCCGGCTGCTCGCGCTGAAGACGATCCGCGACGATCTCAGCTCCGAGCCGGGGTTCGAGGAGCGGTTCGCCCGCGAGATACGCAACAGCGACCGGGTCCGTTCGCCGTGGACCGTGACCGTCGTGGACTACAGCGCCCCGGGCCAGCGCCCGCAGTGGCTGGCCACCGAGTACGTGCCCGCGCCGTCGCTCGCCGAATGGGTCGCGGCCCATGGTCCGCTGCCGCGGACCGCACTGCTCTCGCTCGCCGCCGAACTGTGCGGCGCCCTGCAGGCCGTGCACCAGGCCGGTCTCGCGCACCGGGACGTCAAGCCCGGGAACATCCTGCTGGCACGCGACCGTCCACGGCTGATCGACTTCGGTGTCGCACGGGCCGCCGACGACAGCCGGCACACCCACCTCGGCGTCTCCGTGGGATCCCCCGGCTTTCTCGCACCGGACCAGGCCGTCGGCGGTGTCGCCGCCGAACCCGCCGACGTGTTCTCGCTGGCCGCCGCGCTGGTGTACGCCGCCATCGGACGCGGCCCCTTCTCCCGTGCGGGTGAACAGATCCCCGTGGCCAGCCTGATGTATCGGGTGGTCCACGAGGAACCCGACCTCGCGGGCGTCCCGCCGGAGCTGGTGCCGCTGCTCACCGCGTGCCTGGCCAAGGACCCGGCGGCGCGTCCGACGGCGGCCCGGCTGGGCGAATGGCTGGAGGAGAGGGGTGGCCGGATCGGGCGGTGGCCCGAGGAGCGCCCCACGGTTCTCGCCGGAGAGCTGACCGAGGCCGAGCATTCGGCGCGCACCCTGGTCGACCTCGCACACCACTCCACCACCACGGCCCCCGCCGGTCAGGAACCGGCCCCGGGTGCGGCGAGGTCCGACACCGTCCTCGCCGCCCCGCCGGCCCCCGGTCGACGCCTCCGGCCCGCCTGGTTGCTGACCATGGCCGTTGCGGCGGTCGCGGTCGTGGTGGCCGTGGTGGCCGCCGTCCACTTCGGTACGCAGCGTTCCTCGGCCGACTCCTCCCCGTCCGCGCAGGGACGGCCGTCCGGCTCGGCCGCCCCGGGGACCGCGGGCAGGACGCCGTCGGCCTCGGCCCAGGAGTCCCAGGAGCCCCGGAGAACCCCGGAGCCTCAGGAGGGGGACGCGGCACTCAAGGTCGTACAGGCCACCTTCGACCTGGCCGCCGGAGAGTCCGTGGCGGCCGGGGCCAGGACTCTGGTCATGCAGCAGGACGGCAACCTCGTGATCTACGACCAGGACGGCAAGGCGCGCTGGGCCGCGGTGACCAGCGGCGAGGGCAACTCCGCACGCTTCCAGGCGGACGGCAACCTGGTCGTCTACAACAGCGGCGGGCAGCCGCTGTGGGCCTCGCGGACCAGCGGCCACGAAGGGGCGGTCCTTGTGTTCCAGGTCGACGGAAACGTTCTGATCAAGTCCGGGGACGCCGTGCTGTGGGCGGCGGGAACGGAGGGCTGACCCGGTCCTGAGGGCCGCTTCAGCCTTCGGCGGGTCGCTCCTCGATCTTCCGCAGCAGTTCCAGCAGCGCCTTCCGCTCCGTCTCCGCCAGGCCCTCGAAGCACTCCGCGAGCACCGCGTCCGCCACCTCGTGGCCCGCCTTCAGCACCCGCTCCCCCTCGGGGGTGAGGTGGTGCTCGAGACGCCGGCCGTGCCCGGGACGCCGGTCCACCAGCCCCTGCGCCACCAGCCGTCCGGCGAGCGTGCCGAACGCCTGCTCGCTCTGGAACGTCGCCGCCGCCAGCTCCCGTGCGCTGACGCCCGGCGTGCGGCCGATCGCCCGTAGCGCGTCCCACTGCGCGAGCGTGCTGCCCACGGACGCGAGCCGGCTGTCGAGCGTTCGGTGCTGGCGGTACTGGACGGCCTTCACGGCCCTTCCGAGGATCTGCAGTTCAACGGGCATGCCCATCAGGCTAGCACCTGACTAAACTTGCTTATATAAACATCCTTAGTTAGTGTCCGGTCATGACTTCGGAACTGACACTCACTCGATCCGGCCCCGCCGTCGGCCGCCCCGTGCTCGTCCTGCACGGCGGTGGTGGTCCCGCCACGGTCGCCCCGATCGCCGAGCACTTCGCCGCGACCGCCCCCACCCTGCTGCCCACCCACCCGGGCTGGAACGGCACCCCGCGGCCCGACGACCTCACCGCCGTGGCCGACCTCGCCGCCGCCTACCTCCGCCTCCTGCGCGACCGCGACCTGTCCGACGTCCTGGTCGTCGGCTCCTCGCTCGGCGGCTGGATCGCCGCCGAGCTGGCCGCCGCCGACACGCAGGGCCTGATCAGCGGCATCGTGCTGATGGACTCGGTCGGCATCGAGGTGGACGGCGAACCGATCCGGGACTTCTTCGCCCTCGACCCGCGAGGCGTCGCCGAGTACGCCTACCACGACTCCGATCGCTTCTACGTCGACCCGGCCACCGTCCCGGCCGAGCGGCTCGCCGCTCTCCGGGGCAACATGGCGGCCCTGCGCGTCTTCTCCGGCGGCCCCGCCATGAGCGACCCCACCCTGCGCCCCCGCCTCGCGGCCGTCACCGTCCCCGCCCTCGTCCTGTGGGGCGAGAGCGACCGCATCGCGACCCCGGCATACGGCAAGGAGTACGCCGCGTCGTTCGCGAACGCCCGCTTCGAAGTCGTCGCGGAAGCGGGCCACTTGCCCCATCTCGAACAGCCCGCACGCACCTTCGCCCTGCTCGACGGCTTCGCCGCGGAGACCGGGCGCCGCTGAGGGGCGTGCGGCGGGTCACGGGCGAGGCGGCCGACCGGCAGGGGGGTTCGCCTTCAGCCTTTCGAACGCGGTGGGGGTCGGACGGCGCGGTATGAAGTCCCTGATCCGCAGAGCGCAGTCGGCCGGACTGCCGGTGCTCGTGTCGCACTCGACGTCGTAGAGGCCATGGGCGTGCACCTGGGCGATCTGGCGTGCGGCCAGCCCCGGTGGGCGGTCCCCGCGCTCGCGCTCGCGCCGCTCCAGTTCCGGCAGGGGGCAGTGCACCCCGACCAGGACCACGTCCTCGGGGGCGAAGAGGGCGATGCAGTCGAGCAGGCGCCACGGTTCGCTCAGGACGTGATCCACCACGATGTTGTTGCCGCCCGCGGCCATGCCGGCCACCGCACGGTGGAAGCCCATCCAGGTGCGCCTCAGTACCGAGGGCAGTGCGTCCGGTGCGATGTCCCGCCGTGACCGCATGGCGTGGAAGGCGTCCACCGGCATGTGGAAGTACGTGTCGTCCAGGACGGTGAGGAGCGACTCGGCGATGCTCGACTTCCCGGAACTCGAGGTGCCGTTCAGGAAGATGATCATTCCGCCGGGTGTCCGCGGAGTGCTCACGGGACTCGTGACCTGCTGCTGTCGAGCCTCTGCCCGAGCCGCCATCGTCTTCCTCCGCTTCGTGCGCCGTCTGTATCCGATCATGCGATCACAGCCAGGTGCCGGCCGGCCAGAGGAGCACGGCCGCCGTGGCGATCAGCCCGACGTTGAGTGCGATCCGACGGTCTTCGCCGGTCAGGTGGACGGCGATCGCACCGATCTGCAGGAGCAGGAACCCGACGGCCGCGGCCGGTGCCAGCCAGGGCGCGATGCCGGTCAGGGGCGGCAGGATCAGCCCGGCCGCGCCGAGTACTTCCACCGTCCCCAGGGCCTTCACGGCGGACAGGGGCAGGCGATCGACCCAGGCCATCATCGGGCGGAGCCGATCTCGGTCACGGACAACCTTCATCGCGCCCGCGTAGAGGTAGAAGAGGGCGAGCGGTGCGGCGATGGTCCAGTACGCGATGTTCATGATTCCCGTCCACCGTCGAGGGCGCGTAGGCGCGTGGTGCCGACGGCGGTCGTTTCGCCGTCGCCGGGACCGACCGCCGCCACGGCGGAGCCGGCCTGTGTGGCCTTCGCTTCTTCGGTCCCGCTCCGAGTGCACCGCCAGGGCCCCGCGACTGTCCAAGACCCGTTCCGCGCCGCCGATACCTGTTGGGTATCGTTGCAGCGTGGAGCTACGTACCCTGCGCTACTTCGTGGCGGTCGCCGAGGAACTCCACTTCGGCCGGGCCGCCGCTCGCCTGCACATGAGCCAGCCGCCGCTGAGCCGGGCGATCAAGCGGCTGGAGACCGAGGTCGGTGCCCTGCTGTTCACCCGCTCGCCTGCCGGCGTCACGCTCACCTCCGTGGGCGCGGTGCTGCTCGACGAGGCGCGGACCCTGCTCGACCGGGCCGACCGCCTCCGCGTACGTGTGAGCGCGGCGGCCCGCGTCGCGACCATCACCGTCGGCATCCTGGGCGACAGCACCGACCCGGGAGCGACCAGGCTGGCCGCCGCCTACCGTCGAAGCCACCCCGGCATCGACATCCGCATCCGCGACACCGACCTGACCGACCCGACCTGCGGACTGCGCGCCGGACTGGTCGACGTCGCCCTGACCCGGGCGCCGTTCGACGAGACCGCTCTGACGGTGCGTGAGCTGCGTGCCGATCCGGTGGGCGTGGTGCTGCGCGCCGACGATCCGCTGGCCCGCCGCGGCCGGCTGCGGCTGGCCGACCTCGGCGACCGCCGCTGGTTCCGGTTCCCGCAGGGAACCGACCCGGTCTGGCAGTCGTACTGGAACGGCGGCGAGCCGCGCGAGGGCGCGGTGGTGCGCGTCGTGCAGGAATGCCTGCAGGCCGTGCTGTGGAACGGCACGGTCGGCCTGGCCCCGCTCGGGCACGACCTGCCCGCGGAGCTGGCCGTGGTGCCGCTGACCGACATGGCGCCGAGCCGAGTGGTGGTGGTGTGGAACGAGGGTGACACCAACCCGTTGATCCGGTCGTTCATCGAGATCGCGACAGCCGCGTACAGCCGCTGAGTGTCTGGCAGGCGGTGCTGTCGCAGCTCGCCCACGGCCGGTCCTCCGGTGCGGCTGCCGGGCCGGACGCGGTGTCCTGCGTGCTCCAGGCGTGCGGCGCGGGCACGTCGCTGACGCCGATCGCGTGTTCCGGGCGGCCGGATCGGTACCGGTCCGGCGCCGAGGCGAGCGCGCCCGGCCGGGACAGGTGCCGAACACGGGCGTCGGCGTCGGCCCGCGGGACCTTTCCCGCGGGGTGAGACGGCGGCCGCCGTCGGCAGTCGCGCGTCGGCAGTCGGGCGTCGGCAGTCGCCGGGCGGGCGTGGGTCACGCCGGCCCGGCGAAAGCAAGAACCACGACGGGTGGCGGTGCTCGCCGTGTCGTGACCCGGAGTGCGGCTGCCGGACGCGGCGGACGTGCGCCTGTCCGGGGCCCGGCGCCTGACGTGCGCCGCCGTACGGGTGGACGCCGGCCGGGGTCGCGTGGAGCCCCGGGCGGGTCGACGGGTACAGCGGGCAGGGCCGGAGGCCGGCGGCCCCCGGCGGGTCGTACGTCAGGAGTCGAGCCGCGCCGCCCGGCCGTCGGCTGCCCTCGCCAGGTCTTGTCGCGCGCGGACCTGCCGAGGACGCCCGGCGGGCAGGGAACGGTGGGGAGGTTCTCCTGCCCTCGTGGGCGCGGTGTCGCCGTGACCGGCGGTCAGTACTGCTCGGTCTCCACGAACCCGGCGTCCGCGTCGTCGTCGGCTTCGACGGCGGCGGTGGTCGGGTCGAATCCGGGCGGGCTGTCCTTGAGACCCAGCCCCAGGCCGGCCAGCTTCGCCTTGACCTCGTCGATGGACTTCGCACCGAAGTTGCGGATGTCCAGCAGGTCGGCCTCGGAACGAGCCACGAGCTCACCCACGGAGTGGACGCCCTCGCGCTTGAGGCAGTTGTACGACCGGACGGTGAGGTCGAGGTCCTCGATCGGCAGTACCAGGTCGGCGGCAAGGGCGGCGTCCACCGGGGACGGGCCCATGTCGATGCCCTCGGCGTCGATGTTCAGCTCGCGGGCGAGACCGAACAGCTCGACCAGCGTCTTGCCCGCGGAGGCCATGGCGTCACGGGGACGCATCGCCTGCTTGGTCTCGACGTCGACGATCAGCTTGTCGAAGTCGGTGCGCTGCTCGACACGCGTCGCCTCGACCTTGTACGTGACCTTCAGTACCGGCGAGTAGATGGAGTCGACCGGAACCCGGCCGATCTCCTGGCCCAGCTGCTTGTTCTGCACGGCGGAGACGTAACCGCGACCGCGCTCGACGGTCAGCTCCATCTCCAGCTTGCCCTTGCCGTTGAGCGTGGCGAGGACGAGGTCGGGGTTGTGCACCTCGACACCGGCCGGAGGCGCGATGTCGGCGGCGGTGACCAGCCCCGGGCCCTGCTTGCGCAGGTACATCACGACCGGCTCGTCCTGCTCGCTGCTCACGACCAGCTGCTTGATGTTGAGGATCAGGTCGGTGACGTCCTCCTTGACGCCCGGCACGGTGGTGAACTCGTGCAGCACGCCGTCGATGCGGATGGACGTGACCGCCGCACCCGGGATCGAGGACAGGAGAGTCCGACGGAGGGAGTTGCCGAGGGTGTAACCGAAGCCCGGCTCCAGCGGCTCGATCACGAACCGGGAGCGGAACTCGTCGACGACCTCTTCGGTCAGGGACGGACGCTGAGCAATCAGCACGTGGTGTTGCCTCCAGTGGTTTGGCGCCGGCTGTGCGACGCCGTAGACACCATGAAGGGTACGGGCGATACGGCTGGTCAGCCTCCGAAGGGGCCGAACCGCCCGGCGCCGACCCTCCGAGGGAGGCTTCGGCCCACCCTTCCGGCCGCCGCCCCCACGGCCGTTTCCGCTGTGTCCGAGTCCGGATTCCGGGCGCACAGGACGCCTGGCAGGCATGCGCGGGCACGGGCGCGTCACGTGGCGCACGGCCGGCGGCAGGCACACGGACTGCTGCCCGGCACGTAGGGACACGCACCGCGTCCCCCGGCGCGAGGCCGGCCGGTACGGGGCGGCCGTCGCCGGTGCCCGCGATCCGGCCGCGCGGCTCGCCGCCGCTCAGGGGGCTGCCTCGCGCGCCGGGGCGAGTCGCTCGTCACACCTTGCCGCCGAAGAAGACCTGTACCTCCCGGATGAGTCCGTGCCGGACAGTGATCGCCTCGATGTTGCGGTACCTGTCGCCCGTCGTCAGCTCGTACTCGTAGTGGACGAGGACGAGCTCTTCGTCCGCCGGGGTGACGTGCAGCGACCGCTGCTCCCTGAACCGGTCGGCGGTCGGGAAGCACCGCTCGAAGAACGCCGCCTTGTCGATGTGATCGTCCTGCGGACTCGTGAACGTGAAATCGTCGGCGTAGAGAGGGAAGGCCGCCTCGCGGTCCTGGGACCTGTAGTACTGGAACGCCGCTTCCACGATGGCCGTCGGGCTGTTGATCATTCGGGCTCCTCGGTCGGACGACTGGCCCTGTTCCGTCACCGTATAGCCGGATTTCGCGGTACTCCGGCGGCGAGGCCGCACGGGACCCGTCGAAAGTCGACGGCCGCGCATCGGGCCGCCGGTGGTCCGGTCATCGCAGACCGGCCCGTCACTCGTACCGGTACTTCAGCGAGTCCGCCTCCGTCTGCTCGATGTCGGCGAGCGTCAGCTCCGGCATCCGCAGTTGGGCCAGCGTCACCTCGGCCGAGGCCGGCTGGGCGTCCGCCGACAGCCACTCCTGCGGCTTCCAGGCCCCGCCGCGCAGCAGCGACTTGGGGCAGTGCGGGTAGACCTCCTCGATCCCCAGCACCAGCGCGCTGGCCGGCGGCTTGCCCACGGCGGTCAGCTGCGTCAGCAGATCCGGGCGGGTGGAGACGACAGCCCGGCCGTTCACCCGCAGGGTGGTGGTCCGTCCGGGGATGACGAACAGCAGCCCGGCCCGTCCGGTGGCGATGACGTTCTGCAGGGTGTCCAGCCGCTTGTTGCCGGTCGCGTCCGGTATCGCCACCGTCCGTGCGTCCAGGACGGCGACGAACCCGGCGGGGCCGCCGCGCGGGGAGACGTCACAGTTGCCCTCGGCATCCGCGCTGGCGATCAGGACCAGCGACGAACAGCCGATCAACCGCCTGGTCTGCTCGGTGAGTTCGCTCATCTGCTTCCGTATTGCCGCTTCGCCGGGGAGCTCGTAGACCCGGCGCAACGCTTCCCGGTCGGGTACGGCGTCGAGGCGGAGCGAGTCGAAGGCACTGCCGGCAAGGGGGGTCGTCATGCCTCCGCACCCTAGGGCCTGTCCGGCCGATCTTGGCGGTGGGTGCGGGGACACGGAGACGGCCTCACGCGGTGGCGCCCGCGCCGGCGGTGCACCGGCCGCCGCCCCGGGAGCGGGTGGCGGCGGGCCGTTGGGGATCTTTTCGTTCGCGACCGAATCGTGAGGCGATATCCCGGCGAGGCGGGGTAACCGCCAGACACACGGCGGTTGGACGCCAACCCTTCAAGGAGAACCATGTTCGCACTCACGTCCCGTCGTCTGCGCGGCGTCGCCCGTCGGGTCTTCGGCTGGCAGCAGTTGCGTCCGGCCCAACTGGCCGCGATGAAGGCCGTGATGAAGGGACGTGACGTACTCGCCGTCATGCCGACCGGCGCGGGCAAGTCCGCCGTGTACCAGGTGCCCGCGGTCCTGCTCGGCGGTCCGGTCGTCGTCGTCTCGCCGCTGATCGCGCTTCAGCGGGACCAGATGCAGAGCCTGCTCGGATCCGGCGCGCTGCGTGCCGCCGCCATCAACTCCGCGCAGCGCCGAAGCGACAACGAGACGGCGTGGGCCCGCATCAGCGCCTCCTCGGTCGACGTGGTCTTCCTCGCCCCCGAGCAGCTCGCCAAGCCGGACGTCACGGACCGGCTCGCCGCCGTCCGGCCCCGGCTGCTGGTGGTGGACGAGGCGCACTGCGTGTCGTCCTGGGGGCACGATTTCCGGCCGGACTACCTGCGGCTGCGCCACGCGCGCGAGCGGCTCGGCAACCCGCCGGTGCTCGCCCTGACCGCGAACGCGGCGGCCCCGGTGCGCCGGGACATCGCCGAACGTCTCGGCATGAACGACCCGGTGGAGACAGTGGCCGGCTTCGACCGTCCCAACATCCACCTGGACGTGTCGACCTTTCAGGACGGAGCCGCCAAGGAGCGGTTCGTCGTGGAGCGGGCGGCCGTCGAGGAGAAGCCGGGAATCGTGTACGCGGGGACGCGGCGGGCCGCGGACAGCTACGCCGAGCAGTTGAGCGACCTCGGACTGTCCGCCGCGAGCTACCACGCGGGCCGGTCAGCCGCCGAACGCGGCCGGACCCAGGACCGCTTCAGCTCCGGTGAACTCGACGTGGTCGTGGCGACCTCGGCGTTCGGGATGGGCATCGACAAGGCGAACGTACGGTTCGTGCTGCACGCCTCCGTCCCCGGCTCGCTCGACGCCTACTACCAGGAGATCGGCCGGGCCGGCCGCGACGGGGCGCCGGCCAGGGCGATCCTCGCCTACCGTCCGCAGGACCTGGGCCTGCAGCGCTTCTTCGCCGCCGGCGCTCCCGACGCCGACGCGCTGCGCCGCGTCGCCGAGCGGCTGCGCGGCGAGGACGGCGCCGTGGGCGCGACCCGGCTCCGCGCCGACTGCGGACTCGGCGCGACGGCACTGTCCGCCGTGCTGAACCTGCTGGAGGAGGCCGGGGCCGTCCGTGGCGGACGGGACGGCAGCCGCTTCACCGGCGCGGCCGGCACCGACGGCGCCTCCGCGGAGGACGACGTCGACGCCGCCGTGCAGAGCGCCCTCGCCGTCCACGCCACGCATCGCAAGCTCGAACAGTCCCGGGTCGACATGATGCGCGGCTACGCCGAGACGACCGACTGCCGGCGGCGGTTCCTCCTCGGGTACTTCGGCGAGTCCGTCCCCGTCCCCTGCGGGGCCTGTGGCACCTGCACGGGCCCCGTGGCCGGGCCCGCGACCGGGCGGCTGAGGCGCGAGCGGTCCGAGGACGCCGGACGGCCGTACGGGGCGGCCGCGCGACGGCGCCGGTGGAGCCGGGCCGGTGCGCGTGCGGGAGCCTCCGCGGGTGCCGTCCGGGCGGCGGAGGCGGTCGCGCCGTCCGCGGCGGACGGCCACCCCTATCTGCCGGGCGTCGGCGTGCGCCATGACCAGTGGGGCCAGGGAGAGGTCATGAGCGAGGGCGACGGCAGGATCACCGTCCTGTTCGAGTCGGTCGGCTATCGCACCCTGTCGCTGGCCGTGGTGACGGACAAGCAGTTGCTCGCCACGTTGCCCGACACACCGCGCTGACGCCGGACCGGCGAGCGTGGACGCCGCGAGCCACCCGGTCGGCTCGGTGCGGGGCCGGTTCCATCGGGGACAGGGGGGCCTGGAGGGGGCCCGGATGGGGCCCGGATGGGGGGCCTGGAGGGGGCCTCGGAACGGATCTCGACCTGCGGCGATGCGGGCGGGCCCCCTTGCCGGGCGGTGGCCCCCGGTTCGATGGCATGTTCCAAAGGAAAATGCCGGAGCCATGGCATCCGGACGCCGCTTTCCGTAGCCTCAGGAGTATCCGAACCACCGCCCGCCGCACCGCACTTGATGCGCATCAGTCGACAACGTGCCGAAGGGACAACGGTCATGGCCGTCGAGACCGAGGTTCTGAACGAACTGCGCCGGTTGCGTGCCCGGGTGCCGGAGCTGACGGGAGCGTTGGCGGCCGGCGCCGACGGCCTCGTCCTCGCCGAGGACATGCCGGACGTGCAGCCGGAAGGGCTGGCCGCGCTCACCGCGGCGGCGCTCGGGGTCGGGCGCCGGATGGTCGATCTCGCGGCCCGCGGCGAGTTCCGCGAGCTGTTGGTGCGCGGGGCGGGGGGCTACCTCGCGACGTACGCGGCGGGGCCGTCCGCCGTCCTGACGTTGCTCGCCGACGACCGGACCAACATCGGCCGGCTGCACCTGGAGGGGCGGCGCAGCGGCGCGCGCATCGCCGAGCTGCTGGCGGCGCGGTCCATGGACGACGGGCCCGTCGTCCATGGCGGTCAGCCGCCGGCTCCGCTGTTCCGCGGCCGGATCCTCGGCGCCCTGCCCATCCGTATCCCGCCGCAGTCCCGGTACGAGCCCTGACGGACGCCGGCGGACTCCGGCGGATTTCGGCGGACTTCGAACGGGAGTCCCTACGAGCCGGTGGTCCGTCCGCGTCGTCCGCCGACCCCGCGCCGTCGGCCGCCGACCCGTTCCGGCCCCGCACCGGTTCCCGACGAGGGGGCGCTGAACCCGCCGGGGACGAGCCGCGGTGGCCCCACGGTCGGCGTCGCCGGCCCGGAGGGAGCCGGGCGGTCCTGGGCCTCCCGCCCTCCACCCGCACCCGCACCCGGACTCGCGGCACGGCCCGGTTCGAGACCCGTGCCCGGCGCCGGGTCCGGAACGCGGGGCGAGGGTGGCGCCGCGCGGCTCAGCACGCGTGCGTGGGGCAGCAACGCGGCGCAGGCGGCGCAGACTTCGCTGAGGGTCCACACCTGACCGACCACCGGGTCGTGCCGCAGGACGAGGACGACCGAACCTGCGCAGGCGACCCGGGCGCCCTCGTGCAGCGCGCACCCCTGGCGACGGCACCAGCAGGCGGCGTCGTGGTGCACCGCAGCCGCTCTGGCGTGCGCGGCCGCGTGGGCCACCGCGAAGCGGCGCAGGGCCGTGAGGTCCCGGGAGCGCGGCGGCATCGCGCACGGCGAGGAGCAGGTGACCGACGCGGTGCGGTCCCGGTGCCCGACCACACGGATCGTCCAGCAGCGGCCCGGACGGCGGGCCGAAGGGGCGTCAGGGTACATAAGAGCCAAAGCACATGTCCTTAGTGGGGGAGGGCGATGAGCGAGTGGGGGAGCGGTCCGGGAAGGGTCCCGCACGGCCCGGCGGAAGTGACCTCGCTCACAGCATGCCCGTGGCCCCCGCGGACCATTCGCGCTGTGCCCCTCCGGCCGACGCACCGCCTGTCGGTCCGTACCCCTAAGCTCCCTCCATGAGCACAGCGGAACCCCACAGACGCGTCGTCGACGGCCGTTTCGAGCTGGTCGGACGACTCGGCGGCGGAGGCATGGGCCTGGTGTGGCGGGCGCACGACCTGGCGCTGCGCCGGGACGTGGCCGTGAAGGAGGTGCGGCCCCCGGACCCGGACCTCGCCGAGTACGACCCCGAGGGCGCCCGGACGCTGCGTGAGCGCGTCCTGCGGGAGGCCCGCGCGCTGGCCCGCGTGCACCACCCCAACGTGGTCACGATCCACCACATCGTCGACGGCGGCGAGAACACGTATCCGTGGATCGTGATGGAGCTGGTCGAGGGCGGCTCCCTCCAGGACCGGCTCGACCGGGGCGTGATGACACCGGCCGAGGCCGCCGGCCTGGGCCGCGAGGTGCTTTCCGCGCTGCGCGCCGCGCACGCCGTCGGCATCGAGCACCGCGACGTGAAACCCGCCAACGTCCTGCTCCGCCCCGACGGGCGGCCCGTGCTCACCGACTTCGGTATCGCCGCCGTCCGGGAGTCCGCCAGTCTCACCGCCACCGGCGCCGTCATCGGCTCGCCCGACTTCATGGCGCCGGAACGGGTCAGCGGCAAGGAGGGCGGTCCCGCCGCCGACCTCTGGTCGCTGGGGATGCTGCTGTACGTCGCCGTGGAGGGCCACCATCCGCTGCGCAGGGCGAGCACGCTCGCCACGCTGGCCGCCGTGCTCGGCGAGGACGTGCCCGAGCCGCGCCGGGCCGGACCGCTGACGGGTGTCCTCAAGGCACTGCTCGTCCGGGACCCGCAGGCCCGCCCCGACGCGGCGGAGGTCGACCGGATGCTCGCGGCCGTGACCGGGGGCGCACCCGATCCGTCGCGGTCGGCGCCGGCACCCGTCCCGCACGCCCCGCAGACCTCATACCCCCTCGCCCCGCCCGCGGCCGCCGACGTCCCGCCCGCCCCGCCGCACACCACCGCCCCGACCCGGGCGCGCAGCGTCCGGGGCAGGGCCGTCTCCGGAGCCGTCCTCGGCATGGCACTGACCGGCGTTCTGGTGTGGACCCTGCTCCCGAACACGGACGACGGCGGCACCGAAGGCGCGGCCACACCGACGCCGTCCGTGTCGCGGAGTGCCCGGCAGACGTCCTCCGGCGGTTCGTCCGGCGGCTCCTCCGGCGGGGTCGCCGCCGCGGAGAAGGTCGACCTGCTCAGCGAGAAGGGCCTCAAGACGGCCGTGGCGAAGCTGACCGCCGCCATGGACGGGGCGAAGGTCACCAGCCTCGTGGTGTACGGGGAGTACGCCATCGCCGACGCCTCCGTCGCCGGCCACCCGAAGCTCTACGACCGGTACATGTACCGGGGCGGCGACGTGGCGGTGAAGGACGGGCCGGGCGGCACCGTCATGACCGGCGCGATCCCCGTCGACCTGGACGTCTACGACTGGGATGCCGTGCCCGCTCTGCTGGCCAGGGCCACGAAGCTGCTCAATGTCGACGAGCCGACGAGCCGTTACCTGATAGTCAACCCGGGCTCCACCGTCTTCGACAGCGAACCGACGATGAGCGTCTACCTGTCCGACGACTACGGCAGCGCCTACCTCCGGGCCGATACGCAGGGCAGGGTGATCGAGACCCACCCGCGCGACGACGGCTGACTCCCGGGCGCCCGTTCGCGGCCTATTCGCGGGTGAAGGTGCCCAGGCCCGTCTCGTCGAACGCCTCCACGGTGACCCGGGTCGCCTTGCCGTCCCGGTCGCCGTGGAAGGTGACGCCGGACAGTCCGACGGCGTTCTCGCCGACGGTCCGGAAGCTGAACGTGTCCCCGTCGTAGTGGGTCAGCCGGAACGTCGTGGGCCTCGGACCCAGCCGCATGGTGAGTTCGCCGCCGGACGCGGAGACGGTCAGCGGACCGTAGAAGCTGTTGGCGTACGTCCCGGTGTACGCGGCGTCGGGGCGGGCGGCTGCCGCGTCCGCGGGCGGCTCGGCGTAGTCGGTGGGCGAGATGCCCGCCTGTTCCTGCTGGGTGTAGATCTTCCCGATCAGGTCGAGCCAGTCGGCCGTGGCCTTCCCGTGCTCGGCGGTGTCGAAGAAGCTCTCCGCGATGGCGTCCGGGAGCCCGAGCGGCTTGCCGTTGGTGAGGACCACGATGCCCAGCTGTTCCGCGGGAAGCATGGTGACGTTGGTGTTCGCGCCGAGGGCGAAGGCGCCCGAGTGGCTCAGGCGCAGGCGGCCCAGGTCGTCGTAACTCACGTTCCAGCCGAGGCCGTAGAAGCCGGTGCGGCCGGCCGGCGTCTGCGGGGGATTGGAGACGATCGCGGGGAGGTGGGTGCGCTCGAGCGGCTCGGCCGGGATGATCTGCTCGCCGTCGAGTTTGCCGTTCGCCAGCTGGAGGCGCAGCCAGCGGGACATGTCACGGGCCGAGGAGCTGGCGCCGCCCGCCGGGGCCTGGGCGTCGGCGTCGCGCACGTACTGGGCCCGCCAGGTGCCGTCGGGGGCCTTCACATGCAGGTCGGCCCGGTTCTTCGCGGCCTCGTAGTCGGCGAAGAGGGAGCTGGTGGAGTCCATGCCGGCGGGCTTGTAGAGGGTGTCCTCGGAGAGCTTCTCCCAGGTGGTGCCCTCGGCGTTCGCTACCGCCTGCCCGGCTGCCGTCGGGCCGTAGTTGGTGTAGGCGTAGGAGGCGCGGAACGGGGCCAGCGGCTCGTACCGGAGGTGGTTCAGGATGTACGTGCGGTCGTAGCCGAGGTCCTCCAGCAGGTCGCCCGAGTGGTCGGGCAGGCCGCTGCGGTGCGCGAACAGATCGGCCACCGTGACGTTCCGCGTCACCCACGGGTCCTTGAGGGCGAAGCCGGGCAGGTGGGCGGCCACGGGATCGTCCCAGCCGATCTTCTCGTCACCCTCGCCCACCGCCCCGGCGACTACGGTCGACGCGAGCGGCTTGGACAGGGACGCCAGCTCGAACACCGTGTCGGGGTCGATCCGGGCGGACCGGCCCTGGTGGCGGACGCCGAAGCCCTTCAGATGGACGACCCGGTCCTTGTACACGACGGCGACGGCGACCCCGGGCACGCCCGTCCGCTTCATCCCGTCCCGCACGATCCCGTCGAGCTTCCCCACGGCCGCGTCCACCTCCGCCTCCGTCAGCTGCGCGGGCGGCCGGGGCGGGGGCGCGGCGGCGAGGACACCGGGGACGAGCAGGAGCGCGGCCCCTGCCAGGGCCGCCCGCGCCTTCCCTCGGTGGCGTGTCGTCGTCTGCCGAACACCCATGCAGACCATTGAACGCCTCGCCAGGGACGGTGTCCTGCCGAGGCGTGCGCGCGGCTCGGCGGTCCTTCGCGGTCCAGGGGGCGGCCCCGCCGTCGCCGACCGCGCTCCTGGTGGTCGTCGGCGGCCGTGCCCCCGCCGCGCGCCGACGACCGGCGCACCGGCGTCCGCGGGGCAGCGCGGCCCGCGCCTCAGTGCGGGAAGGCGCGCGGCTGCCGCAGCCGGGGGAGTCCGGCGCGGAACTCCTCGATGCGGGAGCTGATCTGGCGCATCAGGACCGTGCCGTCGAGGCGGTCGAGGTAGAGGTTGCGACGGGCCAGACCGGGCGCGTCGACGCAGAAGTACAGCGCCATCAGCGGATTGACGAACAGTTCGCTGTCCTTGGTCCGCTCGGTGAACCTGACGTCGCCGAAGGCGCCGCGCACGGCGGCGGCGACGGAACCGTTGACGATGCTCGGGTGGCCCGGCGTGCAGGCCTGGGCGTCGGCCACGGCGTCCAGGTAGAGGGCCCCCTCGGGGCTGTGGTGCGACAGGGAGAACGCGCCGAGGTAGGCGTTCTCCCGGTCCAGCGCGGCCAGGTTCTCCAGGACCAGGGAGTGGTTCACCCCGTGATGGGCGTCCACGCCGAAGCCGAGACAGGCCACCAGCCTCTGGGGGACGTCGTCGAGGTCGCACACGGCGGCGAGACTGGCCATGTCCTCCTCGGGCGTGCCCAGCCCGTGCTCGTCGCCGCGCATCAGGATGTCCGTCCCGCCGTCCACCAGGACGACGGCGTCCACCCCGCCCAGGTGGTCGAGGAGCGCCCGGTAGGCGGCCCGCAGGGGTTCCACGCCGGTGCGCGGGAAGGCGTACACCGTCGAGGGGAGGTCGTGCCGGTCGAGCCAGCGGGCCAGGGTGCGCTCGGGGAAGTAGTCGCCGCGGGCGGGGAGGTCGGGGCGGACGGCCGCGACGTCCGGCTGGAGCCAGACCTCGGAGGGCAGCCCGTACAGGTCGGCGAAGGAGAGGTTGGCCAGATGGACCTCCTTGCCCGCCGAACGCAGGGCGAGCGCCAGCGGCAGGCCCGCGTACACGTCGAAACCGCCGCCCGCACCGGCGACGAGCACCCGGCGCGCGTCGCGCAGCCGGGTGAACAGGGGAGGCTCGTGGAGGGAGAACACCCCGGGACGCTAACAGGCGTCGATCACGCGGCCAACGGAGTTGTCGCCGACAGTGCCGAGCCGTGCGCGAGCCGGGGTCCGGCCGGCCGCGGCCGGAGTGGCCCGACGGCGGCGACCGGACCCCGCGCCCAGGACTACGCGCCGCTCTCCCGCAGCATGTCCGCACGCTCGACGATCTTCACGCGCTCGCGGCCCTGCGGCTCGCCCAGCGCCTTCTCGGCGGCGTCCAGCTTGTACCAGCCCTCCCAGGTGGTGAAGCGGACGGCGCGCTCGGTGAGGAACGCCTCCACCGCCGCCGGCTCGGGCGAGGCGGGCGTCTGCAGACGGCCTTCGGCGTGATCGGCGAGCAGGTTCGACACCGTCTCGTTGGCGTCGCCCTTGGTGTGGCCGATGAGGCCGACCGGACCGCGGCGGATCCAGCCGGTGACGTACGTCGACTGCAGGTGCTCGCCGGACTCCTGTATGACGCGGCCGCCCTCGTCCGGGACCGTGCCCGAGTCGAGGTCCCAGGGCAGCTTCGGGAGCTTGTCGGAGAGGTAGCCGACGGCGCGGTAGATCGCCGTGACGTCCCAGTCCTTGAACTCGCCGGTGCCCTTCACGTTGCCGGTGCCGTCGAGGGCGGTGCGCTCGGTGCGCAGACCGACGACCTTGCCGTCCTCGCCGAGGATCTCGGCCGGCGACTCGAAGAAGTGCAGGAACAGCTTGTGCGGGCGGTCGCCGACGTCGCGGATCGCCCAGTTCTCCAGCGTCTTGGCGACCATGTCGGCCTGCTTGTTGCCGCGCCGCGTCGCGATGGAGCCGTCGTCGTAGTCGATGTCCTCGGGGTCGACGATGACCTCGATGGTGGGGGAGTGGTCGAGCTCGCGCAGTTCCATCGGGGAGAACTTCGCCTGCGCCGGGCCACGGCGGCCGAAGACGTGGATCTCCAGCGCCTTGTTGGCCTTCAGGCCCTCGTGGACGTTGGCCGGGATCTCCGTCGGCAGCAGCTCGTCCGCCGTCTTGGCCAGGACGCGGGCCACGTCGAGGGCGACGTTGCCGACTCCCAGGACCGCGACCTTCTCGGCCTCGAGCGGCCAGGTGCGCGGGACGTCCGGGTGACCGTCGTACCAGGAGACGAAGTCCGCGGCGCCGTAGGAGCCGTCGAGCTCGATGCCGGGGATCGACATCTCGCGGTCGGCCGTCGCGCCGGTCGAGAAGATCACCGCGTCGTAGAAGGCGCGCAGGTCGTCCAGGCTGATGTCGGTGGGGTAGTCGACGTTGCCGAAGAGGCGGATCTGCGGCTTGTCGAGGACCTGGTGCAGGGCGTTGACGATGCCCTTGATGCGGGGGTGGTCCGGGGCGACGCCGTAGCGGATCAGGCCGAACGGGGCCGGCATGCGCTCGAAGAGGTCGATGGAGACACCCGGGTCGGCGGCCACATCGGACTTGAGCAGCGCGTCGGCGGCGTAGATCCCGGCGGGGCCGGCTCCGACAATGGCTACCCGCAGGGGGCGGGGCATGATCAGGTTCCCTTCGAGTGGCGACAGATCGACTCGGGGGAAGCCTAAACTAAGGCAAACCTTACCCGGTACGCGGGTCCGGTCTATGGACTCATAAACATCATTGATGAGTGGAACGGCGGCCGACGCACCTCACGGCAGCGGCTGTTCGGCCCAGATGACCTTGCCCTTGGCGGTGTAGCGGGTGCCCCAGCGTTCGGTCAGCTGCGCCACGAGGAACAGGCCGCGGCCGCCCTCGTCGGTCATGGCCGCGTACCGCAGGTGCGGTGAGGTGCTGCTGCCGTCGGCGACCTCGCAGATCAGCGTGCGGTCACGCAGCAGACGGACGCCCACCGGGCCGTTGCCGTAGCGGATCGCGTTGGTGACCAGTTCGCTCAGGATCAGTTCCGTCGTGAAGGACAGCTCCTCCAGATCCCAGCGCGCCAGCTGCCGCGCCACGGCCGCCCGCACCTCGCCGACCGCCGCCGGGTCCACCGGCACGTCCCACTCGGCGACCCGGTCGGCGCCCAGCGCCCGGGTGCGCGCGACGATCAGCGCGATGTCGTCGGCCGGGCGGGGCGGCAGAAGGGCGTCCAGGACGGCCTGGCAGGTCCCCTCGGGCGGACCGTCGGAGCCCCGCTCCAGGGCCGTGCGCAGCAGCTCGAGACCGGTGTCGATGTCCCGTTCCCGGTCCTCCACCAGCCCGTCCGTGTACAGCACCAGCGAGCTGCCCTCGGCCAGTTCCAGCTCGACCGTCTCGAACGGCAGCCCGCCCAGTCCGAGCGGCAGTCCGGCGGGCACCTCGACGTACTCGACCCGGCCGTCGGGGTGCACCAGCGCCGGCGGCGGATGGCCGGCCCGGGCGATCGTGCAGCGCCGGGAGACCGGATCGTAGATGGCGTACAGACAGGTCGCCCCGGAGACGGCCGCGTCGGTGGCGTCGTCCGCCTCGTCCTGGTCGATACGGGCCACCAGCTCGTCCAGCAGCCCGAGGAGTTCCTCCGGGGCCAGGTCCAGGGCGGAGAAGTTGTGCACCGCGGTGCGCAGCCGGCCCATGGTGGCCGCCGCGTGCAGGCCGTGGCCGACCACGTCGCCGACGACGAGGGCGACCCGGGCCCCGGACAGGGGCAGCACGTCGAACCAGTCACCGCCCACGCCCGCCTGCGCCGGCAGATAGCGGTAGGCGATGTCGAGGGCGTTCTGCTCGGGCAGGGTCCGCGGCAGCAGGCTGCGCTGGAGGGTGACCGCCATGCCGTGCTCGCGGGTGAACCGGCGTGCGTTGTCGATGGAGATCGCGGCCCGCGCCACCAGCTCCTCCGCCAGCACCACCTCGTCCGGGTCGAACGGATCGGGCCGTTCCGACCGCCAGAAACTGACCACCCCCAGGATCAGGGACCCGGCCCGCACGGGCACGGTGATCAGCGAGTGGATGCCGAACTCCACGACCTGCTCGGTGCGTTCGAGGTCCTGGGCGCGCCAGCCCGGCGCCTGGGCGAGATGGGCCTCCAGGACCGCCCGTGCCTCGCCGAGGCTGTGGGCCTGCGGGGCGGAGTCCACGAACCGGATCCGCTCGCCCACCGCGTACAGCGGCGCGCCCTTGCGGATCGCGCTCACCGCCGTGCGCCGCAGCGTGCCCCGGGCCCCCGGCTCCTCGCCCTCCAGGACGGCGTCGAACAGATCCACGGTCGCGAAGTCCGCGAACCTCGGCACGGCCAGCTCCGTCAGCTCCTCGGCGGTCCGGACGACGTCCAGGCTGGTCCCGATGCCCACCCCGGCCGCGTACAGCATGTCGAGGCGCTCGCGGGTCGCCTCGGCCCGGCCCGACAGGGCGCGCAGCTCCGTGGAGTCGCGCAGGGTGGCGACGCTGCCCGCCGGGCCGCCCGCCAGGTCGGTGGGCCGCTGGTTGATCGCCAGCAGCCGCTCCCCGACCAGGTGCACCTCGTCGGTGACCATCCGCCCGGAGGCCAGCAGTTCGGCGGTGTCCCGGTCGAGTCCCAGATCGAGGACCTGACGCCGTTCCGCGTCCGGCGGCAGGTCGAGCAGGCGCTGCGCCTCGTCGTTGGCGAGCAGCAGGTCGCCCTCGCCGCCGACGATGATCACCCCTTCCCGTACGGAGTGCAGTACCGCGTCGTGGTGCTCGTACATCCGGGTCATCTCGCGCGGGCCCAGGCCGTGCGTCTGGCGCAGCAGGCGCCGGCTGACCAGCGCCGTGCTCGCCGTGGCCAGGGCGAGGGCCACGGCGGCGCTGCCGAGGACGAGCGGCAGCTGCCGGTCGGCGTTGCCGCCGACGTGCGCGGTGGTGATCCCGGACGACACGAGCCCGACCACGGTTCCGTCGGCCGTCTTCACCGGCACCACCGCCTGGACCAGCCGGCCGATGGTTCCGTTGACCTCTTCGAGCACGACCCCGCCGTCCAGGGCCGGCTGGATGTTCCCCACGAACTTCTTGCCGATGCGGTCCGGTTTGGGATGCGTGTAGCGGATGCCCTCGGTGTTCATGACGACGAGGAAGTCCATGTCGGACGCCTTGCGGGCGGCCTCGGCCTTGGGCTGGAGCACGGCCGTCGGGTCGGGGGTGTTCAGCGCCGCGACGATGCCCGGCGAGTTGGCGAAGGTCTGCGCCACCGCGAGGGAGCGGTTGCGGGCTTCCTGGGTGGTGTCGTGACGCACCTGGAGCAGCAGCGCCACCACGGCCGCCACGACCAACAGCAGCACGATGACCACCTGGAGGACGAACACCTGTGCGGCGAGACTGCGCCCGCCCAGTGCGGACTCAGGCGTACGCCTGACCCGGGGACGACGGGCCGGCCGGGCATCCGAACGCCCCAGGAGTCGGACCATGTGCCATGTCTACACTGCCGGGCCGCGCGAGGCGAGAGGCGTCACGCACGGTCACGGGGCGTGTCCCGCCCGCTTGCCGTGGGTGACTTCCGCCGCCCGCCGGGTGGCCAGCAGCAGCGCGATGTCGTCCGCCCGGTCCGCGGCCTGCCGGGCCGTCGCGGTGAGCCGGTCGGCCACGTCCGCGAGGGTACGGCCGGGAGGATGGTCGGCCGTCGGCCCGCCGGCGTCGGCCTCGGCCGCCGGACGCCCGTCCCCGGCTCCCGCCAGGGCCAGGCGCAGCGTCGTGATGCCTTCGTCGATGTCGTGACCGGGCCGCTCGACCAGCCCGTCCGTGTAGAGGGCGAGGATCGCGCCCGGCTCCAGGCGCAGTTCCGTCACCGGGTAGTGGGCGCGCGGGTCCACCCCGAGCACCACGCCGCCGGCCAGTTCCACGACCTCGGTTCGGCCGTCGGGGTGGCGCAGCAGCGGCGGCAGATGCCCGGCGCGGACCGCCCGGGCCAGACCGGTGGCCGGGTCGAGCCGGACGTAGCAGCAGCTGGCGAACTGGCCGGGGTCCAGGTCGATGAGGAGGTGGTTCGTGCCGCCCATGACCTCCTCGGGCGGCCGGTCGCCCAGCGCGAAGGCCCGCACCGCGCTGCGCAGCTGACCCATGGTGGCCGCCGCCTGTACGCCGTGCCCCTGCACGTCCCCGATGACCAGTGCCAGCCCGTCGCCGGCCTCCACGACGTCGTACCAGTCGCCGCCCACGTCCATGCCCTCGGTGCCCGGCAGATAGCGCCCCGCGGTCTCCACGCGCGCGTGCTGCGACAGCCGGCGGGGCAGGAGGGCCTGCTGGAGTCCTCGGGCGAGGGCTGCCTCGGTGTCGTAGCGCTGTGCCTTCTCCATCGCGTGGGCGATCAGCCCGGCGAGCGCGGTCAGCACCGTGCGCTCCTCGGATCCGAAGCTGCGTGGACGGTCGAAGCCGAGGATGCACGAGCCGACCGGGCGGCCCGAGGCGATCAGCGGGAGGAAGGCGCGGGCGCCCTCCGACGCGTCGAGGTCGATGCCCGGATAGGCGTCCGCGAGCTGCTGCATCGAGTCGAAGAAGAGCGGCCGGCCCGTGGTGAGGGTCTCCACACCGGGCAGCCGGGTGTCCAGCCCCACCCCTTCGAAGGGGGCGAGGAAACCTTCGGGGAAGCCGGACTCCCACGCCAGGTACAGGTGCCGCTCCTGGAGCAGGTAGATGGCGAGCCGACGCCCCCCGAACGCGGGCAGCAGCTCCTGCATCACCACCGCCGACACCTGGCGGGCGGTCACCGCCTCCGTCAGCGCTATGGCCAGCACGATGGGCCGGTAGAGCGGGGTGGTCGGGGTGGTGGTGTCGGGGGCGGTGGTGTCGGACTCCGAGGGCTCGCGGTCCGTGTCGTTCGGCACGCGGTGCGCCGGGACCGCCTTGCAGGTGACGAGGTCCGCGCCCGGGTACAGGGACACGCGCAGCCAGTCGCCCTCGTACGGCCGGGGGACGGCGGAGGGGTCGGTGGCGACCGGCAGCCGCACATGGAAGTGCGCGGGATCCGGAGACAGCAGGGCGCCGCGCAGATGCTCCTCCACCGTCGGCTGGTTCAGCCACGGCACGGCCTCCCACAGCGACCGGCCGACCAGCCGGTCCCGCGGCACGCCCAGAAGGTGCCCGGCCCGCGCGTTGGCGTAGACGACGAGCCCCAGCCGGTCGAGACAGAACACCCCCTCGGGCAGGAGGTCGGCGGCCCCGTCGGCGAGGGCGCCCGGGCCCGGATCGAGGAGGACGCCTGCGATGGGCCGGGGCAGCGTGGAGGACGCGGCGGAGGCGTCGGCCGGCCGGGCCGCCACGCCCGTCGCGTCCCACAGCTCGAGGAGCCGCAGTCCCCCCTCGGTGGTGCGGACCTGGAGCGGCAGCGGCGGCGGCCGGCCCCGGGCCGTGCGGTGCAGCAGGCCCGGCAGCCGGTGGGCGTCCGTCGGGTCGACGGCCCGGGCCAGGGCGTCCAACGTGCCCGGGAACTCGTCCGGAGGCAGACCGAGCAGGGTCCGTGCCTGCTCGTCGAGCGTGACGACGTCGGTCGCCGGGTCCCAGGAGAACCGCCCGACGCGCCCCGGGGCCGGTCCGGCGGCGGGCGGCCGTACGCACAGCGGCCCCTCGTCCCAGGTGACGTCCTCGCCGTCCGCCCCGAGCCCCAGCAGGGCCGCTCCGAATTCGTCCGCCACCGCCGTCAGCCGCTCACGCTCCGCCTGCACCTCCGCCGCGTCGGCCGCCGCCGGTCGCAGGACGGCCAGCACCCCGAAGGACCGCCCGTCCGCCACGACGGGCACGTAGAGCGAACCGAACTGGAACGGCAGGCCCGCCGCGAGCTGCGCGTAGTGGCGCATCATCTCGGTGGCGTTCGCCAGCACCACCGGCACACCCGTGCGGTACACGTCGGCCACCGGGAACGGCCGGTCCATGTGCACCCGCCACCAGGGGCGGAACAGCGGACCGGGCAGCCCCGCGAGGACCGCGAGGCGCAGTTGCCGGGACGTGGCCGAGCACAGGTAGACGCCACCGGTGTGGCCGCCCGTCGCCCGCAGTGCGTCCGCCAGGACTCCGGTCAGCAGCGCGGGCGGTGGCCCGGACGTCTTCCGCTCGTTTCCGGCGCTCCCAGTCATTCGGCCCTACCTCGTCCGTGCGCCGCCGCTTGGGTGACACAGCAAGAATGCGCCACACCTGGCCGGATGTGCATCCGCGCGCCCTCGGGGAGAAAGGGTCCCGGCGAGGTGACCGGCACTCCACGAGCGAGATCCTGGTGGGCGCCGGCTCCTCACGACCCGGCCGTACCCGCCGCCGCCGAACGAACGAGCCCCCGGCCCGCCCCCGGCCGCCCCCACCGGACTCCCCGCCGACGCGCGGCGCACGGGGTCCCGACCGCCTGGAGGCAGGCCCGCCCGGGGTCCCGACCGCCTGGGGGCAGGCCCGCCTGGGGGCAGGCCCGTCTCGGGGTGCGGCCCGGTCCGGGGTGCGGCCCGGTCCGGGTCGGGTCCGTCAGCCGGTGGTGGTGTGCAGGGTGCTCTTGGCCAGCTCGTAGGCCGGGAGCATCGCCTCGTGCTCCGCGGTGTCCATGCCGCCCAGATGCAGGACGACGGGACCCTCGGACGTGGTGACCGCGAGCGCGTGCTCCTGCTTGGTCTCCTCGAGAAGCTCGCTCGTGGTCGTGTACACGACCTCGGTGCCGGTGATGTCGCCCGCCTTCACCGTGCTGTACCGCGCCCCGCTCGCCCCCTTCTCGGCGGCCACGAACTCCTCGAGCACGGCACGCGCGTCGGCGTCGCCCGGCTCGCCGGTCCACACCCGCAGGAACCCGATCTTCCCCGCGGGCTTGGCGTCGACCTCGCAGGCCATGGTGACCGGGCCCTGGCGCAGGAAGGCGTCGGCGAGGTCCGCCAGGTCGCCGGTGGCGGCGGACGACTCCTCGGCGTCGACGGCCTCGGCCTTCCAGAACTCGGCGATGTCGAAGCCGACGGGAAGCTCGCAGGCGGACCCGGAAGCCCCGATGGACCCTCCCCGCCGCGCGACCTTCGCGTCCTTCGTCGCCGACGCCCCGGACGCGCCCTCCGACTCGGCCTTCTCGGCCGCGCATCCCGTCATCAGCCCTGTCAGAAGGGCCGCCACTGTCAGCCCCTGCCCCACGTTCCCCACGGTCCCCGCCCCGAAGCGCACTGCTGTGTCTCCTCTCGACGCCGGCGCGATACCGGCGGAGCACTGTAACCGAGGGGGTCGTGGCTCCCGCCACCGAGATTCGCCGACCGGGCGGCCGGGCCGGGGAAAGTACCGTCCCGCCCCCTGTTCCAGCCCCTGACCGACATGTGCGCGGACGAGTGACGTGCCGTCATATTCACGCGTCGCTGGGAATCCATAGCGGCATGAGCAAGACCGCGCTGATCGTCATCGACATGATCGACACCTACGGCCACCCGGACGTCGACCTGCTCCTGCCGTCGGCCCGCAAGGTGGTCCCGGTGGCCGCCGGTCTCCTCGAACGGGCCCGCCGCGCCGGCGAGCGCGACATGGGCGCGCGAGTGGGCGACAGCGGGGGCCTGTGGACCTGAACGACCCCGCGCCGCGACCCGGCTGACGGACAGTCGGTTCGGCGCCGCCGTACCCGCGTGGTCCGCGTCCGGGCCCGGCCCGGAGAGCGGACGGGGCCGTCCGGCACGGGGCACGGGGCCGACATATTCCTCCGATTCCTCCGATTCCTCTGTTTCGTCCGCTTCCGCCGTTTCCACCGCTTCCTCTGCTTCCACCGCTCACCAAGGGGCACACCACACATGGCCGAGTTGACCCGTCGCAGACTCCTGGGCTCGACCGCGGGCGCGCTGGGCGCCGCCGCGGCTCTCTCCCTCCTCCCGCCGAGCGTGCAGAAGGCCGTCGCGGCCGGAACGTCCCGTCGCGGCTCACTCGCCGACGTCGAACACGTCGTCCTGCTCATGCAGGAGAACCGCTCCTTCGACCACTACTTCGGCACCCTGTCCGGTGTGCGCGGCTTCGCCGACCCCGAGGCGCTCACCCTCGAGACCGGGCGCTCCGTCTTCTACCAGCCCGACGCCGAGAACCCCGCGGGCCACCTGCTGCCCTTCCACCTCGACACCCACACCTCCAGCGCCCAGGCCATCCCGTCCACGAGCCACGCCTGGTCGGTGCAGCACGAGGCGTGGAACGGCGGCCGGATGGACCGCTGGCTGTCGGCCCACCGCACGGCCGACGGCGCCAACGCCCCCTATGTCATGGGCTACTACACCCGCGAGGACATCCCGTTCCAGTTCGCCCTCGCCGAGACCTTCACCGTCTGCGACCACTACTTCTGCTCGGTCCTCGGCCCGACCTGGCCGAACCGCCTGATGTGGATGACCGGCACCATCGACCCCGACGGCGCCCGGGGCGGGCCCGTCGTCCGCAACTCCGCCCCGACGCCGTTCAGCTGGACGACGTACGCCGAGCGGCTCCAGGCGGCCGGGGTCGACTGGAAGGTGTACCAGCAGGAGGACGACTACGGCTGCAACCTGCTGGAGCAGTTCGACACGTTCCGCAACGCGCGACCGGGCTCCGAGCTGTACGAACGGGGCGTCCGGCCCCAGCCGGAGGGCACCTTCGAGGACGACGCCCGGGCCGACCGGCTGCCGACCGTGTCCTGGCTGGTGCCGCCGGGGCACCAGTCGGAGCACCCGGACTACCTGCCGGCGGCCGGCGCGGACTTCGTGGCCTCGAAGCTCGAGGCCATCGCGTCCAACCCCGAGGTCTGGCGCAAGACCGCGTTCATCCTCAACTACGACGAGAACGACGGCCTGTTCGACCATGTGCCCCCGCCCACTCCGCCCGTGGGCACGCCCGGCGAGTTCGTCGGCGGGCTGCCGATCGGCGGCGGCTTCCGGGTACCCGCGATCGTCGTCTCGCCGTGGACCGTGGGCGGCTGGGTGGCCACGGAGCCCTTCGACCACACCTCGACCCTGCGATTCCTGGAGAGGCTCACGGGGGTCATGGAGCCCAACATCAGCGGATGGCGGCGCGGTGCCTTCGGTGATCTCACCTCCGCCTTCCGCTTCGAGTCCACCAGTGCGCTCGCGCCGGCGCTGCCCGACGACACGGCGGAGCAGCTGATGAGGGCGAAGGAGGAGGTCGCCACCCTGCCCAGGCCCACGCTGCCGGGCGCCGAGCAGTCGTTCCCGGTCCAGGAGACGGGCCCCCGGCCGCAGCTCTGACCCGGACGAGCACGCCGCTCTGACCTGGACGAGCATGCCGCGGGTCAGCGGTACGCGACCAGGTCGGGCGGTTCTGCGCGCGTAGAAAGCGGGCTGCCCTGCGGAAGGAAGAAGAGGGCGCAGATGCGCAGCGGTTCCGGCTCCCGGTTCTCCGCCATGTGCACGCCCCGCGGCCCCACCGGTTCGACGATGCATCCGCCGGCGGGCGTCACGCACTCGGATCCGTCCGCCAGGGTCCGGGTCAGGACGCCCGCCGTCACCACGGCGACGACCCGGCCCTCGTGGTAGTGCCAGGGGAGCGAGTGGCCCGGCGGGATCTCGTAGTCGGCGACGACGACCCTGGTGTTCTCCGGTACGCCCAGGGCGAGCCGTTCGGTGAGCAGGCCGTCGGCGAGCAGGGTCGGTACGGGTTCCGCGGTGGGGCGGGCCTCGACGGGCGACGGTCGGTTCACGCGGCGGTCGTCCGGGGCGGGCGGGGGCCGGGGGCGCCGGGGCCGGTCCGGCCCGCTGCGCGACGCAACCCGGCCGAGTTCATGTTCCGCTGGTCAGTGCGTTCCACGGCGTTGACATTAACCCACTTGAGTTACGGAGACGTGACCGGGTGTCATCGGCCGCACCGGTGGCCTGCAGCCCCGCGCGCCTCCCCGGGATCTCCGGGCCGGCGTATCCGGCAGGGTCTGGTCGAAATGTGAGGTAGACGGCCTCTGCGGGAGTGATCCTGGCAGGCCTTCTTCGCGTCCTTCTGAGCGTGGATCGTATGAGACATCGTGCGACGAGTGTTTGGGGGAGACCTTGAGCATCCTGCGTCCGGACGTGGAACGGCCGCGCGAAAGCCGTACCGAGGACGAGCCGCGCGCTGGCCGTGCCGAGGGCGGGCCGCGCGGCGGCCGTGCCGACGGTGAGCAGCGTGGCGGCCGTGCCGACGGTGAGCGGCGTGGCGGCCGTGCCGAGGACGAGCCGCGCGCCGGCCGTGCCGAGGGTGGGCCGCGTGGCGGCGGTGCCGAGGGCGGGCCGCGCGGCGGTGCGCTCGCCCGCACCGCCGCTTTCGTCGCCCGGACGCTGCGGGGCGAGTGGTACGGCATCGTCGTCGACCCCCTGCGGCAGTTGCGCCGCCGCGGGCCCGCGGCGCTGCTGCTGGCGTTCGTCGCCTGCGCGGGCGTGATCTTCTTCCACGCCATCGCCCAACATCCCACGGGCGCGGCGGTGGTGCGCGTCCTCGGCGGGGTCCAGGGCGACCTTCCGCTGTGGCTCGCCCTGCTGCGCACCCCGGTCTCCCTCTACGTCCCGGCCCTCGATCTGCCGGTGTGGGCCGGCATCACCCAGCTGTTCCTCGCCTTCGCCCTGGCCGAACTCGCCCTGGGCCGCCGCAGGACCCTGCTGATCGCCTACGCGTCCACGCTGGCAGGCACCCTCACCGTGCGGGTGATGATGGCGATGGGGCCGGGATGGTGGGGCCTCGGACTGCCGCCCGAGGTGGGCCAGGTGCTCGACACCGGCCCGTCCGCGGCCGTCGTCGGCCTGTTCACCTATCTCTCGGTCGTCCGCCGCGCGCCCATCGTGTTCACGCTCACCGGCGGTTCGATGGTGTGGGAGTCGATCGCCAAGCCCAACCTCGCCGGTCGCGAACACCTCATAGCGGTGACCGCCGCGATCGTCCTCGGCCTGCTCCACGAGAGGGGCCGCCGCCGACGGCAGACCGCCACGAAGACCCAGGACAAGGCGTCTGCCTGAGATCTTGCTATGAATTCGTGGTGCGGTTGAACACTCCTGAGTCCGTCTGCGTATAGGGCCGGGGGATCTCATGCCCATGGCCGCCGACGACGCGTAGGAGCACTCCTTGGTACAGAACAGGCGCAGACGCCAGACGGGCGGGCGACGCGCGACTTTCGCGGCGCTGGCGCTCATCATCGGCGGCGGTGGGCTGATGGGGGTGAACGTCTACGCATCGGCCACCGAAGACGGCAACTCCACAGAGGGCGGCAACAGCGCCGTCACCATCGACTGCCCGGACGTCGGCAGCAAGCTGACCGACGTCCCGGAGCAGGCGTCGCCCGAGGTCGCCCGCGAACTCGCCCTGCTGGACGAGCAGATCGCCGCCGCCTACCGCCAACTCCAGGAGTCCGCGGAGTCGGTGCGGCAGGACGCGGACTTCGCCGACAACGCGGTCATGGACCCGTTGAAGGAGAAGCGCGGCGCGACGATCCAGCGCATCGCGGAGTCCATCGACCGGGCCGGTGACCGCCCCGAAGGCCTGGAGGACCTCGCCGGCTGCACGCTGCGCGACAACGACGACCAGGCCGACGAAGGTTCCGACGGCAGCGGCGACGAGAACCAGAACGGCGATCAGCAGGGCGACGACCAGAACGGCGACGACCAGAACGGCGGCGGAGACCAGCAGGGCGACGACGGCCAGCAGGGCAACGGCGGTCAGGCCGGAAACGGCCCCGTCGCCGCGGACTACGCCGACATCAACGCCGTCCAGCCGGCGGGGCAGACCCCGGATCCCAGCTCCGGTCCCTCCCGCGGCACCTTCACCACCAGCTGCGGAGTGAACGCGAACGGCGTGTTCAACTCCGACAACGTGATCGTGGCCCCGGGCGTCACCAACGGCGCCCACCACTTCCACGACTACGTCGGCAACCAGTCCAACGACGCCTTCGCCTCCGACGACGACCTGGCGAACGCCGACACGAGCTGTGTGGACCAGGGCGACAAGTCCACCTACTACTGGCCCGTGCTGCGTCTGCAGAACGGCGACCAGGAGCAGGACGCGCAGAAGCCGGGCGGTGGCATCGAGGGCAACGCCGGCAAGATCGTCACGCCCAAGGAGGTCACGCTGACCTTCGTGGGCAACCCGCGCAGCCAGGTCACCGCCATGCCCCGGCTGCTGCGCGTCATCACCGGCGACGCCAAGGCCTTCGTCAACGGCACGGCCAACGCCAACGCGTCCTGGAGCTGCACAGGGTTCGAGGACCGGCAGCTGAAGGACAAGTACCCGATCTGCCCGTCCGGCAGCGACGTGGTGCGCACCTTCCGCTTCCAGAGCTGCTGGGACGGCAGCAACATCGACAGTGCCAACCACCGCACCCACGTGGCCTTCGCCGCCGCCGACGGCACCTGCGCGAACGGCTTCAAGGCCGTTCCGCAGCTGGTGCAGCGCATCGTGTACGACGTCGACGCGCCGAGCCTCCAGGACGGCGGCAAGACCACTCCGCTGTTCGCGGTGGACTCCTTCCCGGAGCAGCTGCACAAGCCGGTGACCGACCACGGTGACTTCATCAACGTCTTCGACGAAGGCCTGATGCGCGAGATGGTCGACTGCATCAACGACGGCCGTACCTGCGGCGCCGGCACCGACCCGGGCAACGACAACGGCGGAAACGACAACGGCGGAAACGACAACGGCGGAAACGACGGCGGCAACGGCGGCGGTGCCAACGGCGGCAACGGCGACGACAACGGCTCCGGCGACGACGGAAACGCCGGCAACGGCGGCAACGGCGGCGGAAACGCCGGGAACGGCAACGGCGGTTCCGGCGAGGGCACGCAGGAGCCGTCGCAGGCCCCCGACGCTCCCGCGACCACCGAGCCCGCCGACACCGAGCCCGACACGGGCGGCAACGGTTCCGGTGGCGCCACCACCGACCCCCGCGTCTACACGAAGCCGTCGGCCAAGGCGGCCACCTCGGCGCCCGCCGCCGGCTCGGGCGGCGAGATCGGCTCCCCGGCGACCGCGGCCCCCGCGGCCACCCCCGAGCAGTCGCAGACCCCGGCCGGCACGGGAACCGACACCACCGTCCCGGGTGGGACCGAGCCCCAGGCGGTCCAGGGCGGCCTCGCCGAGACCGGCGCCAACCTCTGGCCCGCGGCCGCCGGAGGGCTGCTGGTGATCGCCGGCTTCGGCGTTCTGTTCCGCAACGCACGCCGTAAGTACTGAGATCCAGACGCCGTACTGAGGTGCGGTACTGAGACTCGGCCACACCACCGAGGGCCCGTCGGACCGCCGACGGGCCCTCGGTGCGACCCACGGGTCTCCGCGCCCCCGTACGGGTGCTCCGGTCCACGAGCCACCGCCCCCGCGCCGGACCGCGCGGTATACGTCGTGCGAAGCGCGGGCGACGATGGGAGACCCATGGAGCACACGGAGCACACCGAGCGGGCGGAGCAGGCGGAGCACACGATGTCCGGGGACTCGTACGACTACGACCTCGGCACCCACGGCCGGCCCGTGACGACCTCGTCCGCCGAGGCACAGCTGTGGTTCGACCGCGGACTGGTCTGGTCGTACGCCTTTCACCACGAGGAGGCCGTCGCCTGCTTCGAGGCCGCGGTCCGCGCCGATCCCGACTGCGCCATGGCCCACTGGGGCATCGCCTACGCGCTCGGGCCCAACTACAACAAACCGTGGGAGTTCTTCGACGAGCAGGACCTGGCACGGACCGTCGCCCGTACGCACGAAGCCGTCGAGCTCGCCCACCGCAGGGCCGGGGCCGCCACCCCCGTCGAACGGGCCCTGATCGGCGCGCTGCGCGCCCGCTATCCGCAGACCCGTCCCGCCGAGGACTGCTCGGTGTGGAACGAGCCCTACGCCGACGCCATGCGGGCCGTCCACGAACTGGCCCCCGACGACCTCGACGTCGCCGCCCTCTACGCCGACGCCCTGATGAACCTCACCCCCTGGCAGCTGTGGGACGTGCGCACGGGCCGGCCGGCCGAGGGCGCCCGCACACCGGAGGCGAAGGAGGTGCTCGACCGCGCGCTGGCCGACGGGGCCGCGGACGCGCATCCGGGCGTCCTGCACTTCTACATCCACCTCATGGAGATGTCGCCGACCCCCGAGGCGGCCCTCCAGGTCGCCGACCGGCTGCGCGGCCTGGTCCCCGACGCCGGTCACCTCCAGCACATGCCCTCGCACCTCGACGTGCTGTGCGGCGACTACCGGCGCGTCGTCACGGACAACACCGCCGCGATCACCGCCGACGAGAAGTACCGGACGCGCTCCGGCGCGATGAACTTCTACACGCTGTACCGCTCGCACGACTACCACTTCAAGATCTACGGCGCGATGTTCCTGGGCCGGTACGGGACCGCGCTGGAGACCGTGGAACGGCTGGAGGCCTCCATCCCGGAGGAGCTGCTGCGCGTGCAGAGCCCGCCCATGGCCGACTGGCTGGAGGCGTTCCGCACCATGCGCTTCCACGTACTGATCCGCTTCGGCCGCTGGCAGGACGTCCTCGACGCGCCGCCGCCCGCCGACCCGGTCCTGCACAGCGTGACCACCGCGATGCGCCATTACGCCCGCGGCGTCGCGCTCTCCGCCACCGGCCGGGTCGCCGAGGCCGAGGCGGAACGCTCCCTGTTCCGCTCGGCGGCCGACCGGGTGCCCGAGACCCGGATGCTGTTCAACAACACCTGCCGGGACATCCTCGCGATCGCGTCCGCGATGCTCGACGGTGAACTGGAGTACCGCAGGGGCAACCACGACCTCGCCTTCGCCGCCCTGGAGCGGTCCGTCGAACTGGACGACCGCCTTCCCTACGACGAACCCTGGGGCTGGATGCAGCCCACCCGGCACGCGTACGGCGCCCTGCTGCTGGAGCAGGGGCGGATCGAGGAGGCCGAGGCGGTCTACCGCGCCGACCTCGGTCTGGACGACACGCTGCCCCGTCCGTCCCAGCACCCCGGCAACGTGTGGTCCCTGCACGGCTACCACGAGTGCCTGGTCCGGCTGGGCAGGACCGCCGAGGCGCGGATCGTGGCCCAGCAGCTGAAGTTCGCCACCGCCCTGGCCGACGTACCCGTCCGGGCGTCCTGCTTCTGCCGTCTCGACGGCGACACGGGCACCGGTACCGGGACCTCGGTCACATCCGGGTGCTGCGCCATGGACAATTGATCGAGATCGTCGGCGCTGTCGACGCGACTGAGGGGGCCTCGGAGCATGGCGGGCGCACGGTGAACGAGATGCGTGGGAAGAAATGGTCGCTGCCGCACGTCGGCCCGACACAGCGGGACGCCGTCGCCCGCGCGCGGGGCTGGGCCCGGCTCGCCCTGGTGCTGGTCGCCGCGTGTGTCGCGGTGGTGATGGCGGGTGCGGGATCCGGCGGCTGGCTGGTCCTGTTCATCGGGTTCGTACTCCTCGCGCTGGCGGGGGCGGGCGTGTGGTGGATGCTGGCGCACCGGGGCGGAGCCCGGCTGCTCGGCGGGCTGGTGGCCGTCACCGCGCCGGTGGGCGTGGTGGTGCTGTACGCCCTGTCCGGCCTGTGGCCGGTGGCGGTGGGCGCGCTCGCGCTGTGGGCGGGGGCGCTGGCCTCGGCCCGGGCCTCACTGCGCAGCGTGCGCCGTCCGAAGGGCATGCACGGCCGCAGGACTCCGCCGCCGCGCCGCCCGGTCCTGATCATGAACGTGCGCTCGGGCGGCGGCAAGGTCGTCAAGCACGGGCTCGTCGCGCGCGCCGAGGCGCTCGGCGCCCGGGTGGTCGTGCTCGGCGCCGACGAGGTCTACACCGATCCGGAGGCGGAGGCCCGGCAGGCCGTCGCCGAGGGCGCGGACCTGCTCGGTGTCGCGGGCGGCGACGGCACCCAGGCACTGGTGGCGGCCGTCGCCGCCGAACACGACGTGCCCTTCCTGGTGATCGCCGCCGGCACCCGCAACCACTTCGCCATGGACCTCGGCCTCGACCGCACCGACCCCACCCTCAGCCTCGACGCCCTCACCAACGGCGTCGAACTCCGCGTGGACCTCGGGGACGTCGGCGGCCGGGCCTTCGTCAACACCGTCTCCTTCGGGGCGTACGCGGAGATAGTGCAGAGCCCCGACTACCGCGACGCCAAGGCCGCCACCGCACTCGACCACCTGCCCGACCTGCTCCAGGGCGAGGCCGGTCCGACCCTGGACGTGCAGACGGACGACACCCGTCTGCACGCGCCGCAGGCACTCCTGGTCAGCAACAACGCCTACGCCCGCGCCGACCCGCTCGGCGGCGGACGCCGGCCCCGGCTGGACGCCGGACTGCTCGGGGTGATCGGCGTCCGGGTGGAGGGCGCCGCCCAGGCCGCCGAACTCGCGCTGCTCGGCGAGCGCGCGGGCAGCATCACCTCGGTGACGTCCCGGCGTGTCGTCGTCGACGCGGACCGCGACCGCATCGCGGTGGCCGTCGACGGCGAGGCACTCGAACTGGCCACCCCCGTCGTGTGCACGGTACGGCCCGCCGCGCTGCGGGTCCGGGTGCCCCGGCACCGCCCGGGCGCGGCCTACGCGCCCCCCACGGTCGACTGGCGGCGCATCGTCCGCCTCGCGCTCGGCCATCCCGACCCTCGCACGATCAAGGAGGCCTACGATGTCTGACCGTCTGCCGAAGCTCCCCACCTCGCATCTGGTCCGTGACCTCGCGACCATGGACCAGGCCCTGTACGAGACGGTCAGCGTGACCAGAACGCCCACCCTGGACAGCGCGCTGCGCCGGCTGTCCGCGGCGGCCGACCATTCCAAGCTGTCCTTCGCGGTCGCCGCCGCGCTCGCCCTGCGCGGCGGCCGTCCCCGCCGCGCCGCCGCGCTCGGCGTCGCGGCCATCGGCGTCGCCTCGGCGACCGCGAACCTGCTCGGCAAGCAGCTCGTACGCCGTCCGCGACCGCACCGCGCCGAGGACTCGCCGTTCCCGGGGCGGCATGTGCCGATGCCGCACTCGGCGTCCTTCCCGTCCGGGCACACCGCCTCGGCCGTCGCCTTCGCGGCCGCGGTCGGTCCGACCCTGCCGGTCTCGGCGGTGCCGCTGGGCCTGCTCGCCTGCGCGGTCGGCTACTCGCGGGTCCACACCGGGGTGCACTACCCGGGCGACGTCGTGGCCGGAGCGCTGCTGGGCACGGGCTCGGCGGCCCTGGTCCTGGCGATCACCGCGCGTAAGCACGCCTGAGGGAGCCGAGAGGGCCGAGAGGGCCGAGAGCGGTCCTACTCCCTGCCGCAGTGGAGGAAGAGGTGGGGTTCCGGCACTGCCTCGGGATGGTCGGGGGTGAACAGCATGTTCTCCTCGGCCAGCACGGTCAGGCCGGCTCCGGTGACCATGTCGACGAGATCCTCGTCGGCGAAGCTCGTGACCCGCACGGGCTGCCCCATGAACACGGCGTCGACGCCCGCCACGTCCAGCGGCACGGTGGCCAGCGCGAGACTGCCTCCCGGCCGGAGCGCCCGGGCCAGCCGCCCGACCAGCCCGGCCTGCTGCGCGCGGTCCAGTTGCAGCAGCGAGAAGTACACGCAGACTGCGTCGAACGAGCTTTCCTCCAGCGGAAGTTCACGTGCGTCGAGGCACCGGAACTCCGCCTCGGGCACCTGCCGGGCCGCCAGCTCCACCATGACGGGGGAGACGTCGACGCCGAGCACGTGGTGGCCCGCCCGGGCGAGGGTCTCGGCCGTCGGCCGTCCCGTGCCGCTGCCGACGTCCAGTACCCTGCCGCCCGGGGCGAGCCGCCCCAGCAGCCACTCCAGGGATCTGTGGTGCGCCTCCGAGTGCGCGAACGCCTTCTCGTACACGGGCCCCAGCGCGTCGAACACCCGCGCCGCACGCTGCCCGCCGTCCTCGCCGACCAAGCCGGTTCCCTTCGTGGTGGTGTGTGAGTCCCGCGCCGTCATGGTGCCCCGGCCGGGGGCTCGCCTTCCGGGAAACGGCCGGAATCGTATTTTCCACTACCGTAAGTAACATGATCCAATCCTCTTGACGCGGGCCCTACTGGTGAGTAGCCAAGCCCCCGGGTAACCGTCGCTTCGTTCGGAGGACCCCCATGCCCTCGCTTGAGGACGCTCTGCAAGAGTCCCGTACCGCCTATGAGGAGCACGCACGCACCTGCCGTCAGTGCCACTTCGACATGGCGCCGTGCGCCGTCTCCAAACACCTCCTGCGCGCCTACAACAACGCCAGGCGGGCTCAGTCCCGCACGAACTCCGTGATGGGCTGAGGGGCTCGGCGGCTCACTTCGCCGACCTGGGCACGGTCACTGTCAGTTCCCGGATCTCGTAGCCGCCGATCTCGTCCTTGAACGACACCCGCGGGCTGCCGGTCATCCGGAGACCGTCCAGCGCGAAGAGCCTGCTGAGCAGCACGTCCGCCTCCAGGACGGCGACAGCGGCGCCCGGACAGCGGTGGGCGCCGTCCCCGAAGGCGAGCCCCGCCGCCCCCGGCCCCAGGTCCCGCAGCCGGCCGGGCCGCAGCAGGTCCGGGTCACGGCCCACGCCGTCCGGGTCCGCGTTGGCCTCGTCGACGAAGACGGTGAGCAGCTCACCGGGGCCGATCGACGCCTCACCGACCCGCATCGGCGCGGTGGCCCGGCGGGACAGGCGTCCCACGACGGGTTCCAGCCGCAGGATCTCCCGGAGCAGTTCGAGCCGCTCCGGCTCCTCGGCCACGCGGTACCGGCCGAGGAGCTCCGGGTCGTCGAACAGATGCCAGGCCGCGACGCAGATGAACTCCCGGGTGGTGACCATGCCCGCCGCCGCGTACGTCAGGCACTCGCCGAGGATCTCCGCGCCCGAGCATCCCTCGGCCAGCAGATGGGAGATCAGGTCGTCCCGCTCCCGCTTCCGGTGCGCACGGATCGCCGGGCGGACGTCGGCGAGATGGATGCGCAGCCAGTTGGTGTTCTGGCGCAACAGCCAGTACAGACCCCGCAGGCTCGTGAGCCCGGGCTGCCCGAACTCCTCGGGGAAGAAGCGTTCCAGCCGGGACTTGAGACCCGGGCGGCTGTGGGTGAGCCCGAGGATGTCGCTCACCACCTCGATCGCCATGGTGAAGCTCAGGTCGGACAACTGCGCCGTACCGGTGGCCCGGAGCGCCGCCGTCTGCTCCTCGGCGATCCGCGTCATCAGCTCGCGGTAGTGCTCGTCCACGTGCCGCGGTGTGAAGAACCGGGCGGTCTGCCGCCGCTGTTCGCGGTGTCCGGGACCGTCCTGGTAGAGCACGGGACGGCGGACGCGCGCCGGCAGCTTCTCCACGGTCTCGATGCCGAGTCCGGCCTGCACCGTGTCCGTGGCGCGCAGCACCTCACGGGCGGCCGTGAACCCACGGACCTCCCATGTCCCGTCCGCGCCGCGGTGTACCGGGCAGCCCGGCCGGGCGGGCCCTCGTTCGACCTTGCGCACGCTCTCCCGCGCGTCCCCCATTGGTCCCCCATCGTCGCACCGGACGACAGTGTCGCCGCGACGGCCGCCCGCGCGATGCGCCTTTACCGGCCATGCGCGGGCGGGCGCACAACTCTCCCGCCCGGCAGGACCCGTCGGAACTCAGGCGGGCCGGACGGCGCCGCGCAGGGCGCCCTCCCCGAACGGCAGGATCGCCTCCTCGCGGATGTACGTGCCCGGACCGGGGGCGTGGATCATCATGCCGTTGCCCGTGCACAGGCCGGTGTGACTGAGGTCGTCGAAGAAGAAGACGAGGTCGCCGGGGCGGAGTTCGGCCAGGCTGATCCGGGTGAAGGCCTTCGCCTGGTCGATGGCGGAGCGTGGCAGGGTCACCCCGGCGGACCGCCACGCGGCCTGCGTGAGGCTGGAGCAGTCGTACGACTCCGGTCCGGTCGCCCCCCACACGCACGGCCGGCCGATCTGCGCCCGGGCGAAGGCGAGAGCCTTGTCCGCCTTCCCCAGGTAGGCCGTACCGGTGGTGCTGACCGTGACATCGGTCGGGGCGACGGCCGGAAGGACGGCCTCGGGGAGCGGGGCGGCGGGAGCCGCGGGAGCGGGCGGGGCCGGGTAAGCGGCACCAGCGGTCAGCACGTCCGCCAGGGGGGCCTGGTAGCTCGGCATGGGCGCGGAGGGAGCGGGACCGGACGTCGCGTAACCCGATGCCGGGGTGGTGAAGCCGAGTTCCGACGGCGGATAGCCGGGGGCGACCGGGGCGCCGGGCGCCATGAAGCCGGACTCCGTCGCGGGCAGGCCGAGTTCGGGCATCGGATAGCCGGACGGCGCTGTGACGGCGCCGAGTTCCGAGGTCAGGGGGTCCGGAGCCGGCGCCGCAGAGGGCATGGGGAAGGCGAAGGCGGTCTCGGGCGCCGCGAAGCCCGACGCCGGTGCGGCGAAGCCGAGTTCACCTGTCGCGAGATGTCCGTCCGCGCCGATCGGTGACGTCGTGCCGGGAGCGGCGGCGGGCGGCCGTCCCGCCCACGCGGCGGTGATCTCCGCACGGAAGGCCAGCTGCTCCGCGGTGTCCCAGGGCTGCTGGGCCGGCTGCGCCCCGGCCGGCTGCGTCCCGGTCGTGGGCATGACGGTCGTGGGGAGGGAGGGCGCGGACAGGGAAGGCGCGGACAGCGAGGGGGCGGTGGCGGTCGGCGCGGGCAGGGACGCCATGGGCAGGGACTGGGGCTGCAGGGACGGGGACTGCATGGGCTGGGACCGCATGGGCTGGGCGAGGGCCCGGGCCAGCACCTCCCTGGCCGCGGCGAGCTTCCGCCCGTTCCGCTCCTTGGTGTTCTTGAGCGAGGCCTGCCGGTCGGTGGGCGCGGACGCGGGGGAAGCGGTCCTGGCGGGCGCGGCGGCCTGGGCGGGGACGGCGGGCAGCAGGGCCCTCGGCGCCTCCTGGCGCGGCTCGGGGGCCGCGGGGAGAGCGGCGACAGCGCGCGCGGTCAGCTCCGGGACGCGCCGGGGAGCCGCTTCCAACTCCCGTACGGCAGAGCTGTCGGCGGGCCGCTCCGGTGCGCTCGCCGGGCGAGCGGCCCGGGCCGGACGGGCGGGCTGGCGGTCGGCCGGCAGTACGGCGGGCGTCACCGGACCGACCCGGCCACGGGCCACGTCGAACCACTGCTTGGCCACCGCGTCGAGCGACGGATCGCTCGACCCGCGCCCGCTGTTGGCGACGGACGTGACCGTCCCGCGGGACCTGCTCGACTGGGCGCGCGTGATGTTGTAGGAGCCCGTGTCGGACTCGGCCCGGTCGTAGAGCGAGTTGACCCGCTCCTGGATCTCCGCCCGGCTCGGCTCGTCGGTGTTGCCGCCTGGGGAGCGCGGGCTGCGATCCGTCGCCATGGAAGACGTTCTCCTTCCGTCCTCCGCCTGCCACTCGGCGGCGGAATCCGGGCGACCCTTGTTGCCAGGTGCCCCCAAGCCCCCTGCCCTGACGGGCAGTCGTACGGCCTGGGCGTCAACTTAACCAACTTGTGAGGCTGGCGTGAAGATTGGAGCGTCAAATGTCCGATACGTATTCGTGACCTTCGTCTCTTGCGGCCGCCATCAGGTTTGCTCGCTGCACGGACCGTCGCGGACCGGTCACGAACGGGGGTCGGCCGCCCCGGTCTCCGGGTGCCGGACGCGGCCGGCGTCGTCCTGGGCCAGCAGGGACAGCAGGGCGGCCACGCTCAGGCCCGCCTCGGCCGGGTGGCGCAGCACCTTGCCGGACTCGACCCGGTAGGTGTTGCCGCGCCCCTCCCTCGTGTGGGACAGATAGCCGGCCTGTTCCAGGTCCGCGATGATCTTCTGAACGGCCCGTTCGGTGAGCCGGCAGTGTGCGGCCAGGTCCCGGATGCGGGCGCTGTGATTGTCGGCGATGGCGGCCAACACACGGGCGTGGTTGGTGAGAAACGTCCATCCGTTGTGTGACTCGGGCACTCCGTCCATGGGGCGATTGTACGGCTGGTTATTCACGTATACAAAGGCCGGAACTTTATTTCGTGTATCTGTTGACGTGTGACGGGCGGCGGGGTGAATCTGGAGGAGACCAGTGGACTGACCGGGGAGGCGGTCATGCCGGAACGAGCTTGTGACGCGAACGCCGAAGGCGGAGACGCCTTCGTCGGTGCGGAGGTGAGCGGTGCGCGTGCCTTTCGGCCGGGCCCCGCGCCCCGGATCGGTGTCCGTCCCGACGGCGACCGTGTCGTCGTGACGGTGCGGGGCGAGCTGGACCTCGACTCGGCCGGGCAACTGGCACAGGCCCTGCGTGCGGCGCTCGGTGACGCGGCGCGCGGCGTGGATCTGGAACTCGGCGGCGTCGCGTTCTGCGACTGCTCCGCTCTGAACGTGTTGCTCGATCTGCACGAGCAGAGCCTGAAGCTGGGCAAGACGCTCGCCCTGCGCACGGTGAGCCCCGCGGTCGAACGGCTGCTGACCCTCACCGGCACCCGGACGCTGTTCGACGCCGTCGGCCCCGACGCCCCCGGCCCCCGCGACGAGGGGACCGAGGGGGCCGCTGAGGGTGAGGCGGACCATGGTCACCCGCCGGCCCGAGGCACGGACCACGGCACCCTGGACGACCTGCGCATCGAGGTCGTCCAGCTGCGGCGCGCCATGCAGACCCGCCCGGTGATCGACCTGGCCCGGGGCATCCTCATGGCGTCCTTCGGACTGGGCGTCGAGGAGGCCTGGCGGGTGCTGGTCCTGGCCTCCCAGAACACCAACACCAAGCTGTACCACCTCGCCCGAGACCTGGTCGCCGCCGTACGGGGCGAACCGCCCGCGGACGCCGTACAGGAACAGGTCGCCGCGGCGGTGGCCAAGGTCAGATCGGAGACCCCCTCGCCCTGACCGGTCCACGGGGTGCGCCGTCACCCGGAGCGGACCGAGGCGGGCGGGGGATCCGCCGGGGCCATGTGATCCGTGTCCGTCGCCGTGCGTCTCCCGGCGGGGACGTTTCGTGGCCGCAGCCCACCGACCAGGCCGGCGATCACCACGGCGATGCCCAGCCATACCGACGGCCCTGGCACGCCGGCGCCCGTGACGGTGCCGACGGCCGCCGCTGCCAGTGGCGCGATGCCGGTGAGCAGTCCGGCCCGCCCGGCTCCGACGGACCGCACCGTCGAGTACCACAGGACGAAGGCGGCCGCCGTGACCATCAGCGCCAGGTAGCCGACGGCCGCCCACTGGGCCCCGGACAACTCCCGTGCCGCCGAAGGCCCTTCATGTGCCACGCCGAGGACGGCCAGCAGCGCCCCGCCCAGCCACGTCGCGTGCACGGACACCCCCCACGGCGTGTGCCGTGGCAGTACCGGCACCGCGAGCAGGGTGAACGCGGCCTCGCAGCCCAGGGTGAGCGCCGCCCAGGCCACCCCGACGGCATCGGTGCGGCCGGTTCCCACCACCAGCACCGCGCCCGTCATGACGACCGGTGCCGCCCACAGGACCTGCCCGCTCGGCCTGCGCCGCTCCAGCAGCGGACCCACCACCCCGAGAACCAGGGGGACACACGCCACCGCGACGGCGACCACCGCGGGCTCCGCGTGCGCGACCCCCCGGACCACGGCCACGTTGAACAGCACGAGACCGGTGACCGCGAGCCCGGTCAGCCACAGCCACTCCCGTCCCCGTGGCCATGTCGGGCGAGCACCCGCCAGCCGGGCGAGGACCACCAGGATCGCGGTCGCGGCCGCGTACCGGACGGCCTGGGCGGTGAACAGCGGGGCGTCGACGAGCGTGTGAGAGACGGTGACGCTGCTGCCGACGAGCGTCATCCCGACCATCCCCGGGACGAGTTGGACGAACGGCGCGGAAGGTGTGTCCATGCCGTCCACCCTGCCCTCACAATGGACTCCATGGGCAGGTCCACGAAGTCATCGGCCGAGGGGTCCAAAAAGCCACGCGCGGCAGCCGTCCCGGCGGTCGGCTCGGACTTCCTCCAGCTGGACATCGGCCAGGCGCCGCCCGGTGGGCGCACCGCCTGGCTCACCGACCGGCTGCGGTCGGCCATCGCCGACGGCCGGCTGTCCGTCGGAGCGCGGCTGCCCGCCAGCCGAGTGCTCGCCGAGGAGCTGCGGGTCACCCGGGGCGTGGTCACCGAGGCCTACCGGCGGCTCGCCGAGTCCGGTCAGATCGCCGGTCGCGGCCGGCGCGGAACGGTGGTGGTGGCGGCTCCCGCCTCGCCGCCCGATCGCGCCCGCGCCCGCGGCGCGGGGGAGGCCGGGCGGCCCGCGCTCTTCGGGTCGGCCGACCGCGAAGGCGTCGTCGACGCGCTGCGCGCCCTGCCCTGCCGGATCGATCTCTCGCCGGGTGTCCCCGATCTCGCCGCCTTCCCCCGCACCGAGTGGCTGCGCGCCGAACGGGCCGTCCTCGCCGACGTCACCCCCGCCGAGTTCGGCTACGGCGACCCCCGAGGCGCCCTGGCCCTGCGGCGGGCCGTGGTCGGCTGGCTGGCCCGCAACCGCGGCATCCGTGCCGACCCGGACGAGGTGGTGGTGGTCGCGGGCGTCGCGCAGGCCCTCGGCCTGCTCGGGCAGCTCCTGCGCGCGGACGGAATCCGCCGCATCGCCGTCGAGGACCCCGGATCCCTCGGAGCGCGCCAGCAGTTGGAGTACGGGGGCCACACGACCGTCCCCGTCCCCGTGGACGCCGACGGCCTCGACGTCGGCGCGCTGCGCGCCGGTGGCGCTCGTGCGGTGCTGCTGACCCCGGCCCACCAGTTCCCCACCGGGGTCGTACTCGACGGGGAACGCCGCCGCGAGCTGCTGCACTGGGTGGCCGAGGGCGGGGTGGTCATCGAGGACGACTACGACGCCGAGCACCGCTACGACCGGCCGCCGGTGCCGGCGCTGCGCTCGCTGGCGATCGAGGGCCTCTGTTACGCGGGCAGCGTCTCGAAGCTGCTCGCGCCCGCGCTCCGGGTGGGCTGGCTCCTCGTTCCGCCGGGCCGGATGGACGCCCTGGTGACGGCCAAGCGGTACGCGGACCTCGGGAACGGCATCCTCACCCAGCTGGTCCTCGCCCGGTTGATGGACTCGGGCGAGCTGGAACGGCACCTGCGCCATGTACGGCTGCGCCACCGTCGACGCCGGGACACGATGCTGCGGGCCGTCGAGGAGCACCTGCCGGGTGCCCGCGTCCACGGGGCGGCCGCCGGCCTCCACCTGATGGTCACCTTCGACGGGCCGCGCAACGGTTTCCACGACACCGACCTGGCCGCGGCCGCTCTCGCACGGGGCGTCAAGGTGCACCCGCTGTCCTGGCACAGGATCACCCCCGGCCCCCCGGGCCTGGTGCTCGGCTACGCGGCGGGCCCCGCCCACGGGATCGACGAGGGCATCGCCGTCATCGGCGACGCCCTGCGCGGTGTGCGGAAGGAGACGACCAGGTGATCAGGGGGCACCCGGGCAGGTGGTGGCTTCGACGTCGTGCAGGTGGATGAGGATCTCGCGGGGGCCAGGGTTCGCCGACCTGCCGGGCGGTGGACTCACGGGCGGCCGGCTCACGGGCCGTCGGCTCACGGGCGGTTGCCGGCCGTCGATCGTCGTCAGGACGGCCATTCCGGTTCGGACAGGGTCGCGTCGAGCGCGTCGAGGAGTACTTGGGCCGGTTGGGACGCGGGCGGCTTGCCGTACACGGCGGCCACGACCTGCCTGCGCATACCGGGAATCCGGTCGAGCCTGACCCTGGGATGCCGGTTGGCGAGGAGGGTGAGCCCGGGCAGCAGACTCACGCCCAGCCCGGCCGCCACGAGCGCCTGCACGGCGACGTAGTCGTCGGTCTCGAACTCGACGATGGGGGAGAACCCGGCCCGCCCGCAGGCCGCGACGAGATGCTCGCGGCAGCGATCGCATCCGGCGATCCAGCGAGTGTCGGCGTAGGTCGTCAACTCCGCCCGGGGGCCGTCCCAGGAGCGGTCCGCCGGTGTGACCACGTACAACGGCTCGTCGAGAAGCGGTGTCATGGTGGTGTCGCGGCGATCACGCTGGGGCGGGTCGCCGTGCTCGAAGATCAGCGCCACGTCGACGTCGTTGTTGCGCAGGGCGCTGAGCGCATCCGGCGGTTCGGCTTCGCGCAGAATGAGCTCGATGCCGGGATACCGGTCGGCGACGCGCGCCGCCGCAAGCGGTACCAGGGTGGCCAGCGCCGAGGGAAAGGCGGCCAGGCGGACCCGGCCGGTGCGCAGCCCGGCCAGTTCGTCCAGTTCGGCGTGCACCGCTTCGACCTGCGCGAGGATCGACTCGGCGCGGTCCACCAGGAGCCGGCCGGCCTCGGTGAGCCGGATTCCGCGCCCCATCCGCTGCAACAGCGGCATGCCGACCTCGGCCTCGAGTTTGGCGAGCTGATGGCTCACCGACGGCTGGGCGTAGTGCAGCGCCTCGGCGGCAGCGGTGATCGAACCTTCACGGGCGACGGCGACCAGCACACGCAGCCGACTCAAGTCGATCATTCGCGAATCATAGCCAGCTTCGATGACAGCCTCGAAAACACGCATTGGACCGCTACCGGGGCCGTTGGGAGGGTGAGTGGGAAAGTTCGTGCGAGAGATTTCGACCGCACACTTCACCGTCGACGATCTCGCCTCCCCCGTCATGCGCGCCCTGCCCCTCGGGCGTGGAAAGGAGACGTTGAATGACCACGGCTGTGAATCCACCGTCGCGCTCGATGTCGGTGAGCGACAACGCGGCGCGGACCCTGGCGAACGCCACCAAGACCGTTCCGCAGATGGCCTCCATCACGCCTCGCTGGCTGACGCACCTGATGTCCTGGGTGCCGGTCGAGGCCGGCATCTACCGGGTGAACAAGGTCGTTCACCCCGAGTCGGTACGCATCGAGTGCGACACCAACGACGAGTCGCCGCTGCCCGACACCTTCGTCGACTATGCGCCGGAGCCCCGGGAGTACCGGCTCAAGGCCGTCCAGACCGTCCTGGACCTCCACACCCGGATCGCCGACCTGTACTCCAGCCCGCACGACCAGACCGCGCAGCAACTGCGGCTGACCATCGAGGCGGTGAAGGAGCATCAGGAGGGCGAGCTGATCAACAGCCCGGAGTACGGGATGCTGAGCAGCGTGGCGCCCAAGCAGCGGATCTCCACGCTGACGGGGCCGCCGACACCGGACGACCTCGACGCCCTGATCACGAAGGTGTGGAAGCAGCCGGCCTTCTTCCTCACCCACCCGGAAGGGATCGCCGCTTTCGGCCGGGAGTGCACCCGGCGCGGTGTCCCGCCGGCGACGGTGAGCATGTTCGGCTCGCAGTTCCTGACCTGGCGCGGCCTGCCGATCATCCCGTCGGACAAGGTTCCGCTGCAGAACGGCAGAACGAAGTTCCTGCTGCTGCGCACCGGCGAGTCGCGCCAGGGCGTGGTCGGACTGTTCCAGCCCGGGCTGTCGGGGGAGCAGGGGATGGGCCTGTCGGTGCGCTTCATGCACATCGACCGCAGCGCCATCGCCTCCTACCTGGTCTCCCTGTACTGCTCGCTCGCGGTGCTCACCGAGGACGCGCTCGCCGTGCTCGACGACGTCGAGGTGGACAAGTTCCATGACTATGCCCCCAGCTACCGGTGACGAAGGCGCCCCGGAGTGGCTGCCGGACGAGGAGACGCTGAACCGGCTGGCCGGGGAGTTCTTCCGCGCTCTTCCGGGCCAGTCGGCGGACACGGTGCCTCCGACGGCTCCGGTCCTCGAAGGCCCGACGGAGTGGCCGGTGCCGACCGGCCTGCCCGCCGCTGACCCGCCTCCACCGGCGCCGGCTGCCCACACGAGCCCGCCGTCCGGGCCGCCACCGACCAGCGCCCCGGCCGCCTATGCGGCGAGTGCGCCCGGCGTCGCCGGCTCCGTCCCGGAGCCGGCGGCCCCGCCGGTGACGCCCGGACCGCCGCCCGCCGCCTCGCTGTCCGCACCGACGTCCGCACCGACGTCCGCACCGTTGTCCGTGCCGGCCCGGTTCTCGGACCCCGGCCCGTACTACTTCCTCGACGAAGCACCCGGGTACCCCGCCGAGGCGCCGGAGCTTCCCGGCTTCGGGCATCTGGGACTGCCGCCCCTGTTCGAGCCGGCGCCACCGGCGGCGACGACCGCGCCGTACTACTTCGTGCAGGACCCCGGCACACCCGGCGCACCCTGGACCCCCGTGGCCGGCGCACAGGATGCGCAGGTGGCGCTGCCGCTCGACCCGCATCCGGCGTTCGACGTGCGGGCGGTGCGCCGGGACTTCCCGATCCTGTCCGAACTGGTCAACGGCCGACCGCTGATCTGGCTGGACAACGCCGCGACCACGCAGAAGCCGCGTGCGGTGATCGACCGGCTGGTCGAGTTCTACTCGCGGGAGAACTCCAACATCCACCGGGCGGCGCACGAGCTGGCCGCCCGGGCGACGGACGCCTACGAGGGCGCCAGGAAGACCGTCGCCCGGTTCGTCGGGGCGGGCTCCGCCGAGGAGATCGTGTTCGTCCGGGGCACCACCGAGGCGATCAACCTGGTGGCCAAGGCATGGGGGCCCCGGCACATCCGCGCGGGCGACGAGATCGTCATCTCCTACCTGGAGCACCACGCCAACATCGTGCCCTGGCAGATGCTGGCCCAGCAGACCGGTGCGGTGATCAAGGTGATCCCGGTCGACGATCACGGACAGCTGCTGCTCGACGAGTACACGTCGCTGCTGTCCGACCGCACCAAGCTGGTCGCGGTCACCCAGATGTCGAACGCGCTCGGCACCGTCGTACCGGTCGAGAAGGTCATCGAGCTCGGGCATCGGGCCGGGGCACGCGTCCTGGTCGACGCGGCGCAGTCGGTACCGCACCTGCCGATCGATGTCAGGGCGCTGGACGCGGACTTCCTGGTCTTCTCCGGGCACAAGCTGTTCGGGCCGACGGGGATCGGGGTGCTCTACGCCAAACGGGAGGTGCTCGAGGACATGCCTCCGTGGGAGGGCGGCGGCAACATGATCACCGACGTCACCTTCGAGCGGTCCAGCTATCAGCCGCCGCCGGGCCGCTTCGAGGCCGGAACGGGCAACATCGCCGACGCGGTGGGCCTGGCCGCGGCCATCGACTACGTCGACCGCATCGGCCTGCCGAACATCGCCGCCTACGAACACAGCCTGGTCGAGCACGCGACCGAAGGCCTGCGCGGGGTGCCCGGACTCCGGTTGGTCGGCACGGCCCCGCACAAGGCGAGCATCGTGTCCTTCGTCCTGGACGGCTACGAGCCGGCCGAGGTGGGCACCGCGCTCAACGAGTCCGGAATCGCGGTGCGTTCGGGCCATCACTGCGCGCAGCCGATCCTGCGCAGGTACGGCCTGGAGGCCACCGTCCGGCCGTCGTTCGCCTTCTACAACACGCACGAGGAGGTGGACTCCCTGGTCGCCGCCGTTCGCCGGCTCGCGGACCGGCGCGGCGGGCACCGCTAGCCTTCGCCTCTCCAGCTCCCACGGACCCGCTCTCGGCCGGGGCCGGGGAGCCGGCCGGGCTCTCCGTCGGCGTGCTCGCCGCGTCGCCCGCTTCCGGCGGTCGGGAGGGCGTGTCGCGACGAGCGCCGCGGCGGAAGGCGCAGTACCGGTGACCGCCGGCGCGCTTCAGGGGCGTTCGGCGGTCGGCTGCGCGGGTTCCTGCCCGCCCACGCTGACCAGCCCGGTCTCGTAGGCGGCGATGACGGCCTGGACGCGGTCCCGCAGTTGGAGCTTGCCGAGGACGCGCGAGACGTGGGTCTTGACCGTGGTCTCGGCCAGGTGCAGACGGTCGGCGACTTCGGCGTTGCTCAAGCCTCGGGCCACCAGGCCCAGGACTTCGCGTTCGCGTGAGGTCAGTGAGGCGAGGTCGCGGTGGATCGCGGTGATCTGACTCCCCTGCCGCGTGAACCGTTCGACCAGGCGCCGGGTGACGGCCGGTGCGAGCAGGGCGTCGCCGGAGCGGACCGTACGGACGGCGGCGATCAGCTGCTCGGGGGTGACGTCCTTGAGGAGGAAGCCGCTGGCTCCGGCGGACAGCGCCGCGTAGACGTACTCGTCGAGGTCGAAGGTGGTCAGGATGATCACGCGGGGTTCGCCCGGGACGCCGGTGAGGATGCGGCGGGTCGCCTCCAGGCCGTCCATCTCCGGCATCCGGACGTCCATCAGGACCACGTCGGGCCGGGTACGGCGGACCGCGTCGACGGCTTCGGACCCGTTGGTGGCCTCGCCCACGACCTCGATGCCGTCGGACCGCAGGATCATCCGGAACCCGGTGCGGACAAGGGTCTGGTCGTCGGCGAGCACCACGCGCGGCGGCGGCTCGGTCACAGTGCCTCCAGAGGGATGAGTGCCTCGACACGGTAGCCGCCGGTGAGGCGCCGGCCGGTGTCCAGGGTTCCGTCGTAGACGGAGAGGCGCTCGCGCAGGCCGAGCAGTCCGCGGCCGTTCCCGGTGGCGGCGCCGGGCCCGGGAGGGCCACCGGTGTCGGACACCTCCACCCGGAGCCGGTCGGGGGTGTACTCGACGGACACGGTGGCACGGGACCCGGAGGCGTGTTTGACCGTGTTGGTCAGCGCCTCCTGAACCACGCGATAGGCGGTGAGCCCGATGCCGGGCGGCACGGGGCGGGCCGCTCCGGTGATCTCGAGGTCGACCGGCAGGCCGGTGTCCCGGACTCGTCCGACGAGTGTCTCCAGCTGCTCCAGACCCGGCTGCGGGGTGAGGCTCTCGGCGCGGTCCGCGTGCTGGCCGCCGCCGTCCATGGTGAGCAGGCCCATGACGTGACGCAGATCGGTCATGGCGGCCCGACCGCTCGCCTCGACGGCGAGCAGTGCCTCGTCGGCCTCGTCCGGGACGGCTCTCATGACCCTGCGGGCGGCCCCGGCCTGGATGACCATGACGCTGACGTTGTGGGTGACGACGTCGTGCAGTTCGCGGGCGATCCTGGCGCGTTCCTCGGCGACGGCACGGCGCAGCGCCTCGGCCTGCTCGTGTTCCACGGCGGTCAGCCGCGCGCGGCCCTCGTCGGTGCGTACCCGCCAGGTGCGCAGGCCGTTGGCGGCCATCGCCAGCGGCCCGAGGATCCACAGCACCACGTACTCGTTCGGGACGATGCCCGGCTGGTACGGGTAGACGTGGGTGGTCGAGGTGCCCGACGTGTAGACCAGGAGGACCGCCGTCGGTACGGCCACCAGGGTGGGAATCCGGTACGGGCTGTAGGCGGCGGCGCTGTAGACGGCGACGACCAGGGGGTAGAAGGTCAGCCGCGCCACGTCCTGCGGGGTGAGCAGCGCCAGGCAGGCCACCACGCACAGCACGCCGAGCGGGTAGCGGCGGCGCTGGATCAGGGAACCGGAGGTGACGAGGGCGAGGGCGCTCAGGGCCACCGCGGCGTCCGTCCCCGACGGTTGGACCACCCTCTCCACACCGGGGAGGACCTCGCGCACCTGATTGTTCGTGACGTCGACGGCGTAGAACACGGTGGTGACGGCGAAAGCAGCCGCCACCGTCACGTCGAACTGCCGGCCGCGCCGGGTGAGGCGCGGAACCGGCCCGGTCGGGCGCAGCGCGCGGCGGGCTGCACCTCGTAGCCGGTCCACCACGGTCGTCTCGTTCGTCACCGGCACATTCTCACCGCCGCCCGGTCCTCGTGGGATCCGTCCCGGAGATCACTTCCGGCGCACCATCTACGCCGGCCGCCTACTTCTCAAGGAGGACACGGCGAGGCCCTCGTTCCGACGGAGGACCGGAAACGGCTCGGGCGAAGGACGTGGCCGGGCCGGAAGCCCGCCTAGCGTCCAGGGCGCCAGACGCACGGAAGCAAGGAGCCCTTCATGACCGAGCCGCTCATCGAACTGCGCGGAGTGAGCCGCAGATACGACGACGGGCCGCCCGCCCTGCACGACGTGTCGTTGACCGTACGGTCCGGCGAGGCCGTCGCGATCCTCGGGCCGTCCGGCAGCGGCAAGTCCACGCTGCTCAACCTGATCGCGGGCCTGGACCGGCCGGACACGGGGACCGTCACCGTGGACGGCGTACGGTCGACGGCCTGGGCGAGGCGGCGGCGGCCCGGTACCGGCGATCCAAGATCGGCATGGTCTTCCAGTTCTTCAACCTGCTCGACGATCAGACCGTCGCCGACAACGTGGCGCTGCCCGCGCGACTGGCCGGCACGGCGCGGGGAGAGGCGCACCGGCGCGCGGCGGAACTGCTCGAGACCCTCGGCATCGACCGGCACGCCCGCGCCTACCCGGGGCGGCTGTCCGGCGGTGAGCGCCAACGTGTCGCGGTGGCACGGGCGTTGATGAACCGCCCGCCGCTGATCCTGGCCGACGAACCCACCGGCGCGCTCGACACGGCAGCCGGCGAGGACGTCAGCCGACAGCTCGCAGACCTCAACGCCGAGGGCCAGACCCTCGTCGTGGTCACTCACGACCTCGCCCTGGCCCGCTCCTGCACGGACCGCACGGTGCGCATCGTCGACGGCAGGATCGCCGAGGACGTCAGCGCGGTCGACGTCGGCGTGGAGGCGGTCCGATGAGCGCGCTGGGCCGGGTGGTGCGCTCGGGCGTGGGCCGGCGCCGGGTGCAGACGCTGGTGATCGGCCTGACCGCGATGATGGCGGTGGCCTCGTCCGTCCTGGGAGGCTCGCTGCTGGCGGTCTCCGGCGCGCCGTTCGACGACGCCTTCGCCCGGCAGCACGGCGCGCACCTGTCCGTCGCGTACGACGCGGCCCGCACCGGCGCCGCACAGGCGAAGGAGACGGGGCGCGCCGAGGGGGTGGCCGCTGCGGCGGGACCGTTCCGCACGGTGTCGGTCAGCCCACGGATCCGCGGGGGCACGGACGCGTGGCCGATGACCGTCGTCGGCCGTGGCGATCCCGACGGCGCGGTCGACGACCTCACGTTGAGCGCCGGACGCTGGGCCACCCGGCCCGGCGAGATCGTGCTGAGCACCGACGCCTCGCTGTTCCCCGCCCTCGGGCTCGAACTCACCTTCCCGGGGCTGCCCGGCGACCCCACCCTGAAGGTGGTGGGCGTGGCCCGCTCGGTCACCGGCAGCGCCGACGCGTGGGTGACACCCGCTCAGGTGACCGGCCTCATCACGCCCGACCGCCCCGGCGGCTACCAGATGCTCTACCGCTTGACCGCCGCCGGCACCGCCGCACAGGTGGCGGCGGGCCGCGAGGCCGTGACAGCGGGAGCCGAGGCGGTGACGGGGACGCGGTCCTGGCTCACCGTCAGGGCCTCCGCCGAGCGCGACACCGCGCTGTACGTACCCTTCCTCCTCGCGTTCGGCGTCCTGGGGCTGGTCATGTCGGTGCTCATCGTGGGCAACGTGGTCGCCGGCACCGTGGGCGCGGGACTGCGCCGGATCGGCGTCCTCAAGGCCGTCGGCTTCACTCCGGCGCAGGTCGTACGTGCCTATGTGGGCCAGGCGCTCGTCCCGGCGGTGGCGGGAACGGTGCTCGGCCTCGTCGCGGGCCATCTGCTGGCCGTACCGGTCATGTCCGAGACGGAGGACGTGTACGGGACCACGTCCCTGGCCGTCGCTCCCTGGGTCGACGCGGCCGTCGTCGCGGGCGTGCTCGGCCTGGTCGCGGTGACCGCGTGGGCGAGCGCCTGGCGGGCCGGACGGCTGCGCACGGTCGACGCGATCGCCGTCGGACGCACCGCGCACACGGACCGCGGCCGGTGGGCGGCGAGCCTGGCCGGACGGTTGCCCCTGTCACGGCCGCTCGCCCTCGGACTGACCCGCCCCTTCGCACGGCCCGCCCGTGCCCTGGCCACGGGGACGGCGATCCTGTTCGGCGCCACCGCGATCACCTTCACCGTCGGTATGGGGGCATCGCTCGGCGAAGTGACGAAGGCAAGGGCGCACGACGCCGCCGACGTCACCGTCGCCGCGCCCCTGCCGGAACCCGGCCCCGACGGTCCGATCTCCGACACGCGGCCCGAGCCCGATGCCGCCGTCGCCGCGGCGATCGACGCCCGGCCCGAGACCCGGACCTACTACACCACCGCGACGGCCCGGGTCACCGTCCCCGGCCTGGCCGGCACGGCCGCGGTCGTCGCCTTCACCGGCGACGCCTCCTGGGGCGGCTACACGATGGTCTCCGGCCGCTGGATCGCCGAGCCCGGCGAGGCCGTCGTCCCCACAGCCTTCCTCACCGCCACCGGTACGCACCTCGGGGACACCGTCACGCTGGGCGGCCTGGGCGAGGCGGTCACGGTCCGGATCGTCGGCGAGGTCCTGGACCCCCGCAACGACGGGATGCAGGTGTTCACCGACGCCGCGACGCTGGCACCCGCGCACCCGGACCTGACCGACACCACGCAGCACATCGCGGTGAGATCCGGTACCACCGCTGCCGCTTACGCGGACGCGCTGAACGAGAGCCTGAAGACGCTGGGCGTCACCGCCCGGGCCGGCGGGGCCGACGGCGGCAGCGACATGGTCGTCACCCTGAACGCGCTGTCCGCGCTCCTGACGCTGATGCTCGTCGCCGTGGCGGCGCTGGGCGTGCTCAACGCGGTAGTGCTCGACACCCGCGAACGCGTCCGCGAACTCGGCGTCCACAAAGCCCTGGGCATGACCCCCCGGCAGGTGATCGCCATGGTCGTCACCTCCGTCGTGGTGACCGGACTGGTCGGCGGCGCCCTGGGGGTTCCGCTCGGCGTCGCCCTGCACGGCCGGGTCGTCCCCGCCATGGGCCACAGCGCCGGCCTCGAACTCCCGGACTCCGTACTCGCCGTCTACCACGCGTCCGAACTGGCCCTGCTCGCTCTGGGCGGCCTGCTCATCGCCGTCCTGGGCGCGCTGCTGCCCGCGAGCTGGGCGGCCGGAGCCCGTACGGCGACCGCCCTGCGCACCGAATAGGGCTGACGCGCGACCGGGCGAACGGGTGTGCCGCACGCCGGTGAGGCGGGAAGCGCAGATGACGGGCCCCTGCCGCATGTGCGGCGGGGCCCCGGCCGCCCGGAGCCTGTACGGGTCGTCCCCGCCGTCAGGCGTGCGGGGACGGCTCGTCCCGGTCGAGGACGAGGCCGGAGACGGCCGACCCCGTTCCGGCGGGGGCACCGGGGACATCCTGTTCCTTCAGCGCCTTCGCCTCGCTCTTGAAGATCCGGGCGGCCTTGCCCGCCGAACGCGTCAGCTCGGGCAGCTTCTTGAACCCGACCACGACCACGACGACGAGCAGGATCAGGGCCAGCTCACTCATACCGAACATCGTGTGCTTTCTCCCGGGGCTCACGGCGGCCGATCGTCGGACCGGTGACGCACGAAAATCTACGTTGCTGTAGAAGTCTCTCCTGGAGCATGACCGCTCAACAAGCCCGCCTTGCCGTCCGGTTGGCCGAGACGGCACCCCCGCACCAGGAGCAGAGACACCAGAATGCCCGACCGCTACGACCCCCCTGCCGATATGGCGGCTCACCGCGCCCGTCCGGAGCTGGCCCACCGCTGCCGTACCGTCACCGAAGCCCGCTGGTTCGCCCTCACCGTCTTCGGGGTGATCCTCGCGAACGCGGCGCTGCTGGGACTGGAGACCTACAGCGGACTGGTCGCCGACTGGCACCGCTGGTTACGGCTCGCCGAGCACCTCTGTCTGGCCGCCTTCACCATCGAGATCCTGTTGCGCCTCGCCGCGCACGCGGACCGCCCAAGGGACTTCTTCCGCGACCCCTGGAACCTCTTCGACCTGGCCGTCGTCCTGTGCGCCTTCCTGCCCGTCGTCCGCGAGAACACCACCGTTCTGCGGCTGCTGCGCCTGGCCCGCGTCCTGCGCACCGCCCGCTTCCTGCCTCAGCTCCGCGTCGTCCTGGTCGCCGTCGCCCGCAGCCTCCCCGGCACGCTCAGCTTTCTGCTCGTCGGTGCCCTGCTGCTGTACGTGTACGCCATGGTCGGCTGGGTCTTCTTCGCCCACCACGACCCCGAGCACTACGGCTCCATCGGCCGCTCGGTCCTCACCCTGTTCCTGCTGATGACCCTCGACGGCATCGGCGAGGCGGTCCGCGCCGGCCTGGAGATCTCCCGCTGGAGCCTCGCCTACTACGCCTCCTACGTCCTCATCGCCTCCTTCGTGCTGGTCAACGTCCTCATCGGGGTCGTCCTCACCTCGCTCGAGGAGGCCAAGGAGATGGAGAGGGAGGAACCACCGGCTCCGCCGGCGCCACTGGCCTCCCCGGGGCAGCAGGCGTCCGTCGAGGGGCACCCGCTGCTCGACCGCATCACCGTGGCCCGCCACGCCCTGGACGAGCTCGAACGAGAACTCGCCCGAACGGCGGAGGCTCGGTCCCGGGTCTGACGGGACTTCATGACCGGCTGAGCGCCCCGCCGCCCGCACACGCGCCGTAGGCGGGCCCAGCCGCAGGTCTGACGGCCTCGCGCCGCAGGTCTGTCGGCCTCACGGCAAGGAGAGCGGCCGGTGGGCGGCCTCCCAGCCGCTGAGCGGGGTGCAGGCACGCGCATCGGGGACCCCTCATGTGGAACCACGAAGGCACCAGGCACACTCTGCGTGTTGTAGTCCCCTTGAGCCAAAAGGATGAGCCACAGATGATCACCCTCACGAAGGAAGACGGCCCGGCCGACCTGGACGGAGTGACCCACCTCTCCATCGGGGTCTCCTGGGATCCCACCGCCGGCAGCAGCGGCGGGGTGCTGGGCAAGCTGCGCCGCAAGACCGGTACCGACCTCGACCTGATCGCCGTCGCGATGCAGGGCGGGGACCCGGTGCGCCTCGCGGGTCTCGACTCGCTCGACCCCATGGGCAACGGCTCGCTGGTACACAGCGGCGACAACCAGACCGGGCGCGGAGACGGGGACGACGAGACGGTGACCGTCGAGTTCGCCCGAATACCGTCCAACATCACGTCGATCGTGTTCGTCGCCGCCGCGTACAAGAAGGGGAGCTCTTTCCAGAAGGCGCGCAACATCAGTTTCAAGGTCTACGACGCGACCGGCGGCAACTCTCAGCAGGTCGCCGACATCTGGCCGAGCCTGCTCACTCAGGACAACGGCTGCGCCGTGGCGAAGGCGATGCGGGTCGGCGGCAGCTGGAAGCTCGAAGTGATCAATGCGACGGGCAAGGTCAAGCAGGGCGACGAACATGCCCTGATGCGTTTCGCCGTCAGCAAGTAGCGCGTACCCGCGACCCACCGGAGCGGCGCCCGGGATACCTGGGGAACGGCCCGCGGCGTCCGTTGCCGAGACTGCGTACAGGGGGAAGTTGTGAGCCAGGTGCTCTACGGCGAACGGTCGAGAAACCCGTTCGCGCGGACCGTGGAACTGACCGAGGACCACCTGCGCAACGGCGGCAGGACCACGCCGCTGGGCGAGCTGAACCTCGCCGCCATGGCCGAGGCGTTCCGGCGCGGATGCTGGCTCGGAGGCGGTGGGACGGAGCGCCCGCTGGAGCGGCTGGGGGAGGGCCCAGGGGTGGTGCCGGTGACCCGCGTCACGGGCACCGCCACGCCGGTGAGGGTGCGACGGGCCGCCGAGTTCGCCCGCAGGCTGGGGGAGTCGGCGGTGCGGCAGTGCGGTGGGCCCGCCCCGGTGGACGCCCTGGCGGCCCGGGCCCGGGCCGAGGAGGTACCGCTGTGGATCGCGCGGCGCTTCGCGGCGGGCCCGGCCGGGCCGATCGCCGTCGCCGTGGACCGGCGTCTGGTGCGCGTGGACGTCTGGGGTCCGCATGCTCCCGTCGTACGGATCAGGGCACCACACGGCTTCGACCGCCACACCGCCGAACCGTCCGGCGGCCTGCGTCTGACGGTCGGCGACGTCACGGCGGAGCTCGTGCTGAAGAAGAAGCTGCGTAGATCCAAGAGTCACGTGGAAGTGCGGCTGCCCGCGCGGCGCTGGGTGCTGCGACGTGAGAACGCGCTGACCTCGCGGCTGCTGCGCGACGAACAGTGTGTCGCCCTGCTGACGCGGCCCCCGCGCCGACCGTCACTCGAGCCGGGCGCGGTGCTGCTGCCGCTGGCCCCGGTGCAGTATCAGAGCCCCGACCCGCTGGACGCCGTCATGGCGCAGGTGTTCGCCGTCGCCTTCGGGCTCGGGGACACGACGGGCTCGGCACGGTTCCGACCGGAGCGGCGCCCGGTGAGCGGGGGCGAGCCCGTCGCCGCCGACGCAGGGTGGGACCGCCCCTGGTTCACCAACCTCGGCAAGGGCAGCGACGACAACGAACCCGGCGGCGGCGACGGCTGGGGCGCGGACGGCGGTGACGGCGGGGACGGCGGCGGTGGTGGTGACGGCGGCGGGGGTGACGGCGGAGGCGGAGGCGGCGACTAGGGTCCGTGAAGGTCAGGCCGAGGGAGCGGCCGCGGTCAGCATCTGCCCCATCCCGGCGACGACCGACGGCTCCACCTTGTAGTACACCCACGTGCCACGCCGCTCGGAGGTGAGCAGCCCGGCCGCCTTGAGCTTCTTCAGGTGGTGGGAGACGGTCGGCTGGGAGACCCCGACGTCGGAGATGTCGCACACGCACGCCTCACCGCCCTCGTGCGAGGCGACCAGTGAGAACAGCCGAAGCCGCACCGGGTCCCCGAGCGCCTTGAACATCGCGGCGGTCCGTTCGGCCTCCTCGGCCGTCAGCGGGCCCTCGGCGAGCGGCGGGCAGCACGGCACGACACCCTCGGCAACCTCTGGGTCCAGCAGCGGCAACGCCTTGATGTTCGACATGCATCTATGTTGACACATGTCGAACCAGGGAGGCGGGGGGAGGGAAGGGATGTCTCGGCGGAGCGGGCACGGCACGGCCGTCGAAGTTAATTCGATGAATGTCTATGTTGACGCTCATCGATACAGATGCCATGCTGGGCCGCGCAAGCCATCGACAGATGTCGAAACAAGCAAGGAGTCGCCGTGAACGCGCCTGCCCTCACCGAGCTGCCCGTCGTCGTGGTCGGAGCCGGTCCCGCCGGTCTCGCCGCGGCTGCCCACCTCGTCGACCGGGGCGTTGAGCCCCTGGTCCTGGAGACCGGAGCGGCCGCGGGAGCGGCGGTGCGGGAGTGGTCGCACGTGAAGCTGTTCTCCGCCTGGGGCGAGGTGGTCGACCCGATCGCCGAGAAGCTGCTCGCGCCGACCGGTTGGACCAGGCCCGACCCGGCGACGTACCCGTCCGGCGGCGAGTGGGCGGCGCAGTACCTGGAGCCGCTCGCCGGGGTCCTCGGCGCGCGGGTCCGCTTCGGCGCGACCGTGACCGGCGTTTCGCGCAGCGGTCGTGACCGCATCGTCGACGCCGACCGCGAGACGCAGCCCTTCGTCGTGCACGTCGCGCACGCCGACGGCCGCGAGGAGCGGATCTTCGCCCGCGCGGTGATCGACGCGTCCGGCACCTGGACCACGCCCTCCCCGGCCGGTGCCGACGGGCTCCCCGCGCTCGGTGAGAAGGCCGCGGCCGATCGCGTCACCTACCAGGTCCCCGACCTGAAGGACCCCGCCGTGCGGGTCCGTCACGCAGGCAGGCGCACGGCGGTCGTCGGCTCCGGAGCATCGGCCTTCACGGCGCTCGCCTGTCTGGCCGACCTCGCCGAGGCCGACGACGGCTCGGGCACGAAGGCGGTCTGGGTCCTGCGCCGTGGCATCTCAGGGTCCACCTTCGGCGGCGGCTCCGCCGACCAGCTTCCCGCCCGCGGCGCGCTGGGCCTGGCGGCGAAGGCCGCGGTGGACGACGGCCACGCCGACGCGGTCACGGGCTTCCGCACCGAGGCCGTCGAACGCGACGGCAGCGGCCGGCTCGTCCTGGTCGCCGAGGACGGCCGGCGGTTGGAGCCGGTGGACGAGGTGATCGTGCTGACCGGGTTCCGCCCCGACCTGTCCTTCCTGTCCGAGGTCCGCCTCGACCTGGACGAGCGCCTCCAGGCCCCGGTCGAGCTCGCCCCGCTGATCGACCCCAACCAGCACTCGTGCGGCACCGTCTACCCGCACGGTCACCGCGAGCTGTCCCACCCCGAACAGGGCATCTACCTCGTCGGGATGAAGTCCTACGGCCGCGCCCCGACGTTCCTGGCGATGACCGGCTACGAGCAGGTCCGCTCCGTGGCCGCCGCGATCGCGGGCGACCTGGAATCCGCCGACCGCGTCGAACTCACCCTGCCCGAGACCGGCGTGTGCGGCGGCGCCGGGCTGTTCGACGCGCCCGAGGCCGACCAGGACGCGGGAGGCTGCTGCGCGCCCGCGCCCGCCCCCGCACTCGTCCAGATCGGCGCCGTCATGGCCGTCGGGACGGACGGGCAGAGCCGGACCGGGGGCCGCTGCGGCTCGTGACCGATCTCCACGCCCGCGGCGACCGGCCGTTCAGTCACTTGGGCCGGTGTCCGCCCGCCTCCGGCTGCTCCAGGTGGGAGGCGAGGACGGCGGCCTGGACCCGGCGTTGCACGCCCAGCTTGGCCAGCAGGCGGGAGATGTGGTTCTTGACGGTCTTCTCGGACAGGTAGAGCTTCTTGCCGATCTCGCGGTTGGTCAGGCCGTCGCCGATCAGCGCCAGGATGTCCCTCTCCCGTGGTGACAGGCTCGCCAGCTCGGACGGCACGGTGGGGGTCTCCGCCGGGTCGGCCCGCAGGGAGCGCATCAGGCGGGCCGTGGTCGCGGGATCCAGCATCGACTGGCCCGAGGCGACGGTGCGGACCGCCGATACGAGGTCGGAGCCCTTGATCTGCTTGAGGACGTAGCCGGAGGCACCGGCCATGATCGCGTCGAGCAGGGCCTCCTCGTCGTCGAACGAGGTCAGCATCAGACAGGCCAGCTCCGGCATCTGGCTGCGCAGCTCCCGGCAGACCGAGATGCCGTCGCCGTCCGGCAGCCGCACGTCGAGGACGGCGACGTCGGGGCGCAGCGCGGGGCCTCGGGCGAGCGCGTGGTCGACGGTGCCGGCGTCGCCGATCACCGAGATGTCGGGTTCGGAGTCGAGCAGGTCGGCCAGGCCGCGGCGGACGACCTCGTGGTCGTCCAGCAGGAACACCCGGATCGGGCTCTGTTCGCTGAAGGCGCGTGGCTCTGGCATGGTGGCGACCCCTCGTTCCCCGGTGGAGGACAGACCGCGGGCTGTCCCTGATGCCGATCATCACGCGCCCGGGCCGGATGCACTAGGGCCGACCGGCCCCATTCAGGTGGGTAAGCCGCACGCTGCGCTGCCGGGCTCGACGTGTCGGGACGTGCGGCCCCCCGCCCGCTTCCCTGGACGACAACCGTGCCCGCCGGCGCCCGTGCGACAAGACGGGTCAGGGTCCTGCGGCGCGAACGCGAACGCGAGCGACGGAGCTTGACGGCAAGGTCTACCGAGACCGCCAATTGCCTTGGCCGAAGGGGGCATTGGCACTCCTCGGCCACGGGATTCCCTTGAGCCGCATTCCGCGCAGCGCTCACTCTGATCACTGGCTTCCGCTCACCAGGCCGGAAGCGTCGTCAGTGTTCAGGGGAGGACGCCACCCATGCGAAGACACCACGCCTTCTGGGCCGTGGCAGGAGCGGCCGGACTGCTCACGGGCGCGATCACGCCCGCCGCGGCCGGTTCCGGATCGCAGGTCACCGCACCGGAATCCACGCCCGTGCGCAGCGGCGCCGGGACCGGTGCGACGAGTACGCAGACCGTCACCCTCATCACCGGTGACACCGTGTCCCTCAGCGCCGGACCGGACGGCAAGTACGCCGTCGACGTCCGGCGCGGCAAGGGCCGCGAGGCCGCCACCTTCCTGTCCGGCGAGAAGGACGGCGAGGTCAGCGTCCTGCCGTCGGACGCGATCCCGCTCGTGAACGCGGGCCGTCTCGACCCGGCCCTCTTCAACGTCACCCAGCTGGTGAAGCAGGGGTACGCCGACGCGAAGACCGGCGACACCCCGGTGATCGCGACGTACACGAAGGGCAACGCGACCCCCGACGGCGCTCGCCGGATACTCAGGCTGCCCACGATCGACGGCGCCTCGCTCAGCGCCGAGAAGTCGACCGCCTTCTGGACGGACATCGCCCCCGCGCTCGGCACCGAACCGACCACGAAGGCCGCACGGCAGCTCGGCGAGGGGATCGACAAGATCTGGCTCGACGGCAAGGTCGAGGCGTCCCTCGACGTCAGCGTGCCGCAGATCGGCGCGCCCGAGGTGTGGAAGTCCGGCTATGACGGCAAGGACGTCAAGGTCGCCGTCCTGGACACGGGCGTGGACGCCGGTCATCCGGATCTCGCCGGGAAGATCGTCGAGTCGACGAGCTTCGTGCCGGGCCAGGCGGTGCAGGACGGCCACGGTCACGGCACCCATGTGGCGTCCACGATCGTCGGCTCGGGCGCGGCCTCGGACGGCAGGCGCAAGGGTGTGGCGCCGGGCGCGGAGCTGCTGGTCGGCAAGGTGCTCGGCAACGACGGCCGCGGCCAGGACTCCTGGATCATCGCGGGCATGGAGTGGGCGGCGCACTCCGGTGCGAAGATCGTCTCCATGTCCCTGGGCGGCACGGCCTCGGGTCCCTCGGACGTGCTGAGTGAGACCGTCGACGAGCTGTCCGCGTCCACCGGCACCCTCTTCGTGATCGCGGCGGGCAACTCCGGCCCGTCCGAGCAGACCATCGGCACCCCGGGCATCGCCGACTCGGCGCTGACGGTCGGCGCGGTCGACAAGTCCGACAAGCTGGCCTCGTTCTCCAGCCGGGGCCCGCGCATCGGCGACTACGCCGTCAAGCCGGAGATCACCGCACCGGGCGCGGCCATCACCGCGGCCCGCGCGGCCGGCACCAGCATGCCTGGCAGTACGCCGGTCGACGACCACTACACGACGGCGAGCGGTACGTCGATGGCGACCCCGCATGTCGCGGGCGCCGCCGCGCTGGTCGCGCAGGCCCATCCGGACTGGACGGGACAGCAGATCAAGCAGGCGCTGGCGACCACCGCGAAGACGAACACCGTCAACTCCGTGTTCGAGCAGGGCGACGGCCGGGTCGACGCCGTACGGGCCGTCAACCAGGGCGTCTTCGCGACACCGACCCTGAGCTTCGGCACGTACGAGGAGACCGACGCCGAAGTCGACAACAAGGACGTCACCTATACCAACACCACCGACAAAGCAGTGGAGTTGAAGGTTGCCTCGTCCCTCCCCGGTGCCGCCCTGAACGCGGACACCGTGACCGTCCCGGCGAAGGGCACCGCCACCGTCGGGGTGACGGTCGACCCCGCCGAGGAGGCGACGGGCCGGTACACGGGCCACATCACCGCGAGCACCGACGGCGTTCAGGTCACCACCGCCGTCGGCTTCGAGAAGCTGGCGAAGACCTACGACCTGAAGGTGTCGCTGGTGGGCCGGGACGGCAAGCCGTCCACCGGGGCGTCGCTCTTCATGCTCTCGGAACTGAACGGCGCGTATCCGGACACGCACGGGTTCCTCGGCAGCGGCTACACCTTCAAGGTGCCGGCCGGCACGTACAACATGGCGTCCTGGATCTCGCAGCGGGACGCGGCCGGACTGGAGGTCAACACCTCGGTCGTCGGCGATCCGGAGGTCGAGGTCGACAAGAACACCGAGGTCGTCCTCGACGCCCGCACGGCGGTCGAGATCAAGCCGAAGACCAAGGAGGACTCCGAGTTCCAGGGCTTCAGCACCAGCTGGCACCGGGAGGGCCCGGGCAGCGCGTGGGGGCTGACCTACAGCCAGGGCTGGTGGACCGACCACGTCTACGTGGCGCCCACCGAGAAGGTCACCCAGGGCATGTTCGAGTTCTCCTCGAAGTTCCGTCTGTACGCCAAGGAGCTGACGGCGAGCGTCACCAGCCCCGAGAAGTACGCACTGCCCCTCGACTACGCGCAGACGGACACCGGTTTCCCGGTGAAGATCGACGGTGAGCGCACGGTCCGGGCGGTGGACGCGGGCGGCGGTACCACGGCCGACTTCGACGGTCTCGACGTCAAGGGCAAGGTGGCGGTCGTCCGGGTGGGCGCCGGTGAGACGGCGGACGAGGCGCTGGCCAACGCGACCGCTGCCGGGGCCGGTTACGTCCTCGCCTACCACGAGACGCCCGGCTACTGGATCTCCTGGGTGGACAGCGCGTCCATCCCGCTGATGACCGCGACCGGCGAGGACGGCGCGAGGCTCGGCGCCCTGCTCAAGAGCGGGAAGAACGTCAAGCTGAAGCTGAAGGGCACCGCGGTCAGCCCTTACGCGTACAGCGTGATGTTCCCGCAGCCGGGCGCCGTCTCGGCCGACCAGACGTACGACCTGAACGGCTCCAACACGGTGAAACAGACGGTGCGTTACCACGGGGGCCGGGCCGGCCAGATCGGCAAGGACTCCGTGTACCGGTACCGTCCCTGGCAGAGCATCGACATCGCGACCAGCAACAACGTGCAACTCGGCACGGAGCGCACCGAGTACTACAACGTCTCCGACAGCCGGATCTGGCACGCCGTCTTTCCCGACTCGAACGCGACCAAGCCCCAGTGGGATTCCCTGCAGACCTTCGACAAGGCGGGCAAGGTGCCCTCCGAGGACTGGCTGCGTCAGGTCGTGCGCCCGGCGACCAGTGAGCGGTACGGCCTCTCCCAGCGCACGGGAGAAAAACTCACCTTCGCGATACCGGAGTTGAGCGACTCCACGCCGGGGCACTACGGGTCGGTGGACAACGTCCAGGACACCGCCAAGGGCAAGCTGTACGCGGACGGACAGCTGGTCGGCGAGACCAGACTCGGCGGACTCGGCACCTTCGACGTCCCGGCGGCGAAGGCCTCGTACCGCCTCGTGCTCGACGCACGGCGAACGGCCGACTGGGCCGCGTACTCCACCGGCACCCACACCGAGTGGTCCTTCGCCTCGGCACACACGGACCAGCGGACGGCGCTGCCGCTGCTCTCGGTCGACTACGGCGTGGACGGGCTCGACCTCCTCAACCGCGTCGACCGCAAGCACGAGTCGGAGCTCGGACTCTCCGTCCGAGATCAGTCGGGCAGCGTCACGGCCGGTGACCTGAAGGCATGGGTCTCCTACGACGACGGCACGTCCTGGAAGGCGGTGAAGGTGAAACACGGCGAGCTGGAGCTCAAGCACCCGAAGGGCGCCGAGTTCGTGTCGCTGCGCGTGCGGGCCGCCGACAGGGACGGCAACGCGGTCGATCAGACCGTGCTGCGGGCGTTCGGCCTGAAGTAACGGACGCAAGCAGCGGTTTGAAGCAGCGGTCTGACGGAGACGGCCCGACGGGGACGGCCTGACGGAGACGACCCGACGGGGACGGCCTGACGGAGACGACCCGAGGGGAGACGCACCTGAGGCGGCCCGACGGGAGACGCACCGGAGGAGTGACCTGCGTGCACGACCTGAAATGAACCGCACCTCAGTCCGGCACAAACAGCCTTAACAAAGATCGCCTACTGTGCCGAGCCATGGTGAACACGGCGTACGACACGGCAGGGCAGACCCCCGCCGCGAGCCCCTGGGCCGCGGTGGGGGTCTCCGCGTTCGACGAGCTGCTGTACCAGGCCATCCTCAACCAACCCGACGCCGGCGCGGCCGGCTGGGCGTTGCTGACCGGCGTCTCCCCGGCCCGGGTCCGTGAGGCCTGCAACCGGCTGCTCACCCTCGGGCTGCTGCAACCACCGGACTCCATGGGCGGGTTACGGGCCGTCGACCCCCGGGTGGCGATCCGCGCGCTGATCAGACGGCGCGAGACGGAGTCCGAGCTGCTGGCCGCCACCGCCGAGCAGATGACGACCGTGTACGAGGCGGGGCTGCTGCGCGAGCAACCGTCCCGGCTGGTCGAGGTGGCCTCCGGCGAGGGCGCCATCGCAGCACGCCTGGAGGAGATGTACGCGCGCGCGGAGCACGAGGTGTGCCTTTTCGACACACCGCCGTATCTCGCCCCGGCCGATCCGCAGGTGGACCTCCAGGCCGATCTGCTCAGCCGCGGGATCGTCTCCCGTGGGATCTACTCGGCGACCGGCCTGGAGGATCCGAAGGTCCTGTCCCGCGCCTTCAGGATGGTCGAACTCGGCGAGCAGGCCCGGGTGTTGCCGTCCGTGCCGCTCAAGCTGCTGGTGGTCGACGGATGCCGGGCGCTGCTGCCGCTGACCGCCTCCGCGGCCGGCGGCTACTGTGCCGTCGTGGTGTGGCACTCGGCGGTGACCGAGGCCCTGCAGAAGCTCTTCGAACTGGCCTGGCAGCAGGCTGCGCCGCTGGGTCAGGCGGTCGACGACGGTGGGCTCTCCGAGAGCGAGCGGACGTTGACCCGGTTGCTGGCAGCCGGAATGAAGGACGAGGCGGTGGCCCGCCATCTGGGAGTGAGTCTGCGGACCCTGCGGCGGCGGGTGAGCGAGCTGCAGGAGCGGCTGGGTGCGGCGAGCAGATTCCAGCTGGGGATGCGGGCCTCCCAACGGGGCTGGGTGTAGCGGCGATACCGGCCCTGTCCCGGCTGGACCGGCATGTCGGCGGGCCGGCTGCCCGCCTGCCCGCCGAAGACCGTCTGAAGCGCCTCGCGCCGGGGGCCGTCGGCGCGCTCGTCGACGATGGCCGCGGCGTACGCGTCCGTCTGCTCGGCCCGGATGTTGCCGACGAACGAGGGGGAGTGTACGAACCAGGCTGCCTGTCCCGGCGGCCGTTCGTGAGCCCGGCCGGGGGCGGCTCCGGTGGGTCGGCGCCCGGCGGAAGCCACCGCGGCACCGGCGCCCCGGCGGAAGTCGCCGCGGACCGCCCGCCCGTAGTGGACCCCTGCTTCGAGGCGGGTCGGGTCGGCGGGTTATCGTCCCGCTGCTGTTCTCTTTTTCTCACAGGAGCCTCATGCGCCTCAAACAGGTCTCCCTGGTCGCGACCCTCTCGCTCGTGGCCGGTCTGACCACCGTCACCGTCGGCCTGGTCGGCTCCGTGGTGTACGCCGACGACACGGCCGCGCTGCCGCTGTCCGGTTACGCCCACCTGGTGGTCGACACCGGCCACCAGCACGTCTTTGTCAGCCAGGGCGCCGGCTCGACCGGCATCGTGGTGACCGATCTGTCCGGCACCCCGATCACCACCGTTGCGGGGGAGCAGGGCGCCACCGGTCTGGCGCTGTCGCCCGACGGCGGCACGCTGTACGCGGCGCTGGCGGACGGCGGCGCGATCGCCGCGATCGACACCGCGACGCTCACCGAGACCGCCCGCTGGTCCACCGGCGCGGGCAGCTCTCCGGTCTCCGTCGCGGTGGCGGGCGGCCGCGTCTGGTACGGCTACACGGCCGACGGCAAGGGCGGCATCGGCTCGGTCGACCCGTCCGCGCCCGCGCCGGCAGCGATCCCGCAGCCTGCCCTGTCGCAGTGGACGACCGCCCCACTGCTCGCCACCGGCGGCGATGTGCTCGCGGCCGAGGAACCGCGGGGCAACCTCAGTCACGTGGCGACCTTCGGCGTCGCTTCGGGCACAGCGTCGCTCAAGGCGGACACCCTGGTCGTCGGCGGCACGGCAACCGGGCTCGCCGTCACCGGCGACGGCACGCGGGTGCTGCTGGCCGCCCCGCAGCAGCTCGCCCTGCGGGCGTACCGCAGCACGGACCTTGCGGCCGCAGACCCCGCCGCGTACTTCACCGGCGGCTCCGGTTCGGCGCCCGGCTCGGTGGTCGTCGACACCGACGGCACGGTCGCCGTCGCCGGCACCTCCGGCGTTTACCTCTACGCCGGCACGAACAACCTCGCCGAGAACCACCTCACCCTGCCGTCCGGCACGGTCGCCCCGGACGGTCTGGAGTGGGGCGCCGACGGCACGACCCTCTACGCCGTCACCAAGGACGCCTCGGGCGCCTACACCCTGAACGTGCTGGGCGCCCCGAAGCTGACGGACAGCGAACTCGCCCTGCGGCACCCGCAGTACGCGGTGCCGACCGAGCGGTACACGGTCAGTGGCTCGCTGAGCACCCGCGGCCTCCTGCCGGCCGGCGCCGCGCTGAAGGTCACCCGCGACGGCACCGCCCTGACCGACACCACACTCGGCGCGGACGGCACGTTCACGTTCACCGACCTCCGGCAGGACGAGGGCGCATACACCTACCAGGTGGCGTACGCCGGTGACGCCACCCACCGTCCCGCGGCGGCCTCACTGACCGTGAACGTGGCGAAGCTGCCGACCGATGTCGTGGGCACCGACATCACCTCGGCGAACCCCGGCTCGGTCGTCCTCACCGGCCGCCTCATGGCCCAGCTGGGCCTGGGCACCTTCCCGCAGGGCACCACCGTCCAGGTGGCCCGGCGCGACGAGAGCACCCAGCAGACCGTGCCGCTGGGATCCGTGCCCGTGGACCCGGCCACCCTCCGGTTCACCGTCACCGACGCCCCGGGCGTCGCCGGCCCGTTCATGTACGTCTTCACGTACGCCGGGGACGCCACCCACCAGCCGTCCGAGAGCGGCATGAGCATCGTGGTCGCCCCGTACGCCCCGGCGCTGACGCTGAGCGCCCCGGCGACCGCCGTCAGAGGGGCGGTCCTGTCCTTCGGCGGCAAGCTCGGCGACGGCCCGTACGCCGCCGGCCGGACGGTCACCGTCGCCCGCAAGGACGCCGCCCACAGCACCCCGGTGACCTCGACCGTGCCGGTGGCAGCCGACGGCACCATCACGGTGAAGGACACCCCCGACACCGGCGGCGCCAACACCTATACGGTCACCTACCCGGGTGACGCCTCCCACAAGGCGGCCACCGCGGTCGCCACCGTCCAGGTGTCCCGCGCGGCGACCGCCCTGACCGTCACCAGCAGCGCGCCCTCGTACGCGTACGGCGCGACGGCCACCGTCACCGCGCACCTGGGCACCACATACAACGGCCGCACGGTGTCGATCCACGCCACGCCCTACGGCGGGGCGAAGACCCTGGTCACGACGGGCACCGTGGACGCCTACGGCAACCTGAGGACCACCTACAAGGTCACCCGCAACACCACCTTCACCGCGACCTTCGCGGGCGACCACCGCTACGCCCCCGCGACGGCCACCCGCGCCGTCAACGGCTACGTGAAGATCGCGACGGCGCTCGGCGGCTACTACACGAGCACCACGTACAGCGGGAGCACCTACCGCGTCTTCCACAAGACGGTGAAACCCACGGTGACCGCGACCGTCACGCCCAGCAAAGCCGGCCAGTGCGAGCGCTTCGAGGTCCAGCGGTACTACAGCGCCGCCTGGCACACGCTCACCACATCGGGCTGCTACGCCCTGTCGTCGACGAGCGGCGCGAAGGCGCAGCTCAGCCTCACCAACCCGCTCAACCAGAAGTTCCGCGTCCGCGCCAAGTACGAGCGCTCCACGAAGGATCTCAGCAGCGTGAGCACATGGGGCGGCTGGCTCTACTTCGTGGTGCGCACCTGAAAGCACCTCTGCCAGACCGAGGCTGACGGCGGAGGCGAGGACGCTTCCGTCGTCAGCAGGCGCTCGCGGCGTCCACACTCGTGTGCCTCAGGGGGCACGCCCAGTAAAAGGGGACCCGTCGATGCCCGCATCCACGGCTACCTGGCGCGCGTACCGTGAGGCGGCATCGGAGTTGCCTGGGCCCGAAGGCATCCTCGACGTATGGCTGTCGAGGGAATCACTGCGGTGTCGGCTGCGGCAGCGGCAGCTCTGGGCATTCCGACCGGACGAGTCCCTGGAGATCGACCGATTCTGCTTCAGCCCTGGTGTCCTGGCTGAAGTGTGGCAACACCCTGACCGCCACCCGGGGCCCCGTGGACGAAGCCGGTCTCGCGGCGCGGTCGACCACACTGGTTGGGGGCACGGAGGATCCGGTGCTCAGCGGCGCCGCGGTGAGCGGATTCATGATCAGATCGGCGGAGTCGTCGGCGTCGCCGCCCTGGGAGCCGTCCTCACCAGCCGCCTGGCCGCCACGTTGGCCGGATCGCTTGATCGGCTCGGCGTTCCCCTGGAACCCGCCACGTCATCGCGGACTCGGTCGCCGGCACGGGGGAGCAGACGGAACCCAGGCCCTGCCGGCACTCGTCCATGACGCCGTGAACACCGCCTCCATCGAAGGGCTCCAACTGGCACTGCGCTGCGGTGGCGCGGCCATGGCCGCCGCAGCTGTGCTCGTGGCCGTTCGCCACCAGCGTGGACACGGTACGTAAGTGGAGTGGCCGTTTCGCGCTTCTCGGGCGGCCCGGGCTCGATGACGCGCGTGCCGCTGTCGATCCAGCCCCGTCCCGTTCGACATCCTGGTGGAGGACGCATCGCCCTATGGGGATGCGACAGGACCTGATGAGGGAACTCATGGATCAGCTGCTGCGAGTGCAGAACTTCACGATCTCCAGCGATGGTGTCGCCGCCGGCGAGGACCAGAGTCTGGAGCGGCCTTTCGGCCACCACATCGATCCGGGAAAGCTCTTCGCCTGGGCCGGCGCCACGGCGAGCTGGCCCAACCGCGCCGAGCCCGGAGGAAGCCGGGGCCTGGACGACTACTTCACCCGGGACTTCAGCCACAACATCGGCGCCGAGATCATGGGCCGCAACAAGTTCGGACCCCAGCGCGGGCCGTGGAACGACCACGAATGGCGCGGCTGGTGGGGTGACGAGCCGCCCTTCCACACGCCGGTGTTCGTCCTGACCCACCACAAGCGTCCGTCCTTCACGCTCGGCGACACCACGTTCCATTTCGTGGACGGCGACCCCGCCACGGTTCTGGCGCAGGCGCAGGAAGCCGCGCAGGGCAGGGACGTCCGGCTCGGCGGTGGCGTGAGCACCGTCCGGGAGTTCCTCGACGCCGACCTCGTCGACACCCTCCATGTGGCCGTCGCCCCGGTGCAACTCGGATCCGGGCTACGCCTGTGGGACTCGCCCGACGAGCTGCTGGACCGGTTCCACCTGGAGGTCGTGCCCAGCCCGAGCGGTGTGACGCACCACCTCTTCTGGCGCAGGTGACACAAGACACGACCCGGGACCGCAATACGGCCGACGCGAGCGTTCCCAGCGACCACCGGCCGACAGCGTGGCGACTGTGCCGGTGGTGCAACGCGCCCGGAACGTCGGGGTGGTGCCGCGGGGTAAGCCGGGGATGTCGAGCTGAGTGTCGGGGCGGCGGCGCCAGCCGCAATCGGCTTCCGTCTGCCGCTGCCGCACGGCGGTGATCTTCGCATCGATGCGGGCCGGCCACAGGGCGTGCCACACCCGCAGCGTCTCCGGGCGGGGCAGGTCCTCTGGAAGGTCATCGGGCCGGGTGTTCGCGCTTCGTGCTTGAGCCCTCCCGCGTTCAGGTCAGGACGCGGGAGGCACGGCGCGGTTGAGAGGATCCAGGTCTGCGTGGAGGGCGGCGTGGAGTGCGGCCGCGAGTTCGCGGGCTCGTTCTTCGCTCGACACGCCGTGCATCATGAAGTAGATCGGTCCCGCATACGCGTCCGCACCGATTTCGCGGGTGTGGACCATGCGGATGATCGCGGCCCGGACGGCTTCGTTCACGGTGTCGTCGACGAAGTGTCCGGGGCCCGCGGTGAGTGTGTCCGCCTTCACGGTCCACCGCGGACCGTCGGATTCGATGGCGACGAACACGGCTTGGTGCGCCATGGCCTGTCTGTAAGCCTTGTGAAAAGCATCGGTGCCGGAGGCGTCCGGGATGAGAGGGGCGGGGCAGGGAACCGGCAGCGGCTGCATGAGCAGATTGTGCAAGAGGTCGGGAACGTTCACGCTTGTCGACACTCAAAGATCGCCCGTCGGCGGGAGGGCGCGGAACTCCGTGACCGCTTCCGCCACTGCCCGCTGTCGCCCTCGCCGCCGGAGCCCTCGTCTCCATGGCGGCGCTGCCCGCGACCGCGGCCGACCGCGCCTGCCCCCCCACCATCCCGAGGTGGAGATCTCGACCGGAGGGGTGTTCCCCGTGCCGGGGGCCGCTGCTGTCGCCTTCGGGTACGAACTCCTGCTGCTCCGTAGCGGTCATGACGGTGGGTCGAAGCGATAGCGCAGACAATGCAGGCCGCTGGACTGGACCGTGCCGTCCGCCTGGGCGCCCAGGCGGCGCAGTACCGCGATCGAGGCCGTGTTGCCGGGCAGGACGAACGCGAAGACGACAGGGAGCGAGAGGGGGCCGAACGCCAGGTCCAGGCAGGCACGGCCCGCCTCGCCGGCGACCCCGCGGCCCTGTGCCCGTGGGTGCAGGGCGAAACCGAGGTCGACTCCGTACTCGTCCCGATGGCGCAGCCCGACCCGGCCGAGGAACGCCCACGTGGCGGCATCTCGGACCGCGAAGTCGCCGTATCCGTGTCTGGCCCAGTGGGCGACGTGGTCGTCGCACATGGTCTCGGCCGCGGATCGGCTGTCGGCGCGTCCGGTCGCCAGCCAGCGCATGACGCTGTCCTGGCTGACCACAGCCTCGAAGAGGTCGTCGCTGTCCTCGCGGCGGATCGGCTCCATCACAAGCCTCTGAGTACGCAGAACGGGTCCGTCCAACCGGGCCACTCGGCAACTCCCCTCACTCAAGGAAGGATCGAAGGAGCATATCCGGCGACGAGGATGCCATCGCCCTGCGCGACCTGCTGAGGGACCCCGCCTGCACCGTCGCGAGGATCGCCGCCCTGCTGCGCGGCTGGCCCGGAGTCACCTGAAATCCTCAGCCGGGTACGGGGCTTGCGGCGTCCTGCGCAGTCGCCGTCCCCGCGCTGACCACGAGCAGCAGGACCCCGAGGGTGGCCGATCCGCTCGAGGTGTCCGGCAACTCGGACGATCCGGAGTGGCTGGAGCGGCCGCAGCACTACGACCGTGGCAAGACCGCAGCCCGCTTCGGTGGTCGGCTGAGCCGACTCGAGGGCGACTTCGCAGCTCGCCGCACGGATGAGCAGGACACCCAGGGATCCAGCGAGTACGGACGCGTCGTCGGGTCGGCTGGAGGTGTGTTGCGCGTCGGCGGGGCCTCCGCGCACGCCGTGCCCCGGAGCGGCCTGAGCACCTTTCATTCCCGGCCTCGGCAACGAGCAGGCCGAGACCGCACAGGAGCACTACGAGGGGGTGGCGGCATGCTCCCGCAGGAAGGCTCCGGCATGAGCGGCGGCCTCTTCCTTCGTCGCGTACCAGGTGCCGTCGGCGGCGGCACCGCGCGTTTCGTCCGCCCCTTCGCCCGCCCAGGCCCAGCCGCCGGACGATGAGTCCCGCACCAGTTCGGCTGTGCCGCCGAAGAGTTCGAGCGTCGCACCGCCCTGCGCCGCCACGGCAGCGGGGCGGGGAACCGCGTCGGGCCACTTCTTGCGCGCGCCCTGGCGGGTCATGCCCCAGACCGCTCCCAGCTGCTCGTAGGTCGCGCCGTAGGAGCCGGCTGTCGCCGCCGCGATCGCCGTCAGCTGCTTGACCTCTGTATCCACCGCCTTCCAGGCGGCGAGGACGGACAGCGTCACATCAACCGGGTCCGCCTCCCACATGCGGGCCGTGGTCAGTCCTGACTGGCGGGAGCGAATGGCTGCCGCGAGTGGGTTGAGGGCCTCGCCAAGGGCCTTGCCCAGCTCGGCCCGCTCTTCCGGGGTGATCTCAATCGAAGCCATGCGACAACTATAGTTACCGACGCCCGTCTCGACAACTTTAGTTCCGGCCCGTGTCGGACGACGGCACCACACCGAGGCCGATGAAGTGGCCTGCCGCGCAGTGGAGCGTGCCGATGCTGGGTGACCTGCCCGTCGAGAACGTCGGCCGGCTCCGCTCGGATCGGGTGATGCGGCGTCCGACGCTCTCCCGGGAAGACTTCCACCTGGTCAACGCGGGACCAGTGGTACGAAGGGGTCCGGCCGGCACAGGATCAGATGTCCGTTCTCTCACTCAGCCGTGTCGTCGCCTCCACGAGCGACACGGTGAACGGGTGACGCGGTGCGGTGAGCACTCGCTGGGCCGGTCCCTGTTCGACGAGTTCGCCGGCGTTCAGGACGGCGATGCGGTGGGCCAGGGCTGCGGCGTCCAGGTCGTGGGTGATCAGGACGAGGGACAGGTCGTCGCGGCCGTGGAGCAGGGCGGTGAGGATGCCGAGGATGCTCCGGCGGGTGATGGTGTCGAGGCCGGAGGTGATCTCGTCGCAGATGAGGACGCGGGGCCGGGCGAGCAGGGCGCGGGCGAGGGCCGCGCGCTGGAGTTCGCCGCCGGAGAGCTGCCCAGGGCGTCGGCGGACGAGGTCCTCGGAGAGGCCGAGATCGGCCAGAGTGGCCAGAGCCTCCTGCGTCGCGGCAGAGGGCTCTGCGCCGCGCAGTCGTATCGCGGTGCGGGCGATCTGGTGCAGGACGGGGCGGTGTTCGTCGAAGGCGGCGCGCGCGTCCTGGAAGACGTACTGTACGGCCGCCAGTTGTGTGCGGTCACGGTCGCGCAGGCTGCGCGGCAGTGGTGCGCCGTCGAGGAGGATCTCTCCGTCGTGGTCGCGGTGGAGTCCGGCCAGACAGCGGGCGAGGGTGGTCTTGCCGCTTCCGGAGCGGCCGACGACGGCCAGGCTCTCGCCCGTGCGTAGGTCGAGTTCGGGCAGGCGCAGTACCTCGGTCGGTCGGCGTGTGCCGTTGCGGTGGTGGGCGGTCAGGTCGCGTATCCGTAGGAGGGGGCGGCCGGTGACGACAGTGGATTCCGGTTCCGTGAACGACGGTTGCCCGGAGAGCGGTTCGTGGGTCCATTCGTGCCGGGGCGCGAGCAGCAGACGTGGTGCCGGGCCCGACTCCACGACCCGGCCCGCCCGCATGACGATCACCTCGTCGGCGAGTGCCCGTACGACGTCCATGTCGTGGCTGAGCAGGACGACGGCTATGCCACGTGCCGCGACGGCCGCCAACTCGTCGATGATACGGCTCTTGGTCAGGGCGTCCTGACCGGTGGTGGGCTCGTCGGCGACGACGATGCGGGCGCCGAGCAGCAGGGCCTGGGCGAGGACGACGCGTTGCTGCTGGCCGCCGGAGAGCTGGTGCGGGAGTCGGCGCAACAGTATGTCGGCGTCCGGGAGTTGGGCATCGGCGAGGGCGCGCAGGACGTGCTCGCGGGCCGCCGTCCGGCGCTTGCCGCGGGGCAGGTGCTGTACCTGGACGCGGGCGATGTCCGTCAGGAGGGCGGAGACACGGCGGGCGGGGTTGAGGACCGCGGCCGGGTGTTGGGGGATGTAGCCGACCAGACCGTCGGCAGCCGTGCGTACGTCGCCGGTGACGTGGGCGCCGGGCGGGTACTCGCCCAGCAGGGCGAGGCCGGTGGTGGTCTTGCCGCTGCCGGAGGCGCCGACCAGGGCGGTGACTCTGCCGGGGAGTGCCTTGAGGCTCACTCCGTCGACGATCGCCCTGCCACCGACCTCGACGCGCAGGTTCCGGATCTCGGCCACGGGTGCGTCGCAGGTGTCACCGACCGGGGCTGTCTCGTCGTCTGTGTGGTTCACGGCCGCCCTTCACCCTTTGCCCGGTCGCGGATGGTCCCCGTTCCGTCGGGGCGCGTCGTGCCCCGGTTCCGGTCGCTTCGGCGGTCGTTCGCGAGCGCGGCGTCGAAGAGGAGGTTGGTGCCCGTCGTGAGGGCGATGATCAGCAGGGCGGGGACGACCACGGCCCACGGCTGGACGAACAGGCCGGTGCGGTTGCGGTCGACCATGACCGCCCAGTCGGCGGCGTCCGGGGCGACCCCGACGCCGAGGAAGGCGGCGGTGGCGACCAGGTACAGCACGCCGGTCAGCCGGGTTCCGGCGTCGGCGGCCAGGGTGCGCAGCATGGAACGGCCGACGTAGCCGACTGCCGTCCGCCACCAGGTCTCGCCCTGCATGCGCAGCGCCTCGACCGCGGGGCGGGCGGCGGCCTCCGTCGCGGCGGCGCGTACCAGCCGGGCGGCGTCGGGCACGTTCACCAGTGCCACCAGCAGGGCCAGACCGACGGCACCGGGGGAGAACACGGTGGCGGCCAGCAGGATCAGCAGCAGCGACGGGATGGCGAGCAGGACGTCCAGAGGGCGCATCAGCAGTTCCTCCAGCCAGCGGCGATGCGTGAGCGCGCCGGCCAGACCGACGGGGAGCGCGACGAGATACGACAGGGCGGTGGCGGCGAGAGCGGTCAGCACGACCGGCCGGCCGCCGTGCAGCACCTGCTGCCCTACGCCCCGGCCCACGAAGTCGGTGCCGAGCCAGTGGCCTTCGTCGACGGCGAAGGACACCGTCCGCGGTCCTGGTTCGCCGGCGAACAGCGGGCCCAGCAGGGCGAGTACGAGGGGGAGGGCGACGACCGTCACGCCGAGGGCGAAGCGTGCCGTCCGGAGCTTCGGCGGCTTCGTCGGCTTCGTCATGCGGCGACCCCCGCCCGGGGTGCGAGACGGTGGGCGACGAGATCCGCGCCCAGGTTCAGTACGACGGTCAGCACGCCGAACACCACGGTGAGACCCTGGACCACCGGCATGTCACGTTCCGCGACGGCGTTCAGCAGAACGGTGCCGAGCCCCGGGATCACATAGAGCGCCTCCACGACGATGACGCCGCACAGCAGCCAGTCGATGGTGCGGGCGAGGTGCTGGGCGGCGGGGGCGAGGGCGCCCGGCAGGGCGTGGCCGTAGCGGATCCGGGTGCCGGAGATACCGTAGCGGCGGGCCTGGGCGACGTAGGGGGAGGCGAGCGCGTCGATCATGCCCGCCCGTACCAGTCGGGACAGGGAGCAGACTGGGCGGGAGAGCAGGACGAGCACGGGCAGGACGAGCGCGGCCGGGTGGCCGAGCAGGTCGGTGCCGTAGCCGACGGCGGTCGGCGGCAGCCATCCCAGCTGGAGTGCGAGGACGGTCACCAGCAGCACGCCGAGGGCGAACTCGGGCACCGCGTACACGGCGAGCGTGAGTGAGCTGATCAGCTGGTCGGCCAGGCGCCCCTCGTGGCGGGCGGCGAACACGCCGAGGCCGAAGCCGATCGGGACCAGCAGGGACACGGTGAGCGTGGCCAGCAGGAGGGTCGGGCCGAAGCTGTCGGAGATGTACGGGCCGACCGGGCGGCCGGAGGTCAGGGAGGTGCCGAAGTCGCCGTGCAGAAGACCCACCGCCCAGTCGGCGAGCCGTTCGTAGGCGGGCCTGTCGAGGTGCATGGCCTCGCGGATGGCGGCGATCCGGGCGGGGTCGGGCTGGTCGCCGGCCAGGACGACGGCGGCGTCGCCCGGCAGCGCCTCGGTGAGTGCGAAGACCAGCAGCACCACGGCCACGGTCTGGGCGACGCCGAGGAGCAGCCGCCGGGCGACGAAGGAGCGCAATCGGCTCACGCGAGCCAGACCTTGTCGAAGCGGGCCCAGTCGAGTGTGTTGGCGGGGGCCTTGGCCTCAACTCCCTTCAAAATCTTCGCCGTTCCGAGGATCCAGTCGGCGAAGCCCCAGATGAGGAACCCGCCCTCGGTGTACAGACGGCGCTGCATCCGCTCGTAGACGGCTGCCCGTTCGGTCTTGTCGCGGGTGGACTGGGCTTGCTGGTAGAGGGTGTCGAAGTCCTTGTGCTTCCACTTGGTGGCGTTGGTGGTGGAGTCGGTGAGCAGGCGCTGGGAGATGTGGGCCTCGATGGGCAGGGCGCCGGAGCGATAGCAGCACAGGGTGCCGTTGTCGAGGATGTCGGCCCAGTAGGAGTCCTTGCTGCCCATCTTCACGTCGACGGTGACGCCCGCCTTCTTCGCCTGGTCGCGGAAGATGCTGGCGGCCTCGGTGAACCCGGCGGCGACGGCCGAGGTGTCGAGGGTGACCTTCAGGTTCTCGGCGCCGGCCTGCTCGAGCAGGGCGCGGGCCTTGCCGAGGTCCTGCTCGCGTTGGGGCAGGCCATCGGCGTAGTACTCGTAGCCCTTGCCGAACAGGTCGTTGCCGACGGTGCCCGCACCGGACAGGGCGCCGTCGACGAGTTCCTTGCGGTCGGCGATGAGGAAGAAGGCCTCGCGTACGCGCTTGTCGTTGAAGGGGGCCCGGTCGGTCTTCATGCAGAACGCCTGCATGGCGCTGTTGCGCAGGCTCACGATCTCGATCTGTCCCTTGCCCTCGTGGGCGCGGGCGGTGGTGGGGTTGAGTTCGTGGGCGTACTCGACCTGCCCGCCGAGGAGGGCGTTGACGCGGGCGGACTCCTCGTTGGCGACGACGAACTCGAGCTCGTCGAGGTGCGGGGCGCCCTCCCAGTAGTCGTCGTAGCGGCGGAAGACGGCGGAGCGGCCGGGGGCGAAGGAGACGAACCGGAAGGGGCCGGAGCCGATCGGCTTCTTGTCGAAGTCGGTGCCGGTGGCGTTCTCGGGGACGATGTACGCGCCGAACGCGGCCAGAATGTTGGGGAATTCGGCGGTGGGCCGCTTGAGGACGAACTCGATGCCCCGCTCGCCGGTGGCGTGGCTGGCGTCGAGGTCGATGGGGTCGAGGGACGCCTTGGCGCGGAACGCCTGCTTCGGGTCGGCGATGCGCCGGTAGCTGTAGAGGACGTCGGCGGCGGTGACCGGCTTGCCGTTGTGGAAGGTGGCCTTGCGCAGAGTGACCTGCCAGCGGTCCAGGGTCTTGTTCGGCTCCCACTTCTCGGCGAGGCGGGGCTCGGCGGAGAGGTCGGCGCCGTAGTCGGCGAGCTTGTCGTACTGCGCCTTGGCGCGGGCGGCGTCGGCGAAGAGGTTGGCCAGGTGCGGGTCGAGGGTCTCGCCGGCGCCGCCGCCCGCGAACGCGGCGCGCAGCCGCCCGCCTCGCTTCGGTGTGCCGTTGCCCTTGGCGCCGGAGCCCTCGCTGCCGGAGCCGCCGCATCCGCTGAGGGCGAGCGCGCCGAGTGAGGCGGCGCCCGTGGCGGCGAGGAAGCCGCGGCGGCGCAGGCCGGGGAAGCGTTCTTTGTGCATGACTGTTCCTTGGGGCGTGGATGTCAGTGGATATCACTGGATGTCAATGGGTGGTGTGCAGGCGTGCGACGACGTGCAGCCGGTCCCCGTCCGCCGTGTCGCCGGGCAGTCGGCCTTCCCGCCAGGGAGGCTCGGTGCGCGGGCCGGGCCCGTCGTGGAGTTCGAGCACCTCGAAGCCGTGCGCGGCCAACAGGTGACGCAGCTCCTGCGGGAACAGCAGCCGCCACGCGGAACGCTGCTCGACCGGCGCCGACCCGTCGTCGGCGGTCCACCTGCGCGTGCGGCGCAGGAGCTGGGCCGTGCGGTCCACGGTGAGCGTGGTGTGGGACCGGTAGGCGGTGCTCCGCCAGACGAAGGAACTGACGGTGGGTGCGTCCAGCAGGTCGGTACGGCCCAGGAAATACGCGCCGTTGCGCATCTCCGCCACCAGGAGACCGCCGGGAGCCAGGGCACGGCGGCAGTCGGAGAGGAAGGCGTCGAGCTGGTCGTTGCTGTGGCAGTACAGCAGCGCGCTGTCCAGGCACACGACGGCGTCGAACACGTCCTGGCCGAGGTCGAAGCCGTGCAGGTCGGCACGGACGTACTCGGGTCCGGGGTGGTGGATGCGGGCGTGGGCGAGCATCGCCTCGGAGATGTCCGCCCCGGTGACGATACGACCGCCGCCGTGCAGGTGGGCGGCGTCGCGTCCGGTTCCGCAGCCCATGTCGAGCACGCGCGGTCCCGCTCCGTGCCGCCCGAGGCAGTCCTGCGCCCAGCGTCCGGCCAGCCGGTCGGGGTCGGGGAAGCGGGCCTCGTACAGCTCGGGGTTGTCGGTGAGCAGGTTGTGCGCAGCGGTCGTCGAAGTCATGTCGTGTCCCTCCTCAGGCCGTTGCGGGTATGGCGGGTGTCGACGGCGTCGGCAGCGACCCGAGCCGGCGCAGCCAGGCCACGCCCAGCGCGGAGGCGAGCCCGAACAGGGCGCAGCACACCCAAGGCAGCCAGCCGGCGTCTCCCCGCTCCCCGATGTCCATGGCCCAGCCGACGACGCTGTTGCCGACGGCGGCGGCGATGCCGGAGACCACGTAGAAGATGCCGAAGTAGGTGCCGGTCAGCTCCGGCCGGCCGAAGCCGGGGATCAGTTCCATCACGAACGGCTGGGCGACCATCACCCCGAGGTAGAGCAGCAGGGCGCCGGTCAGGACGGGCAGGGCGTGCAGCACCGCGTCGGCCGCGCCGTCCGGACTGCCGGAGCCGGCCGTCACCACGGCGGGCGGCAGGAAGGCCAGCGCCATGAGCCCCAGGCCCGTCGCGATCCAACGCGCTCTGTCCCCACGTCCCTTGAGCGCACGGGTGATGCGCAGTTGCAGTGCCAGGTTGGCGAGGGTGCCGACGACGAAGACGAGCCCGGCGGCGCCGTTCCAGCCAGTGGCCTGCCGGGCTCCGTCGGGCAGGAGCAGGTAGAGCTGGTTCTCCAGGGTGAACATGCCGACCATGGCGAGCGCGAAGGCGAGGAATGCCCTGTTGCCCAGGACCTCACGCCAGTCCGCGAGGACCGTGTCCTTGCTCGGCTCGACGTCCTGGACCGGCAGCACGAGGGCCTGCGCGACGGTGAGGACGGCGAAGATCGCGGCGGCGGTCAGAGCGGACGTGCGGAAGTCCACGAACAGCAGCGCGCTGCCCAGCAGCGGCCCGATCAGTGCTCCGGTGGTGGCGAACACGTTGAACAGGGCGAAGGCCTCGGCCCTGCGCTCGTCGGCCTCGTGAGCGATGTAGGTGCGCACCGCGGGGTTGAACAGTGCCCCGGCGAGCCCGCTGAGCACGGACGCGGCGAGCAGCACGGCCAGGTTGTCGCCGAGCGCGAACAGGGCGAATCCGACGGTACGCAGGGCACAGCCGGCGATGATGACGCCGCGCGCGCCGAGCCGGTCGGAGGCGGAGCCGCCGATGATGAACAGCCCCTGCTGGCTGAGGTTGCGCACGCCGAGCACGATGCCGACGACGGCCGCCGACATGCCCAGGTTGTCGGTGAGGTGGGTGGCGAGGTAGGGGATGAGGAGGTAGAAGCCGATGTTGACGCCGAGCTGGTTGACCAGCAGAAGCTGGACCGCGAGCGGGAAGCGGCGCATCTCACGCCACGCCTTCATGCGCCCCCACCTCCTGAACTCCCAGTCCGGGAAAGCCACTTGCGCGCACGATGCCGTCCTCGCCGCCGATGCCGGTCCACGGGTCGTGGGCGAGCAGCAGATGTCCGTCGAGGTCGGCCCAGCGGACCCGGTCGGCGAGGTGGACGGCGGGTGCGAGGCCGAGGCTGCTGGCGGTCAGGCACCCCAGCATCACTTCCGTGCCACTGCCGTCGATCAACTCGGCGATGCGCAGGGCCGCGTGCATTCCGCCGCACTTGGCGAGTTTGACGTTGACCCCCTGGACGCGGCCGGCCAGGCGGCGCACGTCCTCCAGGTCGACGGCGTCCTCGTCGGCGATGATCGGCAGCGGTGAGCGTTCGGCCAGCGCGCCGAGGGCTTCCGGGTCGCCAGGCGCGACGGGCTGCTCGACCGCCTCGACACCGAGGTCGGCGAACCGGGGCAACAGCGCCTCGGCCTGCGCCACCGTCCAGGCGCCGTTGGGGTCGAGCAGGAGCCGGACCCGGGGCGCCGCGTCGCGGATGACCCGGACGCGCTCCACGTCGTCCGCCGGGTCAGGGGTTCCCGCCTTGACCTTGATGATCTCGAAGCCGCTCGTCGCGAGAGAACGGGCCTGTGTCGCCGCGTCGGCGAGGGAGGTGATGCCGATCGTGCGGGCGGTGGCCGCGACCGGAGACGCGGCGGCACCGAGCAGCCGGTGGACGGGGGTGTTCGCGCGCTTGCCGACGAGGTCGAGCAGTGCGGCCTCGGCGGCGGCGGTCACGGCCGGGGGAGTGCCCTCGTCGGCCGACTCGCCCGTCCGCAGTGCATCGAGGGCGCTTTCGGGGTCGGGGAAGCGGGCGAGTGCCGCGCCGACGGCGGTGAGGAGCCGTTCCAGGGTCTCGGCGTCGAGCCCGTAGTAGACGCTGGTGACGGCCTCACCATGGCCGGTCACGCCCTCGTGTTCGATGCTCAGCCATACGGCGTCGCGGGCGGTCATGGTGGAGCGGGAGATGCGCAGTGGCGCGGCGAGTTCGAGGCGTACGGTGCGCAGGCCGGCCTTCACAGGGTCCTTTCCGGGTGAGGTGCGGCCGGGGGTGCGGCCTTCAGCGGGTCGGTGACGCGGGTGCAGCGCACCCAGCCGGTGGCCTCGGCCGCGCCGGGGTGCGGGATCTCGACGGGCCGGGTGGCTGCGGTGCTCGGGTCGAGGCCGTGGGCGGTGGCGAAGCCGTCGTCGTAGACCGTGCCGAGGTAGCGGTGCGGGCCGTCGGGGAAGACGGTGGCGACGACCGCGCCGGGGTGGACGCGGGCGGCCCAGGCGGCGACGCGGGCGGCGGCGCCGGTGCTCCATCCGCCGCTGACGAACGAGCCGCGGGCCAGGCGGCGGCAGCTGTCCACGGCTTCGGCCGGGCCGACCCAGTGGACCTCGTCGAAGGCGTCGTAGGCGACGTTGCGCGGGTGGATGCTGCTGCCGAGTCCGCGCATCAGCCGGGGCCGGGCGCGCTGGCCGAAGATGGTGGAGCCGGTCGCGTCCACCCCGATCAGCCGCAGCGCGGGCCAGCGCCGCCGCAGCGGGCCGATGATGCCCGCGCTGTGACCGCCGGTGCCGACGCTGCACACCAGAATGTCGAGGTGGTCGAGCCGGTCGACGAGTTCGGCGGCGAGGGATGCGTAACCGGCCCTGTTGTCGGGGTTGTTGTACTGGTCCGGCCAGTAGGCGCCGGGCAGGACGGTGAGCACCTCCCGCAGTCGGGCGAGCCGCGCCGCCTGCCAGCCGCCGCGGGCCGCCGGGCAGTCCACGATCTCCAGCCGCACACCATGGGCGCGCAGCAACTGCCGCATGGTCGGCTCCAGTTCGTTGTCGCCGACCAGCACGACGGGATGACCGAGGGCCTGGCCCGCGAAGGCGAGCCCGATCCCGAGCGTGCCCGAGGTGGACTCCACCACCGGTGCGCCGGGCTGGAGTTCGCCGCGCTCACGGGCCCCCAGCAGCATCGAAACGGCGGCACGTGCCTTCATGCCGCCCGCCGCGAGCCCTTCGAGCTTGGCCCAGAAGCCGGGATGCGGGCCGGGCAGGTCGGACGTGATGCGGACCAGGGGGGTGCGGCCGAGCAGGGTGAGCAGTTCCGGGCGTTCCGGGCAGGCGAGGGGGCGTACGGCCGCCGTGGTCATCGTTCGCCCTTCGGGCAGGGGCCGCCGTAGTGGTGCACGGCGCCGGGACCGCCGTCGAGCCAGAAGAAGGGGTACGGCTCGGCGCACACCGCGCTCACCCCGTGGCCGAGGAAGCGGGGCAGTACGGCGCTGCCGGTCTGGGCGAACATCACCAGCTGCTTGCCGTGCGCCAGCGAGTGCCGCCGCAGCGGTTCGAAGGTGCCGTTGCCCAGCGTCATCCCGGACACCAGCAAGGCGTCGCAGCGCCCGGCCTCGGCAAGCGCGTCAGTGGCGACCGGCTCACCCCACTCGGTCAGCCCGCCCTTGAGGTCACAGGGCACATAGCGGAGCCCACGCGAACGCAGCTCCTCCAGAAGCGAGTTGACGACGCCCACCACGAGCACGGTGGCGCCCGCCGGCGGATCGAGCAGTTCGACGACGGCCTTCGCCCGGGTCCGGGACTTCTCCAGCGACGTCCCGGCGGGCAGCGGCACTGACCGTGCCCCGTTCTGCGGTGTATGGGGAGTGACGTGCATCAGATAGGCGTCCAGCGCGGCCACGCGCACCGGCAGCAGCGGAGAGGCCAGCAGGTGAGCCACGCTCGCGCCGACACACTCCTCGACCGTACGGTCGGGCAGCGTCCCGGGCTCGACCGCGCACGATCCGACGGCCTCGCCCAGACGCAGGCTGAGCACCTCGTTGCGGTAGCCGGTGCCGCGTCCGTCGTGCCGCACCGCCTGCCGAGTGGTGAAGGCCACCACGATCTGCTGCGTAGCCGGATCCGGACCGAGTTCGCCGGCGCGTACGCACGCCAGGAGACGGTCGTACGTCTCGCATGCCGTCGTACGGGATGTGCCGGTGACGGCGGTCATCGGATCACCAGCCCGGTACGCAGTTCACCGAGGAGGACCTCGACATGGTCGCGGGCGCCCAGGCCCTCGGCGTCACCTGCCATGACGTGCCCGAGGTACTCGTTGTTGCTGCCCGCCGCCTTCACCTGCTGGCCGGGCTCGGCGAGCTGTACTTCCAGCACACCCGGCGCGTTCCGGAGTCCGCCGTCGTCCAGCTGGTGGAGCGTGCCCGAGGCCTCCGGCACGAGGAAGCCGATGGCCGCACTGCGCAGCCCGGTGTCGCCGCCCCGCAGGTCGGGCTCGCGGCCGAGGGACACCTCCACGAAGGCCGCGGCCAGGTCGATGCCGGTCACATGGCGGACGAGTTCGGTGATGCGGTTCCCGGCAGGCCGAGGGTTGACCTCGACCACGCGAGGACCGGCAGAGGTCAGCTTGATCTCGGTGTGCGCCACCACACCGTCGGTCAGGCCGAGCGCCTCGATCGCGGCGAGGGCGGTCTGCTCGGCGGCCTCGGTGTCGGCGGCCGGCAGGGCGGCGGGGAACATGTGCCCGGTCTCGATGAACGCGGGCACCCCACCGATGCTCTTGTCGGTCACGCCCACCACGTGGACCGCACCCGCATGCGACACCGTCTCGACGCTCACCTCGGGGCCGTCCAGCAGTTCCTCGATCAGGACGGTGGGCTCCCGCCGCTGCCCGCGGGCGTTGACCGGCGAATCGGCCAGCACGCGTACGGAGGCGGCGAGTTGCTCCTCGTCGTCCACGCGCCGCACGTACATGCCCGCGCACAGGTCGACGGGCTTGACCACCAGCGGATAGCCGATTTCTCGGGCAGCGCGGGCGATGTCGGCCCACTCCTCGTGCGCGGCGAAGCGCGGCCCGGGCACCCCGGCGTCGGCGAGGACACGACGGGTGGTGTCCTTGCGGCAGGCGTCCTCCACCGCCTCTGGGGGCGATCCCGGCAGACCCAGATGGCTGGCGATCCGTGCCGCGGTCGGCAGGTAGTAGTCACAGGAAGTGATCACGCCGTCGAAGCGCAGCACCTCGTGCAGCCGCTCGATCTCCGGCAGCAGGGCGCCGGTGTCGTTCGTGTCGGCGGTGATCACGTTCCGGGCGCCGAGCAGCGGGTGCCCCGCACCCTCGGGCGCCGAGCGGAGGTAGTGGTGCAGGTCGCGGGTGAGGAACGTGAACTCGTGGCCGCCCTCCCGGATCGCCCGTGGCAACAGTCTGCTCATCGACCCGACCCAGCTTTCGACCATCAGCAGATGAGCCACAACTCCCCTTTTCGTACGAGCGGTTCAGACCTCAGGGCAGCCCGGAGAACCCTCGGGCAGAGGGGGCGGGCATTGCGCTCCGCACACGCTATCGATAATCATTTTCGTTTACCAGTCCCTTGTCGGAGCCGTCGGGAGACGGATCCTCGCCTCGTCGCAGCACCCTGGCCGTGGCAGAGACCCTGTCGCCGCCACTCCCGCGCAGGCCCTGGTCGGGAGTGGGCCCCGGGGGTGGTGCGGGTGGCCGCAAGTGCGTCTGACCTATCGGGACTTGGCTTGCTGACCTGGGTCCTGATCGCCACGGCTGCCGCTTTGTGGGGCTGCGGCGCGGGCCCTGCTGCGGGATGGTCTCGTCGACGATGATGGCCGGATGCGTGCCCTGGACCTCGGACCGGCAGGCCGAGGCAGCGGCACGAGCGCCATGCTTCTGGGTCGGGTGGCGGCGACACTGAACTGACGTACGACAGGGCGCGTCATGAGGGTGTTGGCGATGGGGGTGGCATGAGAGTCGCGACGGCAACGGTTCGCGCGGTGAACGGGTTGACCGCGCGGTGGGCGGCTGCTTCGGAGGCAGGCACGGTGTTCTCGGCGGCGGGGGTGTGGCCGCTGCTGGCCTACCTGGCCGACGGCGCCGAGGGCGCGGTGCGGGCCGAGCTGGCGGAGACTCTTGGCCTGCCCGCCGGGCAAGCGGCGGATGCCGCACGCGAGTTGCTCGCTGCGATGGGCGCCATGCGGGGACTGGAAACGGCTCTGGGGCTGTGGACGAAGCGCACGCTGGAGCTGAGGGAGGAGTGGGAGGCAGGCCTGCCGGCTGACGTCCACGGGGTACTCACCGGGGACCCTGCGGCCGACCACCGGGCGTTGGACGCGTGGACGGCGAAGCGGACCGGCGGGCTGATCGACCGTATGCCGGTCCCGCTGACCGAGGACACGCAGATGGTGCTTGCGAGCGCGCTGACCCTGCGCACGCAGTGGCTCAGCCCCTTCCACGAAGTGGAACTGGAGACTGACCACGAGCCCTGGGCCACCAAGCCGCGGCTGGGCCTGTGGCGCTCCAGTACCGTGCTGGACCGGGTGGGTGTGGCGGACACACCCGGCGGATACGTCACCGAGCTGAAGGTGCTGGGCAACAACGCCCTGGACGTGCACCTGCTGCTCGGGGAGGAGGACATGGGGCCGGGGCAAGTGCTGGGAGCCGGGGTCGACATCCTCGCCGGCCGGTGGCCGGTTGTGCCGGGACCGCGGCTGCCCTACGGGAACGTGGGCCCGGGCCTGCGGGTGGAGAAGGTGCGTTGCACGCGGCCCGAGCCGCCGTCGCTGGAGGTGACGACCGTGGCGTACAACCTCAACGCGCACCACGATCTGCTGAAGCTGCACCGGTTGTTCGGGCTCACGACGGCACGGGACAACTCACGCGGACAATTCCCCGGCATCAGCGACTTCCCGCTCGCCATCGGGTCGGCCGAGCAGAACACCATGGCGAAGTTCGGCGCGTTGGGGTTCGAGGCCGCCGCCGTGACGGCGTTCGGCGCATTCGCCGCAGGCATGCCCGACCTCCGCTACGTGACCACCAGGATCGGCGCCGCCTTCGACCGCCCCTTCGGCTTCCTCGCCCTGCATCGTCACACGCGGCTCGTGCTGACGGCCGGCTGGGTCACGGATCCGTTGCCGTTCCCCGAGTACGACGGGGAGGACGAGGGGTGATCGGGCCAGTGGTGCTGCCCAGGACGGAGGCCCGGATCGTGACGACTTCCTGGGCGTCGCCGTCGATCTGACACAGGGTGGCGATGGCGATGTCGCGGTCCAGCTGGGGGCGCGACGTCCCTGCTGATGGCCGCCCGCAGGGCGGGAAGCAGTCCGGCAACCGTCGCGCCCAGGGGGTGAGCGGGTGCGCTCCAGCACGCCCGCCCCCGACATCTCAGCGCCGCCTCTTCGCACAGCCCCGCCGGCCGCCGCACAAAAGCTTCATCGGTTGAGCGTTCCGCCGCCCCCGACTTCCAATCCCGCAGAAGGAAGCGAACCAGACAGACAGGGCGCACAACCGGCCCAGACAGCAGGGACCTTGTTCCCGTACTCCAGCGCTAGCGTGTGCGGCATGACGACGCTGATCATCGGTGGCAGCGGGTTCTTAGGGACGGAGCTATTGCGCCAAGCGCACCCTCGGGGCTGGGAGGTGGATGCTACGTTTCACTCCCGCCCCAGTGCGACGCGCGCCGGCGCCTGGCACCAGCTCGATGTCCGTGATCCCGCACAGGTGGAAGCGCTCCTGGTCACGGTGGCACCTCGCGCGGTGATCAACGTGACCAGCGGCGGTGCGGACTGGGCGATCACCGCGGACGGCTCCGTCCACATCGCCATGGCCACCGCGAAGCTCGGAATACGCCTGGTACACGTCTCCTCCGATGCCGTGTTCTCCGGCATCGGCAAGGCCCGTTACGACGAGACCTGCGCCCCGGACCCGATCACCCCGTACGGGGCCGCGAAGGCCGCCGCTGAGACCGCTGCGCGACTGCTGTGCCCGGACGGCGTTGTCGTCCGCACCTCCCTGATCATCGGCGACGGAGGATCCCACCACGAACGGGTGGTGCACGAGCTGGCTGCCGACGAGCGGGAGGGAGCCCTGTTCACGGACGACATTCGCTGCCCTGTTCATGTCACCGATCTCGCGGCTGGTTTGTGGGAGCTCGCGGCCTCAAATGAGGCAGGTGTCTTCCACCTCGCCGGCACCGACGCCCTCAGCCGCTACGCGTTGGGCGTGCTCATCGCCCGCCGTGACGGCATCGCACCCTCCTTGCTGCCCGCGGGCCGTCGGGCGGACACCCTGCTTCCGGGGGCCCTGGACGTACGCCTCGACAGCCGCGCCACGCAACACCGGCTGGACATCAGGCTCCGTGGCGCCAAGGAGTTCCTCCATGCGAGGTAACACCCGCTGGCCGACCAGAACCTCCTTCGTGCCTGTCTTCCCGGCCGAGCGGGTGGTGCCCACGACCTGCGCCCCACCCCGCGTCAGGTGTTAGGCCTCGGTCTTGGGCCGCTTGCTCGGCCGGGTGAGGGACTTGCCAGGTTCGCGCGGAGCACCTCGTCACTGTGATTCGCCGGAACCTGCCCCGCGATCGACGGCACCCGCCAGGACGGACCGGGTGACCCGCACCGCGGACCTCCGGCACCACCACGGCCGCACCCGGCACGCCACCGACCGTGCCGTGCCCAGCGACTTTCACTGGAGCGGGGCCAGGACAGCCGCCTGAAGCCGACCATGGCGCCGTGCGCGTACGACATCCGTGTGGGTGCTTGGGGTACTCACGTCCGTCCTCCTGCGGTGGCGGTGGCGGTGGCGGTGGCGGTGGCGGTGACGGGTGTGCGGTACGCCACGATCCAATCAGCGACCGCAGGGACGCGGCTGAGCCGCTGGAGTTCAGCCGCGATGTTGCGCAGTGCTTGCAGCGGTCGGTCGGAGCGCACCTCGGGGAGGATTCCCCCGGGACTTCGCCCGCGGCATCGGCGGCGCCCTTCAGCCACGCCGGGTCTCCAGCCGCCCGCACGCAATCGTTGGCAGGCGGTTCACGGCGGGGCAGACCATTCGGTCAGTCGCGCCAGCGCCTGGGTGTACTCGCTCAGGTAGCGCTCTGGGTTGGCCGCCACGGCGCGCTGATACAGCTGGACCGACTCCTGCGCCGGTGCAATTGCTTCGCTGCGCCGGTTCAGCTGCACCAGTCGAACGCCCAGGTTGAGCATGGACCGCGCCAGGTCGCCGACATACCGGTCGTTGTTGGCTTGCATCAGTTGTCTGCGTAGGGCTACTGCTTCTTGGGTTGCCGGCAGAGCTTGCTGCGGGCGAGCCAGTTGCGACAGCCAGATACCGAGGTTGTCCAGGGAGGTGGCCAGGTCGCCGAGATAGCGGTCCGGGTTCGCCTCGGCCAGTGAGCGCCGGATGGACACGGCCTCCTGCGTCAGCGGTAACGCCTCTTCTGGGCGTCCCAGTTGGGTCAGCGAGACTCCCAGATTGTCCAGGGCGCGTGCCAGGTCACCGAGGTGGAGCTCGGGTTCGGTGGTGACGAGTTCCCGGTAGGCGGCCACAGCCTCCTGGGTGGGCGTCAGTGCCTGTCCTGGCTGGCTGAGTTCGGAGAACCGCACCCCCAGGTTGCTGAGGGCGGCAGCCAGGCGGGCGTTGTACAGCCGGGGTTCCGTGGCGGCGAGCTCCCGGTAGCCGGCTACAGCCTCCTGGGTGGGCGTCAGTGCCTGTCCGGGCTGGCCGAGTTCGGAGAAACGCACGCCCAGCTCGTCCAGCGACGCCGCGAGGTCGCCGGCGTAGCGGGCCGGATGGGTGACGGCCAGCCCGCGGCGGACATCCACGGCCTCACGCACCGGCTGGAGAGCGCTTCTGCGTTGTCCAGCCTGGGAATAGGCGAGCCCGAGTGTCATCAGCCACCGAGCCCTGAGGGCGGGGCGCGTATGGGGTGGCAGCTGCTGCACGATCCGCAGGACGACCGTGAGATTCGCCGAGGCCAGCGCGACGGTGGGGTACGGGATCATGCGGTGGACTGCTGCGAGTTCACGTCTGTTCAACGGCGCGTCGTCGAGGACGCGAGCCACAACGGAACCCAGGACGCCGCCTACACGGGCGGCGATCGCTATCGCCGGCGGCAGCAGGTCCGCACTCTCCCGCACGACTCGTTCCAGGAGGCGGGCCGCCGCCGGGTGATGGGCTCCACCGCGGGCAATGACAGCGAGCGCACTCACCGTCTCGGAGAGTCCGGCGCCGTGCAGGAATACGGCGAGGAGATCACCGTCCTGCTCGAAGACATCACACACGAGCTGCTCTGCGACCAGGTCCGGCAGGAGCGAGCCCCACCAGCCAGGGCCGACGGGCGGGTACAGCGCACGCAGCCAGCACGCCACGTCGCGACGCGCACCCAACCCGGCATCACTCAGCTCCGGCACCTTCGTCAGCAGCCGCGCCGCCTCATCCAGACCCACGGGCGTGAAAAGGCAGGCAAGAGCCACAACAGCACGGGATCCACGCGTGCCCGTCTGCGCCAGAACGGCCGGCTCCGACCCTGCCCACAGATGAGCTTCATGCCCCAGCAGCGTCCGAAGCACGTCACTGACACTCGTCGCAGTGTTCGCGACGGGGCCGCCAGCAGCGCCAGACCCGCCCGAGGCCGCATCCACTTCCTGGAGCACGGCGACCAGGGCGGCTGCATGCAGCACGAGCACCGGCACCTGGCTCGCCGCAGTCGGCACCGGCACCTCGGCGGACAGCGGGACAGGCACCCCCATCTCGCGCGCGAAGCAGGGGACCGCGCGTTCGACGAGCTCCCGGTCACTCAGCCCTGCGCCCAGGTCCAGTCCCAACTCCTGCACGTGAGTGTGCTCCACCACGGCCCGCACCGGTGCGTCCTCGGCCGCGAGCGCCTGCCACCACTCGCCTGCGCTGCGAGCCAGGAGCAGCACCCGCGCCTCATGCAGGGCAGACACCACAGACCGTAAGAGAGAGGCGAGTTCGGGCCGGGACTCGGCATAGTCGACGACCAGGAGAACACGGCAGTCGGTGCCTTCACGCGCCACCTCCCACGCCCTGGCTTCCATGTGCGCGCCTACCTGCGCGCAGTGCCAGCCTTCGCGGCCCAGGACCTCCATGACGTGCTCGGCCAGCCGTGTCTTGCCCGCGCCGCCGGGCGCCGTCAGTAAGCGGACCGCGTCGGTGCCTTCGCTGCGGCACCACGTCAACAGCTCGGCCGCCTCACTCTGACGGCCTGTGAACGGCACCACCGCCAGCTGCGACGTGAGATATCGGCTCACTGAGGGGGAAGGGGTAGGCCCTGGCAGGCTGACCAGCGCATCACGGCGTGCCGCACGCTCATTGCGCGCGTCCACCCAGCCGGGGATGAAGGCACCCAAGGCACCGCTTATCCCGGCAGCGCCGGCGGTGATCCAGCCTGAGCCTCCCAGCACGGTTGCGCCCGCCCCCACCACCGCGGCGAGGATGAAGCCAACGGCAGCGAACTGTCTGATGTGGCGCGGGCGAAAGGCTGTCAGCACGTGGCGCACCGACCTTCGGTTCTCTGCTCGTGCACGGCCGATACGCAGTCGAGTCGCGGCACGGGGGTGTTCACCGCAACCTCACCGAAGCTCCGTCACCGACCACGATCGGCCCGCAGCGCATTCAGTCCTTCGAAAGACCTGGAATGCAGAGAGATATCCCCTGTGATGTCCACCGCGCAGCCTGCCGCCTTCAGCCGCTCGGCGATCTTTCCCAAGGCAGGGGCCGAACCGTCGAACCGGATGACATTGCGGCCGGCGAGATCAGAGATGGGCTTCCCGGCGCCAACCTGAACGATCACCGTGCGCTCCGGGTATGCCATCAGCAGCATGCCGAGCTCGATCAGCACATTGGGCCGCGGCTGAGGCGACAGCTCCATCTCGTGCTCGGGTTCATGAGTCGAGCGCAAATCGGGGTGCAGCATGACAAGGTCGTCCGGAGTGAGTAAGACCAGAGCAGCCTGGGCCAAGCCGGGCATCTGTGCGACGACCTGGTCGAGGAAAGGAGAGCTTGCGCCACCGGCATGGACTGCGTCCTCCCATTGGAGCGGACGCAGATCCAACCCACGCAGAAAATCGAACATCGCGGACCGAACGGCCGTGTCCCGCCCGAACACCACGAAGACATTGCGCTCGCGTCCGCCTGAACGCTCTACGGCGTCACCTTGGGCAGCTACGTCGTCATGAACGTCACGCAGATGCCCGGACGCGATACCGCTGCCGAAGCTATTGAAATTGCCGAAATTATTGTCTCCGCTGTTTACGATATTCCCGCGAAAATCACCGCTCATCACGCGGACGCCCCCGGTCAGCCACATAGTCCCGACACAACGTCACCACCTTGAGAGCGTATCGAACATGCCCGGAGAGACCCACGGCCTCCACGAAGGCCGCGACAGGGAAACAGACGACCGCCGCAAGACCTCGGCCAGACCACCCCCCCTGCTCGGACCACCCCCCTGCTCGGACCCCCCCCTGCTCGGATCGCGCCCAAGATTTGGCGTGGCACGACCTCTCGCTGACTTGGACCCCTGAACCGTGACCCGCCCTCAAGGAACTGGAGGGCGACCGCCTGCCGATACCGGCACATGTCCCGGCCGCTCTGACCAGGTAGGAGCAGCCACCCCTTGCCTGTCGTGGTGAAAAGAGCGAGCCAACTCTCCGGTGTCGCCCGTGCGTACGACCTCGCAGACACGGCGTCGGCACCCAACCGGAAGAGGCGATCATCCGCTCCTCGGTCAGCTTCGTACGGCCGGTGACGGCGCCGGTGACCGGGCTGTGTCGGACGGGAACGAACAGATACCAGAGCTTCGATCCACCAGAACATCCGTACGGGCAGCCCTGTCTCCCGGCCACCGGGACACGCCACGCGTTGGGCACCGCAGGCCGCCGACAGGTCCGCACGGTTCGGTGAGCCCGGCAGTGCAGCGCCGCCGCCGTAGATCGATTGCTCGGCCACCGAGCCGACGAGGCTCTCCCCGGGCCTGAGCGTGAGACCCCAGAGGCGTTCTGTAAGGCCGACTACGACTCCCGGAGGGGCCCGGACCGGGCAGGGTTCGGGCCCCTCGTCTGCCGCACGCGTCCAGGGGGGAGAGGTACGCGTCCACGTGCACAACGACGGTGGTGAAGAAAGGTCACACCAGGAAGCGAGTGCACGGCCGTGGACGAGACGCACGCGTTCACGGTCCCTGTGCAGGCCAGCGGGTGCGCACGTCGGTGTGGACCTCCACACCGTCCTCCTCACGGCCCGTGGTCCTGGCAGTCGGCCTGTCCGCCTCGCCTGCATCCACGACCTGCGCCCGCTGCGAAGACCGCCGGTCGGACCGGCTGCCAGCACGTGGGGGCTACGGGGAGGTGAGGGGCTACGCCTCGATCGTCACGTCGGTCATCTGGTCTTCCGCGTCGAAGCGGACCGATGGCCAGTAGCCGTCCATGACGTGCTGGCCGCAGGAATCGGTGAGATGCAGGACGACGTCCATGCCGTCATCGACCACGATGGTGTCCAGCAGGAGATCGGCCTGGGCCTGGCCCAGTTCCTCCTCGGTCACCGGGGACACGCTGAACTCGAGGACGACCGCCTCCAGCGCTCGCCGACGCAGTGTTGTGCTGCCCTCGACGGCACGGCGGAGCCGGGGAAGCAGACGCTGCGCCTCTGCGGCGTCCTTGGTGTCCAGGAGCAGGACGACGGTGCGGCCCTCAAGCTCAAGGCGCCGGCTGAAGGAGGAGTCGACCAAGCAGCCGCCGCCGGGCAACGGCAGGGATCCCCGGACGAACCTGCCGAGGACCTCGTCCACCACTATCGCCCCCTGTGGGGTGCCCGCGGAGGGGTGGGATCGGTTGTCCTCAGAGCTGTCGGAGACTGCGGTCACGAAGGCCACCCTAGAGCTGCCCGCGGCGCGCGCCCAGCGGATCCCGAGCTCGGCGTTGCCGCCTTTGGGATGGACCCGCAGATACACCCTGATCTACCTTGCCTACCTTGCTGATCACATCGATCTTGGGCGTCTGCCGACCGGCACGAGCAGAGGAACTGAGTTGCGGCACCTCACTCCTGCCTTCGCCCTCGGCGCCCTTCACCGCAGCCAGCAGATCGAACAGTTCCTCGGAGCCATCGAACGCGACAGCCGCCGGGGGCTTCGATGGAGTAGGGCCGAACCGGCACCGGGCCAGTCTCGCTGATATCCGAGTCCGTCAACCCTGCTCTATGTCATGGCGATCGGAGCGAGCCGCTGCCGGTGCGGGAGCCGGCGCGGGAGTCCGGATGAACGCTCCCAGGTCCGTTGTCCACGGCCGCGGCGGGGCGAGCACGTGGGCGCGGCGGACGTCGAGGTGCGGGGCCGAGAAGCGAGGGGCGAGAAGCGGCGGTCGAGCGGTGGGGCGGCTGCGAGGGCGAGCTCACGGTGGGCCAGCGGATATCTGATGGTGGCCACGCCGCACGCCGCACGCCTCCAGTCGGTCGACGGGGGGCACCGGCGCTGAGCGGCGGCGGGCCGGTGAGGAAGGATGCCTGGTAGGCACGCTCGGCTCGGGCGAGGAGTGCCATCAGCAGCCTGGACCGGTCGCCGAAGTGCCGGAAGACGGTGCCTTTTCCCACTGACGCGGCACGTGCAACGGCGTCCAGGGTGACGTGCTCGACGCCGTCCTTGACGCGCCGGATCCATCGTCGCGACCGCCTGCCCGACCGGCACCCGTCGTGCCTTCGCCGGCCTCGTTCCACCCCTTCGACCTCGCCGAAGAGCTGCTCGAGACGGCGGCTCATGGGGCCGGGCCGCCTGCACGATGTTTCGGTCCACCGGGTGCGGCCGCCTTGGTGATCAGCTATGACCGTGGCCTCCATCGTGTACTGCTTCTTGCCCGACACGAAAGCCCGTCGGCCACCGCAGTCCGCGACGGGGCGACCGACTTGGATCTCGGTGGCGTCTGACAACAACTCGACCCCTCGGTCCGGGCATAGGCGAACATCCTTTCCGACGGCGGTGGCTACCTCTCCAGCGCGCTCAACCAGCAAGCCGCGCGACCACGGTGTCGGAGTATGAGGGCGAATGGGCGCCCTGAGCTCGTCCCACGTCAGCGGGCCGCCTGTTCGGATGAACGACAGTGCACGTACTCGCGCCTCCCGCCAGGCCCCGAGGGGACGGCGGGAGGCGCGACTCAGGTCCGGCTCACCCCGCGGTGATCCGCAGTACCCCGGTCACCGTGCCCTGGAGGTAGGCGCCGTCCCGGGCGACGGTTCCTGCCATCTGCAACGTGTCGTACAGCGCGCCGGTGCCGACGCTCTTGGAGCGGGTGACAAGTCCCGTCTCGGCGTCTATCTGCGCGTAGCGGTAGGTGTCCAGCAGGCTGGTGCCCTTGCTGCCGGGGATCAGCGGGTCGCGCAGGACCGTGTGCAGGGTGCGGTCGGCCGTGGACAGCTTCGGTACGGCCGCCGAGCGCAGGGTGTTGTCCCAGACCTGGGTGCAGCCGGTGCCGTCGGCCCGTATGTCCACCCGGGTCAGGCCTCCGGCGAAGTCGGCGGAGGCGGGCACGGCGTCGCCCGCCCCGTCGGGCACGGCAGGGTACGGATATCCGTACGTACCCGCGACGAAGATGCTGTTGCCGGCCCCGACGGGCGAGTTCTCGCTGCCGGGACCGCCGGACGCCTGGAGGACCGGTACCGAGCAGACCTCCGCGCCGGTGGAGGTCCGGTAGACCTTGAGGTGGACGGTGGTGTCGGCGTTGTCGACGATCGCGACGTAGTCGGTTCCCGTCTCAGGTCCGAGGAACGTCGGAGTGGAGCCACTGCCCCAGCTCAGCAGGCCGGGCTTGCGGGCCTGTCCACGGTCGTAGGCCCGGCGCCAGGAGATCTCGGGCGTGCCCTCGGCGTCCGCGGTGAGCAGGTAGGTGGCGTGGGTGGTGGTGACGGCGGTTCCGTCCGGCGCGGTGGAGATGCTGTTGGCGACCCTTTCGCCAGTCGGCAGGGTCAAGGACCGGACCGTGCCGGTGCGGTCGTCGGCGACGCCGACCACACCACCGCCCGTGGCGAACCAGACGCGGCCCTGCCAGTCCGGCGACAGGCCGGTCACCGCGTCGTCCGCAGGGATGACAGAGGCCAGGGAGAGACTCTGGTCGACCGACAACTGCCAGGCGCCGGCGGCGCTTTGCCGGTGCCCGACGCGGAGCAGGCTGCGACTGCCGTCCGCAACGACAAGCCGGTCCTGGTCGTCGAGGTAGGCATAGACCCCGCCCAGCAGCGAGCCCTTGGTCAGTTGGAGGGTGGCCAGGGAGGATCCGTTGTCGGGGTCGAGCAGGTGCACAGTCGGGACCTGGCCGAAGATGGGGGTGCACAGGGCGACGGGATAGCCGTCGTAACCGACCAGCACCGTAGGGCAGGCGGAGGCGAGCGCTGTCCGTGTGGAGGTGAGGCTGCCTGCGCCCGGACCGGCGAGCGGTGTGGTGTCCGACGAGCCGGTGTCGCCGTGCATGGTGCCCGTACCGTCAGGTCCTGCGTAGGGATTGTGCGGTGGAACCGGGGTGTAGGCGGTGGCGGCCGGTGTCGCGTCGGCGGGGACCACGGCGCCGGCCAGCATGAGGGCCGCGAGCAGGGCGGCGGCCAGTGGTCTGCGGATACCGCGGTGGCGGGCGATCGAAGAGGACATGGCGAGGACAGGATCCTTCCCGGCGACGGAGGTGGTCCGTACGGGGCGTCGGAGCATGCGCGTGATGGCACGCAGCCGGAGATGGCCGGACAGATACATCGGCCTGGGCAGACACGGCGGCGAGCGACCGGGCCTGCCACGGGAGTACGGCGGCAGCCGCGTCAGGGGACGGGTGCCTGGAACGGCGACCCGCCGGGGTCAGTGCAGGGGCTGACAGAGCGCGCCGGAGGTTCGCGCGAGATCGACGTGGCGTCGTCGCGTGAGAACCGGGCACAGAGACTTCATGTACATGATCGAAGCAGCTTCACGTCGCCATGGTCAAGGGCCGACCACCGACCGTCCCGCTGTCCGCCGCTGCGTACGGGGCGCAAGCTACCTATGAGCTCGTAACAAGATCTTGTTGAAGTGCCCTGCTCGGGCGTGACCGTTGTGACGATCTGACCGTTCGAGTAGGTATGACGACTCGACCATGGATCGTGGACAACGACTTGTGGGCGCTGATCGAACCATTGCTGCCGCCCTGGCCCAAGCGGTCGCCTGGGCCGAAACCGGTGCCGGACCGGTTGTGCCTGCAGGGCATCCTGTATGTCCTGCACCAGGACATCGCCTGGCAGCTCCTGCCCCTGGAGCTGGGGTTCGGCTCAGGACAGACCTGCTGGCGGCGTCTGGATCGCTGGCAACAGACAGGGGTCTTCGACCAGTTGCACCGCATTCTGCTCGCGAAATTGAATGCGGCCGGCGAACTCGACTGGTCTCGCGTGTGCGTGGACGGCTCCCACGTCCGCGCGAAAAGGGGGGAGCCGCGACCGGCCCGTCGCCGGTCGACCGACGCAAGACGGGTAGCAAACACCATCCGATCTGCGACGGGAAGGGCACCCCGCTCAAGGTGCTCACCACTGCGGCAAACGTCAATGACATCACCCAGACCCTCGCCCTCGTCGACGGCATTCCGCCCGTCACCGGACGTCCGGGCCATCCCCGCCGACGCCCCGACGCCCTGCTGGGCGACAAGGCATACGACTCCCGGGCCGTCCGTCATGAACTGCGCAAACGCCGGATCGTGCCGGTGATCTCCCGCAAGGGCGCCCCGAACATCCAAGGACTGGGCAAACTCCGCTACGTCGTCGAGCAGACCTTCGCCCTGCTCCACCAGTTCAAACGCCTCGCTGTCCGATGGGAACGACGCCTCGAACTCCACGACGCCTTCCTCTCGTTAGCCTGCAGCCTGATCTGCTGGCGGCGCCTCATGAGGAACCACTCATGAACGTACTGCGAGCTCGAAACCGACAAGAGCCGAAGGGGCGGGTCGTGAGAGGGTGCGGTTCGATCTGGGATTGGGGAATTGTGGGGCTGATCCACGGCTACGACATCTATCTGCGTCCTCGGAATGTCGCCAGGGCGTTGGCCAGTCTGGCCGAGCTGGCGCCACCGTCCCGTGCCGTGCCGCCGCTTGAGGTCGCCCTGCCCGACGGTGACCGGCTCGTCCTCCCGTTCACGTCACATTTCAAGAGCGAGCCGGTCGACTGCTCCACGACCAGCACGCTCGAGCTCGACACGTCCCTCATGTTCGACGTCGATGATGCACTGCGTGAGTACGCGCGGACGAACGGCCCTGAACCCGAGGCGGACGGGCGCATCCAGATCGGGTACATCTACGCGACGATCCGGTTCGAGTCCGTTCTGCACCCTGGCTACACGTCGGTGGGGTGCTGGGCAGCGACGTCGGGGATGAGCCGCTTGTTTGCGCGGTCGGCCAACATCAGGAAGGTGTTCACCGACCTCACCGCCGACAGCGGAGGAGTGTGCTGCCTGTTCGACACTGGCGACGGCGCCCCCGAGCAAGTGTGCTGGCTCAACGGTGAACCCACCCAGGAGATAGTCCCCGGTCCCCGCTTTCCAGATCGGCGAGCACTTGCGGCGGCTTGGTCCGACCCCGAGAAATGAGCATTGGCACTCCCTCGCTGAGACCACAAGATCGTGTTACGAGCTCTATGGAGCGGGGGCCATCAGTGACTATGTGGTCATCTTCTCCCCGGAGTGCCGGGCCGAGGACGGGGCGGAGCCTGCCTTCCAGGGGATGGAGGAGGAGACGCTCAATGCGCAGCAGTTCTGGAATGCCAAGGCTCCCGGAGGGGCCGGTGGTGATCGGGTGATCGCCTGGGGTTTGGACTCCAGCGCGGACATCCTGTGCTGGCGTATCACGGGCGACGATCCTGATGGCTGGCCTGTCGTGGTCTGGAATCAGGATGATGTGGTCTGGCAGGAGTATCCGTGCGGTGTGGTCGAGTTTCTCCATCGTGTTTTGGATGCGGAGTTCGACGAGTGTCCCCTCGGGGGACTCACACTTTGGGGCAACTCGGCGCCGCGGTTTCTGCATAGAGACGAGGAACAGCGACTGCGTGCTTCCGGTCTCGACCCGTGGACAGGGGAACCGGATCCGTACGCAGGGATGTTCGGCGACTGACACAAGCATGCCGGGCGCCGGTTCCCGGAGGCGGCAGTCATGGCAACGCCCCTTGTGCAGCATCGTGAACGACGAGTCAGCACACCTGAGGGCGGCGCCCTCGAGAGGCATCCCTGCGCACGCGGGGATGCCCCGGCCCGCAGCACCTCGGTCCTCCGTGCGCGGCGTGGCTATCTCAGCCGCCTGAATGGTAAAGACCCCCGAAATCAGTCGGGCAGCCGGGGGTGCTCCGGAGGGTCGGCTATCAACATGTTGCCGCCGAATCCGCTCCCGGCCAGCAGAATGTGGCGCCCGGACGCGCGCAGCTGCTCGGCGAACGGCTCGGGGTCCTTGCTCAGTTTGGGATGGGCCGCGGGTTGCGGTGCGGGCCGCAGCGGCGGGAACGCGGTGTTGCAGTCCAAGCCAACCCCGCCGGGCTCTCGCGCAGTGGTGTGTCGCCCTGACGCACGTGGAGCAGGTAGAGGCTCAGGGCGGCGGTGGTGCTGCCGGCGCCTGCGGCGTAGTGCCACCAGAACTGGGCTCCTTCTTCCTGGTCGGCGAGGTAGAGCAGGCAGGCGAAGGTGAGGGTGCCGTCGGGGTCGCGGGCGGTGTCGAAGGCGGTGATGTGGCGGGCGGCGCGTGGTGGTGGAGGCGCCGCGGTACAGGGTGCGCAGGTCGTGGGCGGCTTGTTCATGCAGGGTGCCGGGGAGCTGGTGAGCTCGGGCGCCGGATGGTGCGGTGCTGAGGAACTGTACCCAGCGCAGCTCGTGCAAGTTGCTGGCGAGGTGGAGGAATCGTCTCCCCCCGATCACGCCCCGACAGCCACGAGCCGCGCTCAAGGCTGCCCTCGCGCCGCCATGAAACACCGGCCACGTCCGCGGCGACGGTGCCCTGCGACCGCAGCCGGGCAACTGCCGCTGTCAGACCCAGGTGGCAGTATCACCGAAGTGAAGCCCTGAGGCGTCCTCAACTCGCCTCCGTAGCAAACGAAGAGGAGCATTCCCCTTGCGACTGCATCGCGTAGCGCCCGCCATTGCCGCGGGCATCCTCGCCCCGGCCCTCCTGCTCGCCACTCCGTCCTTCGCCGCCACGGTGGCACCGGCCGCGGTGACGGTGCCCGCAGTGTCCTCGTCAGCGGACGAGCCGGACGCCGACGACCTGAGGGTGGCCATAGTCCGGATCCTCGCCGACCCGGACAGCGGCCGGCGTGTGACACGAGAAGCCAACGCCCTCCTGGACGCCAACGACCCCGAGGCGATGCGCGCCTGGCTGGAGACCGGCTACCGCATCGCCCAGGCCGAGGACGACCGCGTCGCCATCGCCCGCATCCTCGCCGACCCGTCCATCAGTCCGGCCCTGCGCGCGGCAGCCAACGCCGCCCTCGACGACAACACACCCGAAGCACTGCGCCACTTCCTGGAAGTCAGCAGGTACCAGGTCGCCTGACCGGCACGGCGCCGCACCACAGCGCGTCGCCCGGGTGGCACCCCCTGCCGCACGCCCGGTCGCCGGAACGTCGAGAATCCGGGTGGAGCCGCCTGCACCTCTGTGTGCCGGCGGCCCCGCCCGGCAGGCCCAGTGCCGGCTCGGCGCCCCCCCCCGATGCGCTCTGTGGTCTCGCCGCCCGGTGCGGCATGGGCCACTGACACCTCCGACAGCAGAAAGCACATTCATCGATGACCACACACCCCTCACGCACCGAGCGCAGCGGTCCGCAGACCGCTTCCGTCGTGACCGACCTGCCGTTCAAGCCTCAGCTCGTCAAAGCGGTGTTCAGGGACGTGACCTCGTTGCACGTCTCCCGGCCGGCCGCGTGGGCCGCCGCGTCGGTGACGCGGACCGTGCTGACGGCGATCATCGACGGCGCGAGAAGCGCGGCGGCCGAGGAGGCCAGGAAGAGGCTGATTCCCAAGGACCTCATCTCGGCGATCGACCGGAACATCGAGGTGGAGGTGGGATCGGCGTGGTACCTGCACAGCCCGACCTTCCACGGCCTGATGGGCGAGGTGCGCAACGCCGATGGTGCGCTCGTGTCTCTTCGTGAGCGCCGCGGGGCGCGTACACCGAGTGGTGTGGCTGGCGCCCACCGGTTCGAGGCCGGGGTGAGAAGGCTGCTGGGGAGCCGGGGGGTGAGGGTGGTCCCGGCGATGGTCCGCGATCTGGACGGAATCGCGAGCGTGTTCCTGACGGCCCTGGCCCGGGACGCGGCCAAGGTCGTCCGCGAGGGCGGGGTCAAGCGGTTCGGGACGGTCAGTCTGGTGGTGCCGGGCGAGCCAGCCCCGGCCCCGCTGCTCAAGGACCCCCTCCTCGCCCTGTCCACCCGCCGCGGGGACGCGCGGACTGTTGGCGGGGACGACGTCCTGGCCGCCGTCACGATGCAGCTGTTCGGTGATCTCGGACAATGCGCCATCACCGAGGCAGCCGAGTTGACACGGAAAACGTCGGCCAATTGCTGCGGCGGTGCCCCAGGACCCGGTTGAGAACACCGCAGCACGGGCCGGACGGTGCTGTGGATCACTTCGGGATCCTTATGGCAAGGCGACAGCCTGGGTCCGGTCACTGTGTCGGCCACACCGGGCGCGCAGGCTTCGATGCGATGGGTGTCCGTCGATCGTGTCATGCGGGATCGGTGACGGTGTGTGAGGCGGGTTTGGGGATGCTGGGGGTGGGGGCGTACTGGGGGTGGGGGCGTACTGGGCTGGCTGGGCGGCGAACATGGCGGCGTACCGTCCCTGGGCGGCGATGAGTTCGTCGTGGGTGCCGTGTTCGACGAGGTGTCCGGCGTAGAGGACGTAGATGTGGTCGGCGTGGCGGACGTCGGACATGCGGTGGTCGAAGATGCCTTCAAGCCCACCGCACTACTGCCCTCGCAGAGCGTCGGGCCACGGCCGTCCCCCGACCCTGGGCATGGGTCGAAACAGCACCGGGCACCCCAGCGGCAGCCCCCGTACGGGACCAGCCCGTGACCTTCGACGCGGACCGTCGCGCACACACCACGCTTGGGAGACACGGACCCGGGTCACCATCGCCGAGAACGCCACCGAATGGGACGTCATCCCGTGACCAAGCCCCCTCCGCCGCCCATTTCGTTGCCACACAGCGTTCTGACCATGGACGCCCGGCACCCGTACACCGCCAATTCCCTCGTCGACGCCCAGGACATGCACCGCACGGTCATGAGTGGCTTCCGCGGCTGGGTCGCGGACGGTGACCCCGATGCCCGCGCCGCGCAAGGTCCCCCGTTCGTGAGAGTGGCGGCTCGTGCGGCTTTGGCTGTCGCCTTTGGCGGAGGGAGATCGCCTGGGCGAGGACAGCGCCTCGGCTTCTGTTCCGGGCGGGTGCTGCGGGGCAACGTGGCCCAGCCGGGCCCAGGTCCGGCCGGGCCACGTTGCCCCGGCTCGTGCGCCGTTTGGAGAGAAAGACTGGTGGGGCGCGGTCAGGTTGCTGGAAGAGCCGCCCGGGAGCCGCGCCCCCCCAAGAAAAGGGGATACCGGGTTTTCGGCGGCACTCGTCGCCCCGGCGTCTCCGCCCCGTCGTGAGAGGAATCGACATGACCGACGCCGTTGCCCAGCGCAACCTCGACAACACGCTGCTGCTGCTCCAGGACGCGATGCCGAAGGGCGACTTCGACCTCATCCGCTCGCTGGTCACTCCGGACGCCCCGATCCGCCGGGCCGGCTTCGCCGACCTGTACGCGCTTACCGGAGACGCGATCCCGCAGAGCGGCAACTTCGTGGAGTGGCTCGAGGCGGGCTGGAAGGTGCTGTCCGGAGCACTGACCGACCAGACGGCGGAGGCCCGCGACATCGTGGCCTCCGGCAACACCGTCATGCTCCAGTACCGCATGACTGCCGTGCACTCCGGAACGTTCGCCGGTGCCCCGGCCACGGGCAAGCGCGTGGAGTGGGAGGAGATCGGTGTGCTGCACTTCGACGACGAGGGCAAGATCACCGACCTGTGGTTCATGTGCCAGGAGCTGAGCCTCGCCGGTCAGATCGGCTACACCGCGCAGCTGGGCTGACTTGCAGCCCCGCGGTCCTGTCTCGGCCGCGCGATGGTTCGCCCCCAGGGGGCTTCGTGAGGCCGGGGGGATCTGTCCGTGTCGCACGAGCGGCGCCCCACGTGCATACGGGGGGCGCCGCTCGGCCGTGAGAAGGGGTCTTGTGCCGGCGAGAAGGGGTCTTGTGCCGGCAGTGGGCAGGTCATTCGTTCTGGAGCAGGGGGAAGCCGTTGAGGATCTGCTGGAGGTGCATGACCTGCCGGGGGATGAACTCGGCGATCGTCAGGCCGACGACGTCCGCGGCTTCGTCGATGTCGGCGACGATGCGGCGTACTTCGCTGCTGGTGAGTCCGCCGGGGACGAACCCGAGTCCGAGGCCGATCTCGTTGCTGTCGATGGTGTCGACGTCGAAGTGGATGGCGACGCGGGTGCAGCCGGTGGCCCGCAGCCAGTCGAGAAGGGGCCCGGTGGAGGACCGCAGCTGGTCGGGGCTGTAGGACGGGATGCCCCAGGCGGCGATGTTGGGGAAGTCGTCGTCGGTCCACTCGTGCAGCCCCACCAGGGCAAGGCGGTCTGCGGCCACGGTGGCGGGCAGGAGCCTTTGCACGTCGGGATCGCCGTGGCCGGTGAGGGCGGTGACGGCCATCGCGTGGTGGCCCTTGTATGCGCTGTCCGGGGTGCCGATGTCGGGGTGGGAGTCGATCCAGATGACGGCCAGGTCGTCGCCGTAGCGGCGGGCGAGCTCGGCGAACGGGGCCACGCTGACCGCGCACTCGCCGCCGAGCGTGGTGATCCGTGCCGGATCGTGTGCACGGATCACGTCCAGGGCGCTCGCGAGCTGCTTCAGCACCACCGCCTTGGCCTCGACGCCGTCACGCTCTTCCAGGCCGTCATCGCTCATGGTGACGGGGACGGTCGCGGTGGGGCCCTCGTGCGGCGGCAGGATCGCTTCGAGCACTGTGGTGCCGACCGTGTAGCCACGGCGCGCGATGCCGAGCGGGAACTCGGGAGCCAGCTCCTTGACGACGGCGGCGCCGACGCCCTGCCACTGGGGCCAGACGAGACGCAGATGGCCGCCCGCGCCACGGGGCGCATCGGCGGGGGTGGTGGCGTGGGTCATGGGCTTCCCTTAACGGGCCGGGCGGCAGGACGCGAAGGGCGAGCGAGCCCACCCGCCCACGTGCGCAGGCTGGTGTGCGTCGGTCACTCAGGGCGTATCGCAGTGCCGGGCCGGCCGGCCTGCGACGCGTCGTCGCTGCGGACGGCGGCGGGGGCGGGGGCGCTCCAGCTGGCGAGGAGAGCGAGGGCCTGCGCGGAGGCGGTGCCGGGTTCCGCGGTGTAGACGCACATGGTCTGGTCCGTGTCGGAGGGCAGGGCCAGGGTCTCGTGATTCAGGGTGAGCTCGCCGATCACGGGGTGGTGGAAGTGCTGCGTGCCGTGGGCGCACTGGGCCACTCGGTGGCTGTCCCACCAGGTGCTGAACTCGGGCACCCTGACGACGGCCTCGCCGATCAGTTCGTTGAGCAGGGCGTCGTCGGGGTGGCGTCCGGCTTCCAGGCGCAGGTTGGACACGACGATCTCCGCGACCTCGTCCCAGTTCCGGTAGAGCTCGCGGGCAGCGGGATCGAACAGTACGAAGCGGGCGAAGCTGCGTTCCCGGTAGGGCAGTGCCTCCCAGTCGGTGATCAAAGCCTTGGCCAGCTGGTTGGCGGCGAGCACGTCGCCGCGGTGGTTGGCGATGAACGCCGGGGAGACGCCGTTGAGGACGTCCAGCATCAGGTGGACCTCGGGGCGCACCCGCTGGACAGGCTGGGGGCGGCCGCTCTGCGGCCGCGCGGTACGGCTGCGGGCGAGGTCGAAGAGGTGGGCTCGTTCGTCGTCGTCCAGGCGCAGGGCGCGGGCCACGGCGTCCAGGACGGCTTCGGAGACGTTGGGGTGGCGGCCCTGTTCGAGGCGGGTGTAGTAGTCCGTGCTCATCCCGGCAAGCTGGGCGACCTCCTCGCGGCGCAGCCCCGGGACCCGGCGGGCGCCGATACCCGGAGGCAGTCCCGCCTCGGCCGGGGTCAGACGGGCCCGGCGGGTGCGGAGGAAGTCGGCCAGTTCAGCGTTCTGCTCCATTTCTCCAGTATTCGCCGGGAGCCAGGCGGCCGCCCCGCTCAGCGTGGCCCAGCTGGACCCAGGCTCGGCTGGGCCAGGTTTGGCGGCTGATCTGCTGTGCGGCGGCGTGAACCTGGATCACGGCGGTCTGTTTGACCAGGCCGTCTTGCCCAGGCGGCGAACCCGCTCGCCGGCGATGTCCTCTGGAGCACCCTCATCATGCCTTTGACCATCTATGTCCTCGGGTGCGGCACGTTCGCCCAGGGCACCTCGGAGTTCATGCTCTCCGGGCTGCTGCCCTTCCTCGCCGAGGATCTGGACGTCTCGTTGTCCGAGGCGGGGCTGCTGGTCTCGGCGTTCGCGATCGGCATGGTCGTCGGAGCTCCGCTGCTGGCGCCGGCCACCCTGAAGCTGCCCCGCCGCGCGGCCCTGGTCGGCTTTCAGGCGATGTTCGTCGCCGGGCACGTGGCCGCCGCGCTCGTACCGCACTTCGGCTTCCTGCTGGTCATGCGGGTGGTCACGGGCATGGCGTACGCCGGGTTCTGGGCGCTCGCCTCGGTCACGGCGGTCTCCCTCGTCTCCGCGGACCGGCGCGGGAAGGCAATGTCCGTGGTCGTGTCCGGGCTGAGCCTGTCCATGATCCTCGGCGTTCCGGCCCGCACGCTGCTCGCGCAGCACGCCACATGGCAGGCCGCGTTCTGGGCGGTGGCCGTGACGGCCGCGCTGTCCGCGACCGCGGTGCTGCTCACCCTGCGCGCAGGGCACGACACGACGGCTTTGCGGCCGGGGCTGCGCGGGGAACTACGTTCCCTGGCCGTGCCGCGGCTGTGGGTCGCCTACGCCACTACTGCGCTGACCATCTCCGCGACGATCGCGATCTTCTCCTACCTCGGCGCCCTCCTTGAGGACGTCACGGGCCTGTCCGGGGGGCTCGTCCCGGTGGTGCTCGGCCTGTACGGGGTGGGCGCTCTGGCCGGCCTCACGGTGGGCGGCCGGATCGCGGACCGGGCGCCGTCCGGTGTCCTGCTGACCGGTATGGGCACGGTCACGGTCGTGGCCGTTGCCGTCGCGGTGACCGCGCACACGCCCGCGGCGGTGATCCCGCTCGCCGTCCTGCTGGCCGCCGGCGGCTTTGTGACCAACCCGGCGGTGAACGCCCGGGTGTTCGGCATCCTCGGCGAGACCAGGACGCTGGGCGGCGCCGTGAACATCGCGGCCTTCAACGTCGGCATCACCATCGCCCCCTGGATCGCCGGACTGGTCATCGACGCGGGCCCCGGCCTGGCAGGCATCGGCTGGGTCGGTGCGGCCTTCGCCCTGGCCGCCATCGCGAGCACGCTCCTTGACCGGCACCTCGCTCATCGTCCCCGGCGCATCACGCGCACCGCACCCCCGGTCGCTGACTCCCCCCGGTCCGCGACCGCCACACGGTGAGCCCACCGCACACAGCACCTCAAGGCCACCGGTTCATCAACCAGACAGTTCACCAGCGGAGGTTCACCATGAAAGCGATCGTGACACGGCGATTCGCCAACCCGCCCACGATGGCGGTGGAGGAGCGACCGAAGCCGACAGCCCGAGAGGGCTTCACGCTCGTCAGGATGCGCTCGGCGACGATCAACCAGCTCTCCAACACGATCCGGACCGGCGGCTTCGGCGTCCCGACGGCACCGCTCGTGCTCGGCAATGAGGGGGCCGGAATCGTCGAGGAAAGTGACCGGTTCGCTCCCGGCACCCGGGTGGCCATCTACGGTCACGCCGACCTCGGCATCAGCGAGGACGGGCTCTTCCAGCAGTGGGCGCCGGTACGGGACGACCGCCTCCTGCAACTGCCCGACACCGTGGACTGGGCAGAAGGGGCGGCGCTGACCGTCAACTACCTGACCGCCTACCTCGCACTCACCCAGGCCGCCACGGTACGCAGCGGACAGACCGTCCTGGTGTCCGGCGCCACCGGATCGCTGGGGCACGCCGTGATGCAGACCGGCCGCGCCCTCGGAGCGCGGCCGATCGCACTGGTCTCGTCCGCGCACAAAGCACGCCGGGCGGCCGAAGCCGGAGCGGCGGCGGTGATCGACTCCTCGTCTCAGGATCTCGGCGAGGCCGTCGCCGACCTCACCGACGGCCGAGGCGCCGACCTCGCCCTGGACCCGGTCGGCGGGGCGCGACTGGGCGAGTTGATCCGCTCCGTTCGCCGACACGGCACGGTCGTCTCCCTCGGATTCACCGGGGGCAAGCAGGCCACGGTCGACGTAGTGGATCTCCTCGTCGGCGAGAAGCACGTCACCGCCTACGCGGTGCACGGCGCTTCCGACGAGGAGATCACCAAGGCCTTGGACGACATCGGTCGCCTGGCCGCCGACGGCAGGCTGCGGCCGGTCATCGACAGCCGGATCGCCCTCGATGACTTCGAAGACGGCTACACGCGCCTGGCCTCACGGGAAGCCGTCGGTTCCATCGTCGTCGAACTCTGGTCCCGACATCTCGCCGCACCACCCACACCAACCCGAACCACCCACTTCACCCCATGCGAAGGGAACATCGACATGAGCACGATCGCACTGATCGGCAGCGGGCTGATCGGCAGCACCGTCGCCCGCCTGGCGATCGCAGCCGGACACGACGTCGTCCTCAGCAACCGCCGCGGCCCCCAGACACTGACGGGCCTGGTCGCGGAGCTGGGCCCGCAGGCCCGGGCGGCCACCCCAGCCGAAGCGGCGGCAGCGGGCGACATCGTCGTGGTGACCATCCCGCTGAACGCCTACCGGAGCGTCCCGGTCGGGCCGCTGCGCGGCAAGGTCGTCATCGACACCAACAACTACTACCCCGGACGTGACGGCCGCATCGCCCGCCTCGACGACGAGACCACCACGACCAGCGAGCTGCTCCAGGCCCATCTGCCCGAGTCGCGGGTGGTCAAGGCGATGAACAACATCTTCTACGTCCACCTTGGCAACCTTGCCCGGCCCACCGGCCACCCGGAACGCTCGGCCCTCGCCATCGCCGGCGACGACCAGGACGCCAAGAAGACCGTTACGGCGTTCCTCGGCTCGATCGGCTACGAGGCCCTGGACGCCGGCCCCCTCACCGAGGGGTGGCGCTTCCAGCGCGACACCGCCGCCTACAGCGAGCCGTACTTCAGCATCGGCCACAGCCTGACCGCCACCGCGCAGGGCGCCGACCCCGGCCCGGGACAGCCCGTCACCGCGGACACCCTGCGCCCCCCTGCTCACCGCAGCCGAGCGGTACCGCGACATGTGACCCGGCCCGCTCCGGCGCAGCCCCACCACCGACCACGGCCGGCCATGACACCGCGTGCCCCATGACCGCACGCGCGGCCGCCCGCAGCCGCTGCCCCCGGCCGGCCCGCCCTCTGCGCAAACCACTCCCTCAGCATTCAGGAACGAGGAGTTCGCCATGCCCCAGACCATCGCCTTCATCGGAAGCGGCAACATCGGCCGCACCCTCGCCCCCCTCGCCGTCGACGCCGGCCTCGACGTCGTCCTGAGCAACTCGCGCGGACCCGAGACCCTGGCCGACATCGTCGCCGATCTCGGCGAAGCCGCCCGCGCCGCCACCCCGGCCAAGGCCGCACAGGCCGCCGACCTCGTCGTCGTCTCCCTGCCCTTCCACGCCCACGACAAGCTCCCCGCCGATGTCCTCGCCGGCAAGACCGTCATCGACACGATGCACTACTTCCCCGAACGCGACGGCCGGATCGACGACCTGGAGGAGCGGCGCACCACCAGCAGCGAGCTGCTCCAGCTCCATCTGTCCGGATCACACGTCGTCAAGACACTCGGCAACATGGACTTCCTCCGCCTGTACGGCTCGGCCCGCCCCTCCGGACACCCCGAGCGCAGTGCCCTGCCCGTCACCGGCGACGACGTAAAGGCCAAGGCCGAGGTCGTGCGGTTCATGGACACCCTCGGCTACGACGCCCTCGACGTCGGCTCGCTCGCCGACAGCTGGCGCCACGAGGCAGGCACCCCTGTCAACGTCCTGCCCTACGTCGGTGAGCCGCCCAAGAGCATGACCCAGGAGCAGGCGCACGAGTGGATGTTCAACGGACCGTCCGCCGTCGTCAGCGCCGACCGGGTCAAGGAACTCACCGGCCGGGCCACCCAGACCGGCCGCGTCGGCCTCTATCTGGAGGACCTCTTCCCTGTTGGCCGCTGACCGGCTCCCGCCCCGTCACCCCAGGTCCTGGTCAGTGATGTCTTCCCTGGCGCCCCCGCCGCCCCGGACCCACCCCGGCACGACGGCCCCCGGGCCGTCGTCGCCTTCGGTGACCAGGCCGAAGCTGATGGCGCCTGACCAGATGGTTCGGGGCATGGCACACCTCCGCGACAGGCCCGAGCAGAACAGCCTACGAAGGGTGCGCGCGGCCCGCACCAGCTGGTCATGGTGGGGGAGTCGGCGGTTCGGCGGGCTGCTGTGTGGGTGCGGCAGGGTCTGGGGGCGGTGGGAGGGCGGTGACGGTCTGGTGCATGCGGGCGATGTGGTCCAGGCCTGCCCGGTGGCGGTTCGGGTCCTCGAGGAAGCGGTCTTCGTGCCGCCGCCGCATGGCCGCGGCACGGGTGTCGGAGTAGGCGGTGGCGAGGGTGGCGATACCCGAGGCCAGGGCAGGGAGAGCGGGGAGCAGGAGCGGGATCATGATCCACCACGGGGCGTCTGTGAGGGCCGAGCTTCCGGCGGCGAGGCCGGAGAGAAGGCTGGGCAGTGTCGGGGCGTTCATGGTCGGCTCCTGGCGGGGCGCGGTGAGCAGGACATGGGGGTGTCACCGCTTGTGGTTGCGGCGGGGCCGGGGGACAGCACCGGACGGGACAGAGGGTGTGGCAGGCATGGTGGTAGGGGCGGTGGTTAGCCGCGCAACCCCCGTCGGTGGGCAGCACTTTCGCCTGCTGCGCAGGCGTATTCGATAGCTGCGAGCTGCGGCTTCCTGCCCGCGCGAGATCTTGAAGCCGTGTTCTGTGACGGAAAAGGGAGTCGGTGACCTGTCGGCGTGGCGTGGCGTGGCGGGGCGGGGCTGGCGCGGCGACGGCGGCGCGTTGGGCCCGCACGCCGGAACTGGTGAGTCGATTGCCCGCTGGTTCGTGAGGGTGCTCTGCATCCTGCACCGGGGCTGACTTGGCTCCGCAACCTCGCCTGCCCAGCTGGGGCGGGCAGTGCCGGGGTGCGTCGCTCGGCAAGGAAATCGAACAAGTGATCTAATGCCGGTATGGACGACACCGACTTCCCCGACGACCTGCTGCAGACGCAACACGCCTGGAACGCCACCTACCGCGCGCTCGCCGCACCCCGCCCCTGCAACGTCACGGCGCTGCGCCGCCGACTGCTCCGGCTCTCCGTACGTCTGTGGTGGCACCCGTACTGGACGCGGGCGGAGGTTCCGGCCGGCCGGGAGGAGCTGCGCCGCCGGGGCCGTTCGCTGGAGCGGCAGCCGTGAACCGGCGGCCGCAGCACCTGACGGCGCGGGAGGAGGAGAGCTTCGCGCGATCCGCCACTCCGTCCAGGACCGCGGTGAGGCACTCTCGGTGCGCGAGCCGGCACGGGAGCCCGGGCCGCGCAGCCCGGTATCGGTGGCCTGTCACCCGGCTGACCTGGAGGAGCACCGTGCGTTGGTCCGCGACGGGCGCAGCTGGCTGACATGCCGTCTGACCGGCTGGAGGCACCGGGCGGCTCCGCAGTGCGCGTTTTCGGGAGCGTCCTTCCTCCCTCGGGCGCACGGCGAGGGCGCGGTGGCCGGACGAGAGCTGGTCGCACGTGCGACCAGGGTCAGCTGAAGAACTGACGCTGGATCGGCACCCGTGAGATCACTGAGCCCGCATCGCGCCGCGCAGGGACGGCTGGAGTTCCCCTGAGGGGCCGGACAAACGGGAAGCGGTGAGCGGCCCTCACGCGCGACGATGGGGCATGCGCCCCGACGACTGGCATCTCACCCACGACCTCGACGCGTTCCTCGACCGCGCCGGGGACTTCCTGCGGACCCGCCCCGCCCTGCACACGGTCCCGCTGACCGTGACCGAGGGCCTGCGTCGCAGGGGCCTGCGCGTGTACGGCGCGGAGGACCCCCTCTTCGGCACGCTGGACACGGACGGCAGGATCCGCGCGGTGTTCTTTCGCACGCCACCGCACCGGATCTACCTCACCTCCCTGGCGGAGGAGGAGGCCGAGGCCCTCGCCGCGCGCCTGGCGGCCGCCGGTCATCGTCTGCCCGGCGTCACGGCCGACCGCGACACCGCGGCGGCTTTCGCGGCGGCCTGGCAACGGCGGACCGGCACGGCGTCGCACCTGAGCGAGCGCCAGCGCCTCCACCGGCTCGCCGAGTTGGCGGCGCCGGGGCCGGCTCCGGCGGGCCGCGCGCGCGTCGCCACCGCAGCCGACCGCGACCTGCTGGTGCGCTGGCACGACGCGTTCTCGGACGACATCGGCGGGCGCAACGCCCAGGACAGCGCCGGCTGGGCCGACTCCCGGATCGCTCACGGCGGCGTCACCTTCTGGGAGACGGCCGACGGCACCCCCGTCTCCATGGCCGGCGTCACCCCGGAGGTGGCCGGCCAGATCCGGGTCGCCCCCGTCTACACCCCTGCAGGGCTGCGCGGCCGGGGCTACGCGGGCGCGGCGACGGCCGAGGTGAGCCGCGTCGCGCTGGCCTCCGGAGCACAGGTGCTCCTCTTCACCGACCTGGCCAACCCGACGAGCAACGCGCTCTACCGGCGCATCGGATACCGCCCGGTGGCGGACTTCGCGGTGTACGACTTCACGGCGCGGCCGGGGTCTTCGCCGTGATTCCGGGCGGGAGCACCCACCGGCATGGCTTCGGGCGGGAGCCCCCGCATCCCCGGGCGGAGTCCGGCTGGCCATGTGCAGCGAGAACCCAGGTCCGGGCGTCTGGACCGGATGGCGAGTGGCACACCTCTGGAACCCAACGGGCGGTAGCGCGAAGCCCGCGAACGGGACGGCTCTCCCGCCGGGGGCCAGTTGAGGACCTGGAGTTCCGCGAGAGGGACCTGGATCTGGGTCTGCCGGGTTTCGGTGAGCTGGCGTGGTCGGGCTCTGGTCGACCCACATCCACATCGGCATCCCCACCAGGTACCGCCCCGCAGGGCGGGGGCCGGCGATGTCGGGGCCGGCGAGCTCATGGAGTCGACGGCCCGCTGGGCGAGGATAGCCGGGTCGACGGCGGCCGCTGCGGGCGGTGGGTCGGCGAGCCATTGGTTGCGGACGATGGTGTCGAGGCTGTCGAGGTAGTGGCAGGTCTGTTTGCAGACGGCGCCGTCGCCGGGCGTGTGTCCTTTCCAGTTCAGGGATTCGGCCGGGGGCTGCGGTGAGAGCAGCTCGTACACACACGTCCACGGATTGCTGCCGGTGGCGCTCCCGCTGCCGCCCTGCGGCTCACTGCCTGCCTGGCCGCCGGTAGCCCTCGTTTCCAGGCACGTCTGGTCATCTGCAGGTGGCGATGGCGGTGGAGAAGACGCTGGCGAGGGTGAGTGCGGCGGTGAAGGCAACGGCTGCACGGATGAGAGCGGTGGGGTAGCCGGCGCCGTCCAGGCGGGCCAACTTTCCCGCGCCGGCAGCTACTAGTACGCAGACGACGACCACCAGCGCGATGGTGAGCAGAAGGGTAGCGAAGTTGTTCACGAGGTCCTCCACGGTGCGGCCGGCCGGAGTGCCGACAACTGAGACGGTGCCGGTGTTGGTGTGCAGCCGGGTTCGTTCTGAACGGTGTTGAACAATGCGGTGCAGTGTTGAACACACGGCCGCGGAGTGCGGGATCGTTGCACCGGGGGTGAGGCGATGACACCGCAGGAAGCTCTGGCTGAGTTGCGCCGACGGGTGGACCGGGCGCGGGCCGATGCTGGGCTGACCAAGACCGCGCTGGCCGCTCGCACATCCCTGGGACGTGTGCGGATCTCGCGTACCACTGTCCAGCAGTTCTTCCGGGCCGACGGGCCCCTCCCGAGCGTGGACACCGTCACCGCGCTCGCCGCAGCGTTGAATCTCGATGCCCTGCCCCTGCTGGATCTGCGTGATCTGGTCGTCCGTACGTCTGACAGGACGGCCAGTGAAGGAAAGCGCAGTACGCTGTCCGGCCCACACTCGCCTCGCCTGCTGCGGGGCCCGGGCCCCAACCCGCGGTTGATCGGGCCGATCCCGCCCGCCGCGCTGGCGTTCCAGCACCGTGATGAGGCTGACCGGCTGCGCGCCATGTTGGACGGCGGCGGGACCGCCGTCCTCCACGGCCGCCCGGTGGGCGGAATGCCCTTTGGCGGTGCGCTGGTCGGGATGGGAGGCGTCGGTAAATCTCAGCTTGCCGCTGACTACGCCCGCACCACGCTCGCAGAGGGAGCGGTGGACCTGGTGGTGTGGGTGACCGCCACCGACCGCTCTGCGGTCATCGACCGCTTCGCCCAGGCCGGCAGGGAACTCTGTCCCACCGGAGGAGGCAATCCGGAACAGGCCGCGCACGCCTTCCTGGCCTGGCTCACACCCAGGGCCTCGACTGCCGCGCCGGTGCGGTGGTTGGTGGTGCTGGATGACCTCACGCAACCCACAGACCTGGACGGGCTGTGGCCGCCGGACAGCCCCGACGGCCGCACCTTGATCACTACCCGACGTCAGGACGCCGCCCTCATCGGCCCAGGACGTATCCGGCTGGAAGTCGGTGTCTTTACTCCTGAGCAGGCAACTGCTCATCTCGCTGATGCCCTCGTGGCCTACGGACGCAGTGACCCTTGTGAGGAGTTGGCGATGCTGGCCGCGGACCTCGGCTATCTGCCGTTGGCCGTGTCCCAGGCTGCCGCCTACCTCTGTGACACGGGCGCCACCGTTGCCTCGTACCGGCAGGCGCTCGCCGACCGCGTCACCGCTCTGCGGGAACTGGCCCCCGACGTTCTGCCTGACCAGCAGCCCCACACCGTCGCCGCTGCGTGGGTCCTGTCCATCGATCACGCCGATACTCTCCGCCCGGCCGGCCTCGCCCGCCTGCTCCTCCAACTTGCCGCCCACCTCGGCCCCAACGGCATCCCCCATACCGCTCTCACCAGTGCGCCCGCCCGCACCTACCTCACCGACCACCGCAGCCCACAGCCCCAGCGGCTGTCCCTGCCCGAGACAGTGCTCCCGTCTGCCGGTACTGAGCCGGTTTCAGTGGCCGACACTGAGCGGGCGATCAGTGTGCTGCGACGGCTCAGTCTCATCACCCACACGCCCGAGACTCCCTCCACCGCCGTGCGCGTCCACCAACTCCTCCAGCACGCCGTGCGCGACACTCTTCCGTCCAGCCGGCGCGACGAAGCCGCCCGCACCGCGGCCGACGCACTGCTCACCGTCTGGCCCAGCATTGAACGCGACACCCACCTCGCCCAGGTGCTGCGTGCCAACGCCACAGCCCTCACCGCACATGCCCGCGACGCCCTCTTCCGGCCGGAGGCGCACGAGGTCCTGTTCCGCGCCGGCAACAGCCTCGGTGAGGCAGGCCAGGTCACCGCCGCCCGGGACCACTTCCGGCACCTCATCACCACCACCACGGCCCACCTCGGCGACGACCACCGCGATACCCTCATGGCGCGCAGCCGACTTGCCCGATGGCAGGGGGCGGCGGGGGACGCGGCCGGTGCCGCCGCCGCATCGGCCAGCCTGCTGACCGACCGTATTCGCATCCTGGGCGAAGACCACCCGCACACTCTCGCCACACGCGGCAACCTCGCACACTGGCGGGGGACGGCCGGCGATGCGGCCGGGGCTGCAGTCGCAGCCGCCGACCTGTTGGCCGACCGCATCCGACTCCTGGGCGAAGACCACCCCGACACCCTGATAGCCCGTAGCAATCTCGCCCGATGGCGGGGAGAAGCAGGAGACGCGGCCGGGGCCGCGGCCGCCTTCACCGAACTCGTGGACGACATGCTCAGAGTGCTGGGCCATGACCACCCCTACACCCTTGCTGCGCGCGGCAGCCTTGCTCGATGGAGGGGGGAAGCGGGCGATGCGGCCGGAGCCGCAGCCCAGGCAGCGGACCTGCTGGCCGACCGGATCCGAGTCCTCGGACAAACCCATCCTCACACCCTCGCTACTCGCGGCCACCTCGCCCGATGGAAGGGGGAAGCAGGAGACGCGGCCGAGGCCGCATCGGCCTTCACCGATCTCATCGACGACATCGCCCGAGTGCTGGGCGAGAACCACTCCTACACCCTCACTGCCCGACGCAACCTTGCTCTGTGGCGGGAAGCGGCGGGAAAAGACCGCACTCAGGGGACAGACTGACCCCGCAAGCCCTTTTCCGCGTGCAGCAGATCTCCCACGGCCCGTCCGGCACCAGCCGCTCAACTATGTCCATGCCCAAAGCAACGAGCGACAGCCAATCAAGACATTGAGATACCGACTGAGGCGTCGCCCCGTTGCTTTAAGCGGCCTTGGGGCAGGTCACATGGGCGAACTTCGAGGTGACGGTGTACGTGTCGTTGGGGACGCCGGTGAACTCGAAGAAGCCGCCATTGATCGTGACGGTCGTGTCCACCACAGCACCCTTGGAATTCTTCAACGTGACGGTCTCGACCTCCGGGAACCCCCGGCCGGATACGCCGTAGGTATTTCCCGGGCCCTTGGTGACCGTGCACTTGATGGCTGCTTCGTCGTCCGACACGAACTTCCGACAGGATGCGGTGGCTGTTTTCCCGGTGGCGCGGTAGTTGTCGTTCGGCAGCCCAGTAACCTCGAAGAATCCTCCCGTGATCGCCTTGGTCACGCGCACCACGGTGCCCTTGGAATTCCGCACGGTGATTTTGTCGCCCGCCTTGAATCCTTTACCCGACACTCCGAAGCGACCACCAGGGCCTTCGGACACCTTGCAGGTGGCTTTGGGCGCGGCCTTCACCGCGGCGTCAGCATTCGAGAAGGTGACCGCGGTCCATCCACTGAAGGCCATAGCTGACGTCAGTACGGACACGAGAATCTTCTTACGCATGGGTTTCTCCCTGCTTCTGACAGACGAAGAGATTGGAGATCCGAAGCCGCGGCACTGCCTGCGGTCTAGCGGAAGAACGTACCTCGATGCCCCACCCGATATATCATTATTCCACCAGGTGCGACCGCCTGCATGTTGGGTCTCCCGCCCCGGCCAGAGGCCCATAGCCCGAATTGCAGCCCGGGCGACGTGGACCGTGCCGAGGTAGTTGAGCGCATGGCCCGTTCCAAGACAATGTCTTGATTGGCTGTCGCTCGTTGCTTTGGGCATGGACATAGTTGAGCGGCTGGTGCCGGACGGGCTGTGGGCCAAGCTGCACCGCGTGGCCGGCGGAGGCCCGGCTCAAGGGAGGCAGGTAGAGCTGCCGATCCGAGATCAGCGCGTCGCCCAGGGCGTTACGGGCTTTGTCCGCGGTGCCGTCGCCTTGACCGGCTCGGCGCGAACGGCGAACTGGGCTGGTCGCGTTGTGTGGCGGGCGTCGTCGTAGGCAGAAGTGAGAGGGGTCCAGGCCTTTGTGCGGGTGTCGTAAGTGGAACGTCAAGATCGGCTCCTGGCCGGCCAAGGCACGCACGAAGCACCGCGCCGGCCAACTGCCCGATGCCGACGTACGCTTGGTCGCCGCGCTCTTCGACGGGGACCGGACGACCGAGGAGGCTGTCCCGGCCGCCGTCGCGTAGGCAGTCCGGCTCGCTTCACACGCTGCGGGTGCGCACCGCTGTTCGCCGACGCGATCAGCAGGGGGTTCTTTGCCCTAGCCGTCGTGCTGGGCTTCAAGCGCGCACACGCCCCCGACGCCGGAGACTTCTACACGAGCAGTTCGCCGTCGATGACCGTGACTGCGCGGCCGGTGAGGAGGGTGCGGTCGCCGCGCAGTTCGGTGCGGACGAGACCGGAGCGCGGGGACGCCTGGAGGCCGGTGAGACCGGGGCGGCCGAGGCGCTCGGACCAGTACGGGGCGAGCGCCGTGTGGGCGCCACCGGTGACGGGGTCCTCGTCGATGCCGATGTTCGGGAAGAAGCAGCGTGAGACGAAGTCGTAGCCCCGGGAGGGGTCTTCGGCGCGGGCGGTCGCGATGATGCCGTGCCGCGCGTACCGCGCGAGGGCCGCGTGGTCGGGGGTGAGCCCGCGGACCGTCTTCTCGTCGGCGACCTCGATCACCAGGTTGCCGACGTTCGGGCCCGTGTCGTGGGACGTCAGCGGTTCGGCGCCCAGCGCTTCGGCGACTTCGTCCGGGACGGTGACCGGGATCAGCGGCGCGGTAGGGAAGTCCAGTGTGATCGAACCGTCCTCGCCGGGAGTGGCGATGAGGACACCGCTGCGCGTGGCGAACCGCACCAGCCCCTCGTGGGCGCCCGTGGTGTGCAGGATGTGCGCGGTCGCCAGCGTCGCGTGTCCGCACATCGGGACCTCGGTGGTGGGCGTGAACCAGCGCAGCGCCCAGTCCGCCTCGCCGCCTGGGGGAAGGCGCCGGGCGAACGCCGTCTCGGCGTGATTGACCTCAAGGGCCACACTCTGGAGCCAGGCGTCGTCGGGGAAGGAGTCGAGGAGCATGACCCCGGCGGGGTTGCCGGCGAAGGGGCGGTCGGTGAAGGCGTCGACGATTCGGATGCGCATGGGGCGACGCTAGCCGCCGGGTGGACCTACACGACAAGGCCAATCGCGGGGAGGTGGACCGACCGGGGGAGGGGGGCTGGGCCGAAGATCCTGGTCCGGAGCTACGCGATCCGCCACCGCAGGGCATCGCGGGCAGACTCAAGGCAGCGGAGAAGGTCGGCCTGGGGATCCGGTGAGATCATCCGGCCGGTCCGCCGCTCGTGCGATCCATGTCCGCCACTTTGCCTGCCTGGCATGCGAACGGGGTCGTCCGACGACACATCGCTCTCTCGCCCGGACGGCCCGCCCCCGGTGAGGTCAAGCGCCTCCCGGCTCAACGAAGTTCGGCCGGACTCACCGAGGTCTGATCCGCGCGTGGCGGGTTGGTCCGAGGGGGTGCCTCCGGCCCTTCGTCAAGGCTGAGCGGGTCGTGCGGAGGCGGTTTCGGGGGCGCGGGGTCTGTAGAGGTGCCTCAGGAGCCTTCCGCGAAGCGTGCGCCTGGCCCGGGCGTGCGGCAAACGTCTTCCGGGGCGAGGTGGTTGTGCCCCGCAGCGCACTCGAGGACGATCTTGACCGGCTCATCGCATGAGCTCGCATCGTCGACGGGCCGGTGCCGGACGATGACCGACGGACCCTGCGGGTCGGCGAGGTAGGTGTCGCCCCATTCCAGGAGCGCCACGAGCGTGGGCCGCAACGCCCGGCCCTGCTCGGTGAGCTCGTAGGCGAAGCGCTGCCGGTCCCCGGGCTCCTGGTACGGGGCCGGCCGCGCAGGCCACGGATGTGGGGAATGGCGTCCAGCAGTGGCATGAGCTGGGTGACGTCATGGCGGTTTCCGCTGGTCAAAGAGATGGCGAGCGGGGTGCCGTGCCGGTCGACGATGAGGTGGTGTTTGCTGCCGGGCCGGGCCCGGTCGACCGGCGAAGGTCCGGTGTGAGCCCCCCTTTGAGGGCTCTGACGTGCGAACCGTCGATCGCGGTGTCGTCCATGTCCGGCAGTCCGGCAGACCGGCAGACCGGTAGACCGGCAGACCGGTAGACCGGCAGACCGGTGGACCGGCAGCCCGCAGCGCGGCCAGCAGTACCTCGTGCAGCTGCGGCCAGACGCCGGCCTCGGTCCAGTCCCGCAGACGCCGCCGGGCTGTCACTCCGCTGCAGCCGACCTGTTCAGCCGGAACGTCCCGCCAGCTCACACTCTTGCACGGCACGTAGTCGATGCCTCTACTCGGTGCCGGTCCGGCTGATCGGCAAGCGGGTCCGGGTCGTGCTGTATGCCTCCCACCTGGTGATTGACGACCGAGACGTGGAAGTGGCACGGCACGAGCGGCTGATCGCGAAGGGCAGCTGCTGCCTGGATCTGGACCACTGCCTCGAGGCCCTGATCCGCAAGCCAGGTGCTTTCCCCGGCGCCACCGCGCTCGAACAAGCCCGCTCCGCGGGCAAGTTCACCCCGGTCCATGACGCCTGGTGGGCCGCGGCGGTCAAGGCCCACGGAGACAACGCCGGGACCAGGGCCCTGATCGAGGTGCTGCTGCTGGCCCGCCACGTCTCTCACGAGCACCTCGTCGCCGGTCTGGCGACTGCTCTGCGGGCTGGGGCCCTGACCGCGGACGCGGTCGCGCTCGAGGCCCGCAAGGTCACCCAGGCCGAGGACGAGTCGGCCGGTCGCGCGGCGCGGGCCGGAGCCGCTGGCGAGGCGACGGTGACGTTTCTGCACGAGTGGCGGCTCGCGCATCTTCCCCCGGACACCAGGCCGCTGCCCTCGGTGACCCACTACGACCAACCGCTCCGACGCCGTCGCGCCAGCGGCGGTGAACACCGCGAGGAAGAATCACAGTGACGGAGTGAGGTCAGGTGGTCGGGCCGCCCGCGACCCACTCGCTCCACGGCATGTTCCAGTCGCTGAGGCCGTTGTCCGGGGCCAACGTGGTCTTGTCCGTGGAGTTCTTGACGATCACGACGTCACCGATCATCGAGTGGTCGAAGAACCACGCGGCGGGCAGGCTGTCGTGGTCGCCGCCCCTGACATCCTTCAGGCCTACGCAGCCGTGGCTGGTGTTGACCTTGCCGAAGACCGAGCCGGTACCCCAGTAGTTGCCGTGGATGAACGTGCCCGAGTCGGTCAGGCGCATGGCGTGCGGTACGGCCTTGATGTCGTACGAGGGCTTGCCGTCCTTCTCCGTGAGGCCGACGCTCGCGCCGTTCATGTGGATGTGCTTGAACTTCTCGGAGATCACCATCTGGCCGTTGTACGTCGGGTGCTCGAGGCTGCCTGACGAGATCGGGATGGTCTTGATCGTCTTGCCGTCCCGGACGACGGTCATCTGTTTCGTCTTCGCGTCCACAGTGCTGATCTGGCTTCGGCCGATCTTGAACGTGACGGTCTTCTGGAGGCCGTGGCGGTTGAGCGAGACGGTGACGGTGGAGCCGGATTTCCAGTACTTCTCGGGGCGGAAGTCCAGGCGGTGGTCGTTGAACCAGTGACCGACGACCCGCTGGCCGCTGCTGGAGCTGACCTGGATCTCCGACTGCACGGCGGCCTTGTCACTGATCGCCGTGTTGAAGGTCACCGACACCGGCATGCCCGCGCCGACGGTCGAGCCGTCCATGGGGGAGACGTGCCCGATGAAGTCGTTGGCCGGGGAGACCGTGGTGATCGTGGCGTTCCCGGTGGCGGAGCGGCCCTTGGCGTCCTCGGCCTCTGCGGTGATCTCGTACTTGGCGGCACGCTCCAGTCGGCCGTTCGGTTTCCAGGCGGTGCCGTCCGCGGACAGGGTGCCCCGGATCTCGGCGCCGGTCGCGACAGCGGTCATGGTCACCTTGGTGAGCTTGCCGTTACTGGCGGTTACGCCGACTGGACCGTTGATCCCGACGTTGTAGGCGCCTTGCCCGGGCGTGATCTTTATTCGGGCGTCGGAGGCCTTCTGGGTGCCTGCCTTGTCTGCCGGCGCCTGCGATGCCGGTTGGTTCCCGGCATCGTTGCCGCCGGTGGCGGCGATACTCGTGCCGCCCAGTGCCGTGACTGCGAGTACGCCCCCGAGCACTCCGGCCGTAGCCATCTGCCCGGTGCGTCGTCCGTAGAGCGTGATCAAGCGCTTCTCCCTGTCGCTGGTCTGTGCCCCCTGTGTTGATCGCCGAAGGAGCGCAACTGTCTGTGAACCTACTTATAGGCAGATTCCTTCTCTAAAATGGGTAAATTGTGATGAAAGCCATGCATTGTCGAGCACTTCGGAGGAACGACCCGGACAGACGTCGGTCTCAAGATCAGACGAACCCTGATCGCTACTCCGTGACGAAGGGTGCGTATCCGACCGGGACCTCGCTCACCTGAAGGTCGGAGAAGAGCAAGGTGAGGTTGTGGGCGTTGGTCTCCATGAGTACCTCGTGGAAGTCGATCCCGAGGGCCTTCGACCAGCGGCGGGTCGCCTCCGACGCGGGGAGAAGCTTGGCTCCCGGGTACAGGCAGTGCCACTTCACTCCCCAGACGTATCCGTCGAGATCGACACCGGTTTCGTGGTCGATGAGCCGGTCATCCAAAGAGACCCGCCAGGTGTCCGCCGGCACTGACGTCTCACACCGGGCCTCGACGCAGTACCGGAAGAGATACCGCAGGTGGGACGGCGTGAGGCCGGTACGGGGATCCGCCGTCGCGTAGACGATGACCTCGTAGTCGCGCATGTAGTTGGTGTATCCGTGGTGCACGACAGCGTGATCGAAGGTCTCGGCCAGCATCTGTTCAAGTACGGCGGCATCCATACCGCCCTTCTACCTCACTCGGCGAGACCTTCGACAATGAGATTCACGGGCAGCACCGTTGCCTCAGAGATCGCCCGGACAAGTCCTAGGAGTATCGGCCTGTCGTGGGTTCGCTGCCCCCATGTGGCGTTGGCTTGCGGCTAGCGCTGAGCACCGCGTCGGCGGGGGGTGTCTTGAGAGGGCAGTCCTCCGGCTCCGGGAAGCCCCAGCTCAGCTCACGCAGGAACTTTTGGTTGTGGCGAGCGTGAGGCGCTCAGGAACCTCTCGAGGTTCGATCCGCTGCACCAGAAGAGGGTCTTCGCAGCGATGTGGGCGGGCAGGCCGCCGGTGACGGCATCCGTGATGAACATCCTGCGGAAGTCGGGCGGGGTGTAGCGCAGAGGCTTGCCAGCCCGGTCGGTGAGTCCGGACGGTTCCAGCGTGTCGTTGAGGAGCCGGTAGACGACTCGGGTGCTGGTCTCCCGGCGCCATCCGATCTTGCGTTGGAACAGGCGTCGCCCACTGCTTCCAGCAGGCATGCCACACCTCGTACCAGGCCTTACGCGAGCACCGGTGTGACCGGCTGAGAGCTGAGCAGCATCAGAAGGGGAAGCCGGCCAGCTTCACCGTGATGGGCCCGCTGCTGCGCGCGTTCAGTTTGGTTGCGGCGTCGTAGAAGTTTGCGCCGTTCACATGGGTGGCCAGTGGTGGGAACGCCGCCCGCCCTCCCGGAGGCGAAGGAACTCCCGGGCGCCGCGCAGGGAGGTGCGCAAAGACTGTTGGGTCGTCTGACTGTCGAGACGCACGTCAAGGGCTCCGGGAACGGTGCTCTCGGCTCGGAGGCCGGCGGGCAGTCGGGAGGCGTCGAGACCGTCGCGCCTTGCGATGAGGACGCCGAGTTCGTGGCGGCTCAGGGCATCGGCTCCTGCGGCATGGTGGATTCCCGCAGCGTCGCTCAGCGCCAGTTCCAGCAGTGCGGCGGCCAAGTCTGAGACGTGGACCGGGCACCGGATGTCGTCGGTGAACAGGGCTCCGTCGCCCCTGCCGGCGGCGAGTTGGTGGACCAGGCGCTCGTGCACGGAACGCCCGTGGCCGATGATCAGCGACGTGCGGACGACGGCGGCTTTCGGGTGCACCGCGAGGACCCCGGTCTCCGCGGCCGCCTTGGCTGCGCCGTACGGGGTGACGGGTCCGGGAGACAGGACTCGTCGTAGTGGACGCGGCCGGCGCCGGAGAACACCGCGTCGGTGGACATGTGGACCATGCGGGTTCCGCGCTTCGCCGCGACGATGGCGAGCTGGACCGGGCCTTCTGCCGTGACTGCCCAGTCCGCCCGGCCGCTCGATGCGTTGATGACCACGCGCGCGTTCACCTCGGCCATGATGGCGTCCAGGCTTCCCGCGTCCCGCAGATCGAGGGGGCGCCACGCGCTTGGGGAGGCGGTTCCCGCCTTGGTCGTGTACGTCGCGACGGTCGTGTGTCCCGCCGCACTCGCCTGCCGGACCAGCTCGGACCCCAGGAAGCCGGACCCACCGACGATCAGAATGGTCGTGCGCGTAACCGTAGTCCCGGGGGCGCCATGAGGACGGCGGCCACCCGGTGTTCGGGTGACCGCCGTCCTCGTTCGGCCGGGCCGGAAGCGGCTACGTCTGCGGCTGCCAGACGTAGCGGACATCGGGCTCGCCCTCGTCGTTGCGCTGACCGTCGGGTGGGAGCCGGGGCGGGTAGCCGGGCCCTGTTCGTAACGTGACGTCTTGGCGAAGACGTCACGCGCTACCTCAATGAGGACCTACTCGTACAGATGCGGCCGGCCCTACGCCCCCTCGTCGGCCGCTCTGTGCGCGCTGTGGGGGAGGGCGCGTTGCCCCCAACTGGCCCAGGGCGATGGAGGCGTGGTGTGCGGCGGAGGAAGCGGGGCTGGTGCGACCGATCGGTCGGCGGTGCAGTTTCACCATCCGTTGGTGCGCTCGGTGGTAGACGGGCGGCGTCGTCGGCGGGTGATCCGGGCCGGCGGGCCTCGATGCCGGACGAGTCGGTTGCGGGCGCGTTGACCGAGACCGGCCGGCGCGCCGAACGGCTGGCCGCGCTGTCTCCGCTGACGATCGGGGGACGGCGCGGCGCTGCTGTGCGTGAAGCGGAGCACCCCATCCCCACCTCGTCGCCCGCGGGGCAGGGCGTACGGCCTGCGACTTTCGGCCGCTCACAGGTGTCCGGGCAGAGGATGTGGCGTCAGAAGGTCATAGACCAGCGGTCCAGGTAGCCAGGGTCGACGGTGAAGATCCCCGGGGTGTTGTCGGTGACGCGCAGCTTCCACAGGCCGTCTGCGGGGAGTGCGGAGGCGTCGACCGCGAACGTGGCGTGCAGCTCGGTGCCGGTGTCCCAGACGAAGTCCTTGACAAGGATCACGGTGCCGTCCTCGGCGACGAGCTCGACGATCTGGCCGCCGATGAAGTCGTGGACCAGGTCAACGGTGATTTTGAGGTCCGAGGGCGCGTTGTCGGCGCGGCCTGTGACGCGCAGCGGTGACTCGATCGTCCGCCAGTTGGGGATGTCATAGCGGTCGGGGTTGACGAAGTGGTCGCCGCCGGAGGCCAGGACGGTCCACGTGTAGGACAGGTCGAGCCGCTCCGCTGCCGAGTTGGTGAGGGTGAGGGTGACCGTGAAGGTGCCGGCGCGGGTGGGCATGCCGGTGATGCGGCCGTCGGCCGCCCCGAGGGCCAGGCCGTCGGGCAGTCCGGTGGCCGCGTAGGTGAGCGCGCCGGGCCGGGTGGACGTGGCGGTGATCTGCCGGCTGACCGGCTGGCCGACGGCCGCGTCGCGGGTGGAGGGGGCGTCGGCAGCGATGTGGTTGACGTAGCGGGGACCGACGTTGACCGCCGCCCACGCGTTGGCGACCGTCTCGTAGGCATCGCTGGTGGCGCCGAACAGGTCGGCGGCCGCTTGCAGGGTGGCGGTGCGAGCGCCTGCGTAGTCGGTGGTGCTCGTCATGTAGCGGGTCAGCGCCCGGTACCAGACGTTGGTGGCGTTCGCCATGCCCAGGGCGGCGACCGGCTTGCCGTCGTAGGTGGGGCTGTCGTAGGTCACTGCGTTGACGGTCGTGCGGCCGCTGCCCTCGGCCAGCAGGTAAAAGAAGTGGTTGGCCGGCCCGGAGCTGAAGTGCGGGTCCAGCTTCTTCGTCCCGGCGGTCCAGTAGTCCTGTGATGTTCCCTTTGCGGAGGCGTCCTTGGAGGGCTGGTCCATGTAGCGCAGGGGCCTGCCGGTGCCGCGGACGTCTGCGAGCTCCCCGATGAGGAAGTCGGGTGTGTCCTGGGCGTTGTCCGCGAAGAACTCCACCGCGGTGCCCATGATGTCGCTGGTGGCCTCGTTGAGCCCGCCGGATTCGCCGGTATAGATCAGACCGGCGGTGGCGGAGGTGACGCCGTGGGTCATCTCGTGTGCGGCGATGTCCAGTTCGGTCAGCGGGTGCCGGCCGTCCAGGCCGTCGCCGTACGTCATGCAGAAGCACAGGTCGTCCCAGAACGCGTTGGCGTACATGGTGCCGTAGTGCACGTTGGTGATGGCCCCGACACCATCGTCGGCTATGCCGTTGCGGCCGAAGCGGTCATGGTAGAAGTCCCAGGTCCGCTGAGCTCCGTAGGCCGCGTCGACCGCCGCTGTCTGCGCCGTGGCCGCACTCCCGTCGCCCCACACGTCGTCGGTGTCCGTCACCAGTGTGCGCACGCCGCCGGTGACGTCGTAGGTGCGGTGGTTGCCGCGCTGGGGGTCGGCGAGCTGGAAGACATCCGCGCTGCGTACCGACGCCAGGGGGACTGTGCCGCTGTACTGACTGTGGCCCTCACCTGCGTGGATATCCTCGTAGGAGGTGAGGCGGGTGCCGGTCGCGGCATCGGTGATCACATGGACACGGCTCGGTGTGCGATCCTCGCGCACACCGGTGACAACGATGTCCCATGCGAGTCGGGAAGAGCTTTGCGCCGCCCAGACGACCTGCCGCGCCGAGGTCGACCGCTCCGAGGCGGGGGAGCCCTCAACGTCGGCTGCCGCGAGCGCGGCCTTCTTGGCTGCGGCCGAGGAGACCACGGCCTTGACCGCGGGCACCGAAAGCCTTTCCGGCGTGGTGCGCGTGACGCTCTGTTCGCCCGCGCGCTCGTGCACGATCAGGTCGGCGCCGATCACCGGGAGTCCGGCGTAGGTGCGGGAGTAGCGCGTGTGCACGGTGCCGTCGGCGTCCTTCGCGACGTCCTCGGCAACCAGCGCTTCTTCGGCGCCCATACGGAGGGCGCGGGCCGTGTCGTGAGCGGACTCGGTGGCGTGGTCGAGCAGTCGGTCACGCTGCGCGCGGGACAGGGGCACGCCGCGCGCCCCGGGTCTGGGCTCGGCGTCGATGCGCCGGGTGGCCGGTGTTCCAAAGCCGTCGTCCAGGGCCGAGGCGGGCTGGGCGGTCGGAGCGGTGATCGCGAGCACCGCTATAGCGGCGGCCAGTGCGGCCGCCGGTCGGCCGCGCCGTCGTGCGGTGCGCGCAAGAGCGGACGAACGACGCGCTCTCGTAGGTGAGTTGGACATGCGGGCAGCTCCTTTCGCTCGCTGTCTGCTGACAGCGGCGGGGACACAGGGGTGCGAGAAGGGGGGGAGACCGCGGGGTGTCGGCCTGCGGCGGGAGGTGAGGTGGAAGACAAGGTGGAAAACGGGCGCGGGTCGAGGCGGACGCTGCTCGAGCGCCGACAGATCGTTTCAGGGTGTCCGGGGACTGTCACCACTGCGGAGATCGATGTCCGAAAATCGGTCAACGGGTCGCCTCTGGACGGTGATCGGGAAGGGCGCTGTCACGTGTGGCTTTACAGAGCGGCAATACGGCGCTAACCAGCAAGGTTGGCCGTATCCGAGCGGCCGGGACCAGGTGCCGGTGGCCGGGCGCCGGGTGTCGGAAGCTGCGCCGTTCCCGCCGCCCCGCCGGCTGTCTCCGGGAAATCACTCACGATTGCATGCAAGGTCCTGTCCGGCGGATCGAATGCGAACCCCGCGCCGCCTTCCCGCCGGGTGCCTCAACTAGTCCATGTTTCGGGGCTGTTGCCAAACGGATGACAGTGCGTCCGACTCTTCCGAAGATCGTTGCCGGTGGCATAGATTCCCGTCGCCCTGTACACCCGTTCAAGTCGAGGGAATCCTTTGACGCAGCCCCCCTTCGGAAGACGGCGCCACCTGCTCGTGGTCGCGGCCGCCCTCCTGGTCACCGCGGCGACCCCGCACGTGGCCTCCTCCGCAGACACCCCGCCGGCCGACGCGACCGGCGCCGCCCGCTCTTCTGACAACGTTGCCGCCTCTGCCGTCACCCTGGTCACCGGCGACAAGGTCACCGTCACGCCCGGTGCCGGCGACGGCCCCGGCACGATCACCATCCAGGGACCCGACGGGGAGCCCACCGGCGCCCGCGTGCTGACCGTGGGCGGCGACACCTACGTCTATCCCGACTCCGCCCGCCCTTACCTGGCGTCCGGAGCCCTGACGACCGGCTCTTCAACGTCTCCCGCCTCGTGGCCGACGGCTACGACGACGCCGCGCTCGGCCACCTGCCGCTCATCCTCACGTACAGCGGCGAGGAGCAGTCCGCCGCCACCTTGCGCAAGCGCGCTGTCGCGATGCCCGGCGACGCCACGGCCATACATCCCCTCACCAGCGTCAACGGGGTGGCCCTCGCCGCGGACCGAGAAGACACCGGCACTCTGTGGAGCGCGCTCACCGGCGCCAGCGCCGGCTCCGCCACCGTGAACACACCGGACACCGACGCGGTCTTCCACGGCGGCGTCGCCAAGGTCTGGCTCGACGGCCGGGCAGAGGCCACCCTCAGCGACTCGGTCGCGCAGATCGGCGCGCCCGAGGTCTGGTCCGGCGGCAACACCGGCGACGGCGTCGACGTGGCCGTCCTCGACACCGGCTACGACCCGGGCCACCCCGACCTGAAGGACGCGGTCGAGGACAGCGACAGCTTCGTACCCGGCCAGGACGTCACCGACCGCAACGGCCACGGCACGCACGTCGCCTCCACCATCGCCGGCAGCGGAGCCGCCTCCGACGGCAAGGAGAAGGGCGTCGCACCCGGCGTCGACCTGCATGTCGGCAAGGTTCTCGCCAACGAGGGCTACGGCTACGACTCCTGGATCCTGGCCGGCATGGAGTGGGCCGCCCGCGACGTCCATGCCCGGGTCATCAGCATGAGCCTGGGCTCCAGTGAGAACGCCGATGGCGACACCGTGCTCGCCCGCGCCGTGAACGAGCTGAGCGCCGAGACCGGCGCTCTGTTCACCATCGCCGCGGGCAACGACGGGCCCGGGGCTCAGACGGTCCGCTCGCCCGGCACCGCCGACGCGGCCCTCACCGTCGGCGCGGTCAACTCCTCCGACGCCATCGCCGACTTCTCCAGCCGAGGCCCCCGCTACGGCGACGACGCCCTCAAGCCCGAGATCACCGCGCCCGGCGTCGGCATCCTGGCCGCCCGCTCCCAGTTCATCACCACCGGCAGCGGCTACTACACGAGCGCCAGCGGCACCTCCATGGCCACCCCGCACGTGGCCGGTGCGGCCGCGCTGGTCGCCGCCGCGCATCCCGACTGGACCGGCAGCCGCATCAAGGACGCCCTGATCAGCACCGCCGAGCCCACGCCCGGCATCAGCGCGGACGACGGCGGCAACGGCCGGGTGGACGCCGCCGCGGCGGCCACGGCCACGCTCACCGCCACCGGCAAGATCGACGCCGGCATCCACTCGCCCGGCACCGCCAAGGGCACCGTCCGCTCCACCGCGACCTGGACCAACACCGCGGACCAGGCCGTCATCGTGGACCTCGCCGTCGACGCACCGGGCGTTGAGGACGGCGTCTTCACCGTGTCCCCCGCCCGCGTGCAGGTCCCCGCGCACGGCACCGCGACCGCCACGGTCACCACCGACCTCGACCGGGCGGGCGACCTCCAGCGCCGGACCGGACAGCTGACGGCATCCGCGGGCGGCGCCGAGGTCACCCGCACCCTGCTCGGCGTCAGCACCCGTCAGCAGCTGTTCCACGTCCGCACCGAGGTCACCGGCCGCTCCGGGGAGGCCACGGACGGCGTTCTCACCTTCTACCGCAAGGGTGACGAGTACGCGGGCACCTATCTTTACGGCGAAGGCCGGTCCGACGAACTGCTGCCGCCGGGCCTCTACACCGTCTACGCCGACTTCCGGGTGCAGGGCACGCACGGCACCGCCTCGGCCGGATACGCCCGCATGATCATCCCCGAGGTGAAGGTGACCGGTACCACCGACCTCGTGCTGGACGGCACCGACCTGAAAGAGATCAAGGAGTTCACACCGCGGAAGACCGAGAACTTCACCCGGCGCCTGGACTACTACCGCGAGTTCGAAGACGGCTCCTCGGTCGCCGACAGCTCGCTGATCGGCGACGGCTACGACAGCATCTGGACGGCGCCCACGGCCGCGCCCCGCGACGGCGATCAGTACCTCACCGCCCGCTGGCGCAACCAGGAACCGCTGCTGACGGTGACCGCCGGCCGGCAGGAGTTCGACGACCTGTGGATCATGCCGGGATCAGCGAAGCTGCCCGAGGACGCCTACGACCTCGACGTGATCCACCCCGGCGACGGTCTCGCCGAGGACTACGAAGGCGTCGATGCCGCCGGCAAGGCCGCGGTGGTGCGCTGGGACTCCGACGACGAGGACACGGCGGACGACCAGATCCGGGCCGCGCAGAACGCGGGAGTGAAACTGCTGCTGTTCGTCAACGACCTCGACGGTCGACTGCGCGAGGCCATCATCAGGTCCTCCATCGAAGTGGTGGGCCTGTCCCGCACGACGGGCGAAAAGCTCCTGGCGAGCGTGGACGCGAGCGCGTCGGGCAGCGTGCCCGTGCGGGCCGTCTCCCGCCCCGACACGGACTACCTCTACGACCTGGTCCACACCTGGAAGAACCGCATACCCGCCAACCCCGTCTACGCGCCCACGACCGGGCAACTGGCCCGGGTGGAGACGTCCTTCCACAACCCCACCGGCCGTGAGGTGTACGAGAACCGCTACGACGTCCACCCCTGGACCACGTACCAGGTCGGCACCAACCGGCTGAGCACGGCCGGCGCACACCGCACCGACTGGGTCAGCGCCGACCGCACCTTCTCGTGGAGAGAGGAGGGCGAACTCCAGGGCCTGTCCTACAGCGCGTCCGGACCCGTCACCTACCGGGCGGGCAGCGCCACGGACGTGGACTGGTTCGGACCCGTGGTGCGCCCCCGCATCAACGCCGGCGTCCAGCCGCCCGTGCGCACCGGCGACCAACTGGACGTCGTCATCCCGTCCTGGAGCGACTCCGGCGGCGACCACGTCAACTACGCCCCCTTCGGCAGTACCGACACCACCCAGGAGACCTCGCTGTACCGGGGTGACACGCTGGTCGCCGAGGGCGGCGCGGGGGTGAGCGCGAGCGTCCCGGCGAAGAAGGCAACCTACCGTCTGGTGCACCGGGCGACCCGTACCGCCACGGCCGCCTTCCCCTATTCGACGTCCACGCGCACCGAGTGGACGTTCACCTCCTCGGCGCCCGAGGACGCCGAGGACAGCGAGCAACTCCCCCTCGTCCAGGTGGACTACACCCTGCCGACGTCCGACGACGGCAAGGCAGCCACCGACGCCGTCCTGCTCGTCACTCCGCTCCACCTGGAAGGCGCATCCCATGCCGCCCTGCACGCCAGCCGCGTGGAACTGTCCTACGACGACGGTGTCACGTGGACGACGGCACGCCTCAGCGGCCAAGGCAACGGCAAGGTGAGCCTGCGGCTGCACGCACCTGCCTCGGCGCAGTACCTCACACTGCGCGTCCAGGCCGGTGACAGCCGCGGCAACACCGTGACGCAGACCGTCGTACGCGCCATGGGAATCGCCGGATGACCTCGGCCTGAACGAAGCCGCACGGCCGTCCTGCACGACGGCCGTGCGGCCGGGCGGAGCCGATCTGACCGATGACGCAAAAGGCAGCGCGGCCGGCTCCAGTGGTCCGTCGTACGTGTTCACCCGCCGGCACGCTTCCTGTGTCCTTCGTGGCGCGCCGGGCATGTCTTGCCCTGCGGGCTCAGGCCAACATGCCCCTCACGGCAATCGTGCCGCCGGGATCAGCCGTGAAAGAGCGGTACACCACCTTCACCCCGCTCACGTCCGCTGCCGCCAGACTGAAGGCTAGATTTCCGTTTCTACGATGAGGACGGCGGCGGTGACCGGGCCCGGGGTGCCAGTGGCGGCAGCGTCGGCTAGAGCGGCCCGGACAGCGCGGGCGACTTCCAGTGGATGGTGTCCGGGGGCGACTGCGAGCTGGACCTCGATGTGACGGACGGGTGGATCGTCATGGTCCCGCACCTTGACCGGGCGGCTTCCCAGCACGGCGGTGAGGCGGGCGACGCCCGCAGTGCCCATCGCGACGTCCGACAGCTCACCGACAGGCCCTCGCGTGGATCCTGTTCCCGTCCCCGGTGGCGAGCTTCGCGCGGCTGCGGCCTGCGGCGCGAGCTTCACGGCCTGCGTTGTGTTTCGCGACCTTACGACCGCCTTCGAGCGCTCATGGAGATCCGTGACGCGCAGGTCAGCTGTCACCGCGGCCAGGCCGAGCGCTTCAGCGGCTGCGTAGAGCAGCGCGCTCCTCAACTGGTCGGCAATGTGAGGCAGCGGCTGGCCGAGGGATGCCGTGAAGGCGGCTTCGATCCTGAGCGGGCCAGGTGGTAGCGCGCTGGCCGGCGGACGGACGGCCGGCTCGGACACTGGCTCCATTGGTATCGGCCCGATACGCAGAGACTCCAGCCAGACACCGGGAACCTCAGCGGCCGCGCGCCCGAGGGCGCGGCAGGCGGCTTGTTCGGTGATCCATGTCCCGTCGTCGGGGCCGCCGAGCGGGAGCAGCCGGCCCGGGCCGTGCTGGTGCCGTAGTGCCTGCGTCCACGCCTCGGTCTTCACCAGCCTCTTACCCTCTTGCTCCCATGGCTGCAGTTCTCTTCCTGCCGCCGCACTGCGCCCGGAGTGTCCCGGAGGGCTCCCGGCAGGGGTGTTCGGGCCGCTCGTCGGACCATTCCGCCTCATGCCCTATATCAGGGAAAAACATACTAAAGCGAATATAATATCAACGGTGAGTGCCATGTGGGCGTCTTGAGGGAGGAATGTCCCGATGACTGAGAACACCGGCGTAAAAGTCAGTGGTGCGCCCGGTTCTCGCGGCCGGACGACCATCGCCGATGTGGTGGTGGAGAAGATCGCCGGTATAGCGGCACGGGACGTGCTCGGCGTCCATGCTCTGGGCAGCGGACTCGCCCGCTCGATGGGATCCATGCGGGAGCGGATGCCTGGCGCCGGCAGTGGCAAATCTGCCACGCGCGGGGTCAGCGTCGAGGTCGGAGAGCAGCAGGCGGCCATCGACCTGGAGATCGTCGCCGACTACGGCGTCTCCATCACGGACGTGGCCGGTGAAGTGCGGGAGAACGTGATCTCCGCAGTCGAACGGATGGCGGGCCGGGAAGTCGTGGAAGTCAACATCACCGTCAGCGACGTGAAGCTGCCCGACGACCAGGAGGACGAAGGGGAAGAGCGGCAGCGAATCCAGTAGCAGGGGCGGAGCAGCCCACGTGAGTTGAAGGAGCGCCTGATGAGCAGGGCCGTAGTGGGCCTGATGGCCGGAATGGCGCTGGGATTCGCCGCGTACTTCGGTGACTTCTGGGCTTTCCTGCTGGTGCTGGGGCTGGGTGTCGTCGGCCTGATGGTCGGACGGTTCACGGAAGGTGATCTCGAACTGGGCGATTTCGTCCGCCGCCGGGACCGCCAGGAGCGGATCCGCGACGACCGGCGACGGACTCGGGGGGACTGGCGGCAGTGACCGGTGAAACAGATCGGCACCCGGCCGCTTCCCGCAGGGAGCGCGGTGCGATCACCGTCGCCGACCGGGTCGTTGCGAAGATCGCCTCCCGTGTGGCGCGCGAAGCGCTGAGCGGGTTCACCGAGTCGGCCGGCCGCGTACCGCCGGGCCGCCGGACGCCACGGGTGAACACGTCCGTGCGGCGGGCACCGGGGCGGAACACCGCAGGACGAGACGCCGAGTCCGCCGCGCTGCGGCGGACGGCGCTCGGTGAGGCGCGGCTGCGCATCGTCGTCGGGCTCGGCTATCCGTCCGACATCGGGGCGCAGTGCGCCGCTGTGCGCCGGGAGGTCACCGAACGGCTCAGGACATGGGCCGGCATGGACGTGTCCGACCTCCAGGTGTCGGTCGAGAGGCTGCACTCGGCGCATGGACGGCACACGGACCAGGCGAGGGTGAGATGAGCGCGCACACCTGGCGGCAGTCGACCGGCGACAGCGGCCTTCCCTCCGACGCCGGCGAGGCGGCTCCGTCCGCCGATGACACCCCGGGCACGGGCGCGACGGCGCTGACCGACGCATCAGGCGGGCCGCCGCGCCGCTTCTGGTCGGCGCGGCGGATTCCCGCGGCCCTGGTGGCCCTGCTGGCCGCCGCGGCCGTCGGACTGCTCCTGTACGACGTGGTCTCGGTGCGGGCAGGCCGGCCCGCCATGAGCTGGCGGCGTCGGCTCGCCGAGGAACTGGCCACGCGGCCACTGGACGACATCTGGGTGATCGTCGGGGCTGTGGTGGCGATGGCCCTCGGCTTGTGGCTCTTCCTGCT